>NZ_BATI01000122.1 GCF_000467105.1 Aquipseudomonas alcaligenes NBRC 14159
CGCACCGAACTGTCCCAGGCCACCCGCAGCGCCTTGCCGCCGCTCAAGGGCCAGATCGAATTCGACCAGGTGCACTTCCGCTACCGCCCGGACGGCTCCGAGGTGCTGCGTGGCGTCAGCCTGCAGATCAACGCCGGCGAGGTGATTGGTGTGGTCGGCCGCTCCGGCTCCGGCAAGAGCACCCTGACCCGCCTGCTGCAGCGTCTTTACACCCCCGAGCGTGGCAGGGTACTGGTTGATGGTATGGATCTGGCCCTGGCCGATGTCTCCTCGCTGCGCCGGCAGATCGGCGTGGTGCTGCAGGACAACATGCTGTTCGCCCGCAGCATTCGCGAGAACATCGCGTTGACGGACCCGGGGGCACCGCTGGAGGCGGTGATTCAGGCGGCCAAGCTGGCGGGTGCCCACGAGTTCATCTTGGAGCTGCCGGAAGGCTACGACACCGTGGTCGGAGAACATGGCGCTTCGCTGTCCGGCGGCCAGCGCCAGCGCATCGCCATCGCCCGC
>NZ_BATI01000121.1 GCF_000467105.1 Aquipseudomonas alcaligenes NBRC 14159
CAGGATAATGTGGGTGTTGGCGATATTAAAGACTTAAAAATTGCTTTGCCGCCGGCCGCTGAGCAAATGAAAATCGTCGATTATCTGCAATCTGAACTTGGAAGGTTGGATGCGATTTCTGAAGTATCCCTGTCGACAATTTCGCTAGCCAGAGAGAAACGGTCAGCTCTAATCTCCGCCGCCGTTACCGGCAAAATCGACGTACGCAGCTGGCAGCCACCGGCCAGCACCCAAGCCCCCGAATTAGAAGTAGCAGAGGCCAACTAAATGGCGGACAGCAAGGAAGCCCAGTTCCAGCAGGACATCATCACCGCCATGGTTGCCCAGGATTGGCTCACCGGTCCGGCCAGCGGCTATGACCGGCGCACGGCGCTGTATACCGAGGACTTTCTCGGTTACTTCAAGGACGCCTGGCCGGAGCGTTGGGACAAGTTCGCCAAGGCCAACCCGAACAACCCGGAAAGCGTACTGGTGCAAAAGCTGGTGCGCGAGCTGGAGCAGGACGGCACCCTCCCC
>NZ_BATI01000120.1 GCF_000467105.1 Aquipseudomonas alcaligenes NBRC 14159
TTCCCAGTTAAGCTCGAAAATTACTTCCGGCTCCAGGGCTCCAAATCCAAGTACGAGTCGGTACGCCGGCGTTTCAAATCAGAGCTGATCAAACGCCTCGAGGATTGGGAAAGCCGCAAGTACATTGATGCTGGCTGGAAAATTTACCGCGGCGCTGATGAAGACTGGGTGCTGGGCGGCACTGTCCGGGCAGGCGAAGCAATCCGTATCAGGGCAAATGAGACTCTTCTTGGGGTCCTGACGGAAGACGCTTTCGATGATGACGTTGACGGCGTTGAGTTTGCCGAAGATGTCACTACTGGCGACATGTTCACCGAAGCAGCGCCTGAGGCTTAACCAGCCGAAGGACAATTCAGTCTTGGTGCAGGTCCCGTTCAGAAAGCAGGTATTCTCGGCCATCGAACATCACCAGTTTGTTTCCGGACACTCTGCCTGCTCTTCTGTCGTCAATGATCAGCAAGTCGTTGATGAAGTGGCCAACCTGTTTCGATAGATCAGGTTCCCACGCTCCGACAGGCCATGCATAAAGGCCTCCCTGGAAAATACATCCCTCTGGTTCGTCGCCAATCGTCATTACGTATTGGGTGTCGCGGTCCAGGGAGAATTCTGTAGCTGAAATCGTAGAGGTCATGGCTTAGCTCCTAGGG
>NZ_BATI01000119.1 GCF_000467105.1 Aquipseudomonas alcaligenes NBRC 14159
CCCTAACCCTGATGAGGACTTCATTTACATCGACATCGCGAGTATTGACCGTGACCGAAAGGTAATCTCAGAGCCGCAGAGATTATCCGGAGCTGAGGCGCCCAGCCGTGCTCGCAAGGTAGTGAAAAAGGGCGATGTTATTGTCTCAATGACTCGCCCCAATCTGAATGCTGTCGCCTTGATTAATGAGCAACATAACGACTGCATTGCTTCGACTGGTTTCGATGTACTTCAACCATGCGGGGTTGAGCCCCGGTGGATTTTCGCGGCAGTCAGATCGGCAAAGTTCGTTAATACGATGTGCGATAAGGTGCAAGGTGCTCTCTACCCTGCTGTCAAATCGGCAGATATTCGGGCATATGAAATTCCGCTGCCGCCGCTCGCCGAACAAACCCGAATCGCCCAAAAACTCGATGAACTGCTGGCCCAGGTCGACACCCTCAAAGCCCGCATCGACGCCATCCCCGCCCTGCTCAAACGCTTCCGCCAATCCGTCCTCGCTGCAGCGGTTTCCGGGAGGCTGACGGAGGAGTGGCGCACACAGCATGTAGGTTGGGTTGATGAAGGACGCGCAACAACGGCGCCAGCCAGTAGCTCGCTTCCAGTTGGCTGGTCGTCAAAAACCGCAGGTGATATCTGCGGATTCATCACCAAAGGAACAACTCCCTCAAAAGAAAAGATGACCGCGGGACTGCGG
>NZ_BATI01000118.1 GCF_000467105.1 Aquipseudomonas alcaligenes NBRC 14159
GGCGGCATTTTTGCCCCCCGCGTCACGGCAGCGCCGTGGCGCATCCCGGACAATGCCCCGGCTCGCAGGTACGCGAGCCACCCCATCGGCCAGCACTCCTGGCCGATGCCCTTTCGGCAGAAGGAACAACGGATGTTCGCCCCCGCCAACCAGACGCATTTCAGCCTGCACCTGCCCGGTGTCGAACACGACCTGCAGGTGCTCGAATTCACCGGACACGAGGCGCTCAGCCAGCCCTTCGTGTTCGAGGTCACCCTGGTCAGCCAGCGCCCGGACCTGGACCTCGAAGCCCTGCTCGGCCAGCCGGCCTTTCTGGCCCTGAATGCCGACGGCAGCGGCATCCACGCCCAGGTGCATGCCTGCGCCCAGGGTGATTCCGGCCAGCGCCTGACCCGCTACCACCTGACCCTGCGCCCGCAGCTGGCCTGGCTCGGCCATCGGGTGAATCAACGCATCTTCCAGCACCTGACGGTGCCGCAGATCGTCGCCCAGGTGCTGAGCGAGCACGGCATCCTCGAAGGCTCCGGCCAGCGCTTCCAGCTCGGCGCGACCTACCCTGCCCGCGACTACTGCGTGCAGTACGACGAATCCGACCTGCACTTCATCCAGCGCCTGTGCGAGGAAGAAGGCATCCATTACCACTTCCAGCACAGCATGGACGGCCATGTACTGGTATTTGGCGATGACCAGACCGGTTTTGCCAAGCTGCCGACCACCGCCTACCAGCAGGACAGCGGCCTGGTGGCCGACGACCCGATAATCAAGCGCTTCGCCCTGCGCCTGGCCACCC
>NZ_BATI01000117.1 GCF_000467105.1 Aquipseudomonas alcaligenes NBRC 14159
CCCTAGCTTTATCGTAACGCTAAAGAAATTGGGCTTAATGCCGAATACAATAAAATAAAACAGCCAACCCTTGAGGCTCTTATGCGCCAGAATTTACCAGTGACGGGTCGAAACTTAGAACTCCCAAAAGATACCAATATTCTTTCGACTACCTCCCCTCAAAGCCATATCACGTACATTAATCCTGACTTCATTAAAATCAGTGGTTTCACTGAGGAAGAACTATTAGGCCAGCCTCACAACATCGTAAGACACCCAGATATGCCGCCTGCTGCATTTGAGCATATGTGGAGTACATTAAAATCTGGCCGCTCATGGATGGGGCTAATAAAAAATCGCTGTAAAAATGGCGACCACTATTGGGTAAGTGCTTATGTAACGCCAATAGCTAAGAATGGTTCGATTGTTGAATACCAGTCTGTAAGGACCAAGCCTGAACCTGAGCAGGTTTTGGCTGCGGAAAAATTATATGCTCAATTGAGAAGCGGGAAGGCCGCGAGGCCGAAATGGGCTGCTAGCTTTTCCGTGAAAATACTCTTGCTCATATGGGGTAGTATTATATCAAGCGCAATGGCTGCCGGCATGCTTACTGATACATCAATAAGCAGCTTATTGTTAGCTACTTTAATGTCAGGAAGCTTAAGCTCTGTTAGTGTTTTGGCTATTCTCTCTCCTCTTGGAAGACTGGTTGAAAGAGCCAGGAATATTTCCAATAACCCATTAAGTCAATCCCTCTACACTGGGCGCACCGATGAGTTTGGCCAAATAGAGTTTGCTTTACGAATGATGCAAGCTGAAACAGGCAGCGTAGTAGGTCGCATAGGTGATGCATCAAATCGGCTTAGCGAACACACCCAAAGCCT
>NZ_BATI01000116.1 GCF_000467105.1 Aquipseudomonas alcaligenes NBRC 14159
GCCGTCAAGAACAGTACGGGGACGTCTTTTCCTGCTGCGCGCAACATGCGCAGCACTTCCCAACCGTCCAGCCCAGGCATCATTACATCCAGAATTAGCAGGTCATAGGCTTCGCTAAGTGCATGCTGAAGGGCATCTGTACCGGTCATAACCCGGTCGACATTGAACCCAGCCTCGGTGAGACCTTGCTGGAGGTACGTACCGGTTTTGGGTTCGTCTTCAGCTACCAGTAGTTTCATGTGTGCAGACTCCAAAAGTCGGGTGGCCTGAGTTTGCAGGCAAACCGCGGCCCCAACCAGAAGCTTACGAAAATGTAATTCTGGCTTCAGCTCGCTGACAGGGTGGCTTGTCTAAGGTGCAAGCATGAGCACTAGGTTGTGCTCTCGGCCCTCGACAGACCAAAAGCAGAGGTGCCGGCCATAGTTTGCACTGATGGAGACTGTCCCATGAAATCGCTGAAACCTTTGCTTCTGGTTGGCTCGCTACTGCTCTCTTCTATGGCTTGGGCCGAAGGGGGCAGCGACCGTGTATTCGAGCGCATCCAGCAGATGCGCGACAAAGCAGAAGCCGTGCTGATCCAGGCGGAGAAGGCCCCGGTCGGCGAGCGGCATGTGCACATGAAGGAGCATATGAACATGCTCGAAGACATCATGAGCCAGCTGCACAACGAACATCCCGCGCCAAACATGTCTGCCGAAGAGCATCTGGCCTGGATGGAAAAGCATGACAAGCTGGTAGACGACGTGCTGGCTCAAATGATCCGCGAGCACAAGCTAATGATGGCCGACAAAGAGTGCCATCGATAAGGATTTTCCCATCTTCCAGGCCTTCCGTGATTGCTCCTTTGGCCTAGCGGCGCCTTTATGGCGCCGTGCTTTTTCCCAGCTGACGCAATTGTAGTTTTGGGGTCAGCGGCCTGGCAGCAAGCGGGGAATAGCATGAGATTTCCAGCACCCATC
>NZ_BATI01000115.1 GCF_000467105.1 Aquipseudomonas alcaligenes NBRC 14159
AGGGATGCTGGAAATCTCATGCTATTACTCGCTTGCTGCCAGGCCGCTGCCCCCAAATCTACAACTGCGTCAGCTGGGAAAAAGCACGGCGCCATAGAGGCGCCGCTAGGCCAAAGGAGCAATCACGGAAGGCCTGGAAGATGGGAAAATCCTTATCGATGGCACTCTTTTTCGGCCATCATTAGCTTGTGCTCGCGAATCATTTGACCCAGCACGTCGTCTACTAACTTGTCGTGTTTTTCCATCCAGGCCAAATGATCTTCGGCAGACATGCCTGGAGCAGGATGTTCATTGTGCAGCTGACTCATGAGGTCATCGAGCATGTTCATGTGCTCCTTCATATGCACATGCCGCTCGCAGACTGGGGCCTTCTCTGCCTGGATCAGCACGGCTTCCGCTTTGTCGCGCATCTGCTGCATGCGCTGCATGCGCTCAAAGGTACGATCACCCCCCCCTTCGGCCCAGACCATAGAAGAAAGCAGCAGCGAACCAACCAGAAGCAAAGGTTTCAGCGATTTCATGGGACAGTCTCCATCAGTGCAAACTATGGCCGGCACCTCTGCTTTTGGTCTGTCGAGGGCCGAGAGCACAACCTAGTGCTCATGCTTGTACCGTAGCACAAGCCACCCTGTCAGCGAGCTGAAGCCAGAATTACATTTTCGTAAGCTTCTGGTTGGGGCCGCGGTTTGCCTGCAAACTCAGGCCACCCGATATTTGGAGTCTGCTCGCATGAAACTACTGGTAGCTGAAGATGAACCCAAAACCGGTGCATACCTGCAGCAAGGCCTCAGTGAAGCGGGCTTCAATGTCGACCGGGTTATGACCGGTACAGATGCTCTACAGCACGCTCTGAGTGAGTCCTATGACCTCCTGATCCTGGATGTGATGATGCCTGGGCTGGACGGGTGGGAAGTGCTGCGCATGGTGCGCGCCGCAGGAAAAGACGTCCCCGTATTGTTCTTGACGGC
>NZ_BATI01000114.1 GCF_000467105.1 Aquipseudomonas alcaligenes NBRC 14159
TTTCCCTAAAGGACGTGCTCACGCGCTTGCCAACCCTGAAAGCCAGCGCCTTGATCGAGCTGTTGCTGCACAGCTGGGCTCCCCGGCAGGGCGTGATGCCCCGTTCGCCTAGCTAGATGTATGCGTCCGGTTGATTTCTGTACGTCGGCACGATGGTGCCCACTTACCGTGAGCAAACGCTCTTTTCTGCCACCTCAATCAGATCGGCCTTGCCAGCTTGCGGGCGACTGTACGCATGACCTGCTGGGATGACGATGGTTGCGTTGGCGTTCGAACAGTGGTCGTGAAGGGTTTCAAGAGGCCTCGAAAAATTGAAAAATTGTTAGTCTTGTAAAATGCTTATAAAACAGTATGTTACAATCTACTAACTGTTAGAGTCATTCAGATACAACGATGGCTGTGTGGTGAGCCGCAGCAATGA
Organism: Aquipseudomonas alcaligenes NBRC 14159; assembly: GCF_000467105.1. Classification (GTDB taxonomy): domain Bacteria; phylum Pseudomonadota; class Gammaproteobacteria; order Pseudomonadales; family Pseudomonadaceae; genus Aquipseudomonas; species Aquipseudomonas alcaligenes. Next base: position 422 of record NZ_BATI01000114.1, read on the forward strand.
AGCCAAGGCGCTGGGCATCAAGATGGGCGAACCATTCTTCCAGGTGCGCCATCACGTCCACGAAAGCGGGCTGGAGGTGTGCAGCTCGAACTACGCGCTGTACGCCAACCTATCGGCCCGCGTGATGCGCCTGCTGCGGGGCATGGCTCCGCGCATCGAGGTCTATTCCATCGACGAGGCCTTCCTCGATCTGCGTGGCATGCAGATCGACCTGGAGCAGCTCGGCAGAGACATACGCGCTCGGGTGCTGCGCGAGGTCGGCATCCCGGTTGGGGTCGGGATCGCGCCCACTAAGACTCTCTCGAAACTCGCTAACTGGGGGGCGAAGAAGTGGCCGGCAACGGGCGGGGTCGTTGATCTTCGCCCGCTCGCGCGTCAGCGCCGCCTGATGGCCTTGGCCGAGGTTGGCGAGGTCTGGGGGATCGGTCGGCGGCTGAGTGCCAGGCTGGGCGCGATGGGCATTACCACCGCGCTCCAGCTGGCTGACTATGACCACAAGACGCTGCGTCGTCTGTTCAGCATCAACGTCGAGCGAACGGCACGCGAGCTGACCGGGGAGGGGTGTTTTGCCCTGGATGAGGCGTTT
>NZ_BATI01000113.1 GCF_000467105.1 Aquipseudomonas alcaligenes NBRC 14159
CACTTGATTTGCTGGTGCTTTCAAACAACGGTGTTGTTTTTTTAACAGCCGAACTGGAAAGGGAGGCTGAGCTGCTCAGTGATCACTTTATCCGTTGGCTGATTTACGCCGGCATGTTCGCTACAGGCACTGAACGACAACGCAGATGGTATGATCTGTGCGTTCTGACTCGTCAAGGATCGGCCAATGGATCGTTTGTCTAATTTGCTCTCGCGGTTCGGCGTGCGGGCCAATCTGTTCTATGACGGCGACCTATGCGGCTCTGCATCTTACGATGGCGCCGAGCGGCGAGGTTATATCCATCTGCTTCAGGCCGGCAGCGTGACGTTGCTTGGTCCCGATCGCAAGGATTTGCAGCTCACTCGCCCTAGCTTGATTTTTATGCCACGCCCCGCCAAGCATCAATTGTTTGCGGGTGAGTCCGATGGCGCAAAGTTGTTGTGTGCTTCCATGGAGTTTGAGGGCGGAATTGATAATCCTTTGTCGGCTTCATTACCGGACTGTTTGGTGCTCGCACTCGATGATCTGCCCATGCTGGCAGACACGTTGGAGTGGATGTTTGCCGAGGCGGCAAATGTGCATTGTGGAAGGGAAGCCGCGCTTGAGCGCTTATTTGAGCTCCTAATCATTCTGTTGCTCCGTTACCTGCTCGATCATCACCAGTTGCGCACCGGAATGATGGCTGGACTGGCCGACATGCGGCTTGCCCGATCGCTTTTACAGATGCACAACTCCCCGGAACATGCCTGGTCAATAGCAGAGCTGGCCAGTGAGTCAAATATGTCACGCGCTGCGTATGCCGTGCATTTCAAGAGTGTCATCGGACAGACGCCTGCTGATTATTTGTTGAGTTGGCGAGTTAGCCTGGCTCAGAAGCTGATGCGAGAAGGGCGCTCGATTACGCTGATTGCAGCTCAAGTCGGCTACGAAAGTCCTTCGGCGCTGTCTCGCGCATTTAGACGCAAGACGGGGTTGAGCCCTCGTGACTGGTTGAAAGATCTGGCGGGGGAAAATGATGGCAAAAAGG
>NZ_BATI01000112.1 GCF_000467105.1 Aquipseudomonas alcaligenes NBRC 14159
CGGCGGCGAAAACTGAGTGCAACACCTGACCTTTCCGGTACGGTGCTGTCCCTATGTCTTATTCCGAACTCAGCGTTGAAGAGCGCGCCACCATTCAAATCGGTCATGCCCAAGGTTTCAGCCTGCGCGGGATTGCCTGCTTGATCAACCGATCCCCTTCGACCATCAGCCGGGAGCTGCGCCGCAATCGAGATGCCTGTGGCGGCTACTCGGCCCGCGTGGCCCAGCAGCAGATGCAGGCCCGCCGTCAGGTGTGTCGACCGAAGCAAAAGCTGTTGCCGGGTAGCGAGCGCTTCGAATTGGTGGCGCATATGCTGCGTGAGCGTTTGTCTCCCGAGCAGATTGCCGGCAAGCTGCGCAGCATGAATATTCCCAGCCTCAGAGATGCCTACGTCTGTCGCGAGACGATCTATAACGCGATCTATGCCTTGCCAGTCGGCGAGCTGCGTAAAGAGCTGATCATCTGCCTGCGCCAAAGCAAGACGATGCGCAGGCCGCGCTCTGGCGGCGTGGATCGGCGCGGTCAGATCCCTGAGATGGTCAGTATTCATGTACGTCCGCCGGAGATCGAAGACCGACTGATGCCAGGGCATTGGGAAGGCGACCTGATCAAGGGCAAGGCCAACGCCTCGTCTGTAGGTACGCTGGTGGAGCGCACCAGTGGCTACCTGATGCTGGTGAAGATGAACGACGCGACGGCGACCTCGGCGATGGAAGGCTTCAGTGCAGCGCTCAATGGCATGCCGCTGGCGATGCGCAAGAGCATGACCTACGACCAGGGCCGAGAAATGGCGCGGCATGCTGAAATCACCCAGCAGACCGGGGTGGCGATTTACTTCTGCGACCCGCACAGCCCTTGGCAGCGCGGCAGTAACGAAAACATCAATGGCCTGATCCGCCAGTACCTGCCCAAGGGCACGGACTTGTCGGTGCATAGCCAGGAGGAACTGGATGCCATCGCACTGCAACTGAACATGCGCCCCCGTAAGCGCTTCGACTTCAAGTGTCCGATCGAGGTTATGGACGAGGTGATGCAGGAAGCTATGGCTATGCGGCATGATGCTCCAGCTTCAATTCAATAACCGTGTTGCACTCAGCTCCTGTAACCGCC
>NZ_BATI01000111.1 GCF_000467105.1 Aquipseudomonas alcaligenes NBRC 14159
CCGATCCTCGACGCCCGCTACCGCTTCGAGAACGTCGACCAGAACAACGACCTGCGCGACGCCAACGCCCAGACCCTGCGCACCCGCGCCGGCTTCCAGAGCGGCCAGTGGTACGGCCTGTCCGGCCTGCTCGAGGTGGACAACGTCAGTCGCATCGGCGACGACGCCTACAACAGCACCCGCAACGGCCAGAAGGAATACGCGGTGGTCGCCGACCCCGACGGCACCGAGGTCAACCAGGCCCTGCTGCGCTACGACCACAAGCTCGGCAGCGCCGTGCTCGGCCGCCAGCGCATCAACCTGGACAACCAGCGCTTCATCGGCAGCGTGGCCTGGCGGCAGAACGAGCAGACCTTCGACGGCGCCCTCACCCAGCTCAAGCCGCTCGACGGCCTGACCCTGAGCTACGCCTACCTCGACCAGGTCAACACCGTGTTCGGCCCGGACAACGGCCGCTACGACAATGTCACCAACCCGGCCAACATCGACGGCCACAGCCACCTGATCAACGCCCAGTACGTGTTCATACCGCAGCTGACCGCCACCGCCTACAGCTACCTGCTGGACCTCGACAACATTGCCGTGGCGCCCACCGCCGCCGAGGGCACGCTGTCCAGCCAGACCAGCGGCCTGCGCCTGAACGGGGTCGTCGCCGGGGTCAGCTACGCCCTCGAATACGCCCAGCAGAAGGACTATGGCGACAACCCGCTGGAGCTGGACAGCGAGTACTACCTCGCCGAGCTGGGTTACACCCTCAAAGGCGTGCAGCTGAAGGCCGGTTACGAGGTGCTCGGCGGTGACAACGGCAGCGGCAACCGCGCCTTCCAGACCCCGCTGGCGACCAAGCATGCCTTCCAGGGCTGGGCCGACCAGTTCCTCACCACCCCGGCCGACGGCATCGAGGACGCCTATGTCGGCGTCACCGCGCCGCTGCTGGGCGGCACCCTGCAGGCCTGGTACCACGACTTCTCCACCGAGCAGGGCAGCGACGAGTATGGCAACGAGATCGACCTGTCCTACGCCCACCCGATTCCCGGGGTGAAGGGCCTGGTCGGCCTGCTCAAGTACGCCACCTACGACTCCGACGACAAGGCCCGCACCGTCGATACCGACAAGGTCTGGCTGCAGCTGCAGTACACCT
>NZ_BATI01000110.1 GCF_000467105.1 Aquipseudomonas alcaligenes NBRC 14159
CCCTAACGGAAAGCTTACTCAGCAACTGAATATAGATATGAACAGCATCGCTAGAAGCGCCGAAGAAAACAACGATCAGATCGCAACTGTAACAACTATTATGCGTGAAATCAGTGACGGTGCAGACCATGTTGCCCGTACCGTATCGACGTTGTTCAAAGACAATAGCTAGTGTCCAGTTTTAGGCAAAATCAGGATCGGAACTTCGAGCCGCAGCGCTACAGAGCCAGAAGCCCAAACTTGGTGACGGCCATCGTGCTATGGAACACGATGTATCTGGAGCGCATCACTTGGGGCTGGTCGAGGCAAGTCGGTGGGCGGCGAGCTGCTGCAATACCTGTTGCCGCTGGGCTGGGAGCACATCAACCTGACTGGCGATTACGTCTGGCGGCAGAGCCGCAGGCTGGAGGTCGGGAAGTTCAGGCCGCTACGATTGCCCGGAAAACCTTAGCGTACGATTTTTTCCGAATTCTGCGGGCACCCCAGAGAGGGAAAGCTGACGCCCAGGAGGCTCTAGACGAGTCCAGAGTGCTTAAAGCTTTGTTGGGTATCAACGCTCTTATGTTTGTAGCCGAGTTGGTTCTTGGGGTTATTGCTGAGTCCACAGGGTTGATTGCGGATTCACTGGATATGTTCGCCGATGCCGCTGTTTATGGCCTTGCCTTCTATGCCGCTGGACGGAGCAAGGGTCTACAGCTTAAGGCCGCACATCTGTCGGGCTTTCTACAAATAGCGCTCGCGTTAGGCGTTTTATTGGAAGTTGTGCGCAGATTTATTTTCGGCAGCGAACCTGAGTCATTGTTGATGATGGGGGTTGGCCTGGTCGCCCTTGTGGCCAATGTTGGCTGTTTGCTCTTGATATCAAAACACCGGAATGGTGGCGCTCACATGCGAGCAAGCTGGATATTCTCAGCAAACGATGTATTGGCCAACCTAGGGGTTATTGTTGCTGGCTTACTGGTTATGCTTACGGGTTCGCCTTATCCCGACCTTGCCATTGGTTTTGCTGTCGGGCTGCTTGTCCTCAACGGTGGTCGGCGAATTCTTGCCATGAAGGCTTGATGATCGTGCTCAAACCTCCGCCCATTAAGCAACGTGGAGGTTTAACCGGGAGGAAATTAATCTTTCTTTTTTCGATCTACCTAAGG
>NZ_BATI01000109.1 GCF_000467105.1 Aquipseudomonas alcaligenes NBRC 14159
CTCTGAAGAAGACTTCCAGATTTTGGCAAAATACCCGGATTCCACCCGCTGAGTTTCCCCATGAAGCAGATGACCTTCGCTGACGCCGAGTACGCCGGTAAGCGCAAACAAACCCGCAAAGAGTTGTTCCTGATCGAGATGGATCGGGTGGTGCCGTGGAAGGGTTTGATTGCCTTGATCGAGCCGCATTATCCCAAGGGTGAAGGCGGTCGTCCGGCCTATCCGCTGATGGCGATGCTGCGCGTGCACCTGATGCAAAACTGGTTCGGTTACAGCGATCCAGCGATGGAAGAGGCGCTGTACGAGACCACCATCCTGCGCCAGTTCGCGGGGCTGAGCTTGGAGCGTATCCCCGATGAAACCACCATCCTCAACTTCCGTCGTTTGCTGGAGAAGCACGAACTAGCCGCCGGCATCTTGGCTGTCATCAATGGCTATCTGGGCGACCGAGGGCTGTCGCTGCGCCAAGGCACGATCGTCGATGCCACGCTGATCAATGCGCCGAGTTCGACCAAGAACAAGGACGGTAAGCGCGACCCGGAAATGCATCAGACCAAGAAGGGTAACCAGTACTACTTCGGCATGAAGGCGCACATCGGTGTCGATGATGAGTCGGGCTTGGTGCACAGCGTGGTGGGCACGGCGGCCAACGTGGCCGATGTCACCCAGGTCGATAAGCTGCTGCACGGCGATGAGAACATGGTCGGTGCCGACGCGGGTTACACCGGCGTCGAGAAACGCCCTGAACATGAAGGCCGGGAGGTCATCTGGCAGATCGCCGCCCGCCGTAGTACTTACAAGAAGCTTGATAAGCGCAGTGCTTTGTACAAAGCCAAGCGCAAGATTGAGAAGGCCAAGGCTCAGGTACGAGCCAAGGTCGAGCATCCGTTCCGGGTGATCAAGCGCCAGTTCGGTTATGTGAAGGTGCGCTTCCGTGGTCTGGCGAAGAACACGGCGCAACTGGTGACGCTGTTCGCGCTGTCGAACCTGTGGATGGCGCGCCGACATTTACTGGCGAATGCAGGAGAGGTGCGCCTGTAATGTGGGAAATGGCTGCCGCGAGGTGCTCGCGGCGGCTAAAAACACAGAAATAAGCGGGTGATCTGAGCGTTTTTGATCGATTTGCCGCTTTTAAAATCGGCAGGGGCTGAAGTCAGCCAGAAATACACAACTACTTCAGACCAT
>NZ_BATI01000108.1 GCF_000467105.1 Aquipseudomonas alcaligenes NBRC 14159
GGTAATCCCCCCTGAAATCAGTACTCGTCAGAAGTAGAATTTTCTCCTAATCGGATCAAGGAAATTTTGCGTGAAGACATCGCGTTTTTCGGACAGCCAGATCATCGCTATCCTCAAGCAGGCCGAAGCCGGCAGCCCAGTCCCTGAGCTTTGCCGCGAGCATGGCATCAGTTCGGCAACCTTCTACAAGTGGCGCGCCAAGTTCGGTGGCATGGACGCTTCATTGATGGCCCGGCTACGCGAACTGGAGGATGAGAACCGTCGCCTCAAAAAGATGTACGCCGAAGAGCGCCTGAAGGCCGAGATCATCCAGGAAGCGATGGCAAAAAAGTGGTGAAGCCATCTCGGCGGCGAGAGATGGCGCAGCGTGCAGTTCGCTCTGGTCGAGCTAGCATCAAGCTGGCATGCCAGGCCTTCGGGGTTAGCGTCACCTGCTATCGCTACCAGCCACGGTTGTCCTCGGAAAATGCCGAGATCGCCGACCACCTGATCCGGCTTACGCACAACCAGCGCAACTGGGGGTTCGGCCTGTGCTTCCTGTATTTGCGCAACGTGAAAGGCCACCGCTGGAATCACAAGCGGGTGTACCGGATTTATCGCGAGCTGGAGCTGAACCTGCGAATCAAGCCGCGCAAACGCATCGTGCGTGAGAAGCCCGAGCCTCTGGCTGTGCCGGAGGCGATCAATCACTGTTGGTCGATGGACTTCATGCATGACCAACTGGCAGACGGTCGCAGCTTCCGCCTGTTTAACCTGATCGACGACTTCAACCGCGAAGCCCTGGCCATGGATATAGACCTCTCACTGCCGGCAGAGCGGGTGGTGCGTGCGCTGGATCAGGTGATCGAATGGCGTGGAAAACCCCGGTCGATTCGCAGTGACAACGGCCCGGAATACATCAGCAGCAAGCTTGTGCTGTGGGCAGAGAAGCATGGCATCCGCCTAGAACATATCCAGCCCGGCAATCCCCAGCAGAATGCCTACGTCGAACGCTACAACCGCACGGTACGTTACGACTGGCTGGGGCATTACCTGTTCGAGTCCATCGCTGAGGTGCAAGAACACGCCACACGATGGATCTGGACATACAATCATGAGCGACCAAATATGGCCCTGGGAGGCATCACCCCCAAACAGAAGTTGGCCCTCGCGGCCTGACCTCTACTTCTGGTGAGTACTAAAAATGGGGGGATTACC
>NZ_BATI01000107.1 GCF_000467105.1 Aquipseudomonas alcaligenes NBRC 14159
GAATCGCCCCTAGTTTCGTAGACACCTCCAGGCCTCATAATACGGCCCACTAGGAGGTGCCATGAGCAACCCGCGTTATCCCGAAGAATTCAAAATCGAAGCAGTCAAACAGGTGACCGAACGAGGTCTGCCAGTAGCGGAGGTAGCTGCTCGTTTGGGTATGTCGACCCACAGCCTCTATGCCTGGGTTAAACGCTACAGCAAGCCCCAAGAGCAGCGCGCGCAAGAGGACGATCAGCAAGCTGAGCTGCGTCGTCTTCGTGCCGAACTCAAGCGCGTGACCGAAGAGCGAGACATCCTAAAAAAGGCCGCCGCGTACTTTGCCAAGGAGTGCGGCTGAAGTACGCCTTCATCAACCAGCTATCCGTTGACTATTCGGTTCGCCGCCTGTGCCTGACGCTGAAAGTACATGCCAGTGGTTACTATGCGTGGCTGGCTGAACCGAAGTCAGCACGAGCCAAGGATGATCAACGCCTGCTTGGACTGATCAAGCACGCGTGGCTAGAGAGCGGCGGTGTGTACGGCTACCGCAAAATCCACGACGACCTGCGTGAGCTTGGAGAAGCATGCGGCAAACATCGTGTTGCTCGACTGATGCGCTTGGAAGGGCTGCGCTCACAGACAGGGTATCGTCGTCGACCGGGCCGCTATGGTGGTAAGCCTCCAGCGGCTTCACCTAATCATCTGGAGCGCCGATTCAATGTCACCGAACCCAACAAGGTCTGGGTTACGGACATCACCTACATCCGCACCTATGAGGGCTGGTTGTATTTGGCGGTGGTGCTCGATCTGTTCTCGCGACAGGTAATCGGTTGGTCAATGAAACCGCAGATGACCAGCGATCTGGCTATTGATGCGTTACTGATGGCAGTTTGGCGGCGTAAGCCAAAGCAGGAGGTGATGATTCACTCAGATCAGGGGAGCCAGTTCAGCAGCGGCGACTGGCAGAGCTTCCTGAAAGCCAACAACTTGCTTGGCAGCATGAGTCGGCGCGGCAATTGCCATGACAACGCAGTAGCGGAAAGCTTTTTCCAGTTGCTGAAGCGGGAACGGATCAGGCGAAAAATCTATAGCACCAGGCAGGACGCACGCGCTGATGTGTTCGACTACATCGAGATGTTTTACAACCCAAAACGCCGACACGGTTTCAACAACCAGCTGTCACCGGTAGAGTTTGAGAAGCGACATTTACTGAGCCTGGAAAGTGTCTAAGAAATCCGGGGC
>NZ_BATI01000106.1 GCF_000467105.1 Aquipseudomonas alcaligenes NBRC 14159
TCTGGCAATGAGCGTCAGTTCAGCCTCGGTGGTTTTCAATGCGCTTAGGTTGAAAGCAACGGACGTTGGCTAGTCTGCTAGACAAGACGATGTGCCTACCTGCAGGGCGATTTTTTAAATGCGCATCTGACCGGAAAATACCGTACGGTAGCTTGCAACTTGACCTATCAGTCGCATCACCTGATGACGAGGGGACGTTCTATGGATCGTTCCCGCTGCGAGTAGGAGACTGACAGTCGTTACCCCATGAGGATTCTCCGTGGCCCGCATTCGCCGACTGCAAATTAGCAACTTCCGGTCTATCCAGGCGCTCGACTGGGTGCCGGCCCCCGGAATTAACTGCCTCATTGGTCCGGGTGACAGTGGGAAGTCCAGCATCCTGGACGCGATTGACCTTTGCGTCGGCGCCCGCCGAGGCGGCACGTTCGGCGACATGGACTTCTTCGCATTAAACGTCGATGTACCCATCACCATCAGCGTGGCGCTTGGCGATTTGCCGGTATCGCTGATGGATATCGATGTCTACGGCGAGTTCTTGCGTGGATTCCATCCCGGTACGGGGGAAGTCGAAGACGAACCGCGAGCGGGGCTGGAGACCGTCATCACCTTGCGTCTGCAAGTTGGTGCCGATTTGGAGCCTGTTTGGACACTTTTCTCCGAGCGCGCGGAGCAGCAGCAACTTGAACGCACTCTTCCCTGGAAAGAACGAGCGGCACTAGCGCCCGCCCGTATCGGCAGCTTTGCGAGCTCGAACCTGTCGTGGAGTCGTGGCTCAGTGCTCAATCGACTTACCGATGAGCGCGCCGAGCTTGGTGCTGAACTGGCGCGCGCCGCTAGGCAAGCAAGAGCGAACTTTGGCAATCAAGCAGCCGAACATCTGACCCAGACGCTTGAGGTCGTGCAACGCACAGCACAGCATCTTGGCGTTTCGGTCGGGGCTATGCCTCAGGCGCTCCTTGACGCACATTCTGTGTCGATTGGCGAGGGGGCGATCGCGCTGCACAGTGAAACAGGTATTCCGCTGCGCTCCCTTGGCACGGGCTCGTCACGCTTGCTAGTGGCAGGGCTTCAAAGGGCTGCGGCCAGCGCCGCGCCAATTGCCCTGGTTGATGAGGTGGAATACGGGCTTGAACCTCATCGGCTCATGCGATTCCTGGACTCGCTGGGTGCAAAGGACGCTGCCGCTCCGTTGCAAGTGTTCATGACGACGCACTCGCCGGTCGCGCTGCGCGAGCTGTCCGGCAGCCAGTTATTCGGTAATCCCCCCTGAAAT
>NZ_BATI01000105.1 GCF_000467105.1 Aquipseudomonas alcaligenes NBRC 14159
GAGGGTGTCCGAATTTTTGTGTAACCGGCTCATGAGCGACACTGTCGCTCCGAACCGGAGACACCATGAGCAAGACGCAACATCCCATCACCGACGAGCTGCTGGATCAGCTCCTGGCCAACTACCAGAATCCTGAAGACCTGATCGGTGCTGACGGCATCCTCAAGCAACTGACCAAGAAGCTGGTTGAGCGTGCGCTGGATGCTGAGCTGACCCACCACCTGGGCCACGATAAGCATCAGCCGGTAAGCAATCCAACTGGCAACACCCGCAACGGTTTCAGCAAGAAGAAACTCAAGGGTGAGTTCGGCGAGTTGCCCATCGAAGTGCCGCGCGACCGGCATGGCACCTTTGATCCGCAGATTGTCGAGAAGCACCAGACCCGCTGGGCGGGTTTCGACGACAAGATCCTCTCGCTGTATGCCCGCGGCATGACTGTGCGCGAGATCCAGGCGCACTTGCAGGAAATGTACGGTGCCGAGGTGTCGCCCAGCCTGATCTCCTCGGTGACCGATGCCGTAGCCGATGAAGTGAAGGCCTGGCAGTCGCGCCCGCTCGATGCGGTCTACCCCATCGTCTACCTCGACTGCATCCACACCAAGGTGCGCGAAGGCGCCGTGCGAGTGAAGGCGGTGTATCTGGCGTTGGGCATCAATCTGGCTGGCGAGAAGGAAATCCTCGGCCTATGGATCGCCCAGAACGAGGGCGCCAAGTTCTGGTTGCAGGTGGTAACCGAGCTGCGTAACCGTGGCGTGCAGGACATCTTCGTCGCCTGCGTGGATGGCCTGAAGGGCTTCCCTGAGGCTATCGAAGCGGTGTTCCCGCACACCAGCGTGCAGCTGTGCATCGTGCACATGGTCAGACACAGCCTGAACTATGTGTCGTGGAAACGGCGGGCTGAAGTGGCTGCTGACCTGAAGCGAATTTACCAGTCCAGCACGGCAGACGAGGCCGAACTGCGCCTCGGTGAGTTCGAGGCCAAGTGGGATGACGACTACCTGCCGATTGGCCAGTCCTGGCGCCGCAACTGGCCACGTATCACGCCGTTCTTCGACTTCCCGCCAGAGATTCGCAAGGTGATCTACACCACCAACGCCATCGAGTCGGTGAACATGAGCCTGCGCAAGATCACCAAGAATCGCGGATCGTTTCCCAGCGACGAGGCGCTGCTGAAACTGTTCTACCTGGCGCTACGCAACATCAGCAAAAAATGGACGATGCCGATCCGCGACTGGAAGGCGGCGCTGACGCGCTTTACGATCAGCTACGAAGACCGGCTGCCGCAGCAGTAACCCCAACCCCGGTTACACAAAATTCTGCACACCCT
>NZ_BATI01000104.1 GCF_000467105.1 Aquipseudomonas alcaligenes NBRC 14159
GTCACACTGTCGGAGTGGGTATCCTGGTCGTAATCGGTGATGGTTGCAGTGCCCTGCAAGCCAACCAGATTCGACCCCAGCAGGGCCTCCTGAGCGTCGTAGCTACCATTGGCACCCGGCAGCTCATGGTCGATCTCCTGATACTGGTTCAGGGTGACGACGCCCGAGCCGTTGACCGACAGGGTGAAGATGGTATTGCTGCCGCTGATGGCCCCTTCACTGCCGGCCGTGGACCCGATGATGGTGCCACTCGGGGTCTGGTACAGGCGGATGGCGGCACCGTCGCTGCTGAGGCCGGAGAGCGTCCCTTCGGCAACCAGCAGGACCATGGAATAGCTCCAGGTCACCGT
>NZ_BATI01000103.1 GCF_000467105.1 Aquipseudomonas alcaligenes NBRC 14159
ACCGCTGACATTCAGCGCATCCGCATCATCGGTGCCAGCCGGGCCGCCGGCGATACCGCCCGCCAGGGCGTCATCGTCCAGCTGTACGTCGAGGTTGGAGCTGGTCGAGGGGCCGTCATCGTCGAAGGCGATCTTGCCACCCAGATCCAGGGTCTTGTCGGCGGTGGCGAAGTCGCCGTCACCATCGGTGATGGTGGCGGTCAGGGTCAGGCCGATTTTGCCAGCGAGCAGCACTTCCTCCTGGTTGCTGTAATTGCTGCCTGAGCCGGGCGCATCGTGGAAGATCTCCTGGAACTGGGTCAGGGTGATCTGGCCAGTGCCCGAGTTCACCGCCAGTGAGAAGACGGTATTGCCAGCAGCCACCCCGACAAGGGTCGCCGAGGACGAGCCGACGATCTCACCACCGATCTTGTACAGGTAGATGGGCCCTGCGGCGCTGTTCATGCCAGAGGCCAGAGGCCCATTGCCGCCAGACAGCAGGTTGAGGCTGTACGACTGGACGATGTTGCCGGGACCATCCGCGCCATAGCTGGATGAAGACACGACCAGTGCACCGCCGAAGTTGCCGGAGTCGGTATCGGAACTGGCGCCTATGGTCTGGGCATCCTGGGTATTCAGGGTCGGCACCGGTGCGGTTCCGAAGCCCAGCGTGATGCTGGGACCGTCGTCATCGAAGGCCACCTTGCCGCCCAGGTCGAGGGTCTTGTCGGCGCTGGCGGTATCGCCGTCACCGTCGGTGATGACGACCGTGCCCTTCAGGCCTACGAGGCCGCTACCCAGCACGGCTTCCTGGTTGCTGTAGTTGCTGCCGACACCCGGGGCGCTGTGGTCGATTTCCTCGAACTGGGTCAGGGTGACCTGGCCAGTCGCCGAGTTCACCGACAAGGTGAAGATGGTATTGCTCGGGTCGACGCCCGCCTCACTGGCCGAGGTCGAGCCGTAGATCACCCCGCCACTCTCATAGAGATAGACGGTAGCGCCGTCGCTGCTCAGCCCCGAGGAAGTGCCCTCTGCGGCGATCATGGTCAATGCATAGCTGGCACTGACACTCCCCGCACCATCGGCACCATAGTTCTGACTGGTAATGGTGAATGC
>NZ_BATI01000102.1 GCF_000467105.1 Aquipseudomonas alcaligenes NBRC 14159
GGATGACAAAGCCTGTTGCCGTCGCAAACTGGTTTGTGAACAACCTAAGCGACCATGCGGCTGGCGAGGTCGTAACGCATCTGCAGGTGCAGAAGCTTCTCTACTTCGCGCAAGCTTGGCATTTGATGGCCTTAGATCGGCCATTGTTTGATGAAGACATGCAAGCATGGCCTCATGGTCCGGTAGTACCTTCCGTTTGGCACGAATTTAAGCGCTACGGCTGGCAACCGATCGTACCTGGTGGCGCATCCGAAGGTATTGATGCGGACTCTCTTAATATATTGGAGCAGGTTCGCGATGCTTACGGCTCATTTGCTGCCAAGAAGCTTGAAGCTATGACTCACTCCGAGCGTCCTTGGATCAGCGCCCGCGGCGGCCGCGACCCTGAGGAGCGTTGCGAGGAAGTGATTTCAAAGGACTCAATTCTTAGCTTCTATAAGGAGGTTTACGGGGAGTTGGAAGATGGTGAAGAAACTACCCAAGGATAAAATACACCAGCAAGCACAGTCCGCTAGCAAGCTATCTCCCATTGAAGAGAAAGTCTTTTCTCTTAATAACACAATGAACGGCGGCTCGGCTGACAATGAAAACCCATTTGTCACACTAAAATATTTTTGCAACGCCTTTGAGTGCTTTTCTGCATGGGAGAAAGATGAGCTCAAAAGTTTCAGCGACTTTATTTCTGCGCTTCGCGATCGAACCTGGCGCCAGGTTTTAGAAACCAGCGGGAAAGGCGATAACAAAGCCGGTTTAGCCTATACGCAGTACGATATAGCCACTATAAAAAATGGCGCCGAAGAACATCTGAAGAGAGTGCGAAAGCAGATCGGAGACGACATCACATTCTTCGAACTACGAGTGAACCAAAAAATGCGCGTTCATGGTTTTCGAGCAAAAGCCGCATTCTTTTTAGTTCTACTGGATCGCGAGCATCGAGTTTTTCCTTCCTGAGCCAAACCGCCAAGTGGCAGGTTTTCTCTACCACGCTTTCTCTAAGCGTAGAGTTCTATCGGTATAGCATTCGTTCTGACCAACCGCCGCTCGCAGCAGCTAGTAAAAAGCCAGGCAATACCTGGCTTTTTCATCCAACGAGATAGGCCCTACTGCAACCAGCCTTGAACCTTCGCAGCCCCGTACTTGTCTTTCCAAGCCTTCAGCACTTTATTGTTGCCGCCTTTGGTTTCTACAATCTCGCCAGTTTCTTCGTTTTTGTAAACTTTGAGCTGGCGCTGACGGCGGTTTCCTCTAGTGGTAGGAACAGGTGTTGCTCCAAGAGAGCAGGCCTGCGGATCGAGCAGAGCAATGATTCCCTTCAGGCCAAATCCATATTCAGCCATCAATTCGCGAAGCTTCTCCTCAAACTCAATCTCTCGCTTAAGTCCATCGTCATTTTTCAGCTCATTTAGCTGTTTAAGTTGGGCGGCGAGTTGGGCTTCAAGTGCCTTGAATTCAGCAAGTTTGGACATACATCGGCCTTTTCTAAGG
>NZ_BATI01000101.1 GCF_000467105.1 Aquipseudomonas alcaligenes NBRC 14159
GCCGCATCGAGCACAGCCAAATAACGGCTGATGCTCGCCTCGATTTCTTCCATACGCCGCTTCAGTTTGGCGCTGGTGAAATTGCGGTCACGGTTGTTCACTGCCTTGAATTTGCTGCCGTCGATGGCAACCAAGTTTTCGCCAAACAACCCCAACTGCTGGCAGAGCAAAACGAACTGGCGGCAGACGCCGCGAATGGCCTTGCTGTTATCTTTTCGGAAGTTGGCGATGGTCTTGAAATCGGGCATCAATCGCCCGGTTAACCACATGAGTTCGACGTTGCGCTGAGCTTCTCGCTCAAGACGCCGGCTCGATTGAATGCGGTTTAGATAGCCGTAGATATAGATCTTCAGCAGGATCGAAGGGTGGTAAGCCGGTCTTCCGGTTTCGGCTGGAATGACTCCATCAAAACCTAGCGTGGCTAGGTCGAGTTCATCGACGAAAACGTCAACCACCCGAACCGGATTGGTATCGCTGACGTAGTCGTCGAGGCTTTCGGGAAGTAAGGTGCTTTGACCTCGGTGTTCACCCTGGATAAACCGTTTCATGGGCGTCCC
>NZ_BATI01000100.1 GCF_000467105.1 Aquipseudomonas alcaligenes NBRC 14159
CCCGCATCATCTCTGGTGCTTGGTTCAACCGGCGCTGCATTTCCTCCAGCACTGCTTCATGCTCCCAGCGCCTTACTCGACGATTTGTGCTTGGTGTGCACTGGGTTTTCAGCGCACAACTCTGGCACTTAGAACTCCAGTAACAGTGCATATTCATGCCTTTCTCAACGCTGGAGAATCGCCAGATCAGTGCCTCTCCCGCCGGGCAGGTGTATTCGTTTTTCGTCGGGTCATACACGAAGGCATCTTTATTGAATCGGCCATCAGCCTTGGCGCTTGAAGTCATTGGCTTAGGCACGTAGGCCGTGATGTTTGCGTCGTGACAGGCAAGGATCTCTTCACCCTTGAAGTAGCCTCGGTCAGCCACCACGGACAGCGTTTCTGCGCCGATGGCTTCACGAGCCTGCTTCGCCATTGAACTGAGTTGGTCGCGGTCTGAACCGCTGTTGGTGACCTCGTGAGCAACGATCAGGTGGTGCTGCGTATCGACAGCCGTCTGCACGTTGTAGCCGACGATACCGCTGCCGCGCGTCATCATCGAACGGGCATCCGGGTCGGTCAGCGAAACCTGTTTATCAGGGGAATCGTTGAGCTGAGTTTCGATCCCTTGAAGCTCTTTCATATGCGCTTTTAGCTTGGCAA
>NZ_BATI01000099.1 GCF_000467105.1 Aquipseudomonas alcaligenes NBRC 14159
TTCGAAAACGGACTGTTGAGCATCCCTTCGGTACGCTCAAGCAATGGATGGGCGCAACGCACTTCCTGACCCGAAAGCTGAACGGGGTGAGTGCGGAGATGAGCTTGAATGTGCTCGCCTACAACTTGAAACGGGTGATGAAAATCATCGGCACCGAAGGCCTGTTGAAGGCGATGACGGCGTAAAAGCCCCAGCTTTTGCTGCTCCAAGAGGTGCCAAAGCGCTTCATAAACGCTCTGACGCGCTATTGGCGCTGATCGCGGCTATTTGCTTGGGAAACCGCCTCGCCCAGGAACACTGGGCTGAGGCACCCAAGATGCGAAAGTGTTTTTACACACTCTGGG
>NZ_BATI01000098.1 GCF_000467105.1 Aquipseudomonas alcaligenes NBRC 14159
GAATTGACCTGACCGCGAAGGAGTTTTCACTGCTGGAACTGCTACTGCGCCGGCGCGGCGAGGTGCTCCCGAAGTCGCTGATTGCCTCTCAGGTTTGGGACATGAATTTCGACAGCGACACCAATGTCATTGAGGTTGCGGTACGCCGGCTACGCGCAAAAATCGATGACGATTTCGATCTCAAGCTGATTCATACCGCCCGCGGCATGGGATACATGATGGATGCTCCGGAGTGAATATGAAGCACCTTTCGCTGACCGCACGCATGAGCCTGATGTTCATGTCCGCGGTAATTGCAGTCCTGACGGTAGCAGGGCTGAGTTTCAATATGCTCAGCCAGCACCACTTCAAGATGCTGGATAGGCAGGCCCTGGTGGAGAAACTCGAATCCGCCAAACATATCCTCAACAATGCTCGCGGTGAAGCGAGCCTTTCGGAAGAATTACCGCAGTTGCGAGCTTTGCTGGGAGCCCATCAGGATCTGGCCGCCACTATCCTGGCCAGTGACGGTTCTGTACTGTTTTCCGACCCCAGAGCAGTCGAAGTACCTGAGCGTTTCAGACGTGCAAATGAGCAGAGCATGTGGGAGTGGCAGAACGGCCAACACATGTACCGTGGCATGACGGAGCAAATCTCGGTAGCCGATCAGGCTGAGCCGCTCACTGCGTTGCTGATTCTTGAGTCACCGATCACACACACTTTTTCGACACGCTGCAACGATGGTTTTGGATTGGATTGGTCATCAGCGCCCTGTTCAGTGCCGCACTCGGCTGGGTGGTTGCTCGCAGCGGCCTTAGGCCTCTGCGGCAAGTCACTCATGTGGCCTCCGGGATGTCCGCTCGCTCGTTACAGGAGCGAATCCCTCTCGAACCAGTGCCGCGGGAACTTCAGCAACTGGTTCTCTCCTTCAATGCGATGTTGGCTCGGCTAGAGGATGCCTTCGTTAGGCTCTCCAATTTTTCGGCCGACATTGCCCACGAGCTACGAACTCCAGTCAGCAATCTGATGACCCACACCGAGGTCGTGCTGAGTAAAAAACGCGATATCAATGCCTATGAGGAGAATCTGTACTCCAACCTGGAGGACTTGAAGCGCATGTCTCGGATGATTGATGACATGCTGTTCTTGGCCAAGGCTGATAATGGCCTGATCATCCCCGAGCAGGCCAGGATCGAACTGGCTGACGTAGTCTTCAAGCTGTTTGACTACTACCACCTTCTGGCCGAAGAGCGCGGCATTGAGCTATCGCTCACAGGCAAAGGCCAAGTGCTGGGAGATCGGCTGATGCTTGATCGCGCGCTATCCAACTTGCTGTCCAATGCGCTGCGCTACACGCCGGCGGGACAGACAATTTCGGTTCTGATCCGCGAGACAGAGGACTCCACTACCTTCAGTATCGAGAACCCAGGGGACACAATCAGCTCAGAGCATCTAGAGAAGCTCTTCGACCGCTTTTACCGGGTTGACCCCGCTCGGCGGGAGGGCAGCCCGAGCAACGCCGGGCTCGGGCTTGCAATCACCCGATCCATCATTGAGGCTCACAAAGGCCGCATCTGGTGCACCTCAGCGGCTAGCCTCACGGGCTTTCACATCGAATTGCCCCATCCCAGATAATGCCGGTCTGGCGGTAAGTAGGCTA
>NZ_BATI01000097.1 GCF_000467105.1 Aquipseudomonas alcaligenes NBRC 14159
CTCTGTCAGGATTGATGTCGCGTCCCTTGTTACACTCTCTTAAACATTCAGGGGCGTTTGGAGATCTGTATGCCTCGCTATTCCGATGAGCGACGTCAGGCCGCTGTGGCCAAGCTGTTACCGCCTTATAACCAAAGCGTAGAAGAGGTCGCCCGGCAGGAGGGTATCTCGCCAGCCACTGTTTACAAGTGGCGCAAAGAAGCTCGTGCTGAGGGACGCTGCTTGCCCGATGCAAGTGACCAGGGTACGTCCGGCTGGTCGTCCCGAGACAAGTTTGCAGCGGTGGTTGAGACCGCAGCGATGAACACCGAAGACGTTGCTGCCTATTGTCGTCAACGGGGACTGTATCCCGAGCAGCTGCAACGCTGGCGTCATGACTGCGAACAAGCCGCCAGCCTGTCCTATGAGGACCGCCGTCGAGAAGCGGATGAAGCCAAGCAGCAGCGCAAGCGGATCAAAGAGCTGGAACGAGAGCTACATCGCAAGAACACAGCACTCGCGGAGACAGCAGCACTGCTGACGCTGTCAAAAAAAGCACGGGCGATCTGGGGGGACGAGGAGTCATGATCAGCATCGAGGATCGCCAACGTGCCGTAGAGCTGATTGCTGTCGCCTGCAACGAGGGCGCCACCTTGACGGCTGCCTGTGAAGTCGTCGGGATTTCTATCCGGACTCACCAACGCTGGATGCAGGCGGGAAAGCTAACAGGCGATAAACGCCCTGTAGCCGAACGCCCAGCCCCTGCTAATGCGCTGACCCCAGAAGAAGAGGCTGAGATCTTGAGGCAATGCCAACGTGACGAGTTTGCTGCTTTACCGCCGGATCAGATTGTTATTCGGCTGATGGATGAAGAGCAGCGTTACATTGCCTCCGTATCGAGCTTTTATCGAGTACTGCGTAAACATGGCCAGCTGGCACACCGGGGACGCGCCAAAGCCCGCAAATCACAGCCAGCGCCGACTACACATACAGCAATCGCCCCCAACCAGGTATGGTCCTGGGACTGCACCTGGCTTCCTGGGCCAGCCAAGGGTACCTACTACTATCTGGTGATGATCCTCGACATCTTCAGCCGTAAAGTCGTGGGCTGGGAAGCCTTTCTGGGGGAGTCTGCAGCTAACTCACGCCGTGTCATTGAACGAGCCGTGCTGGCCGAAAACATGGTAGGCCAGCCTCTGGTGCTGCACGCTGATAACGGCAGCCCCTTCAAAGGCGTCACCTTGCTTGAGAAGCTGAGAGATCTGCAGATCCAGCCTTCGTTCAGTCGACCGCGTGTGAGCAACGATAACGCCTTCTCCGAGGCTCTGTTCCGCACCTGCAAGTATGTGCCGAACTACCCCGTCAGTGGCTTCGCTGACCTATCAGCTGCCCAGCGTTGGGTGCACGGCTTCGTCCAGTGGTACAACTATGAGCACCGCCACAGTGCTATCCGCTTCGTGACGCCGATGCAGCGCCACACAGGAGAAGACAAAGCCATATTAGCCAAGAGACATGCGCTCAACCTTGCAGCCAGAGCTGCGCATCCTGAGCGCTGGAGTGGTGACACCCGCAACTGGCATCCTGTGACATTAGTATCGCTAAACCCAGAGCGCCGAGTAGTTAGGGAGGTAGAGAAAATAGCTGCATAAAAATCAAACAGGGCGACAGATACCTTGACAGTTACCG
>NZ_BATI01000096.1 GCF_000467105.1 Aquipseudomonas alcaligenes NBRC 14159
AGTGAGTCCCCGGTTTCCTATGAGGAGCTGCTTCGGAACCCTGAAATCATCAGTCAGATGCTCGGTCTTGCGATCGCAAAACTCGATGACCTCAGAAAGGTTAAGCCGGATGCAGGCGGTCTGGTGGTTGCCACTGATGTTGAGCATGCGCACCAAGTAGCGCTGGCACTTGAGGCTAGGGGTGAATCATGCCGAATCGTGACCAACAGAGATAAACGTGCTCAGGATGGAATTAACGAGTTCAGGCATGGCGCTTCTCGTTGGATCGTAGCTGTGGGGATGATCAGCGAAGGGACAGATATCCCCCGATTGCAGGTTTGTTGCTACCTCAGCCGTATTCGCACGGAGTTGCATTACCGCCAGGTGTTAGGGCGTGTTTTGCGTCGAACTGGAGCGGCTGATGACCAGGCTTGGTTGTATGTGTTGGCAGAGTCGACCCTTGAAGGGTTCTCTCAACGAGTGGCTGATGACCTGCCCGAAGATTTAGCCATTCTCAGTCGGGTGCATGCTCCGCCTGACATAGTCGAAGATCTGATCAGCGAGCTGGCACCAAGCTACGAGTTGAGGTGCCCGTCGAGCGATGATGCTGCGCCATCAATTTGCGGGTTCTCGTTGGGGCTTTCCCCGAGCGACTCCGATTCCACTTCGCTCTACCGACTGAGTTTCTCACAGCGCTATCACTATCAGTTGTTAGCGCTTTTCTAAGTCTTCATCTGAGGCTTGTGGGGCACTAACTTCTTGCTTTTGGAGGCTTGTATGAGCTGCGTCGAGTTACTAGCCCCAGTTACCAAGTGCGTGCAGTTGGCTGGCAAACTGCTGGCTGCTGAGTGGAAGCGCTCAGGTGGGCCCAGGGGCTCGGGGGATAAAGCAAGCGTGGACACAGAGATCGAAGTACTTCTACGCAAAAGCTTGCTTGAACTGCTGGGCTGCGATTTCTGGGGAGAGGAAACCGGCTATCACCTTTCTGGGCATGAATACTGTTGGGTTGTTGATCCCAACGACGGGACTAGAGATTTCCTGCTCGGGCGACAGGGATCAGCTATTTCTGTCGGGCTACTGCGTGGTTCTAGGCCGGTTCTTGGCGTGGTCTATGCGCCGATCACGGTCGACCGTGGTCCTGATTGCATTGCTTGGGCGGAAGGATGCTCCCGCGTCATTCGCAATGGGGAGGAAGTTCTTTCAGGGTTGCAACGTGGGCCACTAACGTCTGGTAGCCAGGTTCTGATGAGTACAGCTGCAGGTAGTAAAGCTGACCTGAATGCAGAGTTATGTTCGCCCGCTAATTGTTGTCCCATGCCAAGCATTGCCTATCGGTTAGCACGAGTTGCCGTCGGTGATGCAATCGCAGGTGCGTCCCTTGTATCGGTGGGCGCGCATGATGTCGTAGCCGGCCATGCTCTTTTGACAGGCGCAAATGGTGTGCTTCTGAACCAGGATGGATTACCGGTCACATACCACTCCGTGGCGCAAATGATGAGCGTATCGAGGCGATGCTTTGGTGGCGCCCCTGAAGTGTGTAGAGAGCTCGCTAACAGGGACTGGCAACGCCTTTTCTGAACTCCTCGAGCGCTCTCGCGGGATGGCTCTTGGCGGCAACGCTAGGTCTGACCTTATGACATCTTTCACCAAAACCAGCCTCCAAGTAGAGTGGTGCTCCCCAGCCATTCCTTAGGGAAA
>NZ_BATI01000095.1 GCF_000467105.1 Aquipseudomonas alcaligenes NBRC 14159
ACCCGGACCATCGGCGCCGTGGTTGGCGGTGGCCGAGAAGGCACCGCTGAAATTGCTGCTGGCCGAGTCGAAGTTGATCCCGATCGTCTCGGCATCCTGGGTGTTGAGGGCGACGGGCTGCTGGCCACTGAGCACCGCATCGACGCGCGGAATGTCGTCTTCGACGTGGATCAGGAAGTTGCCAACCAGAGTCAGCGGGTCGCTACCGTCATTGGCCTGCAGAATGCTGGTGAAGTCCAGGGTCAGCAGCTGATCGTCGTCACTGCCGTCCGCCGGATGATCCAGCGATTGCTCCAGATCGAAGGTGTAGCTGCCGTCATCTCCCACCTGCAGGGTGAAGACAACCGGCCCAGCGGGCCCAGCAGTCGCAGTCAGGGTGTTGCCCAGCACGCTGTAGACCAGCGCCACACCACCGGAAGAAGCCGGAGTGATGCCACTGGTGTCGCTGGACAGGGTGAAGTGCGACCCGGCATCGGGGCCGACCACCAGCTCGGCCACGCTGCCGCTGACGGAATCGGTCACCGAGTCCAGATCATCGATGCCATCGGGCAGATTGTCCTCGTCGACAAAGCCTTCCACAGGACCGGTATCTTCCACGTGGATGGTCAGCGTTGCGGTGGACGGGTCGCCGTCATTGTCGACGATGACGTAATCGAAGCTCTCCGTCTTGTCGCCATCGAGATTGGCCGGAGCCTGGTAGCTCCAGGCGCCGGTCTGGAAGTTGAAGCTCAGCTTGCCACCGGCAAGGGTGAGCACGTTGCTCAGCTGCTCATCGCCATCCAGCACGCCATCCCAGGTGTAGGTAACACCATCGATCTCGATGGACAGGATACGACCGGGGCCATCCGCGCCGTAGGCATCGTCATCGCCGCCGCCCACAGCATTGTCACTGCCCTGCAGGACATTGCCGGTGACCAGGCCACCGGTGACCTGGTCCACCAGGGTATCAACCAGATCATCGAAGTCGTCGACACGCAGCGGGTCGTTGTTCGGCCCGGCGTCCAGATCCACGTCTTCCAGGCGCTCATCGGTAATGCCATTACCGATGCCGATAGTGGTCACGTTGATGCCGTTGCTGTCGACGAAGTTGTCCCAGGCAGTCGCCGTGCTGTCGGCCAGCGAATTACCGCCGGTGCCCGTCTGCTGGTTGGGGTTGCCATCGCTGATGAACACCACCTGGTTGTTCCAGCCCGGCAGCGGCGTGAACGTATCCATGGTCTCTTCGATGGCATCGGTGAAATCGGTGCCATTGCCAATGGAGTCGGGCCGCACGCCCCCCGGCTCGGACGGATTGAGGGCGTTGATCTGGGCCGTGAAGGCGGCGACGCTGTCAAACGGCCCGAAGGACAGTGCACTCTCCGAGAACACCACCAGTTGAACCTGAACCGCTCCGGTCGCCGTGTTGAACAGCTCTTGCCCAGCCGTGCGCACGGCATCCAGCATCTGATTCAGCTCGCTGTCGCTGATGCTGCCGCTGAAGTCCAGCACGAACACCAGGTTGACGTCCTGGGTCTGGCCGGACAGTACGGTGGCATGGTCGTCCTGGGCCACCGGCGTATCATCGTCGACATTCACGGTCAGCGACCCGGTGGCGGTATCACCATCCTTGTCGGTGACCTGGTAGGTCAGAGTGAACGGCTGGTTATTCTCCAGATCGGCATTGGCATGCTGGATGGGCGCATTCTGGGTGACGGTGTAGGCACCGGTCGCAGTGTTCAGCGTCAGTGTCAGCACCGTAGTGCCGCCCTGCTTGACCAGCAGTTGCGAGCCGTCCGGGCTAGCCTGGTAGGTGAAACCACCCGGTGCGCCGGAATCCAGCCATTTCACCGTACCGGCACCGTCAGCGCCGAAGTTGTGGTTGAGATT
>NZ_BATI01000094.1 GCF_000467105.1 Aquipseudomonas alcaligenes NBRC 14159
TTTCCCTAGCATGGAAACGATAGGTGCAAGCAAGTTAAGGGTTGCATCGCGCATGTCAATCTAGGCTATACCCTAACCGGACGTCAGGCAAGGCCGCTCCGAGTCGTCAGAATAGAGTGGTCTTTCGCATTCGTTGACACATGCCCGCGAAGGTCATAGATTTCAGCCTGACAGAAATGGGCTTTGAGGCACAACGGAACAGAAAGTGCACTTAAGCCGCCTTCAACCAAGGAGACATCGTGCAGGGGCACCGCATCGGCTACGTCCGGGTCAGCAGCTTTGACCAGAACCCGGAACGCCAGCTGGAACAAACCCAGGTGAGCAAGGTGTTCACCGACAAGGCATCGGGCAAGGACACCCAGCGCCCCCAGCTCGAAGCGCTGCTGAGCTTCGTCCGCGAAGGCGATACAGTGGTGGTGCACAGCATGGATCGGCTGGCCCGCAACCTCGATGACCTGCGTCGCTTGGTACAGAAGCTGACTCAGCGCGGCGTGCGCATCGAGTTCCTGAAGGAGGGCCTGGTGTTCACTGGCGAGGACTCGCCGATGGCCAACCTGATGCTGTCGGTGATGGGGGCCTTCGCTGAGTTCGAGCGCGCCCTGATCCGCGAGCGGCAGCGTGAGGGAATCGCCTTGGCCAAGCAGCGTGGCGCGTACCGGGGCCGCAAGAAAGCCCTGTCCGATGAGCAGGCTGCTACCCTGCGGCAGCGAGCGACGGCCGGCGAGCCCAAGGCGCAGCTTGCCCGCGAGTTCAACATCAGCCGGGAAACCCTCTACCAGTACCTCCGCACCCCGAATGTATGCTAGCAAAGAGTTTCATGATTACATTATAGGCCAAAAGAACTATGCGTCATTTCCTGAAATAATAGAATTCTACACAGGTATCGACCGGGACCGGGGTGACCTCTTAGAAAAACTAACAGATGACTTATCATCTGCATGTGACTTGGTAGATCAAAAGACAGGACTTCCTGCGGAACTAAATCCGTTAGCTTCTATTGAGTGGAGTCCTTCCGCAGAATCTATAGCCATTGCAAAAGAGGCTGTCAGCGAAAATATTTCAAATTCTAACCTTCCCGATACATTGAAAGATGACCACGCTGATAAAAATTATAATCAGCTAAGACCTTACGACCAAAGAATTCAATATATTATTGAAGAATACTCGCTTAGTGGTCTGATACAGAAGATAAAGGCTAGCTCGCGAGCGCTTAGGAATAGTGACTACGTAGATCCAGATATTAAGAGACTGTTGTTGAAGCAGATAACTCGTGGTTGGAAACAAGTTTCGCAAATACTGTTTGCACTTACGCCGCTTTTAGCATCGCAAGGGAAAGTTGCTTTCGAGGGCCAAGGTTTTATTTTGGAAGATGGGTTTGGCGACACAGTAGAAGAAAGAGTGAAAAAAATATTTTTGGCAAATCCTTATAATGTAGTAAGAATGTTCACGGGGGACCTATACTCAAATAAGATTGCACCCTTGCTTTATGACTGCATAGATTCTGAAAGCGACCAGCTTATCAGGCACAATCTAATTCTTATGGTTGTAAATGAAAGGCCTGCACATTGGAAATCCAATGTGGAAAGTTATATTTCATCAATCCCAAAAAACTCTTTTTACCTATACAATTTAGTTGGTACGCTTTCCAATAGGTATAAATATGACTTTGCGTCTTCAGCGGAATTGGGTGAAATAAAACACCTGCTGAAGTCAGGTTATGCAAAGCACGAGTTTGGTAAAAAACCCAGCCTCGTAGAAATTGGAAAAATCTCGAACAACGTAATACCCAAAAGAGTTTTTTCTGAAGAATAACATGGATCAAGGGGTAATTGGAGTCAGATGAACATTAAACATAGGGTGTTTATTATAGTCATGCTCTCAGTGGTAAGCAGTTGTGCTGCCGGACAGAAGGTCGGCGGCATGACTCCTCAGCAAGCTTTTAGTGATCCGCTAGTTGCTGAGTTGGTGGTAGCGGCTACTCAAAATGATTTTCAGAAAGTGGATGAAAAAGTCCAGGCTGGAGCTGACGTCAATACGATCGGTGCTGATGGGGTGACGCCGTTGATCTGGCAGGTTTATTTAAGG
>NZ_BATI01000093.1 GCF_000467105.1 Aquipseudomonas alcaligenes NBRC 14159
CATTGTTTGCACTGTTCTTCGCTTTGCGAGATCGCCGCCCTAACGTCGCTCATGTTGCACTGATAGCTGCCACCAGCTTGGGGACTTTGTTTTCGTTGGTGCGTATGGCTCAGGGGGCTCACTTCTTCTCGCACAACTTATGGACAGCACTACTGTGCTGGCTCATCTGCCTCACTCTGTACGACTTGATGCTGTATCGCCCTCAGCCGATGGCTAGCACCGCGCCGGTCACTGAATTACGGTGACCTTGCTGCAGCCTGTGGTGGCAGTCGGAGCGACGTTCAATGTTCCCGGTAGAGGCCATGTTGAATAGCCAATTGTCGACTCCCTTCTATGCTCGGAGCGCTGGGGTAGAATCCGGTTAGCTACCCGCCGGCTGCGCATCGGGCAAGGATGACGGCCGGGCAGGGTGGTTCTTTGAGGGCTCATGTATCTAGGCGCTGAGAAAAACTCGGTTTTGACTGCGCGCAGCTGTATGTCTGGCATCTCAAACGCCTCATATAAGCTTTGTTCATCCGTATCAGCGCTATTCGGTATCGCATCCATGTGGGCGTGCCCAGCTATGTGCAGGACGTATGTCCTTGAGCTCCTCCGGAACATCAATTGGAAGCTCATACGGTCCGAGTAGCACTTCAATCTCGCGGACAGACTTCACGAATGGATCCAGATTGGTGCCCAGTCCTGTTTTGTGTGGAATCCACCAACTGATGATCAGCGGCTGCCCCACCTCGTCCTCCGTCAGCAGTACTTTCCAGAAGTACTCCGGCGTGGCGATCCCATGAGATTGCACGAAGTAGTCATTCTGCAGGTCTTGGGGGAGATCGCCGAACACGACCCCTGCAATAACCTGAACGGGGCGGATGTCGCGATAGCACTCGGTCAGAGTCTCGGTCATCCCCCAGGTATGTCTGTTGTGTGTGGCTAGCTGGGGAACGATGTTCGTCATCAGGTTGCTGGCATTCATGGCCTGGCGACTGTCATCGAAGTGATTGGCTGGGGCCAGATGTCCGCGATCGAATCCTGAGGGGGGCTTGTAGGTGTCTGCTGCGTGCTGACCTTTGCATCCCTCGGGCAGGCTACGGTCGACGCGGAAGTTATCAACCCGCTCAAGTGCCCCTTTGTCGGCGCCCACGAGATAGGTCACGCGGTGCGGCTCTCCTAACTGACAGTCATACATGATCTGAAAGCGACCATAGTCCAGCTCGGTGAGCGGCGCCCCAACGGTAAGTGCTACTGGGACAGGAGGCGGTAAGGGCTCATGCCGCACGCATGAGCCAAGCAGCAGGAGCAGGGGTAGTGCAAGTAGATGCCTCATTTCACTCTTCCTTGAGTATGGAGCTAGGGCGGATTGGAGTAGGTGTAGGAACTTAGCTTTGGATAGCTGGACAAGAAAGTCTCGTACCCTCACTACGGCACGGGAGCGCGTAGCGGGCTCTCGCCTCAAGTTTCCTGAGGCAAAAATTGCAGGCTACTACCAGATGTTTACCCGTGCAGCCCTTGCCCCCTCCAGCATGCCAGCGAAGCCTTTTGGGCTGCCGCTGGAGATCCTGCCGCAGGTTGATCCGCTAAGCCTCAAGCTGGGGGAGACTTTGCGCATCCAGGTACTGTTCGATGGCAAGCCGCTGGCCAAGGTGAAGGTTGTCGGCGACTACCTCAACGAAAGCGACAGTTCGGTGAAAACTGATGAGAAGGGTTATGCCCAGATCAAGGTGCGCAGCACGGGCTTGAACGTGGTTAAGGTCTCGCACAATGTCCAGCGAGAGGATAGGCGTGAGGTGGATGAGGACGGCTACGTTTCCACGCTCGCGTTCTCGTTACCGCAGGAGTAGTTCAGAACTGACTTGACCTGTGTCTACAGCATGGGCAATTCAGTTGCTCCCATCTTGATCCGCCAGTCGGAAGCCGATGCCATGCACTGTGTGTAGCAGCGGCTTCTCGAATGGCTTATCGATCACCTGGCGCAGCTGGTGGACATGGCTACGAAGGCTGTCGCTATCAGGCGCGTCATCGCCCCAAATTGCCTCCTCAAGTACTTCACGGCGCACCACATGTGGACTCTTTTGCATGAGAAGGGTCAGCAACTTGTGACCAACAGGGTTCAGCTTGGGAAA
>NZ_BATI01000092.1 GCF_000467105.1 Aquipseudomonas alcaligenes NBRC 14159
CATTACTGCCTTAAGCCATTGAAAAAATTATGCATTAATTTTACGTTTTTCCAGTTCAACCAGCGAATGGCCTGCCACAAATATCGAAACAGCAAGCAACCCTAAGTCTTTAAGCAGAAACTGACCTGGCGCAACGGAAATCGCCGGAAACCCTAAACTAGGCTCAATGACGCCCGGAGTGGAAAACATAAAGCTAAGGGTTGTGAAGAACAGGCCTGCAGACAGAGCGCCTCCTACCACGGATAGTTTGGGCGACAGCATGCGGCCTGCGATCAGAGTGCCGATCGAAATCTCTAGTATGCCGAGCAGGCTGGAGAACATGTCGACCGAAAAAATGCTATACACCCATCCCAAAAGCGGGCTGTTGCTCACCAGTGGAACCAGGCCCTCGGCCTCGTAGTGGGTAAATTTCATGCCGCCGAACCAGAAGTAAATAATAGCGAGAGCCAAGTACGCGCCATAGATACCTAGCCCCATAGTTTTGGTTCCAAGCGTTAAGTGGGCCTGTACGCTGGACTTCGAGTTTTCAATGCCTATGGTTTTCATGTCTGAGCTTCCAGTAGTGAGTGAGAGTGTGTTGGCTGCCGAACGCCGTATGCGTTGGCGATGAGATGATTATGGCTGGCATCTCTAATCAAGAGGCATCAGAAAGTATTGATTTCAGTGCAGATCGTCTTGGGCGGTGCAATTCGCGATGAAGGGATCGCCGTGGAGAGCGATGAGTGCACTATTTCGATAAAGGAGTCGTTTTACATAGGTCGATGAAGCGCGTTGCGGCATCGCCTACTGTCATTTCTCAAATCTGACTATGGGGCTTGGGGCGAAGGGCGGCACTGACTAGGCTTAGAACAGCTACCAACTAGCCGCGCGGCCGCGATGCACAAAGAATGGTAACTGAGCCGTGAGTGCGGTGGGCGCCCGCATTTATTTCCAAACCCTACAGATACATCGATCTTCGACTTCAACCGGGCAGATAGCTGTTGCAGCAAGCCTATCAATCGACTTTGACGTGTTAAAGAGGATAGGTTTTCCAGGGTTGGGGAACAGCATGCCCTGCAGAACGACACACGTCACTTTTGTTAAATTAATAAGCTAGCTACCTATTGGGCATAACCTTGCAATTTGCTTCAATTTACGCACATGCACTTGCGACCTCAAAATGCAACGTAAGCCCCGAATATCTCCATTATTGTCGCCGCCAGCCTTAGTTACAGCTGCTATGATGAATGAGATCGAAAACTAAAATCCCCCACTAGAATTGTTGACTGGAGTCAAAATGAATAAAAAGCGGCCGGTTAATCTTGATATTCGAACCATTCAGCTTCCTCTCACGGCGCTTACATCGATTCTGCACCGGATTTCAGGAATTATGCTCTTTATTTTTCTGGGACTGATACTGTATATGCTGAGCAAATCGTTGGAGTCAGAAAAGGGTTTTAATGAAGTCAAGGAGATTTTTTCTTCACCTTTCGGCAAAGTTAGTTTCTGGTTGGTATACTCTTCATTTATTTATCATCTCGTAGCCGGAATTCGACACCTAGTTATGGATGTGGGTGTTGGTCATACTTTGAAAGGCAGCAATCGCGCCTCTACTATTGTTTTAGTAGTGTCGGGTGTTTTAATGGTTGCTGGCGCCGTATGGATTTGGTAGCTGTGGAGTCGTAATGCGTATTTACAAGGACTAAAAGCGTCCTTTAAAGCTAACTTACGAAAGTATTTATAATCGACGGTTCACGCTTAAACGGTTGAATCCTTTCGGGCTTCCGAATAGCTGTTAGCTGAAAGCTATCATGAGCTAAGTTTTCTGTGCATCATCAAATGTGTTAATGGGAGCGCCATAGTACTAGGTACAAATATGGCTCTAGGACAATGTTAGATGTTTTGGATTTTGAGGCGGATCGCTCTTATCGAAGATCGTCTAATTCGCTCTGAAGCGCAGGTTTTTTGAAACTATCACCTGGTTGGCACACTGTGCGAATCAACATCAGATATGAGAAAGCCAATCAGGTGAACACTACCCTCGAGGGCTCATCTGTCCAGTTAAAGCCTCGAGTCTTTCTGGGTGCGCAAAAGACAAGAAGGTTATATGGGAAAATTATGAGGCCTGGATACCATGCGTCATGGGCGTGCCGATGCTGTGAGTGACAGAGCGAGAAGCAAGTGAAAGTCCCTGAAGTAGGGGCGGGATGCGCCCGAGTGGCATTTTTTGTCTTAAGGTAGATCGCGTAGCTGTTCTTCAGAATAATCTTCAGAGCGTTGACGACAGCCATCGCTGTGCATTCCTCAAGAATAGAATGTGTCGGAAGGGTGGCGTCATTGGTGTTAGTCATCGCTT
>NZ_BATI01000091.1 GCF_000467105.1 Aquipseudomonas alcaligenes NBRC 14159
GGTTGCCTTGGCGGGCTTGTCACAAACCTACGTTTTCAAGAAGAAGGAAACCGCATGCCCCGCCGTTCGATCCTCTCCGCCGCCGAGCGCGAAAGCCTGCTGGCGTTGCCGGACACCAAGGATGAGTTGATCCGTCACTACACGTTCAGCGAAAGCGACCTCTCCATCATCCGGCAGCGGCGCGGCCCGGCCAATCGGCTGGGCTTCGCGGTGCAGCTCTGCTACCTGCGCTTTCCCGGCGTCATCCTTGGCGCTGATGAGCCACCGTTCCCGCCATTGCTGAGACTGGTCGCCAACCAGCTCAAGGTCGGCATCGAAAGCTGGGACGAGTACGGGCAGCGTGAGCAGACCCGACGCGAGCACCTGGTCGAGCTGCAAACGGTGTTCGGCTTCCAGCCGTTCACGATTGGCCACTACCGGCAGGCTGTCCAGTTGCTGACCGAGCTGGCCATGCAAACCGACAAGGGCATCGTGCTGGCCAGAGCCTTGATCGAGCACCTGCGGCGGCAGTCGGTCATTGTGCCCGCCCTCAACGCCGTCGAGCGGGCGAGCGCCGAAGCGATTACCCGCGCCAACCGGCGTCTCTACGACGCCTTGGCTGAGCCGCTGACGGACGTGCATCGCCGTCGCCTCGACGATCTGCTCAAGCGCCGCGACAACGGCAAGACGACGTGGCTGGCCTGGCTGCGGCAATCCCCGGTCAAACCGAACTCGCGGCACATGCTGGAACACATCGAACGCCTCAAGGCGTGGCAGGCGCTCGACCTGCCCTCCGGCATCGAGCGGCTGGTTCACCAGAACCGGCTGCTCAAGATCGCCCGCGAGGGCGGCCAGATGACGCCCGCCGACCTGGCGAAGTTCGAGCCGCAGCGGCGTTACGCGACCCTGGTGGCGCTCGCCATCGAGGGCATGGCCACCGTCACCGACGAAATCATCGACCTGCATGACCGCATCCTGGGCAAGCTGTTCAATGCCGCCAAGAACAAGCATCAGCAGCAGTTCCAGGCATCCGGCAAGGCGATCAATGCCAAGGTGCGGCTGTTCGGGCGCATCGGCCAGGCGCTGATCGAGGCCAAGCAAGCGGGCCGCGATCCGTTCGCCGCCATCGAGGCCGTCATGTCCTGGGATGCTTTCGCCGAGAGCGTCACCGAAGCGCAGCGGCTCGCGCAACCCGAGGACTTCGATTTCCTGCACCGCATCGGCGAGAGCTACGCCACGCTGCGCCGCTACGCGCCGGAATTTCTCGACGTGCTCAAGTTGCGGGCCGCGCCCGCCGCCAAGGACGTACTCGACGCCATCGAGGTGCTGCGCAGCATGAACAGCGACAACGCCCGCAAGGTGCCCACCGACGCGCCGACCGAGTTCATCAAGCCGCGCTGGCAGAAGCTGGTGATGACCGACACCGGCATCGACCGGCGCTACTACGAACTGTGCGCGCTGTCGGAGCTGAAGAACGCGCTGCGCTCCGGCGACATCTGGGTGCAAGGCTCGCGCCAGTTCAAGGACTTCGAGGACTACCTGGTGCCGCCCGCGAAATTCGCCAGCCTCAAGCAGGCCAGCGAATTGCCGCTGGCCGTGGCCACCGATTGCGACCAGTACCTGCATGACCGGCTGACGCTGCTGGAAACGCAGCTCGCCACCGTCAACCGCATGGCGCTGGCCAACGAGCTGCCGGACGCCATCATCACGGAGTCGGGCCTGAAGATCACGCCGCTCGATGCGGCGGTGCCCGATACCGCACAGGCCCTGATCGACCAGACGGCGATGATCCTACCGCACGTCAAGATCACCGAATTGCTGCTGGAGGTAGACGAATGGACGGGCTTCACCCGGCACTTCGCCCACCTGAAGTCAGGCGACCTGGCCAAGGACAAAAACCTGTTGCTGACCACGATCCTCGCCGACGCGATCAACCTGGGCCTGACCAAGATGGCGGAATCGTGCCCCGGCACGACCTACGCCAAGCTGGCCTGGCTGCAAGCCTGGCACATCCGCGACGAAACCTACGGGGCGGCACTGGCCGAGCTGGTCAACGCGCAGTTCCGACATCCCTTCGCCGAGCATTGGGGCGACGGCACCACGTCATCGTCGGACGCCCAGAACTTCCGCACCGGCAGCAAGGCCGAGAGCACCGGCCACATCAATCCGAAATACGGCAGCAGCCCAGGGCGGACGTTCTACACCCATATCTCCGACCAGTACGCGCCGTTCCACACCAAGGTCGTGAACGTCGGCGTGCGCGACTCGACCTACGTGCTCGACGGCCTGCTGTATCACGAATCCGACCTGCGGATCGAGGAGCACTACACCGACACGGCAGGGTTCACGGACCACGTCTTCGCGTTGATGCACCTGCTGGGCT
>NZ_BATI01000090.1 GCF_000467105.1 Aquipseudomonas alcaligenes NBRC 14159
GCGAATTCCACGCTGACTCGGACACCCATTCCACGCACATCCGGATAGTGATTCCACGCTGATCCGGACACTCACTCCACGAGCATCCGGACACCGATTCCACGGCCATCCGGACACTTTTCAGGCAGGCAGCTACGCAGGATTTATTCACTACCATCGACCTCTTTTTCGAAGCGAAGAGGTCGTCGTGGAGCGTTTATCCATGCGTAAAATCCGAGAGGTGTTGCGCCTCAAGTTCGACTGCGGCCTGTCCGTGCGCAAGATCGCCCGCAGCCTGGGTACTGGCCACAGCAGTGCCGGTGATTACCTCTGTCGTTTTGCCGCCAGCGGTCTCAGTTGGCCCTGTTCGTTGTCCGATGCCGAGTTGGAGCAGCAACTGTTCCCGCCGGCCCCGGCGGTTGCCAGTGAGAAGCGGCCTTTACCCGATTGGGCATGGGTGCATGCCGAACTGCGCCGCCCCGGGGTGACCCTGGCGCTGCTCTGGCAGGAGTACCGCCTGAGCCAGCCGCAGGGCTTTCAGTACAGCTGGTTCTGTGAGCACTACCGGGCCTGGCAGGGCAAGCTGGACGTGGTGATGCGTCAGGAGCACCGCGTCGGCGAGAAGCTGTTCGTCGACTATGCCGGCCAGACGGTGCCGGTTATCGACCGCCACAGCGGCGAGATCCGCCAGGCGCAGGTGTTCGTCGCGGTGCTTGGCGCGTCCAGCTACACCTTCGCCGAAGCC
>NZ_BATI01000089.1 GCF_000467105.1 Aquipseudomonas alcaligenes NBRC 14159
ACCTGGTCGCAGCAGCTGCCGGACTGGCTAGGCTCGCATACCCGTTGCTTCGCCTTCCTCGGCGGCGTGCCGGAGATCGTGGTGCCGGACAACCTGCGCAGCGCGGTGAGCAAGGCCCATCGTTACGAGCCGGACATCAACCCCAGCTACCGCGACCTTGCCGAGCACTACGGAGTGGCGGTGGTGCCGGCGCGGGCGCGTAAGCCGCGCGACAAAGCCAAGGCCGAAGTCGGCGTGCAGGTGGTCGAGCGTTGGATCCTCGCCGCCCTGCGCAACCGCCAGTTCTTCTCCCTGGATGAACTCAACAGCGCTATCGCCGGGCTGCTGGAGCGGCTCAATCGCCGCCCGTTTCGCAGGCTACCGGGCTCCCGGCACTCGGCCTTCGAGGCTCTGGATCGTCCGGCGCTGCGCCCATTACCGGAGCAACCCTACGTCTATGCCGAGTGGAAGAAGGCGCGGGTGCACATCGACTACCACGTCGAGGTCGATGGGCATTACTACTCGGTGCCGTATCAACTGGTGAAGAAGCAGCTGGAGGTGCGCCTGACGGCGCGCACCGTCGAGTGTTTCCACGCCAACCAGCGAGTGGCCAGCCACCTGCGCTCAATGCACAAGGGCAGGCACAGCACGCAGGCCGAGCACATGCCCAAGAGCCATCGCGAGCATGCCGAGTGGACGCCGCAACGGCTGATCCGCTGGGCCGAGCAGACCGGGCCGAGCACCGCCGGCGTGATCCGGCACATCCTCGAACGGCGCATCCATCCGCAGCAGGGCTACCGGGCCTGCCTGGGCATCCTGCGCCTGGGCAAGACCCATGGCGAAGTGCGCTTGGAGTTGGCCTGCCGTCGCGCCATCAGCCTCGGTGCGTGCAGTTACAAGAGCCTCGAATCGATCCTGCGCCAGGGGCTGGAAAACCTGCCGCTGGCCCAGCAGCACCTGCCCCTGCTCCCGGACGACCACGCCAACCTGCGCGGCCCCGGCTACTACCACTGAACACAAGGAAACTCACCATGCTGCCCCATCCGACCCTGGACAAGCTGCAAACCCTGCGCCTGCACGGCATGCTCAAGGCGCTGAATGAACAACTGAAAACCCCGGAAATCGACAGCCTGAGCTTCGAGGAACGCCTCGGCCTGCTGGTCGACCGCGAGCTGACCGAACGCGATGACAAGCGCCTGAGCAGCCGCCTGCGCCAGGCCCGGCTCAAGCACAACGCCTGCCTCGAAGACATCGACTACCGTAGCCCGCGCGGACTGGATAAGGCGCTGATCCTGCAACTGAGCAGTGGCCAGTGGCTGCGCGACGGCCTCAACCTGATCATCGGCGGCCCCACCGGTGTCGGTAAAACCTGGCTGGCCTGCGCCCTGGCCCACCAGGCCTGCCGAGAGGGCTACAGCGTGCGCTATCTGCGCCTGCCACGTTTGCTGGAAGAACTGGGTCTGGCCCATGGCGACGGCCGCTTCGCCAAGCTGATGAGCAGCTACGCCAAGACCGACCTGCTGATCCTCGACGACTGGGGCCTAGCCCCGTTCACCGCCGAACAGCGGCGCGACATGCTGGAGCTACTGGACGACCGCTACGGCCAGCGCTCGACCATCGTTACCAGCCAGATGCCGGTGGACAACTGGCACGAGCTGATCGGCG
>NZ_BATI01000088.1 GCF_000467105.1 Aquipseudomonas alcaligenes NBRC 14159
GGCTTCCGCTTCGCCCCGCGCATTCGTGACCTGGGCGACACCAAGCTCTACATCCCGAAGGGCGATGCCACCTACGAGGCGTTGAAACCGATGATCGGCGGCACGCTCAACATCAAGCACGTCCGCGCCCATTGGGATGAAATCCTGCGGATGGCCACCTCGATCAAGCAGGGCACGGCGACGGCCTCGCTGATGCTCAGGAAGCTTGACAGCTACCCGCGCCAGAACGGCCTGGCCGTCGCCCTGCGTGAGCTGGGACGCATCGAGCGCACACTGTTCATCCTGGACTGGCTGCAAAGCGTCGAGCTGCGCCGCCGCGTGCATGCCGGGCTGAACAAAGGCGAGGCGCGCAACGCGCTGGCCCGCGCCGTGTTCTTCAACCGCCTGGGGGAAATCCGCGACCGCAGCTTCGAGCAGCAGCGCTACCGGGCCAGCGGCCTCAACCTGGTGACGGCGGCCATCGTGCTATGGAACACGGTCTATCTGGAGCGGGCCGCGAACGCCTTGCGTGGCCACGGTCAAGCCGTCGATGACGGCCTGTTGCAGTACCTGTCGCCGCTCGGCTGGGAGCACATCAACCTGACCGGCGATTACCTCTGGCGCAGCAGCGCCAAGATCGGCGCGGGCAAGTTCAGGCCGCTACGGCCGCTGCAACCGGCTTAGCGTGCTTTATTTTCCGTTTTCTGAGACGACCCCTATTTCAACTACTCGATTGAGAATTCGACCAAGCACAGCTTCTTCGACACCGATCCAGCTCAGATAGATGCCGCGACAAGCGGGAAGCTATCTCCCCAAGCATTTGCTCAACAGCTGCTGTATTTGAGAGCCAAATCTACGGACTGGAGTTCGGCAAAAGAAGATCTGCACCGTCTGGTTGAGACTTACTTCCGGCCGAGAAATCCCTACCTACTTGCCAGTGCAATTCCCGAGTGTCAGTAGCTCATTGAATATCTGACTGGTAGTGCCGCTCCAGATCGACCATATCCCCAACTGCGGCAACCAGGTCCCGGGCCGCCTTGATATCGCTTAGATCAGTTGTCCCTGTCAAACGGCAAAGAC
Source organism: Aquipseudomonas alcaligenes NBRC 14159 (assembly GCF_000467105.1). Lineage (GTDB taxonomy): Bacteria > Pseudomonadota > Gammaproteobacteria > Pseudomonadales > Pseudomonadaceae > Aquipseudomonas > Aquipseudomonas alcaligenes. The sequence goes on from NZ_BATI01000088.1 coordinate 1,060, forward strand.
AATCGTAGGCCGTTGGTCCAAGCCTGAATGGCTCTGGCTCAACGTTACCAAGCTCTTGAATCAATTTGTCTGAGTCAACGGCAGAACCAACCTCAAACAATATGAGATGCCGGCCTCCACTATGGCAATCAACAAACATGTACCGGTAACGCCGGCATTTCTGTAATGGATTGGTTGGTACAAGTTCTGTCGAGAATGAGACATCAAGCCCACAGGTGATGAGGTTGTATGCGTTATCGGCATGAAGCGCTGACGCCGGACAAATCACGCAGCAGTCCTCAAGCTCTGCAATCAGCGTCTGTATCACGCCGTCATTAAGTGGAGATTTCCCTGACGCGAACAACCTAACCATCTCTGGCTGAGTCCCTATCAGGGCGGCGATACCCTCGGCCGAGAATGTCACCGATTTGAGAGTGTTCTTTAGCCACAGATGATCGGAAACGTACTCCAAATCACCCTTGGACGCGGTTACGTATAGCAGCCTGAGATTGCCGGCATACTCAAGAGTCAGTTCCTGGCCGGACACCATCTCTGGCAAGCTCTTTAGCCCCTTGGCCATCCAACCACACGGCTTCAACCGAACCTCATGAGCATCCGCTCCATCGGGATGTTGTTGCGGTGCCCGTTTGGGCCTTGCCAGCAAGGCACGGAAAGCATCCCTCCGCCTACGATCATGTGTCGAAGCCTCGATCCTTGCCTCGGAAATCGCACCATCTCTCAGGGCTCGATTAATCTGGCCGAGAGCTGGCGAGTCCGCGCTGAAGCAATCCGATGGCCTCGTATGGGGGTTGGTCTTCCAATGAATCATTTCCAGCGACTTCTGCTGAAGATCTCTCTTGCTGGCCGCTGTCCTCTTGGTCATAACTCCAACCACCTCAACAGCTGGGGCCAAGCTATGGACGCATTCCACCACCTCAAATTCAGCCAGTAACTCAGGGTCAACGAGAAGCTTATCGGGCACCCCCGCCAATACCTCCAGATCCGTCCAGGCGTCAATCAAGAAGCGTTGCAGCTCTAGGCCTTCACGATCATCGAATAGCTGAAGGTATTTAGGTCGGGTTCCCTCCACAGAGAGCCCAATGATCGTCAGGGGTTTCAACCCATACCTATCAGCATCCGTCTGGGATAACCCCGCCCACACGCAATGGACTTTTTGATCCGCATCGGTGAAGAAGTACTTGGACGACATGACAGAGAGATGCTGAACCAACATGCTGGCCACTCCGGATTAAACCCAGGACTCGACAATCACCGGATCATCGGCGGGATTACGCTCAAGCCTGAATAAACCCTCAGGCAACATCTCTCTCACTTCATCCAGGGTCTGCGCAGAGAACATCTCATCAGTAGGCACTGGTTGCTGGCCGATCAGAAACTTCCTGGCAACGTAGGAATCAGGCATATCGAGTGGTTTATTGAAAATAGTCCAAATCGCCAACTGATCAGTCATCTAGGTCCTCACTAAGG
>NZ_BATI01000087.1 GCF_000467105.1 Aquipseudomonas alcaligenes NBRC 14159
GCGTCATCAGAGTTCTAGATGCGCGCACGGCGTTGACAGCTTTTTCACATCTTCTTCACCAGTTTTCGACGGCGCACTTTGCAGACTGCCGGGCATTTCTACTGCTCGGACTCTCGTATGTTCACTCCCCGCACTGCGCCTATGCGTTTCCTACTACTGCTGCTGACCTGTTGGCTGGTGGTGTTTTTGGGTACTCGGGCAGTCTTGCTTGGTTCTCACCTTACTGAGGCTGGCGGCGCGTCCGCTGGAATCTTTGCTATTGGAGCACTTTATGATCTTGGCTTCCTGGCTTATGCAGCTTTCCCTCTAGGTTTGTATCTGCTGCTGTGCCCGCCAGTGCTTTGGCGACGTCCTGGGCATCGGATTTTTCTGATTACTCTGTTTTTGGTCAGCCTGTTTGCCATGCTTTTTGTCTCTACAGCCGAGTGGCTGTTCTGGGACGAGTTCGGAGTGCGCTTCAACTTCATCGCCGTGGACTACTTGGTGTACTCCGATGAGGTGCTTAACAACTTGCTTGAGTCTTATCCCATCGGGTTGCTACTGCTCGGTCTCGGCGCAGTTAGCGCACTGCTGGGGGGGATGCTCCGTCGCCCCCTCATTGCGGCCTTGAATGCACCTCTACCGACGTGGTGCTCTCGTGGCATCGCCGTGGCTGGGTTGGGTTTTGCTGTAGTTCTGTCCGCAGTGGCGCTCAATCAAGACAGTCCCCGAGGGATGGGGGGGAACGCATACCGCCACGAGCTAGCGAGCAATGGTCCATATCAGTTCTTTGCGGCGTTCCGGAACAACGAGCTTGATTATCAGCAGTTCTACAGCACGCTGCCTGATGCCCAGATCGGCCAGCAGTTGCGCCAGGAGATGAGCGAGCCGACTGCACAATTCACTAGCGATGATCCGGTGGATATTCGCCGGCAGATCAACAATCCAGGAGCGCCACGTAAGCTCAATATTGTCCTGGTGACCATCGAGAGCCTGTCAGCCAAATACTTGGGCAGCTTCGGTGATCCGCGGGGGCTGACCCCGAACATGGATGAGCTGCGTAAGCAGAGCCTGTTCTTCAACAATTTCTACTCAACCGGTACCCGGACAGACCGAGGCCTTGAGGCCATCACGCTTTCCATACCGCCGACGCCAGGGCGTTCCATCGTGAAGCGCATTGGGCGTGAGAGTGGCTATGGCAGCCTCGGCCAGCAGCTTGCGTCTCAGGGTTACGACAGCGTCTTTGTTTATGGCGGTCGCGGCTACTTCGACAACATGAACGCTTTCTTCAGCGGGAACGGGTACCGCGTGGTCGATCAGAGCAGTGTTGATGAGGCCGACATCCACTTTAAAAATGCCTGGGGCATGGCGGACGAGGATCTTTATGCTCAAGCACTTCGCTTAGCTGATGCTGATCATGCAGCTAGCAAGCCGTTCCTGCTGCAACTGATGACCACCTCCAATCACCGTCCATACACATACCCGAGTGGTCGCATCGACATACCTGCTGGCGATGGGCGTGAGGGGGCGGTTAAGTACACCGACTGGGCTATCGGTAACTTCCTTGAGCAGGCCAGAAAGAAGCCCTGGTTCGACAACACCCTGTTCGTCTTTGTAGCTGACCACTGTGCAGGTAGCGCCGGCATGGAAGATCTCCCGGTGGCCAATTACCACATCCCATTGTTCCTATACGCCCCCAAGTGGCTTCCGGCTCGCGAGGATGGTCAGTTGGCTAGCCAGATTGACCTAGCTCCGACCCTCCTTGGTTTGCTGAACCTTGACTACACCTCCACGTTCTTTGGCCGCGATTTGCTTAAGAGCAATGCTGCGCAGCCTCGGGTTCTTATTGGCAACTATCAGCACCTGGGCCTTTTCGACGGCAAAAACCTGGCCATTCTCAGTCCGCAAAATCATATGCGCCGGCATGACGATGCCTTGGGCGAAAGCCGGGAGTATCAAGTGGATGCTCAGGATCCTCTGATGCAAAGGAACATCAGCTACTACCAGGCGGCGAGTCATGCTTTCCAAAACGGTCTATTGGCCTGGAAGCCGTTTGAAAAGCAGATGGAGGTGGGGCAGCAATGAACCAGCAGCGATATTCAGTCCGTTTTGATAGACGATGGTGGTACGGCATCCCTCTCTTTTTCATTGCCCTGCTTTTAGCTTTTGAACCGACCAGGTTGGACTTCGCAATCGCGGACCTCTTCTACGTCCATGGGTTGGGTTTCATAGGGCGACATAATGATTTTCTGGAGAACGTGCTGCACGATCGTGCGAAGCAGTTGGTGATAGCTGTTGGTGTCCTGGCGTTGATTGGCTTTGTGATAAGCCTGTTTCCGACTCGGCTGAGACCTTTGCGCCTGACATTGGGCTACTTGGTGCTGGCTATGGGGATATCAGGGGGCTTCGTTAGCCCGCTCAAGCAAGTGACCCAGATGCAATGCCCATGGAGCCTCGAGCAGTTCGGCGGAGTAGAGCATTTCTCGCCATTGCTAGGTGCACGAGCGGAGCCCGTAGAGAAGCCCGGGAACTGCTGGCCGGGAGGCCATGCTGCTGCAGGTTTTGCATTGTTT
>NZ_BATI01000086.1 GCF_000467105.1 Aquipseudomonas alcaligenes NBRC 14159
GCTCTCTATAGATCGCTCTGCAGACGACGCACTGCTAACGGCGTACCTGCGATCCACCATGATCGCCTTGCCTTTTCTTCTGCTCTTCATTGGCGTTGGAGCTTGGTGGATTGTCCAACGCGGATTGTCACCGCTGCGCCAGTTCAGAAAAATAGCGTCACAGGTTTCCACTCAGGACCTGACCCATCGCATACCAATAGATCGACTGCCTCAAGAGCTAAGCGAGCTGGCACACGGCATCAACTTCATGCTCCATCGCCTGGACAGTGGCGTTCAACAGCTCTCGCAGTTTTCTGACGACCTGGCCCACGAGCTACGTTCCCCCATCAGCAATCTGATGGGTAAGGCTCAAGTAACGCTTTCACGAGAGCGTCCACCAGAAGAGTACAAGGCGGTCCTTGAATGCTGTACCGAGGAGCTTGGGCGCGTGACACGCATTGTCTCGGACATGCTCTTCCTCGCTCAGGTAAGTCACCCCGCTTCGTTGGTGCCTTTCGAGCGAATTGATTTAGACGACGAAGCACGGCGAGTTGTAGACCTCTTCTCTATCTCCGCCGAGGAAAAGCAGATTGCGATAGACATCAGTGGGGCAGGCCACACCTTCGGTGATCGATTGATGATCCAAAGGGCCGTCTCGAACCTCTTGTCGAACGCCATACGTCACAGCCCCCGCAACAGCAGCATCTCGCTGCTGATTGAAAAGCAGCATGAGACGGTCTCGCTGTCTGTTGGCAATCCAGGGATTGGTATCCCAGCCCAGCACATTCCTCATCTGTTCGAGCGCTTCTACAGAGTAGATACCAGTAGATCCCGAGCAGAGGGAGGCACGGGCCTGGGATTGGCCATCGTGCGCTCCATCATGAGCCTGCACCAAGGCACCGTCGATGTGTCCAGCGTGCCGGGCAACTACACCGTTTTCCGATTGTTGTTCCCTCGCGCGCCAGAAACTCCAACGAGCCTGGTGCGTGCCGGAATCGGAAAGCAGAGAAGACAGCTGAGCTGACTTCTATCGCCTTAGCCGCTGTGATCTCACATACGGCTGAGCCGCCTTTACCCCGGAGCATCACCATGAAAAAAATAAGTGCCTCCCTAGCACTGGGACTTTTGAGCCAGCATGTATACGCCGCCGGCTTCATCGAAGACAGCAAGGCCAGCCTCGGCCTGCGCAATTTCTACATCAACCAGGACACCCGCAACGCGGACGGCGCCACCCAGGAAGAATGGGGTCAGGGCTTCCAGTTCAACTACATCTCCGGCTACACCGAGGGGACCGTCGGCTTCGGCGTCGACGCTCTCGGCCTGCTCGGCGTCAAGCTGGATTCCGGCAAGGGTCGCCATTACAACCCCGACTCCAGCAAATACGGCGGCACCGTGTTCCCCACCGACGAGAACGGTCGCGCGGTGGACAACTTCGGCAGCCTGGGGCTGACCGGCAAGGTGCGTCTGTCGAAGACCGAGGCACGCATCGGTACCCTGCAGCCCAAGCTGCCGGTGGTCACCTTCAGCGACGGTCGCCTGCTACCGCAGACCTTCGAGGGTGGCCAGATCACTTCAGCCGAGATCGACAACCTGACCCTGGTCGGCGGCCAGCTGGAACACGCCAAGGGGCGCAGTTCGAGCAACAACGAAGGCCTGTCCATCTCCGGAGCCAACAACGCCAAGACCGGCCAGTTCAGCAACAAGTTCTACTACGCCGGTGGCGACTACAAGATCGGCAAGGACCTGCTGGCGCAGTACTACTACGGCGAGCTGAACGAGTTCTACCGCCAGCACTTCCTCGGCCTGACCCACAGCCTGGCCATCGGCCCGGGCGCGCTGAAATCCGACCTGCGCTACTTCAAGAGCGACGCCGACGGCAAGAACGACAGCGCCGCCGGGGTGGCCAAAGGCTATGCCAGCACTGGCTACTACGGTCTGAACGCGGCCGGCAAGGCGATCACCAAGGGCGAAGTGGACAACGACACCTGGAGCGCCCTGTTCACCTACAGCCTCGGCGGCCACGGGCTGAGCGCCGGCTACCAGGAAGTCTCCGGCGACAGCAACTTCCCCTACCTGAACCAGGGCGACGGCGCCACCGCCTACCTGATCACCGACCGGCAGATCGGCAAGTTCGCCAGTGCCGGCGAGCGCACCTGGCTGGCCGAGTACGGCTACGACTTCACCAAGGCCGGCGTACCAGGTCTGAAGGCCACTGTCACCTATCTATCCGGCGACAACATCGATTCGGCCGACGGCGAGAAGAAGGAATGGGAACGCGACTTCCGCCTCGACTACGTGCTTCAGGACGGTGCCCTCAAAGGCCTCGGTTTCTCCTGGCGTAACGCCAGCCTGCGTGGCAACACCAGCGCCGCCGACCAGGACGAGAACCGCCTGATCGTCAGCTACAGCCTGCCGATACTCTGAGCTAGCCCCAAGAGGAGCCTCGCCTGATGGCGAGGCTCTTAGATTGCTATGTCGTGGGCGATGGGGAATGCCCCTACGATGAAATGGCGTCAGCTTGCCCTTCGTCGACCGAGGCAAACGATGTTAGCTACCGCAAGGTCTAATCGATCCGTGACTGCCGCAGCCGTAAGGCGTTAAACACCACGGACGCGGAGCTGACACTCATCGCCAGC
>NZ_BATI01000085.1 GCF_000467105.1 Aquipseudomonas alcaligenes NBRC 14159
TTTCCCTAGAGATTTGCAGAGAGCTTCCACTTCCTGTTCCACCAGCAGGAGAGCAAACCGAAATCGTCCGCCGCGTCGAGCAGCTCTTCGCCTTTGCCGACCAGCTGGAAGCCAAGGTCACCACGGCCCAGGCGCGCATCGACCGCCTGACCCAAAGCATCCTGGCCAAGGCCTTTCGTGGCGAACTGGTGCCCCAAGACCCGAACGACGAACCAGCCAGCCTGCTGCTCGAACGCATCCGGGCCCAACGCGCCGACGCACCCAAAGCCAAACGCGGCAGGAAAAGCGCCTGATGCTGCTGCGTGGCGACCGTCTGACTCAGCACCGTGCAGCCAAGGCCTTTGCTCACCCCTTCCCTGGGGCTCGGCCTTCGGCCCAGCCTACGGCTGTCCAAAATCGCTCCCGGCGATTTTGTCGAGGCGAACGGATGCCCCAAGACCCGAACGACGAGCCCGCCAGCCTGCTGCTCGAACGCATCCAGGCCCAACGCGCCGCCGCCCCCAAGGCCAAACGCGGCAGGAAGGCCTCGGCATGAACCTACCAGCCAGCATGCCGCAGCCCAGGTTCCGCCCTGCTGGGCGGGTTCCTTTTGGCATTGCCCCAAAAGGAACCAAAAGGTCTAGCCCCGTCATCCGGTCCGCCTGCGGCGGGATTCCCTCGCTACATCGTTGCTCCAGGGGCCGGCTTACAAGGGGCATCCATGCCCCTTTAAGCCTCTCGCCGCATCCATGCGGCTCGTCCCCCTCCACAACGACTCCGCTCGGCCGGACGAAAGGGGCGTTCTGCGCTGCCTGCAAGTCAGCACCCACTGCCCCAGAGGCCTTGAGCGCGTACGAAACATTCATCATTCCTACGCTCCGCGTGGGAATGCAGCTCCAGGCTGCTCCGCGCCGGGCTTAAAGAGCACCACCCATAACGAAAACACAACGCCAACCACTGGAAGCAAGAAGAAGTAACGATGGAAGCCACTATCCAAAACACCCCCGCAAAACTCCTGGCCTGGCTGACAGGTGCCCTGTCCACCCTGATCGGCCTGTGCTGGGCCGTCATCACCTATGTATTCCCCGACCCAACGGTGTTCGGCCTGGGCGTGGTGAACTGGAAGACGGTCCTGACGATCTTCGCCACCTTTATCTTCATGTCAGCCCTGATGGTTTCCATCATGACCTGGCGCCTGCCTACCGTACTGCGTCGCCTCGTCAACCTGGTATTGGCCGTCGGCCTCTGCGCCGGCTTCTTCGTGATCGGCATGGAGTACGCCAAGCCCTCCTTCGAGTTCGCCCAGGAACAAGACCGCATCATCGAGAATGAAAGCCCCACCTTGCTCGGCAAGCGCATGGAGATGGTCGATAACGTACGAATCAACCTGAACGGCTGCAACTTCGTCGCACAAACCCCTTCATGCGTGTTCGAGTTCACCAGTACCAACAAGGACCGCGAGATCAACGTGCGGAGTGTGAGTGCGGTATTCGAGCAGGACGGCAACAACCTGCGCCTGGAAAAGACCCTGGTGGGTAATACGGAGCTGAAGTACGGCTCCATCGAGCTGGTGCGCAACCTCACCACCAAAGTCACCCTGATCTTCCAGCAGACCCGCAACGACCTGAGCACCATTCCCTCCGTCAAGCTTGTGCTCAACGGCTTCGGCAACTATGAACAGGTGGTTAAGTTCAACGAAGTAGCCACGGCACGATAATCAGCCCTAAACCCTGATAGCCACTGGATGGGGGGCTGCGTAGGTGGAGCGCAGCGATACCCATCACCGACTCAGCAAAGGACTGCCATGAACTATCTCGCTATCCTCCAGCCGCTGCTCGACACTCTGAAATGGCTGATCCCGGCCATGCTGCTGATCGGCCTGCTGAAAACGCCCTGGTTCAAGGGCTGGTTCGGCGAGCGGCTGGTGCGGGTGTTGGCCCACTATCGGCTGGATCGTCAGGTCTACCGGCGCCTGCATGACGTGACGCTGCCCACGCCGGACGGCACCACACAGATCGACCATGTGTTCCTCTCGCCCTTCGGCATCTTCGTGCTGGAGACCAAGAACATGCGCGGCTGGATCTTCGGCAGCGAGCAGCAGGCGCAATGGACGCAGCAGATCTACAAGCAGCGCTTCAAGTTCCAGAACCCGCTGCGCCAGAACTACAAGCACCTCAAAGCCCTGGAAGCCACCCTTGGCGTCAGCCCCGAGCACCTGCACTCGGTCATCACCTTTGTCGGCGGCAGCACTTTTAAAACCGAAGTCCCGGCCAACGTGACCCAGGGCATCGGCTTTATCCGCTATATCAAGTCATTCCAGCAGCCGCTATTTAGCGAGGCCGAAGTCGACGCCATGCTGCACGCCCTACAAACCGGTCGCCGCGCGCCGACCCTCGCCACCCACCGCGAGCATGTGCAAAACCTTAAGCGCCGGAATGATCCGACAGCCGAGCGGCAATGCCCGAAATGCGGCAGCGCGCTGCTGATACGCACAGTGAAATCGGGGGCAAAAGCAGGGCAGCAGTTTTGGGGATGCTCGGCGTTTCCCAAGTGCCGAACCATGCAAAACCTTTAGCACTCATCGACCCGCGACACGGAGTACATCAATGCTTATTGCCTTTGCGGGACTTCCAAGCTCTGGAAAATCGTCTACAGCTAAAGCCCTAGGGAAA
>NZ_BATI01000084.1 GCF_000467105.1 Aquipseudomonas alcaligenes NBRC 14159
CCTTAACTGAAGTGCCACCCTAGCGTAGTCATGCTTGTAAAACCACGCAGAGTGCTTTTCTTTACCGTCCTTCAGATAAAGCACACGGTACCGAGGCGCAGAAATTGGCGCCTGCATGGCAGTTCGAAGGCGATCACGCTCAATGCGAGCAGACAAAGCCAATTTTGCGCGTAGCGCGGATTGAGCATCCATCATTATCCCTTAACGAGCTTCGTAATACCTATGCTGGCAGGTATGCGTAGCTTGATAAGGTAGTGTGGAACGGAAAAAGTTCACCCCTTGATCATTCGCCCTACTCATTAAGATCAGCGAGCCGAAACCCTACGCCTCGAATAGTATGTAGCAAGGGCGTGCCGAATGGCTTGTCTAGCGTTTGCCGAAGCTTATGGATCTGAGGCCTGGAACACCACAGCTCGCAAATATAAGCATTATCGTTTGCTAGGCAGCTCCCAACTTTGTGTCAAATCATGGCCGCGAGGATCGGCCAATACGGGGGGGGCGCCCTCAATTACTGGTGCTGCCTACACCTAGGTTGCCGGGCAAGCCCACTCGCCCGGGTTGGCGAGCAGTGGGCTCAGCTGCTGCGGTGGTTGGTGAATGAGCCCTGTAGGCGACTCACATACACGCTGGATAAAGTTGTCGGTGAACAGCAGCTTGCCGGACACGTAGTATTCGTTTGGCCGCAGGTTGGAATTTCAATCTTCGTGCTCAGCCGGGCAGCCAACCACTGTTAGCCATTCAAGTAATGATCAACGTGGCAATCGACTGTCCGAACTGGAATGACAACAGGCTGGCGGCATTCTCGCCGCCAGCCTTCCCAAGTCACCTGCCTGCTTGGACCCGTGGGCGATCGCGCCAGCTCAGGTAGCACACCAGTGCAATGATGATGACGGCGAACACCTCGCTGGTTCCGACCGTTCCAAGCCCCAACCCGCCTTTCTTGGCTGAGTGCGATAGCCAGTCGCCCACGGATGCTCCGAACGGCCGTGTGAGCACATAGGCGACCCAGAAGGCCGTCACGACATCCAGGCGGAAGAAATAGTGGGCGATCGCCACAGCGAGGATGCACCCGGCGAAGAATAGGGCCGAGATCGCGTAGCCCAGCTTCAGCTCTTCCGCGACTAAGTCACCGGCGGCGGTTCCGAGCGCGAAGGTCATCAGGATCGCCGTCCAATAGAAGAACTCCCTCCGCCCCGGGTAAATGGCCAGGATCGACAGGGTCTTCTCCTGGGCGAACCAGAGCACAAAGGTCAGTACCAGCAGTACGCTGAACACCGCGGTGGTGGTGGTCAGCGCCACACCATAGGTGTCCACCAGGCTGTCGGTAACCAGAGTCCCGAAGATGCTCACCTGCACCACCGCCAACCAGTACTTCCAGGGCACGTAGTGCTCGCTGCGCAACTGGATGAACATGACCGCCACCAGCAACGCCCCCATGATCAAGGAGGTCAGCGGTAGCCCGAAATGCAGTTTGAAGATCAGGAAGTCAGCCCCCGTCTCCCCAACCGTGGTCGACAGGATCTTGATCACCCAAAACACCAGTGCCACCACTGGAACCTTGTTCTGCAGGGCATCGGCCCAATCACTATTGTCCACTCGCATGCTGGAGCCTCCGTGTTGTCGTTGTTCGAGGCTCGCCGGGATGCGTGTACACCCACCGCCTTTGCCAAGAAATGCGAAGGAGGTTAGAGGCGAAGGTGTGAAGTGCCTGTCAAGTGCACGTGAAGTTTTCGTTGGCCTGGCAACATTACGCGGGAGGAGCGATCTGCTGTCCTGAACAAAACTCGGCAGGTCCGCCCAGCGAGGGAAATAAAAGCAGCCTTACCAGTCTTCGAGCAGGAGTCGTTAGTCAGTGAGACCAAGAAGCAGGTGCTGTCGCCACTTCGCTCGATAGCTCAGAAGCCGAGGGAGTGATAGTCCAGCGTCCGCTATTGGCCGATTCTGTTGAAAAAGTCCCGTCGCAATTTTTCCCCATGAAAGAGCGTGAGCGACGTTGAAATCTGGCTTGCTCAGAAGGAAGAGCTGTCTTGGTTTTTACGTAGCAACACCGAAATCGAGTGCTTTCTGAGCTACCAAAACGCAGCTCGCTCAGAAACCGACTTTTTCAACAGAATCGGCCGTAAAGGGACATCCCGTAGAGGACAGCTAGGGACTAACAGTGGCATTCCAGCGCCTACGAATTATGGGGCGATTCAGCAGCTAGAGCGGCCACAATCCAGCTGCTTACGAAACAGCCTCTGATCGGACTGCAGCTTCGCCAGACAGGCATATTTGATACTGCAAGCTGGCTCATTCCTGACTTATGCTTCAGAGAGCTACTTCTTCGGGACGAACAAGAGCGGCTGTAGGATGTGCCATCCGCTAGCCTGCGGCCCCGAAGAAAACGAACAACAAGATTAGTCAGAAGGGAATCTGAGCGATGAGGCTGAGCAATCTGCTTATCAGTAACTTCCAGTCCTTTGGGCCGGCAGCGGAGGAGATCTCGTTCGAAGATGTTACCTACCTCCTAGGCCCTAATGGTGCAGGGAAAACAGCCGCGCTGCAGGCACTCTGCCGGATGTTTTCAGTTGATCCCAGCTTACGCCGAATCCGCCGTTCAGACTTTCACGTCCCTGCCACTGAAGCGAAGCAGCCCGAGCAGCGTCATCTGTGGCTTGAAGCAGATTTTACGTTTGAGGAAACACTCGAGGACGATGATAACGACACTGTGCCGCCGTTCTTCGGGCAAATGGCAATGCGCGAGGTGGGAGGGACCCCTTGGATACGCTTTCGCCTAGAGGCAACACTGTACGAGGATGGGGAGATTGAAGAGCAATTTCTCTTCGTCACCAAGACGGACGAGAATGACGT
>NZ_BATI01000083.1 GCF_000467105.1 Aquipseudomonas alcaligenes NBRC 14159
TTTCCTTAAGAAACGTCCGGGGCGCGGAGAAACTGCTGAAGCTGGGTGCAAATCCGAATTACCGTGACGAAAAGTTGCACGCCTCGCCACTGTATTTGGCTGTTGGCGCCAGCAGGGTCGATCTTTTAGATGTGCTGCTTCGCTACAAAGGGGACCCGAATCTGATCGGGCCAAACGGAGACAGCCTGTTGCATCAGGCTGTCATTGAGTTTTGTGAGGCGTGTGTCCGTTTGTTGGTTGAAAACTATCATGCAAATGTGAATGTACAGTGTGATAATGGAGATACGCCCGCGAAAGTGGCCGTCGCCATGGGCAGGTTCGATCTAGTTGCATATTTTTTGCAGAAGGGATTGAATAACAACCTTCAGGACTTGGCGTTGAGTGTTCAGATACGACAAGTACCGGCCGAATCGGATGCAATGAAACATAAAGTCCAAGTTATCGATATGCTTAAAGCGCGCGGCGTGCAGTATCCTGATCCACGATATCGCCCGCGCCAGCCCCCTCCGGGCTGGGAGCCTTGAAGGGACAGTGGTAAGGCGGTACGGGTCTTGCGCGGTAACGGTGCACGGTAACGGGGTCAGATGAGAATGGCACTTACTTAAGCGCTAACCGTTTGAAATTGAAATGAAAAGTCTGGCTCAGGGTCATATGGTGAAAGCGATCAAACCATCACCTATGACGACGCCAACCAACTGACCCAGCAGCAGGAATGGAAAGTTGGCAAGAACACCACCACCACCCTAATTGGGGGCAGGTGAAGGTTAACTCCCGGGACACAGACGCGTGGTAGCTCTAACCACGTCTGGAGCGTGGCCACTCTCTTTGGCGGCCCGGTGACAACACCAGCCGTGGTTTCGGGTTGCCTTCAGGGGAGAAGATCGCTAGGATCTGAGGCAGTCTTCCAGCCATAACAACGGATTTGTCATGTCCCTCGATCAGAACCTCTATACCCTCTACGGCTCCTCGCACTCGCTATATACCGGCAAGGCGCGCTGTTATTTGCGCAACCAGGGTATCGCCTATGTGGAGGTGCCTACTTCGCACCCGGACTTTGCCACGCGCATTTTGCCGCAAATTGGCCGAGGGATTATTCCGGTGCTGGAAACGCCGGAGGGCCGAGTGATTCAGGACACGGTCGACATTATCGATTTTTTCGAGGCGCAGGGCGTGCGTTATCCCGTTTACCCGAGCACACCCCTGCAACGCGTGGTCGCGGTGATTATCGAATACTACGGCAGCCAGGCCATGCTCAAGCACGCCATGCATTATCGCTGGTCGTACCGCGTGCAGCAGGAAGGCTTTTTACGCCATGCCTTTATCAGCGGCTCTGGCGAAGAAATGGCCGAGAAAATCATGGGGCGCATGAATTCCTATCTGCCACGCCTGGGCGTGAATGAGCAGAGCGCAGCGCTGATCGAGCAATCCTTCGAGCAACTCCTTGAGGTGCTGGACGCGCATTTCGCGGTGATGCCCTATCTGTTGGGTGGGCGTCCTTCAATTGCCGATTACGGCCTGATAGGCCCCATGTTCGCTCACCTGGGACGCGATCCGGTGCCGCTGGGGATCATGCAAAGCCGTGCTCCCCGCGTACACCGTTGGGTCGAGCGCATGACGGCGCCCGGGCTGGATGTGGTGGAGTATTCCGACAGCCGTCCTGAGTTCTGGCCCAATGACGCCTTGCCGCCAACGCTGTTACCAGTCCTGCAGCACATCGCAGTGGATATTTTTCCGGAGCTCACCGACAAGCTGGCGTTTATGGATCGGTGGGTCGCGCAGGCGCAGCCGGCTGACGGCGAGCCGGTGACTGAAAAGCCTGCGCTGCGGCAGATTGGTATGGTCAGCACCTGCTTTCGCGGGACAGCGATCGAGGTTGGCGTAGAGCCTTATTTGTTGTTCCTGTTGCAGCGCGCTGCGGACGTGGTAAACGCCCTGCCTGCAGATGAAGCGCGGGTTTTGATAGCACAGCTGGAGCAGCTCGGGTTGGTCGCAGCAGTGCCGCTAGGTCGGGATTACAGCGTGGCGCGGGCGGGCAATATCGAGGTTTGGCTGCGCAGCTGATTCGCATCAGAGCTGTTCCAGGGCCAGGGTGTTGCTAGGTGCTTCAGCCGCCTGATGGGTTATCAGGCGGCATCCAGGGTATCGGCTATATCCTGCGCCTCGGGTTGCGCCGTGAGATCACATACACTGGCGACCACTGATCCTGTGTCAACCTGAATCCTACCAGTCAACCCTCAAGAAACGCCCGCGAATCCAGATAAAACAGCCACTCAGCCACCAGCGTAGGCCGCCCATCCTCCAACTCAAGCTTCACTTCCTGCTTCAGCAAACACCCACCATTTGGCTTTTGCACCAGCTCACGCGCACCCACACGCGCCCGAAATTTCGCCCCCACCGGCATCTGACCGACGAAGCGCAACCGATCAAAGCCGTAGTTGAGTGCGAAGTTCTTGTCGATGGCTGGCCGGGCTTTCATTGCCTCGGCGTGCAGCTTGATCAGGTGTGAAACCTGCAAGAATCCCTGGACGATGGTGCCGGCATAGCCGGGCTCCTGGGCGGCGCGTTCCGGGTCCAGATGGACCCATTCGCCTTCACCGTCGCCGGTGAGCGCGGCGTACTCGTCCACCATGGCCTGGGTGATAACGTGCCACTCGGACAGGCACTCCTGGTCTGCCAGCGCAGCCGCTTCAAAGTTGCTTCGTAGTGTACTCATGCTCACCTCTCGGTTTTTTTTGTTGTCACCAGCGGGGCCAGTATGGCTCTTATCAGGCCACCGATCAGGGTGGTCATTAGTCTCGGACGTTGAAAGTGATTTGATCTGACGCGGATTAGCGCCTACTACCATTTCTCATTCCATGGCCTGAGCGCTACCTCAAATGCCCAGGTGGATCGGTGTTGCCGGTGCAGTTGCAGATACATCTGGGCGATCTCGTCCGGATCCCC
>NZ_BATI01000082.1 GCF_000467105.1 Aquipseudomonas alcaligenes NBRC 14159
CCGTAACCGTCCGGTCAGCACCCACTCCTGACGGCCATCTAGATCAGCCAAGATAGTGCCCACCATTTTTTAGTGGACACTATCTTGGATACAATCGCCCCCGTCCGCCGAACAGGCCGACGCCCCAACTTCCCACGTGAGTTCAAACGCAAGGTCGTTGAGGCCAGCTTCCAGCCTGGCGCTTCCGTGTCGTTGATCGCTCGCGAGCATGACGTCAATGCCAACTTGGTGTTTCGCTGGCGGCACCAGTATCAGGAGGGAGCCTTCGGCCCGGTTAATCACAGTGCAACGTTTTTGCCTGTCCAGATGATCGAGTCGTCGACGGATGTCTCGCAAGCCGCTCAGCCTCTGCTCGAGTTTCACTCCGAGCTGGTTGTGGAAGTGGGTAAAGCCACGCTACGCATCACTGGCACGCCTGACCCGCAGACGATGCAACTCGTCTTGCAGCAGTTACTGCGATGATTGCCCCGCCCGCTGGAACCCGTATCTGGATCGCCGCCGGCGTCACGGACATGCGCCGTGGCTTCGATGGGTTGGCGGCGTTGGTGCAGACTCAGCTGGAAGCCGACCCCTTTTCGGGTCAGATTTTCGCCTTTCGCGGACGGCGCGGTGACCGTATCAAGCTATTGTGGTGGGACGGCGACGGTTTGTGCCTGTTTTGCAAACGGCTGGAACAAGGACGCTTCGTCTGGCCGCAAGCAACCAGCGGCAGCGTGTCACTGACGGCTGCGCAGTTGTCGATGCTGTTGGAAGGCATTGATTGGCGCAGGCCAATTCGTACAGCACCCGCCCTCGCGGTCTGACTTGCCGCGCTGAAAAAATCCCAAGTAAGATTCGGTCATGACGCTCGCGACCGACTCCCTGCCTAACGATCTTCAATCCTTGAAGGCTCTGGTCTCTGCCCAGCGGGCAGAGATTGAGCGCTTAAAGATGATGATTGCCAAGCTGCGTCGTACGCAGTTCGGTCGCAGCTCCGAGCAGCTGGAAGCGATGATCGACCAGCTCCAGTTGAGCCTTGAAGAACTGCAAGTCAGCCAAGCCGAAATGACACCTCCCGTCGAGCCGGCACCTCGCGCAGTTTCGCGTCGTAAACCATTGCCCGAACACCTGCCTCGCGAAACCCGCGTTCATCAGCCCGAGTCGCAGTGCACTGGTTGCGGTGGGACACTTCGCCATTTAGGTGAGGATGTGTCCGAAGTGCTGGAGTACGTTCCGGCACGCTTCAAAGTCATTCGCCATGTCCGTCCGAAGTGGGTTTGCCGCTGCTGCGAGCACATCGCTCAGGTGCCGGCACCGAGTCGCCCAATAGCCCGAGGCCTTGCCGGCGCGGGTCTACTGGCCCATGTGCTGGTCTCGAAGTTTGTCGATCATTTGCCGTTGTACCGACAGTCCGAGATCTACGCCCGTGAGGGCGTGGATCTGGAGCGCTCAACCCTGGCCGACTGGGTCGGCCAGAGCAGCCAGTTGCTGCGACCGCTGATCAACGCCCTCGGGCACCACGTCATGAGCGGTCATAAAGTCCATGCCGACGACACGCCGATTGGCGTGCTCGCGCCAGGCAACGGCAAGACCAAAACGGCTCGCCTGTGGACGTACGTGCGCGATGATCGATCTGCGGGTGACTCGACACCGGCCGCGGTATGGTTTGCCTACTCGCCGGATCGCAAGGGGCAACATCCTCGTGCTCATCTCAAGAGTTTCAGCGGGATCTTGCAGGCTGACGGCTATGCCGGTTTTGCTCAGTTGTATGCCACGGGTGCTATTGCGGAAGCCGCGTGCTGGGCTCACACCCGCCGCAAATTTTACGATGTCTACACAGATCAGGCTTCACCACTTGCCGGCGAGGTGCTGCAACGGATTGCGGCCCTGTATGCCATCGAGAGCGAGATTCGAGGGCAGCCGCCCGACCAACGAAAAGCGGTTCGACAAAGCCGGGCCAGTCCGCTGCTGGAACAACTGCACGCATGGCTTAACCAGACGCTGACTCAAGTATCGAAAAAATCGGCATTGGGCGGTGCGATCCTCTATGCCCTCAATCGGTGGCAGGCGCTGACGCGCTACTGCGATGATGGCCGGATCGAAATCGACAACAATGCCGCCGAACGCGCATTGCGCGCCGTCGCATTGGGTCGCAAAAATTACCTGTTTGCCGGATCCGATGCGGGAGGAGAACGAGCGGCGGCGATCTACAGCCTGGTGGGTACTGCCAAGCTAAACGGGTTAAATCCGCAGGCCTATCTGACCTACGTGCTTGAGCACATCGCCGAACATCCAGTTAACCGGGTGGGCGAACTGCTGCCCTGGAATATTTCCTTGAACCACACTGACCTCTGCGAGGCCGCCTGATCCATGGTTAAAACTGTCAGCCTACCCAAACCTGCACCTGATCTCTTGCTGTTGCACATTGAGCTGAAGTGGATCACACCGACGATCTGGCGTCGTTTCGTAGTCCCTGAAAACATTACCTTGGGCAAGCTGCATCACGTGATTCAGATCGTGATGGGCTGGAGCGATAGTCATCTGCATGAGTTTGAAATAGCAGGTGAAAAATACGGGATTCCCGATTCTGATGGCTGGGGGCCGCCGGTGAATCCAGAAGCTCGCAAGACATTGGTCAAAGCGCTGTTCGGTAAAAAGACGTTTGACTATCTCTACGACTTTGGTGACAGCTGGGATCACCGAATCAAAGTCGAGAAAAGGCTACCGGCCATCACAGCCCCTCAACTGCCGTATTGCATTGAAGGTGCCAATGCTTGCCCGCCGGAAGACGTAGGTGGGGTGCCGGGTTACGAGGATTTTCTAGAGGTCATGGCAGACCCCAAGCATCCAGAACACGACGACATGGTGGGTTGGTACGGTGAAATATTTGAGCCGGCGGCATTTGACTGCGAGCGCGTGAATCAGTGGTTTAAGAGGATCAAGGTTTGAGTTGCAAGACGGTGTAGCTCGGACGCTTACGTTCGG
>NZ_BATI01000081.1 GCF_000467105.1 Aquipseudomonas alcaligenes NBRC 14159
ACGCAGCAGTAACTTCTGATTGAGACGTGAGTGCTATGCGAGAATTTTCGCCCTTCAGGAACAGGCACGAGCCTGCTCTTTGCTACTGACTGAGCGATGAACTGTCCGAACCCCGACATGATGTTTTGTCTGACAAATGACTACATCGGTGATGCTTAGAAGGGTTACTCCCAACCCCATCACACAGACAAAGACTCGGTAAGGCAGCCCCAAAATGCAGATTGCTCAGCCAGATAGAAACAGTGGCTCCAGAGTGCGCACCGGTAGGTAGCAGGGCTGATAGCCAAGTCCCCGTCCGAGCATCAAACAAGACTCCAGCACACTCGGCCTGATCAAGGACCGCAGGAGTTATCTGCAACTATTTCGTCCCCAATAATTGGCATTCAGCAATGCCATGGGGCGCATTTCACAGACACCGCCATCACAGATATACAGCCACAGCCCCCTACAAAGCCCCTCTTAGAGCAAGCTGGTAGGATCCCTCGAGAGCTAGCAGATCATCCTTGGGGAGCTCTCCCCAGTGCCTCCTCAGCTGGGATAGATCTTTTCGAGAGGCCTTGCCGACACTCCATCTCTGCCGACTCTTCTCCAGATCGAGCAAAGCAACTTCGACCTGCACTCCCCCCAAGGTATTGGTGAGGGTTTTGACAAAGATGTGCTTGGGATACAAGCAGCCATGCTGCCACCTACCCTTGTGCAACCGAGCCAGCTCTGTGCCAAGCGCCGCCATGAGGTGTTGGGCAACGTGAGTCTCACCCTGAACTCGATACCAGTCCTGAAGGCTAACGAAACCACGAAGCGCCTCTGTCACCAGTAGCGCTTGCCAATTTCCGTCACTGCGACGGGCTCCACAGTAAACAATGTTTGGTGTTCGAATACCGAGGCGAGCATATGCCAGGTACGCCTTTCGCTCACGCAGCACCGTAGGTAGTCCCATTGGGTGCTGAAGAGAACGATAGATGTGGCCGATCTGACGCTTGCAGTAGAGATCCGGCCGCTCATCGTTAAGAGAGCGCAAAATGCGCACTCCGCTCTCTCCTCCCCGCCGCTTATTGGCTGGCTCTACCCATTCCCCACCACTGTCCCACCAACGATCAAATGAGCGAAGGCCTTTGGCGCCCTTCTGCACCCGCCCTGCAGCACTGGTAATCGTATGCAGGCTCATAGCTTGGGAGCCTTACGCAAGACATATGTGCGCCACATGGCGTAGCCCGGCAAGAAGTCCAGGTGGCCAACGACCTGGAAACCTGCCTCTTTAAACTCACTTTCGATCACCGATCGAGGAACGATGAAGCGGTTTTGGTTCTGCGCTGGGCGACCTTTCAGAGCTCGTCTCGACTCAAGGCGCCGGCGCCTCCAGGCCTTGAAATTGCCGTCAACCCAGAGAGAGACGATGACGCTATCGCGACTAACTCTGGAGAACTCTCGTAGCATCGCAAGGCGATGCTCTGAAGACTCGATGTGATGCAGCAGTCGGATACAGAAGACGCAGTCCACTTCACTGTCATTGAGTTGAATATCAAAAGCGGAGGTTTGGAAGGTAGTGATCCGCCGGACAACATCCTTCGGCTGCCCCTGCCTAGCTATCTCAAGCATCTCAGCAGAGTTGTCAGCAGCAAGGATTACTCGATTAGGGTTCTCGCAGAGCAGCGGCCAGAAGCGGCCTGCGCCACTAGGCAGATCCAGAACTTGTGCGGGATCGCCCGCAAGCTTAAGTGCTTGTCGTGCAACCTCCACATCCCGCCAATGGGAAATTCGTCGAGCCAGACCATCCTGATGCTTAGCAAAGTATTGCTGAGCATGGTCGCGGTCGTACTTGCGGGAAAATTCGAGCTCGATAGGGTCTTGCTTGAGCATGAGATAGCGCTCCAGATGGTCTGGTTGACCACCCTAGAGATCCGGGCATCAAGCACTCGTTAAAAAAATGCGAAAAATTCGTCAACTGCGGAGCAACGGTTACTTAATATTTCAGCGTCGAGCAGTGTGGCAGTAACACTCAATTAAGCTTGATGTTTTTTTCACAATATCTTGACGACTGCTTAACAACAGAAAGAACAGACTGACTTCAAGGCTACACCCTGGAATCAGTCAATGCATCGCCCGCATACATCATTTTCATTACTAAATAATGAAAATTCACCCCTATTAGCTGCATGTCTAATTTTTTCAGCAGCGCTCATATCTGGCTGCCAAAACACTCAAGAACAGATGTTATACGAGGGCTACCCACCAACCTATGTTGATGGCTTCGATGCAGGCTGCAGCAGCGGTCGGCATGCTGGAGGAGGTCTAGAACCATTTCGAAAAGATGTACGGCAGTACATGAACGACTCGCTGTACAAAATGGGGTGGGAGGATGGGCTTAGCCAGTGCAAAGACGCACTTCAAGCAGAGGAAGACAGGATCGCCAACAAGCCTACCGACGAGGATAACGAGTGGCGTAGGCATGTAAAATCTCGAATGGGTGAGGCCTTCTCGAAGAAAAAGCAATTGGATTCCGAACACTAATTTACGTGATATCTACCCAACCGCTCTCCAAAAGAAAAGCCAGGCAATGCCTGGCCTTTCGCAATCGACGCGGCTGACTTACTGCAACCACCCGTCTACCTTTTCAGTTCCGTATTGCGCCCTCCAAGCCTTCAGCACTTTGCTGGCACCTTTGGTCTCAACCACTTCACCGGTTTCTGGATGCTTATAAACCTTGACCTGGCGTTTCCGGCGCTGCCCCTGCATTGCCGGAGCCAAGCGGCGACTTGCTTGTGGGTCGAGAAGAGAAATGACGCTTCCCAAATTAAAGCCGTATTCAGCCATGAGCTTGCGTAGCTTTTCTTCAAACTCAATTTCACGCTTCAAACCACCATCATTTTTAAGCACATCGAGCTGCTTAATCTGAGCGGCAAGCTGAGCCTCAAGAGCCTTGAATTCTGCAAGCTTAGACATAGACAAACCTTTATTAGGGTGTATTGGATTAAATCACTCTAACACGAGCCATCTGCAGCGAGGAAATTAACGACGAATAGGTCGACCAATGCACTAAATTTATGCCGTACGGCCTAGTGAAGCCTGATACCTCCCCACCCATTTCATGGCAAAGCACCCCACTCAAGCGCGTAGAAGCGGTGATATATAAAGAACCATGATCATCGATTGGCATGTGCTCTAGCTTGGCACGAAAACGCCTAATCGATGTAGATAATTGCTTTCTTATCTCCGTATTTCTTCTGCATTAAGGAAA
>NZ_BATI01000080.1 GCF_000467105.1 Aquipseudomonas alcaligenes NBRC 14159
AGCCGAGCACCTTACGAGCCGAGGCAAAGCTTCCCCCTCAAAGCCAAATGAAAAAACTCTATCCCCAGAACAAATTAAAAGCATGGTTCTAGAAAACTCTGAATGACCGCTCTCACGCAGAGAACAATGAGAAAAATACCTAATTTTCCAATGCCACTTAAGAATGAGGCATATCAATCAGTCATATCTAGGCATCTCGCACGAAGTGCTGGGACACCAGCCAATAACCTAAAAAAACTTGGCTTGATTGGGGCATCTGCCAGAAACATCATCCCCAACTCAATTCATATTTTGCCGAGTAGACTTCCCGTAGCCCATCCCTGGGCAACTGACGCTGCACACATTATTCTCCACCATTCAACGATACCTCTTTTCCTACAGTTCTCTCACCCTACAGTTTACAGCCACCTGATCTCTAAACTGTCACAAGGCAAATCCACAAACCCTATTGCCACTTTAGGTTTCACACACCTCCACACAAGAACCCTACTCATAGAGAATGACTTTAAGTTCTGCCCGCAGTGTCTTGAGGAGGATTTGGACAACCATGGATTTCCTGCATTCTATAGGCACCACCAGCCGAAATTTGTAAAAATTTGCCCGAAACACTCAACAATACTGCTTTCGTTCTGCCGGAATTGCGCATCGTCTCTTTCTGCCACTAAAACATGGAGATTACCTAACTCCTGCTCATGCCTTTATCCTAACTTTCAGCCGGCTATATCTGCCAAACCATCCACTGACACACTGGAAGCGCTCTTGCATTTGTCCAAGCGCACCCTCAGCGTGATCAACGAAAGCCAATTAGAACCAACACTTGCCACCGATCTAACCGCAAAACTGTACGAGGCGGGAGCTGTAACCGCATCTGGCCATCTAAAACACGCGGAGATCAGAGAGCTCATCACTTCTATATATCCGGCCGACTTCCTACGAACGCTCGATCTTGAAACGTGGATAAGCAAAAGGCGAATCAACGCAATCTCACTGAAGCTCGCCCCAAATCGCACACCGAATTTCTTACAATGTCTATTAGTGCTTGACGCCCTAGAAGGCTTCCAGCGCCCCCAGTGCCCTTCTCCGTTATTCCGGGACTTAAATATCCCTAACAAATATGTTGTTCTTAGCGCCATGCAAAATTCGGAGACAAGTATAGTGAAGCTCGCCAACTCTTTAGGCATCGGCTTCAACCGAATGATAACCACGCTACGCCATCATCGAATTAGGCTTCCCCTAACCCAGAGTTTTGTAGAAAGAAATGGGGTAGATAGGATTGAAAGTATCCGCGGCGCACTCAGGAGCGGGCTACCTATCCAGCAGATCACGAGCCAATACAGCATCAGCCCTTGGTCGCTTCACCTCATAAGATTGGACAGCATCGAACTTGACAGCCTGCACAAGGATGGCGCACTTAAAGCCAAGATCAGTAACTACCGAAGTATTATCTCGGATTTCATCGACTCCAATAGTACCGCGACAAGATCCTCTGCGAGGAAGGCACACCCTCATGTAGTTGACTTACTTTACAGTCAGGACCAGGAATGGCTAGACAAGGCGCTACCTATAGCAGCAAACTATCAAAATACTAAACGGGCTAAGCATCGCGTTGACATAAACCAACTCGATGAGCAATTCGTTCAGGCGCTCCGAAAGCAGGCGCAACACTTCTTGCAGCAATCTGGACGCCCCAAGAGAGTCACCACTACTATGCTTTTGAAATCAGTGGGGATTACCTCAATTTTAGGCCCCAAACCTAACACCCCTCGCTGCAAGAGAGCATTCTGCGAAGCGCAGCAGCTTGCTGAAACCATCGAAAGCTTTGAAGCCAGACTTATTAGCTGGGCAGTGAACGAATACGCCAAACTTCACTTGCCAATTTCTACCAATAGGTTGCGCCGTGTAGCTCGCATGCCAGCTAATCGCCTTCATAAAAGCCGGGACTTGATTATCAAGCTTGCTGCTTCTCTTGACCTAGGCTTCGACTCAAGGTGCACGCTATCACCACTCTATCAGAAGCCATACAAAGCCGTTGAAAAGCACGAATCTGAAAGCCTAGGGACAAAATGAAAAGCGAATCTACCGATCTTTACGGAATAGCACCTCATATCGATCGAGCCAAGGATCTCTTAAATCAAGATACCGAGACGTCGCTTCGCTATGCAGCATTGGAACTTCGATTATCTTTGGAATACATCGCATATCGGCAGCTTCAACAATATGGCGATGTATTTCCAAGTGGAGTTATTGGCACGTGGAAGCCAGATCAAATAGTACGCCTCCTAGCGTCTTTTGATCCTATTTCGGAAAATGAAGGCGAGTTATCCTTTGCCATCCCGCCTAGCAATGGCGGCATGCCCACCAATTGGATGTCTCTTGGTAACACCAAAGCCATCCCTTGGCGGAAGTTCAGATCCTATTACCAGAAATTGGGCTCTTTTCTTCATGCCCCAGCACCGAAGCGGGCTGGCCCTGAGCGCAAGCCACTGTCGAAAGATCTTTTCCAAGATGTAGTCGAAGCAATAGAGAACGTTATGACAGCATCCTTGATCATGGCGATCCAGAATGTCATATCTGCTCACTGCGAATGCGGCACAATCATTCACATCGGAGAAGCTGAATTCATCGAAGGCGAAACACTCTCCTGCCCTAACACGAAGTGTAATTTACCGTACATCAAGCGCATCTCTGAGGACGGAGTTGGGGTTATGCCGAGATAAGGGGAAAATTCACTCACTTCCTCTCTATCCATATGATTAATATCACAATTTTAAAAAATACATGGGTATCGCGATATGGCGATTCTGACGCGTGTCACCCAGGTCGATCACTGCTACACGGCGAGGAAAACATGGTTGGTGCCGACGTGGGTTACAGGTGTAGGAACAAACAGTTCCCTGATGCTTAGGAATGAGGTCGATTAACAACCTCAGAAGATCCTTCAGTTGAACCGGTCGCGGCAAATCAGGCAGCCGGAATGAATGATTCTATAATCACTCTATAATTGACTATAAAGACCGTCCTAGAGCGGCAGCTAGGCTGCTCCCTGTGACTTGAGGCTTCCCCTCCCTGTCAGACTTGTTTCGCACGTCTGGGTATTGCGCCCCCGCTAGCCGTTAGCAGCCTGGCATCCTCGTCTGGGCACTGGTTTGGACCGGCTGTGAGAGAATGAGGCTGGCCAGTACGACAACAATGCTGGGAGCAATGATTGGCCCATATGCCCAAAACCTATGGCACGCATTGTTCAGGGGGATGTTATGGACAAGCTCTACGACAGGCTGGTTTTGCCGAGAGGCCACTACCGCTTGCATGTGGCGGTACTGACGGGTCTGCCTGCTTCGTTGGTCTCTGATCTGGCCCAGGCGCTTGGGCGATCGCCCGTCCAGATAGCGGAATGGGTCGGAGTATCCTCCCTCAGTGCGGCAATGTCTTTGCAGGCAAGTGAGGTTTTCTGTCGCCTTGTCGAGACTCTCGATGCGCTACTGGAGCTGTACGAAGGGGACCTAGAAGGTGCACTCCGCTGGCTAACGGCACCGAATGTGGTGTTGGCCAATGAGAGGCCGGT
>NZ_BATI01000079.1 GCF_000467105.1 Aquipseudomonas alcaligenes NBRC 14159
GCGAGGTCTCACCATGAAACGCTTACCCCTTAAACTGCTGATCAGCACTCTGTTCATCAGCACCACCTTTCCGGCATTTGCCGAGGTCGGCGGCAGTAGCAATGGCATTGGGCAGCAGGCCCAGGCGACGCCAGCGACTCGTACCATCTTGGTAAAGATGGACGACATCAACTACAGCCAGAAAACGATCGATGTGAAGCCAGGTGAAACCGTGCGCTTCGTTCTGAAGAACGAGGGCGCGTTGATGCACGAGTTCAACATCGGGCAGGCAGCGTCCCAGCTGGAGCACCAGCGCAAGATGGCGTCCTTGTTCAAGGACGGCACACTGACCCCGACCGGCATGGCCGAGCGCATTGTCTGGCATGAGCGTTATGGCACGGGAGACTCCAACCCTCCAGGCTATCCGGAAGTCATCAAAGCCAAGCATGACGACCCGAACGCGGTTCTCGTCGAGCCCGGCACAACTAAAGAGTTCGTGTGGACCTTCCCTCAGGCGGGCAGTTTGAGCTTCGCCTGTACATTGCCTGGGCATTACCAGGCGGGAATGGTCGGTGAGTTTGCTCTGCGTTAGTCCGGCACCGGTGCTACCCGTTGGCCGCGGGCTGGGTAGCACCGATCTGACGAACCTTACTGCGATGTAGTTTTCGCGTCAGCGTACCGCCAGTTGCACCTCATTAGCATCGGGACTCATCCCTCCTCAACACCTCAGAGGCACACCATGAAACTCAGACCCGCTTTCATAATCACCACCCTTGGTTTACTGCTCAGTGCTGCCAATGCGCTGGCCAGCCCGGGCCACAAGAAAGACAGTATCGGGCAACCGGGAGACAGTCAGGCAGTAGATCGCACCATCGAAGTCCGGATGGGGGACATCTTCTTTGAACCCAAGGCAATGGAAATCAAGGCGGGCGAGACGGTTCGCTTCGTACTGCTGAACGAGGGAGCCCTGCTGCACGAGTTCAACCTTGGCAAAGCGGCATCCCATGCTGCGCATCAGAAAGAGATGGCTGCGATGTTTCAGAACGGCACGCTGTCCCCGACTGCAGCGCATGACATGAGCAAAATGGACCACGCCATGGGCGGCATGAAGATGGTCGGCATGGAGCACGACGATCCCAACAGCGTTCTGGTCGAGCCAGGTGCACGCGAAGAGCTGATCTGGACCTTCTCCGACGCTACTGATCTGGAGTTCGCCTGCAATGTTCCTGGACATTATCAGTCGGGAATGGTCGGTAAGGTGACCGTACGCTGAACTCCATTGATACGCGTCAACTCTGCCTGGCTAGAGCAACCTATGCTGATTCTATGGTCATTGAACCGAGGCTATTGTCATGGATCACACGCACCACACTGGCACTACGGAACCACCTTTTTGGAAGAGCAAGATTGGCATCGCACTGATCATGCTGGCCGTAATCGGCATCTTCTATGTCGCGCGCGAGCATTACGGTCATCTTTCGCAGGCTTTGCCATACCTCATCCTGCTGCTATGCCCGCTGATGCATCTGTTTGGCCACAATCATGGCGGGCACTCCCACTCCAGCGGAGCCGCAGTTTCCAAGGACGAGGATAGGAAGTAACTCGAATGCAAAAGACCTCCTGCCATCATGACCAGGGCCATGCACATCACTCGCACGGCCATCCAGAGAGCCCACGCGATCCGGTGTGTGGCATGGAGGTCAAATCTGATAGTCCTTACCAGGAGAACTTTGAGGGAAGGGCCTATCGGTTCTGCAGTACAAAATGCCAGGAGAAGTTCCAGGCAGCCCCTCATCAGTACATGAGCCATCAATCGCATGCCGGGCACCACCAGCATGCCGCTCCGCCAGAGTACTCAACTCAGGCAGGACTGGGGGCTGAATACACCTGCCCGATGCATCCCGAGATTCGCCAACCGAGCCCTGGCAACTGCCCGATCTGTGGGATGACGCTCGAACCCGTCATTCCAGAGCTGGAGGACGAAGAAAATCCGGAGCTGAAAGACTTTTCGCGACGGTTCTGGTGGACCCTGCCATTGACCGTCATCGTGACCGTGCTGGCGATGGCTGGTCATTCCTTGCAGCTGTTCCATGGAACATCCCAGAACTGGGTTGAGCTGGTTCTGGCAACGCCCGTGACGCTTTGGGGTGGCTGGGTATTTTTCACTCGCGGAATAGACTCCATCCGGCAACGCAGCCCTAATATGTGGACCCTGATCGGATTAGGAACTGCAGCCGCCTACCTCTACAGCGTGGCAGCCACCCTGGTGCCGCAGTGGTTCCCGGCGGCCTTCGTTCAGGATGGACGCATCGGCGTCTACTTCGAGGCCGCCGCGGTGATCATCTCGCTCACGCTGTTGGGCCAGATGCTCGAACTCAAAGCCCGCTCGCAGACCTCTGCCGCCATTAAGTCACTGCTGGGATTGGCCCCCAAGACTGCCCGGCGCATCAGGCCTGACGGCCAGGAAGAAGATATTCCGCTGACCCACGTCCATCAGGGTGACCACTTGCGTGTCCGGCCGGGCGAAAAAGTCCCGGTGGATGGCACCGTGCTGGAGGGCGAGAGCGCTGTCGACGAGTCGATGCTCACCGGCGAGCCGGTGCCCGTCACCAAGCGGGCAGGGGATACCCTCATCGGTGCCACCCTGAACACCCACGGCAGCCTGGTGATGGAAGCGCAGAAGGTGGGCGCCGAAACCATGTTGTCGCAGATCGTCCAGATGGTGGCTAAGGCCCAGCGTTCCAAGGCGCCCATGCAGCGTATGGCCGATGCCGTGGCAGGGTATTTCGTGGTGGGGGTGATCCTGATCGCGATCCTGACATTTTTTGGCTGGGGGGTGTTCGGGCCGGAATCAGGTTGGGTATTTGGCCTGATCAACGCTGTGGCCGTACTGATCATTGCCTGCCCATGCGCCCTGGGCTTGGCAACGCCGATGTCGGTCATGGTCGCGACCGGCAAGGCCGCCAGCAGCGGTGTGTTGTTCCGCGATGCCAGCGCTATCGAGAACCTCTGCAAAATCGACACCTTGATCGTCGACAAGACCGGGACACTGACGCAGGGGCGGCCGGCCTTTCATAGTGCAGAGGGAACCGGGCCGTTCGACTCGGTCGAGGTTCTGCGCTTGGCCGCAAGCCTGGACCAGGGCAGCGAGCATCCGCTGGCGCATGCCATTGTCGATCATGCGCGTGAACAGGGTCTTGCCCTGGTGAAACCGGAGACCTTCGAATCTGGCTCAGGTATTGGTGTACGCGGACAGGTCGATGGCCATCAACTGCAGCTTGGGAACACAGCGTTGATGGAGGAGGCGGGCGTCGATATTACTCCGCTGCGTAACCGTGCAGAGCAACTGCGCCTGGAGGGCATCAGCATCATCTATCTGGCCGTCGATGGTCGCCTGGCGGGTCTCCTGGCCGTTTCCGATCCAATCAAACCGACCTCCCAACAGGCTGTTGCTCAACTCCAGAACGCTGACGTGAAGGTCATCATGGCCACTGGCGATGGCCTCACCACAGCAAGAGCCGTGGCGAAGCAGTTAGGCATCGAGGAGGTGCATGGCGAGGTGAAACCGCAGGACAAGGAGAAATTAGTCGCCGAACTGCAGAGCTATGGCCGGCGTGTTGCCATGGCGGGCGACGGCATCAACGATGCGCCGGCCTTGGCCAGGGCCGACGTAGGCATCGCTATGGGCACGGGCACCGACGTGGCGATGAACAGCGCCC
>NZ_BATI01000078.1 GCF_000467105.1 Aquipseudomonas alcaligenes NBRC 14159
TGCTTAAGCTGGTAGCTGGTGAACTCCCGGTTGAGCATCGTCAGGTGCGGCAGCACCGTGGGCGAGAAGCCCAGCTCTACGCAGCCCTGGCCCTCGCGGTACTTCACATGGAACACCCAGCGCATGCGCTCGACGATCTTGCCCTTCGAGTAGCGACGGATGTCGCGCTCGAAAAGGCGGCTGGCGGCATCGTCCAGGGCCTCGTAGGCGTGGCGCACGTCCAGGCCGAAAACGTCAGCGAAGGCATCGGCCCGGATGGTCAGGTAGCCGTCCTTGGGTAGCGGCTTGCGTGGATCTATCAGCGACGCAGCGCACAGCACGAGGCGCTTCTCGTTGAGCGTCAGCGTGTGTGACGCCTCGACCAGCCGGTTTGACTGGGTGACCTTGTTATCGACCAGCTCGCTCACTGCAACCCCCTGCACGGAATCTGTACCTGATAGTTGCATAAGGTACAGGTACAGGCAACTGTACCTGTACCTGTCCTGTGGAAAATAGCCGGAATCTGTACCCCATAGAGCCGGAATCTGTACCTCTTAAACCCGGAATCTGTACCTCTTAAACCCGGAATCTGTACCTGATAGGAGGCATAAAACCCTTACAAATCAAGGCTTTGGGGTGTCCGAAAACAAGGTAAAAACAAGAACAACAAGATTTAAAAGCCCCGAGGGGGCAAAAGCAGAGCCGGAATCTCTCCCTGATTCGGCACCTGACCTGTAGGTCTGGCGCCCTTCCAGTCGCTGTGCGCCCTACTGACACCGAGTCCCTACCTGGAGGCCCTGCAAGGGCTGCTTCGCTCCTTCACGGCGCTGCCTTCGGCCTGCGCGCTTCGCTTGCCGGGTGATCAGGAAGCGGGGGGCGAGTCGGCTGGTAGAGCGGAGCGGGGTCAAGGGGTTGGTGCGGCCTGCAGCCCCGAAGGGGCGAAGCCTCGGCCCCTTGACGCCGTGCAGCGACCCCAACCCTCTGCCAGGGGTGTGGGGGGTGCTCTTCCCCCCGCACCCCTGCTGCCCGGCGAGGGACCCCCGGAGGGCCGCCGGAGGCGCTTCTGCGGACTATTGTCCGCGAGTGAGCTGGAGCAGCGTGTCGCTGCCCTTGCCCTCGTCGCCCAGGACGGCGGTGCGCTCGGTCGGGCGGGCCAGGAACTGGCCCATGACGCCGAGCAGTTCATCCAGGGCGAGCCGGCCCTCGCGCACCTCCTGGAGGATGGCCGCGCCGACCAGCACCTTCACCCTGTCCTCGGCCTTCTTCTGGCCTGCCCGCATGCGGGCTTCGGCCTGTTGAATGCGGGCGTTCAGTTGGTCGCGTTTGCGTTTCAAGTCGTCGAGGTTTGCGCTCATCGTTGGGCCTCCCAGGCGGTGCAGTGGTGGAGAGTTTACGCTATCCTGAGGCCGCGCACAGACAGCCCCCCTGGCAAATGAAGGGCGCACTTTAGCAAACTCCGTTTGCGTGCGGCCCCTACGGGGCAAAAGCAAGATCAAGAGCAGGAGCAAAGCGGCGTGGCGATTGGGTCCGCATCAGTCCAGAGCATCAGCAGAAGCGGTGGCCGCTCGGCCACTGCTGCTGCTGCGTATCGGACTGGCACCCAGATCACCGACGAGCGCACCGGCCAAGTCCACGACTACACCCGCAAGGGTGGTGTCGTGGGCGTGGCCATGTACCTGCCGGACGGTGCCCCGGCCATGACCACAGCGCAGCTGTGGAACCAGGCCGAGGCAGTCGAGAACCGGAAGAACTCCCAGGTCGCCCGTGAGCTGCTGGTCGCCCTGCCGCACGAGCTGACCGACGCGCAGCGGCGGGAGCTGGTGGACGGCATCGCCGGGGCGCTCGTCGAGCGCTACGGCGTTGCGGCCGAGGCGGCGATCCACCGACCCGGAAGGGAAGGGGACGAGCGCAACCACCACGCGCACATCATGTTCACCACGCGCCGGATGGACGCAGCCGGCCGGCTGGGCGAGAAGACCCGCGAGCTGGACGTGAAGCCGCGCAGCTCGGCAGAGGTGACGTGGATCAGGGGCATGGTCGAGGAGCGCACCAACCAGGCGCTGGCCCGGGCTGGCGTCGATGCCCGCATCGACATGCGCAGCCTGGCCGCCCAGGGGATCGATGCGCCCAAGCCGGTGCACGAAGGCCCCGCCGTGACGGCCATGCGCCGCCGAGGCGCGCCGTCGAACGTGGTGCAGCTCAGCGACTACGCCCGCCAGGTGCGCAGCGACCGGGCGGAGCTGGGCCGCGTCGAGGCGCAGATCATCGACCTGGAGAAGGCGCGGGCCGCGAGAGCGGCAGCGCCGGCACCGTCCGAGCGTGACCAGGTGATGGCCGAGGCGGTGAAGCAGGCGCGCATCGAGCACCGCGAGCAGCACCACCAGGTGGTGCGTGCGCGGTACGTGCTGCACACGGCCAAGGGTGACCGCGAATACGCGGCAGAGCGGCTGGCCAAGGGCTTGCCCGAGGCCCAGGCCAAGGCGCTGCACGCGCAGCAGCAGGAGGCCGGCCACGCGGCCAAGGCGGTACGCCTGGAGCGCGACGCCGACACCTGGCTTGAGCAGCACCGCATCCGCGCAGCGATCGGCAGCACCGGCCCCGCGGACGAGCTGCGGGCCAAGGCCAAGCACCACGCCGACCAGGCGCGGGCGTGGGCCGAGGCAGCGAAAGCCGCCGAGCAGGAGGCGGCGCGGCTGCGCCATGCCGACAGCGAAGCGGCCAAGGCGCTGGCCCTGGCCGAGCACTCGGTGAAGGCGGTGGAGGCGAAGGTCGAACGCGAGTTCGACCAGGGCATGGAGCCCTACGCCGTGTCGATCCGGGCGGGCCGGGAGTACGACGCCAAGCACAGACCCCGGCAGCAGCTCCAGGAAGGCCCCCAGCAGGCCGAGAAGCAGCGGCAGGGTGGTACGCCCCTGGCTGGGCTGCTGAGCAACCAGCAGCGGCTCCTGGACGGCATACAGCGCATCCAGCAGGCGCGCTGGTACGAGTACGAGCGGGACGGCGAGCGCTACCGGCGCGACACGCCAGAGCCTGACAAGGCGCTGCGCGTGCAGTGGCTGCACGATGGCACTGGCCAGTGGCATGAGCAGCCCCGCGAAACCGTCCTGGAGCACGCCAGGGGCCAGGGCCGTGACCCTGACCCGCCCAGGCATCGCCCTCGCGGGATGGGTGGCCGGTGACGCGGGCCGAGGCAGCACGCCTGGCCAGGGCGTCGCAGGCGCTCACCAGCGGCCCTCAGACGCCGCTGGCGGGCGACCTGGTGCAGCGCTATGTCGCGGGATCGCTCAGCATCGAGCAGGCCATCCAGGAGGCGCGCAGCGCCCTGGATTCCGACTATGGTCGGAAATCCGGGCCGGCGTCCTCCTGACATCAGACGCCTGCCAGGCGGCGAATGAGCCAGCCGCGCAGGCCCGGCGCGTGCGCGGCAGCGACCACCAGGGCGTCAGCCTCTGGCAGCTTCGACGGGCGCTCAGGCGCTGGCGATGTGTCAACTTTCGGTGCAGGTGCAGGTGCCGGCCCCGGCACCGCCTGGGGGCGCTGTAGGCCCGCCAGATCGCGCAGGACGGCCTCCAGGGGCTCACCCCCTGCCGTGCGCTTCGCTATGGCCTTGAGCACGTCCCTGGCGGCCTCTGGGGCCACCACGTTGACCTGTCCTAACCCCTCGGCGGCAGCCTTCTCGCGGTGCTTCTGCACGCGCAGCGCGTTGCGGCTCGCCCTGGTGCGGACGAAGGCCCGGACTTGGCGCAGGCCGCCCTCTTCCAGCTGGTCATCAGTCAGGACGGCAGCCGGGTCGGCCACGCCCTGGGCGCGCTCCGCGTCCTCCAGGTGATCGAACAAATCAGCCATACCCGCCTCCGGTCATTTCTAGATCATTACTAGAAACGACTATAGGCGGAAATCGTCCCGCTGCACAGCGTCTGGGCCGCCGCCCAACGCGCTCTCCAGCCCCTGAGCGTACTCGGTCAGCTGCTCGCCCCAGGCGCGCAGCTCCTCGGCCAGCTCCTGGAGCGCGGCCTCGATCCTGGAGCGTTCCCAGGGGTCGCGTGGCTCAGCCCACGCGGCCACCTCGGTGGCGCGCTCAGCGAGGCGCAGCAGCGCGTCGCGGTCGTTGGTGTTCAGTTGCATGCGGCCTCCAGGTTCAGCGGTAGCTGGTCGTTCTTGGTGATGGTGAAGCTGAAGCCCACGATCTTGCGGCCCTGGCGGCGCGGCTCTGCCGTCACTGCCAGGTCAGTGCCGGCGTTCAGCTCCTTGAGCGCCGGATCGAGCACCCGCACGCGGAGGTTCTTCACGTCCTGGTACTTGTCGCCCAGGTCGAGCATCTGGCGCAGCTGATCGAGGGTGCACTCGCGCTGGCCGAGCTTGAGGAACTGGCTCATGAGCTCGTACAGCCGCACGGCGTAGAAGCTGGACAAGCT
>NZ_BATI01000077.1 GCF_000467105.1 Aquipseudomonas alcaligenes NBRC 14159
TTTGCCCTGGGTGAACAGGTTGCTCAGCTCCTCGGCGGCGAAGGCGCCCTGGGCGAGGGTGGCGGAGGCGATGGCGAGCGACAGCAGTGTCGGTTTCATGCACATGGGTGGTCTTTCCTGTTGGCCAAATAACGCAAAAAAAAACGCCACAGCGCCGCGCTCCCGAATCGGGAAGGGCTGCTGTGACGTCGTTGTCGGTTGAGTGGCAGACACGCCGTTGTGCTGACCGGGATCGGCTATAGCAGGCCGCGTGCCAGAACTTTCAAGTTACTGATTTATTAAAGATTAATAACTTCTTAGAGTCTTTCGCGATTAACCGCCTGCACCGCGCTCGTTCGCGCTGCCTCCGGACAGTGCAGCTGTAGTGGCGCAATCGGGCGCGACTGTACCGGGCTGGCGGCCACGCCCTGCGGCATGCTGGCGGGCCACCACCGACTGTCAGGGAGCGCAGCATGCAACTCGAATTTCATCAGATCGACGCCTTCACCGATCGGCCGTTTCGCGGCAACCCGGCCGTGGTCTACCGGCTGGATGCCTGGCTGGAAGACGAGCTGATGCAGCGCATCGCCGCCGAGCACAATCAGGCCGAGACCGCCTTCACCGTGCGCGAAGGCTCGGGCTGGCGCATCCGCTGGTTCACCCCGGCCTGCGAGGTGCCGCTGTGCGGCCACGCCACCCTGGCGACCGCGCACGCGCTGTTCGAACTGTATGGCGAGACGGGCGAGTGCCTGGAGTTCAGCTGTATGTCCGGCGCCCTGGCCGTGGCGCGCGAGGCGGGTCGCCTGGTGCTGGATTTCCCGGCCATGGGGCTGGAGCCGGCGGATCTGGCCGCCGAGGTCGCCACCATCCTCGGCCAGCCGGTGCAGGCCGTGCAGGTTGGCAAGGAGCTGCTGGCGCTGCTGGAGTCGGAGCAGGCAGTGCGTGATTGCCAGCCGGACCTGGCGGCGCTGGCGAAGCTGCCGGGCCTTGGGGTGATCGTCACGGCGGCGGGGCGCGAGCATGACTTCGTTTCGCGCTACTTCGCGCCGGGCATCGGCATCGACGAGGACCCGGTCACCGGTTCGACCCACTGCATCCTGGCGCCTTACTGGGCAGAACGTCTCGGCAAAACTGAGCTGAGCGCCTACCAGTGTTCGGCGCGCGGCGGCGAGTTGCACTGCCGGCTGCAGGGCGAGCGGGTGAAGATCGCCGGCCAGGCCGTGCTGGTGGCCAGCGGCAAACTGTTTCTGTAGGCGCTGATGCTGACCGTGTGGGCCTCTGGCGGGCGCAGTGGGATGGCTGTGTGGGTTTCACCCGCCCTACGGTCTGAACCGCCCGGACGGCGGGCGCGGGATCAGCTGCTGCTGTAGCGGCGCACGCCGGACTCCGGCAGGTTGACCTGGGCGGCCACGCTGCCGGGGGCGGGGAATACCACCAGGTGGTCGGCGGCGACGCGAATTCCCACCTGCTGACCGGGTTGGTGGTCGGCGTGGCTGGGGAAGATCGCTTCCAGCTGGCTGCCGGTGGGCAGCTGCAGGCGGTACAGGGTGGCGGCGCCGAGGAAGGTCTTGCCGACGATCTGCGCCTGCAGGGCGCTGTCGGCATCGGGGACGATGTCGTCCGGGCGCAGCAGCACGTCCACCGAGCTGCCCGGCGCCATGGTGTAGGCGCGGTTGCCGTGGATGACGCCCAGCTCGGTCTGCACCGTATCCGGGCTCAGTAGCTGGCCGCGGATGAAATAGCCCTGGCCGACGAAGCTGGCGACGAAGGGCGAGGCCGGCTCGTGGTAGAGGTTGAAGGGGGTGTCCCACTGCTCCAGGCGGCCCTGGTTGAACACGCCCACCTGGTCGCTGACGGCGAAGGCTTCTTCCTGGTCGTGGGTGACCAGGATGGCGCTGGTGCCGCGGGCCTTGAGGATGTCGCGGACCTCGTGGCTGAGACGCCGGCGCAGCTCGCCATCGAGGTTGGAGAAGGGTTCGTCGAGCAGCAGCAGCTGCGGTTCGGGGGCCAGCGCGCGGGCCAATGCCACGCGCTGCTGCTGGCCGCCGGACAGTTCATGGGGAAAACGCTGGCCCAGGTGGCCGAGTTTGACCAGCTCCAGCAGCTCGGCGGTGATGCGCGCGCAGTCGGGGTGCTTGCGGATGCCGAAGGCCACGTTGTCCGCCACCGAGAGGTGGGGGAACAGGGCGTAGTCCTGGAACACCATGCCGATGCGGCGCTTCTCCGGTGCCAGGGTGAAGCCGGGGCGAGAAATCACCGCGCCACCCAGCTCGATCTCGCCTTCCTGTACCGACTCGAAACCGGCGATGGCGCGCAGGGTGGTGGTCTTGCCACAACCGGAGGGGCCGAGCAGGCAACCGATGTCGCCGGCATTCAGGTGCAGTTCGAGCGACTGCACGATGCGGTGTCCCTGATAGCCGCAGGCCAGGCCGCGCAGGGACAGCAGCAGCTGGCTCATGCGCGTTGCAGGCCCGGTGCCACCAGCAGCTCCAGCAGCGCCTTCTGCGCGTGCAGGCGGTTCTCCGCCTGCTGCCAGGCCAGCGAGCGCGGGTCGTCCAGCAGGTCGCTGCTGATTTCCTCGCCGCGGTGGGCGGGCAGGCAGTGCAGGAAGATCACCTGCGGGTCTGCCGC
This sequence comes from Aquipseudomonas alcaligenes NBRC 14159, assembly GCF_000467105.1. Taxonomy (GTDB): domain Bacteria; phylum Pseudomonadota; class Gammaproteobacteria; order Pseudomonadales; family Pseudomonadaceae; genus Aquipseudomonas; species Aquipseudomonas alcaligenes. The sequence goes on from NZ_BATI01000077.1 coordinate 2,611, forward strand.
ATCCAGCAGGGCGCGGTTGACCTGGTAGGGGGCGAACAGCTTGAGGCGCTTGGCGCTTTCCTCCTCCTGGCCCATCGAGGTCCACACGTCGGTGCTGACCAGATGGGCACCGGCCACCGCTTCGCGCGGGTCGCGAACGATGCGCGCACGGTCGCCGGCCAGGGCGAGGAACTCGGCCTTCGGCTCGTAGCCTTCGGGGCAGGCGATGCGCAGCTGGAAGTCGAACTGCACGGCCGCTTCCAGGTAGCTGTTGCACATGTTGTTGCCGTCGCCGATCCAGGCCACGGTCTTGCCGGCAATGCTGCCGCGCGCTTCCTGGAAGGTCTGCATGTCGGCCAGCAGCTGGCAGGGGTGCAGGTCGTCGGACAGACCGTTGATCACCGGCACCGTGCTGTGCGCGGCGAACTCGGTGAGGTTGCTGTGGGCGAAGGTACGGATCATCACCGCGTCGAGCATGCTCGACATGACGATGGCGGTGTCGCCGATCGGCTCGCCACGGCCCAGTTGAGTGTCGCGCGGGGAGAGGAAGATGGCCTGGCCGCCGAGCTGGATCATGCCGGCCTCGAAGGACAGGCGGGTACGGGTGGAGGCCTTTTCGAAAATCATCCCCAGCACCCGGCCCTGCAGCGGCTCATGGGCGATGCTTCGCTTGCGCAGGTCCTTCAGCTCGATGGCTCGACGGATCAGCCCGCCCAGTTCCTGGGGGCTGTAATCCATCAACGAGAGAAAGTGCCTGGCGCTCATCTTCTTCACTACCTTAATTCGACAGCTGTCGCGGCCCGTTTTTTCCGGGAAAAAGCAGCCCACACGGCGGCTGGAGCCGCTTGGGGGCGACAAATGGGGGAGGCGCGATCTTATAAGGAAATGTCGCGGCGTGCCAACAAGGGGCAAGATCGACGCGGTTTACAGGTGGGTAGTCAAATCGGCTGTACCAATTTCGTACCACCTTGATGCGGTTCCAGCTTCTGGAGTTCGGCCTAGTTCGAGATGGAGTTGGGCCACTTCGCATAAGTGGAGAGCAGCATTTTTACACTGTGGCCGAGCTGGTTGGCAATGAAGGCGGGGCTCATGCCGGCCATCAGGCTCATCGTCGCGTAGGTGTGCCGGGTGTCGTACTGTCGACGCACTCTTATGCCCTGGGCGCGACAGACGAGCGTGAAGTACTTGCGGGGTGTCGAGTCGGTTCTGATCCAGTCGCTGTCCTTTCGAGGGTCGCGGGGGCGAAAACGAACCCGAACCCGCTGCGAGCCATGGTCAGTGGCTTGGCTTCCTACAGGGCGCGCATGGCCCGGTCATTCAACAGCACGTGCCGGTTGGCCTTGGTCTTCACGCGATCGTGAATCTCTCTGTCAACCTGAACCCTGCACACGTGCGCGCCCCTTCCCTGAAAGTCGACCTCCTTCCAGCGCCGGGCCATGATCTCGCCAGGTCGCATGCCGGTGAATAATGCGAACTCGAAGTAGCAGGCATAGATCCGCACCAGGCCGGTGAGGTTGGCATAGAGGTGACTGATGATCTGCTCCGCCTCTTCCCGGGTGAACGGGTCAACCACCTTCTTGGCGACTTTCGGTCGACTGATGGAACTGACTGGATTGCGCGCGATGATCGCGTCCTGGACCGCTGCCTTGAACACGCTCGACAGCCTGTCGCAGGCGTGGCGGTGTACGCCGGGCGACGTCCACTTGGTCTCGGCAATGATCTTGCGGATGACAATCGCGGTGATCTGGACCAAGAGACGGGTGGTCAACCGGTCACCTTCTTGCTGTACAAGTCGAGTGCTGCGCATAGGAAGAGTTTGCCTTCCAGCGCGGCTATTCCCGAGATGTCCGTGACCCACTTGCGCTCCGGTTCAAGCTTTGTGAAATCTCGCTCCAGTAGGTTTTTCACTCCTGCTGGACGGTCGCCTCTGCTTAAACCACGTATTTTCCGGCACGGCCAACCTTGAATTCGTTCAGCTGCCATAAAGCGAGCAGCGTGGTTCAGACTGACGGTTTTGCCTTTGTCGAGCCGAGCTTACTCGAAGGTGTCTGTGCTAACGGGGTAGACCCCAAACGCCATCTGAACGTACCAAGGTGGAAACCTCAAGCTAGAGCGTGGCGCTAAGG
>NZ_BATI01000076.1:2500-5356 GCF_000467105.1 Aquipseudomonas alcaligenes NBRC 14159
TGGAAAGTGCGGCCATAGTGGGTGATAGCCCTGTACGCGAAAGAATCTTAGAAGTGAAATCGAGTAGGACGGCGCACGTGAAACGTTGTCTGAATATGGGGGGACCATCCTCCAAGGCTAAATACTACTGACTGACCGATAGTGAACTAGTACCGTGAGGGAAAGGCGAAAAGAACCCCGGAGAGGGGAGTGAAATAGAACCTGAAACCGTATGCGTACAAGCAGTGGGAGCCCACTTTGTTGGGTGACTGCGTACCTTTTGTATAATGGGTCAGCGACTTATATTCAGTGGCGAGCTTAACCGAATAGGGGAGGCGTAGCGAAAGCGAGTCTTAATAGGGCGCTTTAGTCGCTGGGTATAGACCCGAAACCGGGCGATCTATCCATGGGCAGGTTGAAGGTTAGGTAACACTGACTGGAGGACCGAACCGACTACCGTTGAAAAGTTAGCGGATGACCTGTGGATCGGAGTGAAAGGCTAATCAAGCCCGGAGATAGCTGGTTCTCCTCGAAAGCTATTTAGGTAGCGCCTCATGTATCACTGTAGGGGGTAGAGCACTGTTTCGGCTAGGGGGTCATCCCGACTTACCAAACCGATGCAAACTCCGAATACCTACAAGTGCCGAGCATGGGAGACACACGGCGGGTGCTAACGTCCGTCGTGAAAAGGGAAACAACCCAGACCGTCAGCTAAGGTCCCAAAGTTATGGTTAAGTGGGAAACGATGTGGGAAGGCTTAGACAGCTAGGAGGTTGGCTTAGAAGCAGCCACCCTTTAAAGAAAGCGTAATAGCTCACTAGTCGAGTCGGCCTGCGCGGAAGATGTAACGGGGCTCAAACCATACACCGAAGCTACGGGTATCACGTAAGTGATGCGGTAGAGGAGCGTTCTGTAAGCCTGTGAAGGTGAGTTGAGAAGCTTGCTGGAGGTATCAGAAGTGCGAATGCTGACATGAGTAACGACAATGCGAGTGAAAAACTCGCACGCCGAAAGACCAAGGTTTCCTGCGCAACGTTAATCGACGCAGGGTTAGTCGGCCCCTAAGGCGAGGCAGAAATGCGTAGTCGATGGGAAGCAGGTTAATATTCCTGCACTTCTAGTTACTGCGATGGGGGGACGGAGAAGGCTAGGCCAGCACGGCGTTGGTTGTCCGTGTTTAAGGTGGTAGGCAGAGATCTTAGGTAAATCCGGGGTCTTAATGCCGAGAACTGATGACGAGTGTCCTTTTGGACATGAAGTGGTTGATGCCATGCTTCCAGGAAAAGCCTCTAAGCTTCAGGTAACTAGGAACCGTACCCCAAACCGACACAGGTGGTTGGGTAGAGAATACCAAGGCGCTTGAGAGAACTCGGGTGAAGGAACTAGGCAAAATGGCACCGTAACTTCGGGAGAAGGTGCGCCGGTGAGGGTGAAGGACTTGCTCCGTAAGCTCATGCCGGTCGAAGATACCAGGCCGCTGCGACTGTTTATTAAAAACACAGCACTCTGCAAACACGAAAGTGGACGTATAGGGTGTGACGCCTGCCCGGTGCCGGAAGGTTAATTGATGGGGTTAGCGCAAGCGAAGCTCTTGATCGAAGCCCCGGTAAACGGCGGCCGTAACTATAACGGTCCTAAGGTAGCGAAATTCCTTGTCGGGTAAGTTCCGACCTGCACGAATGGCGTAACGATGGCGGCGCTGTCTCCACCCGAGACTCAGTGAAATTGAAATCGCTGTGAAGATGCAGTGTATCCGCGGCTAGACGGAAAGACCCCGTGAACCTTTACTGTAGCTTTGCACTGGACTTTGAGCCTGCTTGTGTAGGATAGGTGGGAGGCTTTGAAGCGTGGACGCCAGTTCGCGTGGAGCCATCCTTGAAATACCACCCTGGCATGCTTGAGGTTCTAACTCTGGTCCGTCATCCGGATCGAGGACAGTGTATGGTGGGCAGTTTGACTGGGGCGGTCTCCTCCCAAAGAGTAACGGAGGAGTACGAAGGTGCGCTCAGACCGGTCGGAAATCGGTCGTAGAGTATAAAGGCAAAAGCGCGCTTGACTGCGAGACAGACACGTCGAGCAGGTACGAAAGTAGGTCTTAGTGATCCGGTGGTTCTGTATGGAAGGGCCATCGCTCAACGGATAAAAGGTACTCCGGGGATAACAGGCTGATACCGCCCAAGAGTTCATATCGACGGCGGTGTTTGGCACCTCGATGTCGGCTCATCACATCCTGGGGCTGAAGCCGGTCCCAAGGGTATGGCTGTTCGCCATTTAAAGTGGTACGCGAGCTGGGTTTAGAACGTCGTGAGACAGTTCGGTCCCTATCTGCCGTGGACGTTTGAGATTTGAGAGGGGCTGACCTTAGTACGAGAGGACCGGGTTGGACGAACCTCTGGTGTTCCGGTTGTCACGCCAGTGGCATTGCCGGGTAGCTATGTTCGGAAAAGATAACCGCTGAAAGCATCTAAGCGGGAAACTTGCCTCAAGATGAGATCTCACTGGAGCCTTGAGCTCCCTAAAGGGCCGTCGAAGACTACGACGTTGATAGGTTGGGTGTGTAAGCGCTGTGAGGCGTTGAGCTAACCAATACTAATTGCCCGTGAGGCTTGACCATATAACACCCAAACAATCTGTAGATTGTCGGTGATGGTGAAGTCGACAAACGAACCGAAAGTTCGCTAAGAACCGCAAAGCCAAGATCACATACCCAATTCGCTGTGGCGACTTAACACCGACACAGCAACCGAATTGCTTGACGACCATAGAGCGTTGGAACCACCTGATCCCATCCCGAACTCAGTAGTGAAACGACGCATCGCCGATGGTAGTGTGGGGCTTCCCCATGTGAGAGTAGGTCATCGTCAAGCTCCTATCCCC
>NZ_BATI01000075.1 GCF_000467105.1 Aquipseudomonas alcaligenes NBRC 14159
GGCGCGGCACGGGAATCAAGGCATTGCGATTCTCGAAAATAGTTCTTGAAATTCTATTCTTGATTGCATATCATCTCAACGAGTTTCGATAAGAAAGGATGCCCATGCGACCGTCTGTTGTGCTTGACATGAAGCGAAGCGCAGTGCGTGAAGCGGTAGGCCGCTTTCGCGCCGCGAACCCGCGCGTCTTCGGCTCGGTGCTGCATGGCACCGACCGGGATGGCAGCGACCTCGACCTGTTGGTCGATGCGCTGCCCGGTGCCACGTTGTTGGACTTGGGCGATTTGGAAGAAGAACTGAAATCGCTGCTCGGCGTTGACGTCGATCTGCTGACTCCCGGCGACCTGCCGCCGAAGTTCCGGGCCAAGGTGCTCGCGGAGGCGCAACCGATATGAGCGAGAACCGCCTGCCCGATTACCTCGACCACATTCAGCAGGCCGCAACCGATGCGCGCAGCTTCGTGGAAGGGATGGCCAAGGACGACTTCTTGGCCGACAAGCGCACCCAGCAGGCCGTCATCATGAGCCTGATCGTCATCGGCGAGGCGGCCACAAAGGTGATGGATGGCTACGTCGAGTTCACCCAGGCGCATGCCGACGTGCCGTGGCGCAGCATGCGCAATATGCGTAATCGCATGGCTCACGGCTATTTCGACATCAACCTCGATGTGGTGTGGGAGACGGTACAGGAATGGCTGCCGGCGTTGCTCCAGCAATTGCCCGCCGTGCGTCAGGATGCCGACGATGAAGACCGTAACGACAAAGGCATGGAGCCATGACCAATCAAGCCGCCGATGTTCGGCCCCTCTGGCGTGTTCGATCCCGCGACCTATGAGCCGCGCTCGGGCAAGACCTTCTGGATGGCCGCAACGGACGTGAGTTCGCTGGTGGGCAAGGAGGCAGCAGCCGACACGCTCATCGGCAACTGCACGACCGCACGACCAGCCTCCCGTTCAAATTCGAGTTAGAACTCATATCCAGCCTGTCTGGGGGCACTGTGAAAGAGGGATCTCCGATGACTGTTGAATCGAGAATATTTTCTGTAGCCGAGTATGTTCAGCCGTCCGAAGGCGAGCCTATTCGTTCCGTTGTGCTTGAAACCCGAGACTCAATTATCGTGGTTTGGCATGTCCATCCCGGGCAGGAAATTGCGGCTCACATTCATCCTCACGGCCAAGACACGTGGACTGTTTTGTCGGGAATGGCTGATTACTTTCAGGGCAATGGGATTGTTCGTGCCCTCAGGGAAGGTGAGATAGCCGTGGCAAGACCGGGCCAAGTGCACGGGGCGCGAAATACAGGTACCGAGCCATTTGTGTTCGTCTCGGTTGTGGCATCAGCCAATGCCGGTTTCGTATTGGCTGAGCGATAGAGCCCAATCTCTGGAGTTGGTCCAATGAGCGGTCGGGGAGATAGGTAACAGACATGCAGCGGACACGGCTGCTAAACCAGGTCGCAAACCTCCTTGCGTCGCAGCGTGCCGCAAGCGACGCGATCAATCGAATGGGGTCGGCATGAGACTGAACACCATCCAGTTCCCGACCGCGTAGCCGCCTGTCCTGCCGATCAGGTCTTGACCATCGACGCCTGGGATCAGTCCTGAATGTTCTTGGAGACCACTACGTTATGAGCCGCAGCCGCCGCAAAACACCCATCGTCGGGCACACGACCTGCGGCAGCGAGCGCGAGGACAAGAAGCTCTGGCATCAGCGCTGGCGCACCCGTGAGCGCACGGCGCTGACCAGCGCGTCGCCCGAAGCCCTGAGCGCCCATCTGCCCCTGCTGGAAAACCAGGCCAGCAGCGTCTGGTCGATGGGCAAGGATGGCCGCTCCTACTGGCCCGTCAAGCGCCAGGCCGCCACGGCGGATCGCATCGCCAATCACAAGGGACGCAACCCGCAAGAACGCGCCTCCCTGAAAAAGCGCCTGCTGCGCAAGTGGATGAGCAAATGAAGCTCTCCTTCCATCAGCACATTGCGCTGTTCTAGATGATCGGTGCTCCGGGCGTCTTCGCGCCCGTGATCGAGAACGCCAAGCGGCCCGATGCCGGCGCCGTCATGGCGTGGGGTGTCGCGATCGTGGCGGTGATGATCCTCTTCACCCCTTTGCTGCTGCGCTGTCCACCATTCCGGCGCTGGTATGGCCGGACGGATGCGCTGTCGGAGCGGCAGCGCCAGGCGCTTGCCGAGCGCGGCCTGCGCCGCTACTACCAGACCGCTTTCGATGACGGCTACGTGCCCCGCGTGATGCCCTACGTGTGGCGCATCATCTGGACGGTCGGCGGGTTGATGGCTGTGACCGCCGTACTGCCTACCAACACCGGACGGCCAGCCTTCGATGCCTTGGTGGTCTTCTCGACCTGGTATCCGATAGGCGTGATGCTGCTGGTTTTCGCGTCGAGGCCCCTTGGCCGGTTGATTCGCCAAAGAGCACAGGAGCGGCGGAAATGAGCACGTCAACCATCGAGGCGCTGGCCAGCGCCTGGGCAAGGATTGCCGAGGAAGCGGAATTCCCCGCTGACTACGAGGGGACTGCCACACCACAAGCGCATCGGGCTAGCGAAGCTATTCAGGAGCAGATTCGGGAGCGCATCGTCGCCACCAACGACATGCGGCTGTTCAGCCTGCTGCACCTGCTGGGTCAGGCGTCGCTGCGCATGGAGCAAGCGCTGTGGCCGGAGGATTACGAGCGGATGACGCGCGAGGTTGAGGAAGCCCTGCGGCAAGCCACCGACGCCAACGCCAGATCGTACACCCACGAAGAAGTGATGCAGGCGATGCAGGAACGCATCGACCGGGCGCGAGACAAGCCATGTTGATTGGCTATGCGCGCGTCTCGACGCAGGATCAGAACCTGGAGCTGCAACGCGAAGCCTTGAGCAAGGCCGGATGTAAAAAGGTCTTCGAGGACAAGGTGAGTGGCACGCGGGCAGACCGGCCTGGCTTGGCCAAGACGCTCGAAATGCTGCGCGAAGGCGATACTTTGGTCGTCTGGAAGCTCGACCGGCTGGGCCGGTCGGTCAAGCAACTGGTCGATCTGGTCGGCGATCTGCACAAGCACGGTGTCCAGTTCAGGAGCCTCACCGACTCCATCGACACCGGCACACCATCCGGGCGGTTCTTCTTCCACGTCATGGCGAGCCTTGCCGAAATGGAGCGCGAGCTGACCGTCGAGCGCACCCGCGCCGGGCTGGAAGTCGCCAAGCAGCTCGGCCGCAAAGGCGGCCGCAAGCCGAAGATGACCGACAGCAAGATCGAGTCGGCCAAGAAGCTGCTGGCCAGCGGGGTGCCGCCCAAGGACGTGGCCAAGAACCTCGGCGTGTCCATTCCGACGCTGTACCGCTGGGTGCCAGCCTCCACGCACGCTTAGCGTGCTTTATTTTCCGTTTTCTGAGACGACCCCTGACGGCGCAGCGTGGCCATTCCTGACATCCAGTTAGGGTATGCCTTAAATTGACGCTCCGACATGAGTTGTGTATTAGATATAACTTATTGTAGTATTTGTAACATTAATCATCTTTTTGACGAAGGAGCCCGTGCTTGAGCTTTCTTGCCCTATTCGTCAGCCTGCCCACCAAGGCATCGACCGGCCGCATGCGCGTCTGGCGTTCTGTCAAAGCGCAGGGCTGCGCAACGCTGCGCGACGGGGTCTATCTGCTGCCCGACTCGGCGGACAGTGCGGCGACGCTGGGCGAAGTGGCGGCGCAGGCGGTGGAAGTCGGGGGCAGCGGCCAGGTCTATCGACTGTCGGGGTGTGACGAAGCTCAGAAGGCCGCGCTACGCGCCCTGTTCGACCGGGGCGAGGAGTACGCCAGCATCGCCGAGGAGATCAAAGCGCTCGGGCGTAACCTGGCATCCCCGGACGGCGCCGATGCCATGCGCAAGCTCCAGCCGCTCGTGCGCCGCTTCGAGCAGGTGAACCGCATCGACTTCTTCCCCGGCGAGGCGCAGCGGCAGACCTTGAGCCTGCTGGACGACCTGCGCGACGCGATCACCCGCCGTATGTCTCCCGACGAGCCGACCGCCCGGCAGACGGATATTCCGCGGCTGAACCGCGCCGACTATCAGGGTCGGACCTGGGCCACGCGGGCGCGCCCGTGGGTGGACCGACTCGCTTCGGCCTGGCTGATCCGGCGGTTCATCGACCCGAGCGCGCGCATCGTCTGGCTGGCGAGTCCCTCCGACTGCCGCAATGGCTGGCTCGGCTTCGATTTCGACGGCGCCGCCTTCAGTCATGTGGGCACCAAGGTCACCTTCGAGACGCTGCTGGCGAGTTTCGGACTTGATTCCGCCCCTGCACTGGTACGCCTGGGCAAGCTCGTGCATTGCCTGGATTTGGGCGGGCTGCCGGTAGCAGAAGCGCTGGGCATCGAATCGCTGCTCGCCGGCTTGCGCGCATCGGAACCCGATGACGACGCGCTGCTTGCCCGCGCGTGCGAAATTTTTGATTGGCTATTGAAGAGTTACGAGGACAAAACAACGTGAACGCCCCGACCAGTCCTCAGACCGCCGCGCAACCACGCCCGGCCCGTCCGTCTTTCTGGGACATCACCCAAGACGACCTGCTGCTGGCCGCAGGCTTCGGCCGTATTCGACGGCTTGTTGGCCAACTTCCGTATTTGACTGGTTACTGTTGAACTACAAGGAGAAGATCTATGAGCGTTGCGAATGAAGAGTCGTATCGCCCGAGCAAGGCGACGGATGCCACGACTGAAGCCGTCCCTCCACCCATGAGCTACCCACAGCTCTTCGCGCGCTTCCTCAAGTTCGGCTTGCTCGCATGGGGCGGGCCTGTGGCTCAGATCGACATGTTGCGCCGCGAGCTCGTGGACGAGGAACGCTGGATCTCCAGCAAACGCTTCAACAAGCTGCTTGCGGTGATGCAGGTGCTGCCCGGACCCGAAGCGCATGAAATATGCGTTCATTTGGGCATCCGAGCAAAGGGGCGGCTGGGGGGCGTGCTGGCGGGACTCGGTTTCATGCTTCCCGGATTCTTGCTGATGTTCGCGCTGTCCTGGTTGTACTTCCAGATTGAATTCGTGGGTACCGCGCTGGGCGCGGCGTTCCTTGGCGTGCAGGCGGCTGTGATCGCCCTGATCGTGCGCGCCGTGCACCGTATCGGCGAGCACATCCTGCTTGATCGCTGGTTGTGGGTCATTGCCATCGTTTGCGCGCTGGCAGCCATAGGTCGTGTCGACTTCTGGATCACCCTGCCGGCGGGCGGCCTTGTGTACGCCCTGCTCGTGCTGAATCATCGGGCCTCAGCGCTCTTGGTGACACTGGCGGCGGTGGCGCTGGCCGCGGCCGTGGCTTTGTGGGCTGCACCGACAGCGAAGCTTGTGGAAGCGGTCGTTCAGGGCCAGGCCTCGGTGCTGCTCATCTTCGCGTCGGGCCTGAAGGCCGGCTTGCTCACCTTCGGCGGCGCCTACACAGCGATTCCGTTCGTTCGCAACGACGCCGTCGGGCGCGGATGGATGACGGATGGGCAGTTCCTGGACGGCCTGGCGCTGTCCGGTGTGCTACCGGCACCCCTCATCATCTTCGCCACGTTCGTCGGCTATGTGGCGGGGGGGCCGATCGGGGCGGTGGCCATGACGGTGGGTGTCTTTCTTCCGGCCTTTGCGTTCTCGCTGATTTTCTACGACCGGCTGGAGGCGGTCGTGGAGAACAAACGGCTGCACGCCTTTCTGGACGGCGTCGCGGCTGGGGTAGTCGGCCTGATCGGCGCAACCACCATCGACTTGGCGCAGGTCACTGCTGAACGTGTCCCATCGTTGACGGTGGGCATGTCGATTTTCGCCGCAGGCTTGGCATTCCTTTATGCCTGGAAGAACAAGCTCAACGTCGTCGTCGTGATCCTCGCGGCGGGATTGGCGGGGTGGCTGGTATTTCCGAACCAAGGCTGAACCTGATCGAGTCAGCCTTCGTCGCGCCGTTTCCGATCCACCTTGCTGAGGAAGCCAAGATGCCTTACGAACTGAAACCTCTTTCATGCGATCCGGCCAAACTCACCGGCCTGTCCGAGAAGCTGATCGTCAGCCACTGGGAAAACAACTACGGCGGTGCGGTAAAGCGCCTCAATGCCATAGCGAGCCCCGCCATTGGCGGCGCCCTATTCGCCGCCGGCTGGCTGGCGGCGCCGCTGGTGGCCTGCGGCCTACTCAAGGTCGTCTATGACGTTGTGCTTTGGCGCGCTTTTCGGAAGTACGAGGGACCATCCTCTTGAGAGCGCTCGCGCGCAAGCACATGGCGCGGCTTAGCGTACGATTTTTTCCGAATTCTGCGGGCACCCAATGCTCACCGCCCGCGACCAACTAGATGACCGGCTACAAGGCTTCCAATCCGGAGCAGACGACTATCTGGTGAAGCCCTTCGCCCTCTCTGAGCTAGCGGCTCGCATTGAAGCAGTGTTGCGCCGCAGCCTTGGCGGAGGAAAACGTCAGCTGCAGGTCAGCGACCTGATCTATGACCTCGATACTCTAGAAGCGACGCGCGCCGACAAGCCCCTCAAGGG
>NZ_BATI01000074.1 GCF_000467105.1 Aquipseudomonas alcaligenes NBRC 14159
GGAATACCCCGTCTCGATGAGACGCGATATACGGCAACAATTTCTTGCCGTAACCATCCAGCTCCTCCCAAACCTCAAATGGCACTAGAGTCGTGTTTACGCCGTCAAAGAATACGGCTGCCATAGGATCTAGGTTGACCAGCATTCGACCCGTGATGTTGTGCTTGGACATCTTCATCACGAACCGCAGATCGATCTCGTACTCTTCTTTCTTTTCGAGGGCGGATGCCAAGGACTTCAGATGAGGACCGTACAGGTTGTCGATATAGTCCTTGAAGAATTTGCCATCAGGCCGGCCTTCTTGAGGTGCTGTAAGCAACTGGTACAGACGGCGCAGGGCAGGGCGGTGGGACACTCTGAGCTGTGCTCGACCGAGGTCATCAAGTATCCGCTTGGCCTTCGCAAAGTTTGGGCCTGATTCGCCTAGCTTCAGCCAACGCACTACATCGGCCACATACAAAGCGATCGGCTTGGTAAGCGATTTGCCCCTGGCGAGAACCATCAGGCGCGCAAGAACAATCTCATGGTCAACCGATAGAAAAGGGCCGCGGTAGAAAATGTTCCCGGCTCCAATGCCGAAGATCGGTGTCCACTCTTCGTAAACGCCCTTCGTGTTGCCAACAGAAAAAAGCGCTGACCGAACGATAGGGTTCGACTGCTCGAAAAACTCTTCGTTGGTGAAGGGCAGATAACCCTGAGAGGACTCGAAATCGAGCTTCTTGATCAGCCGAGTGCGACGGCCAGACACACTGTCCTGATCCGTTTCGGCAGCCTCGATCGGCACGTTATTGTTGTCCTTTGGGTTTGTAGCGCTCATGGCACCGGCTCTATGGCTTCCTTCACACACGCGAAGCATATATTCACGAATGCCACCAAGTAAGCGGTCTGATAGACCGATTTTCTATAAAGCAGCTTTGATCATCAGTAGGACGAACTGAAAATACGAAAAGAACGGAATATTAAGGCTTTGATTTTTCGGCAAAATTTAAAATTTTTTATCTTTCAATACTGCTGGAGAAAAGTAAAAGCCAAGTGGTAGCGCTGTAATGACTCTGCCATGAACTAAAGATCAAAAATGGTAGATGATGACATCGATCAATGTATATAGCGATGCGCCATACACATGGCCAGCATGGAATAAATAGAGGGTTTTTTATTAGGAAATAGTCTAGGGGTCTTGTTATCATCTGATATCTTGTCAGTGGGCCATCTCCACCTGTGCGACACAGTACTTATAAGAGAGATCACCATGGACCCATCTATTCCTTGTGCTAGGGAGGATGGGTTGTGGTTAGGCGCAATTCTAAGGTTTCAAACTTTACCAATCGTGGCCAGCACTTTGGGAATTCATGGGTAGTCTATAGCCATAAAGCTCGAAGAAGCCTTACGATTGTTAACGACATTGAGCTATGCTACTGGCTTACATTTTTGGAGTTTCAGCCAGACGTACTTAAGTTTAACCTTCATCCCGCATTCCGTATATTACCCACCAAAACGCCACGAAAAATCCTACTGACATCCGAAGCTACTCTCGTAGACGGAACGTTAGAATGGCATTTACTTTATTCTCCAGAAAAAATCAATTTTGACTATCTGGCCGAGCTGAGAAAGCACGCCAACAGTTGTGGTGCAACGCTGCGAGAATTTACACCAGCGACTATCATTCCGCACAAATATAAAATAATGCCTCTGCTGAAGGTATGTGCATGCTTGGCAGCTGGAAAAGAATATTCTCTTCCGCCAGAAATAGTAAGCAAGGCTCAATTTTACATCAGGCAGCGCGTCAGAGGTCGCATGAGTGACCTCTACGAGCAACTACGAGATTTTGACACGGCAACGGTGCACTATCTTGTTGCAAGAATGTTTGTCGAGGGTCGTCTTAAAGTTGAGTTGTCACCGTATTTTTTCAGTCCCAGCACCGAATGGGTGAGCGCATGAATGTTCGTGGGCGCTTAAAGGGTATCAATCTAGAAGAACTGATGCATGTTAATCCGGAGGCACTCCAAGAAAATATTAGAGAGGTGTTTGCCAATAGATTGACTGTTATTCGGTTAATTAACCAGGGTAGAACAGGAAACTTCATCTATCGTCGATGTGGTATCTCGAACTCCGAGCAAACTCGACTAGCTAATAGATTTCTCCAGCGTGACCCTGAAGGTAGATATTTTGGCGATCGTGCCCTGATTCCCCAGATGCGTACAACAGAGTATCGGAGGAATGCGCCTGTACAGCCAATGAGAAGCCAGCAGCAGGGTGGTTTGAGCGGAGTTCTTAAGCTGACATTAGAAAGGCATCCTACAGTTGCGACTGAAATTTCTAATTTCATTCTCCGATTTCACAGTGACTTTTCTGGTCAGAAATTTGATCGAAAATTCATTGCAGCAAAATTCAGATCGATACTGAAGGAGTCCGGTGTTACGGAAGATGAGTGGCCATTTAACCATAAAGGGTTAGGTCAAAGGACGATTGAGAAATATATTAATGAAATCCTGCGCAGCGATTTCATGTGTGCTGCTTCGACGCTTGGAGAGTTTGGCGTAACACATGCACAAATAGGTAGTGGGGAGCAAGGGTTGATCAGCCCCAGTCTACCATTTGACGTAGTGCAACTGGATGCCTACAAAGTCGACCAAATGTGCATAGTTAAAGCGGAGCCACTGCCCGGAATTCACACATCAAGAGTTATAGATCGTTTTTGGCTGTTGGCCGCTGTGGATACCGTGTCAACGGGAGTGCTTGCTGCGAGATTCGTGTTTAGCAGCGAGGTAAGGGCTCAAGACGTAGAGGATGTTTTGATCAGCGCTTTTCTGGGAAATTGGAAACCACGCGACGAAGCTGAGTTGCAGAACTTATCCTATGTTCCAGGTAGTGGAATGATTGGCTATGTGCTTCCGGAAACGAAGGGAGCGCTGTGGGGGGCGCTTTTTTTAGACAATGCGATGGCGCATCACGCGGACAGGATCAAGATTAAGCTAAAGGAATTGATTGGCTTCTCCGTAAGTTATGGTCAACTTAAACGACCTGAACGGCGATCCATAATTGAAAACACTTTTAAGCAGATTGCAGAACAAGTTATGCATCGGAGCCCGTCAACAACTGGGAGTGGACCCGGATTTGGCCGAGCAACTGATGCCGAAAGTAATGCAGAAAAATATGAGATATTTGTGGACGAGGCTGAATGTCTGCTCGACGTTTGGTTGGCTAACTTAAATGTAACCCCCAGGTCCGGCTCTACCTTCTCAATGAGTCCTGTTGAATTGATTCGAGCGCATTTGAATAATTATAAAGTGCCAATTTACCTTCCGACGGCGCGGGAAGAGAGCCTTAACAAAACTAAGCTAAGCCTGGATGTTGAATACTGTATTGTCAGAGGAAGTGCCGAGTCAGGAGTGGCCCCGCACATCACTATCGATAAGGCTCGGTATACCAACAAGGTTCTATCAAGGTCGCTGGAGTTAGTAGGGCAGCGACTGCTCGTCAAAATTGACCCCAAAGACCTTCGGCAAGTGGAAGCGATTCTTCCCAATGGGCAATCGCTGGGTTGCCTGAGCGTATTGGGCTACTGGTCTAAGACTGCCCACAGTCGAATCACACGGAAGCTGATCAATCGTGCACTCAGGGACAGAACGCTGGAAATAACGCGAAAAGACGACATTGTAATGTCCTTTGTAGATAACCTCTTGAGGAAGCGGAATAAGCGAAGCTTACTGGAATGGCAGCGAATGGAAAGGGAGCTTTCATCATTAGGGCAAAGCTCGTCAGGTGACGATTCAGAGAGCATTGAACGAACTGCATTTCAGCTCACTGACGGTGGAGTGACTAAGTTGGAGTTTCTGGATGATTTCTTTGATCAGTCCGCAGGGGGCGTTGCTGATGAATAGAGATCAGATGGATGCTCATGCCGTGTTCAGAAAGGATTTCACGGTAATAACCAATGCAATAGCAAAAGCAAGCAGCACGGCATTGGAAGCCATATTCATGCGGCAAACTGGCCTGATTTTTCACGGCCTTTCAAGAGTGGGAAAAACTTCGTGCATCAAGACCATCAACTCCAAGCTTCGCGGGTTTATGCCGCGCGCTTATGTAATCCAAATTGAGGTGGTCAAGAAAGAGGGTTCCTTCACAAACAATATACTCGATCAGCTAGCCACGGAGGAAGGTGTGAAGTTTCGAAGTCGAGAAACTCCGGTAGGTAAGTTAGATAGGATATCAGAGCACGTCATTAATCGTTGCGCTGAAAAATTTTGCAATCATTGGGTGCTGCTTCTTGACGAGTTTCAAAGACTTCGACCTCATGATCTGCATGTGCTTTTTGATTTGTTTAACAGGCTGGATCGTAAAGGGATTACCATGACCATACTATCGTTTGCGATGCCAGCTGTTTTCAAACAACGTGAAGATCTCATGTATGCTGGAAATAGCGAGCAACTAATCGCGCGATTCATGAGTGAGCTCATCGAGTTTAAAGGCTGCACCAGCGCTCAGGATCTCGCGGTAATATTGCAGACTTTTGACGAAAAATCGGAATATCCTCCTAAATCAGGTATCACCTATACCAATGGTTTCGCACCTCAAGCATTTGCAACGGGGTTCAGGCTGGAGCCACTTCACGGCTCATTCTGGAAAGCTCTTAACTCCGCCTCTGCCGGAGGCTATAAGAACAACGTACCTCTTGAACATCTATTTTTATCAATTCGCTACCTGCTAAGGTATCTGTCGCAAAATGACTATTCCAGGATTGTCATTCCAGATAAGTTGCTCGATGAGGTGGTGCAGAAATCGAATCTTCCGCAATTTTGTATGCTCAATGGAGGAGGGCAGGGGTGAAGCAACTGCCATTTTTTATTCGACGTGCCTATCCATTCGAGTCTACTGTCGGAATCATTGCCAGCCTGGCGCGATTCAATGGGGTCAATCCTGTCGATGTAATGCGGTGGCTGGAAATAAGAAGCGCTGGGAATGTTCATAAGCTTTTCTATCTACCCGAGAGGGTTGCCAGCGCTCTGCCCTCAAGTCGGGCGCATGACTACAGGATGCATTTCCCCTCAGCGTTCCGACTGGCACCGTTCTCAGCGACAATGGTTGTACGGTACTGTCCGGAGTGCTTAGTCTGGGGATATCACTCTACCTTTTTTTGCCTGCCTCAGGTTGAAACATGCCTGATTCACAATGCCCCCCTCAAGCCGCTGTGCAAATGGTGTCACAGCATGTTGAGTCGTGATCTGCTTGATGCACCATGCTCACAGTGTGGTTTCTATGTTTGCCAAGCATTAAACCAAGTTAAATACCGCTGTTCCCCAACGATCGCGTTAAAAACATATAGAGCGGGAAAAGCACTAGCGGCGTGGTTTAAATTTGTCCGGAGCGGTGCACAATCAGGATCACCTTTCTTTATAAAACTGGACAAACTAGGTAGCTACACTGAAGACCCCATTGATAAAGTACTCATCACTTCCCTCGGTTGCCCGATTGCTAAGAATGAGGGCGTCGTACGGCGTCAAACCAAGATCGTGAACTGGGAAGTGACGTCCAATCGCCGTCATTGGAAAGATTGGCAAGGTGCATGCCGAAATATAGAGACAGTCCATTTGCAGAGACATGAGTATTGTCTTGCGCATTGCGAAGGGTTGCTAGGGTATTGGGATGGAGTAAAGACACCTAGACCAACATGCCTCAAAACTGCTATTTACCTGCTCATTCGGTTGCGGCTAGCCATAACCTCCAGTGTGCCGTGGCTGCCTAGCAAGTTGGATTGCTTAGGTTTTGGATACATTGATGCGCTTCAACAATCGACATTCATTGATCAAGAGATTCCAGTGGTTTTGGTGAAAGTATATTATTTGAAGTTGTTATACGATGCTAGCATTTATCTCGAGCTTGGTTATGTCATAAGATTTAGAGTTAGAATGTGGCAAGGGCTGCTCCATGAGTTGGCGGCGCCCGCCGGCATCTCGATGAGGCGGGAAACAGTATTGGGGGTCGTTTCTGAAAAAATGTTGCGGTGCCCACATGTGCGTCGCGTCGTTAATACTCCTCATCTCTACATCTGTCGCGACAGCGACTCTAGTTGGACTTTGTCCTTGGCTTGCAGTGGAACTCAGCAAGTCATTATGGATTTATAGTGCTGTAAACGAAACAGCTATTTAGGAGTTCAATATGGTACCTAAAGGACCTTCCATTACACGCTTGGATGTAGCGCGCGCGGTTAATTTTTTGATTGGAGCAGGTGAGCAGGTGACGATTAGGGCAGTGAGGAATACTATCGGAGCCGGCAGCTTTACTACAATCAGCAAATATCTTCATGAGTCTGCGGTGCACTTGGACGGTGTTGGTACGCATGAGACGGATGAAGTCGCTGAGCGTAAATTGCCCAAAAAAGAGCTGGCTCCGCTACTGAAAAGCTCTGTAAGGGTGGACTGCCGTACAACCTCAGTGCTTGATGGCCTTGCAGGAGAGTTACGAGAGATTTTTTTTCAATGTGATGAGGTCATCCGCAAGGCTGAAATTGAAATAATTACTGCGCGAGAAAAGCTTCAGAGATCCATCTCAAACGCGGATAGACTAACGCACGAAAAGCACGCGCTTATTCATGAGGTTCGTAAATTGCGGGCTGAACTCGCGGCGCTCAAGGTGCATATTCAATTCAAGAATCAGTAGTAGCTTGTATCAAGCCCCGACTTCACTGGTTTCGGCTCGAGCGCTGTCGAGCTATTCACCTTGAGGCGGCGAGACCAGCCTTCAGCATATTGCTTTGGGCGGCAGGTTAACCGTGGCTTTCTGTTCTGCATGGTTCAGGATCACGAAGGCTATTAAGGAAA
>NZ_BATI01000073.1 GCF_000467105.1 Aquipseudomonas alcaligenes NBRC 14159
TTTCCCTAGGGCCTCAACCTGACAGGCCGCACGCTTAGCGTACGATTTTGTCCGTTTTCTCTATCGTCCCCTCCATGCCCGACGGACGGTCGCCGGCCCGCCCTGGTCGAAGGCCGCCCCACTCGGCCCGGCGAGGCCCGGCCAAGGTTGGACAGTTGCAGCGGCCAAAATCGCCCCCTGCGGCCTCCTGGGCGCGTTTCTGGTGCCAAGGTAGGCTTGCCCCCTGACTGACAGCTTCCGCGTTGTGTGGGCGATTCTGGAGGCTCTGACGCTGCTCCGGTTGCAGCGCTCCCGCCCCCTCTTTGGCGTTCAACCTGTCGTTTTCAGAAGACGGCTGCACTGAACGTCAGAAGCCGACTGCACTATAGCAGCGGAGGGGTTGGATCCATCAGGCAACGACGGGCTGCTGCCGGCCAATAGCCGACAATGACGACACTGGAAATCCCCGCCTGTGAGCGTCGGCTCAGGGCGGGACAGCGTCATCCAGCTACCTGCGCCACTGACTCAGCCTTGTCCAGCCGGCCGCGCCGCACGAACAGACTGACCAGCCGTTGACGGATCGCCACCTGGAGTTCCGCCAGTTGTTCCGGCGTGATGCGAATTTCACCCGCTCGACGAGCGCAACACCGGCGCCGCCTACGCCAAGAACCGGCGAATCGAACTCAAACTCACGAACCGCTGAGCGCCGCGTCACCGCGCTGCTGCGCCAGCCAGTCGCGCGGGGCGCAGCCCATGCGCACGCGGAAGGCGCGCGCCAGAGCGTTCGGGCTGCCGTAGCCGACGCGGTCGGCCACCACCGCCACCGGCCGCCCCTGCTTGAGCAGGGTGCAACTGACGTTCATCCGCCAGTCGGCCAGATAGTCGCCCGGCGTGACGCCCACCGCGTCCTTGAACGCGGCGGCGAAGCGCGCGCGTGACATGCCCGCCTTCGCCGCCAGCGCCTCGAGCGACCACGCGGTCTGCGGCGCATCGTGCATGGCGGTTATGGCGCGCGCGAGTTTCGGGTCGGCCAGGCCCGCCAGCAGTCCGGTGGCGCCAAGCCGCCCATCCATCAGATAACGCAGCAACTGGATCAGTAGCAACTCGCACAAGCGGTCGATGGCGGCCTGCCGACCGCACTGGTCGCGCTCGGCTTCGGCAAACAGCAACTCTAGCGTCGGCCCGAGGCCGGGCAAGTCCGCCAACGGAATCAGCAGCATCGACGGCAAGGCCATGGCCAACGGATTGCCCGTCGAAGCGCCCAGGTCGACCTCCGCACACAACCACTCAGCGGTATCGCCGGGGGCGGCGACAAAACGATGCGACGCCACGCGCGGATAAAACAGCAGGCTCGGCTCGGTAACCAGCAGATCTTCATGCACGGGCGAACGCGCCGTAATCGGGCCGCGCCGCACCAGATGGATATAGCCATGCGGCGCCGCGTAATGATGCTGCCCACAGAAGGCGCCGCTGTGAAAAACGCGCGCCGAAAGCGAGTAGTGCCGGAGCAAGCCGGCCAGTCGATCCGCCATTCCACTCTCCATATAAGACGATAGGTTACGTATTTGATACTTTACGTGCCATATCGTACCAAACAAAGGGCGATCATGCCCACGTGCTCTTGCACCTCACCCACTACGGAGATAGACATGACCCAAATCGCCCCCCTGACCATCGACACCGCTGACGCCGCTACCGCTGCCACACTCAAGGCCGTCAAAGCCAAGCTTGGCATGGTGCCGAACCTGTTCGCCACGCTGGCCCACGCGCCGGCGGCGCTCAATGGCTACCTCGGCTTGTCCGAAACGCTGGGCACCGGCCGCCTGAATGCCTCCCAGCGCGAGATCGTTGCGCTCGCTGCCGGTCAAGCCAATCGCTGCCAGTATTGCCTGAGCGCACACACCCTGATCGGCAAAGGTGCCGGACTGTCGGCAGAGGCCATCGCCGCGGCCCGCACCGGCCAGGCGGCCAACGCACTTGACGATGCAATCGCCGGCTTTGCCCGCGCGCTGGTCGAGCAACGCGGCGTGGTGTCGGCCGACGCCATGGCCAACTACCGCCGCGCGGGGCTCGACGACGGCCTGATACTGGAAGTGATCGCCAACGTCGCGCTGAACACGCTCACCAACTACACCAACCACATCGCCGACACCACGGTGGATTTCCCCGTGGTCGCCGTCTGATCTCCATAGGCATATAAGGAGAACACGATGAAAATCGCACTCACCGGCGCTCTGCTCGCCAGCGCCCTCGTCCTGCCACTGGCCGTCACGGCCGGCGACTTTTCGCCCTATGTGGACAGCCAGGGCGGCATCAGCCGCCCCACAGACTTCCGCACAAACTTCGTCCACCTGGGCTCATATGCGGTGTTGGACGAAAAATCCGCCTCTCGCGGCTTGCACGATGTGTACACCGAAAAGGCCTCGGCCGAGCACTACCGCAAGACCGGCAAGTTCTTGGACGGCGCCACGCTGGTGAAAGAGATCCGCAAGCTCGAAACCAGCGCCATGACCACTGGCAACCCTGTGGTCTGGGGTTCCGATGCGGCCGTGTGGTTCGTGATGGTCAAGGACGCCAAAGGCCGTTTCGCCAGCAACCCCTTGTGGGGCGACGGCTGGGGCTGGGCGCTGTTCAAGGCCGACGCCCCCGCCAAGAATGTCGCCGTCAGCTACGAAGCCGACTGCATGGGCTGCCATGTGCCGGCGGCCAAGACCGACCGCGTATTCATCCAGGGCTATCCGACACTGACCCAGCACTGACTTGCTGCCGGGTTACGCTTCGCGCAGGATGGCACCTCCGTCCTGCGCGAGCCACCCTTTCCGGAAGCGCGCCATGCCGACACTCGACGCCTTTCTGACCGACGTCCGCGCCTGCACGCGCTGCGCACCGCATCTGCCACACGGCGTGCAGCCGGTCTTCCAGTTTCACCCGAGTGCGCCCATCCTCATCGCCGGCCAAGCACCGGGGGCCCGGGTCCATGCCTCAGGCGTGCCCTTCGACGACGCCAGCGGCGCGCGTCTGCGCGCCTGGCTGGGCGTGGACCGCGACACCTTCTACGACCCTACCCGCATCGCCATTCTGCCCATGGGCTTCTGTTATCCGGGCACCGGCAAAAGCGGTGACCTGCCGCTACGCCCGGAGTGCGCCCCCCGCCTGGCGCGAAGCCTTCATGCAGCGTTTCGAGCGCCTGTCGCTGGTCATCGTGCTGGGCAGCTACGCCATGGACTACCACCTCGGTACTGGCAAGACGCCGCTCACCCGGGTGGTCGAAGCCTGGCGCGAGCACTGGCCGCAAGCGTTCCCCCTGCCTCACCCTAGCCCGCGCAACAATCGCTGGCTGGTGCGCAACCCCTGGTTCCAACAAGACGTGCTGCCCGCGCTGCAAGCACGCGTCCAGGCAGTCCTCACCGCCAACCCCAAGGAAACCCCATGACCGACGACACCGCCGCCATTACCGAGCTGCTGCACAAGTACTACGACACCCTGGCCTGGGCGAACGGAGACAGGCACCGGCTTTGGAGCGATGAACGACGGCTTCAGGTGCGGTAGCTGACGCCTGGGACCTCAATCACCGTATGACCGGGTCGAAAGCGGTCCTTTCTCTGACAACATCGCCCTAGCCCGCACTCAACCCCCACAACACATCCAGCACATGTTGCGTAGGCCGCTCGACGTCCCCACCACGGTGGGCAATACCAAGTTGACGCCACAATAAGGGCTGTAATGGCCGCATGACGATCCTGGTATCGGGCAATGGCGTGGAGGCTTCATGCGGCAACAACGTCGCACCATAACCGGCCGCCACTAGGCTTTTGATCGCATCGTTGTAGTTCAGTTGAATACGCGGCGTGGGCTGCCGTCCATCACTGGCGAACCACTCCGAGGTCAAGCGCGAAAGCCGAGTAGTTTTGTCATTCAGAATTAATGGCTGGGCGGCCAGCCAACCGGGGGTCACAACATCCGGGCATTCCCAGCGAGCCGGCAAGAAGGCCATGACCGGGTCCCGCCGCCATGGCTCGATCCGCAATTCCTTCACCGGGGTCTGTGGCAGCGCGACCAGACCGATCTCCAAAGAGCCCTCGGCAAGCTTCTTCAAAGTTTCCTGCGACGTGAGCACCGCGACCTGCACATCGATAGCGGGATGGCGTTGGCCCAACGTCTCCAAAGCTTGCGGCATCAACTGTGCGATGGCCCCTGTGGAGGCACCCAGCCGCACACGCCCGGCCAAGCCCTGCACCTGACGCTCCACGTCCTCAAGCGCCTGCTCCGCATCCGCCAACAGGCGCCGCGCGCGCTCCACCAGCGTTTCTCCAATCGCCGAAGGCTGAATGCGCCCACGTGTGCGCGACAACAGCTTTCCGCCAACCCGCGACTCCAGGTCGGCAATATGCAAACTGACCGTGGGTGGCGCGAGGTGCAGCACACGGGCCGCCTCGGCAAACGAACCCAGGTCGGCAATGGCCACCAACGTGCGCAGACGGTCCAGGCTGATTTCGCGCATGAGTCACTCCTTGTTCAGAAAAGCTGAATTTCATCGTTTAGAAATTCAACTTTTCCTATCTTAGCCCCTCACTGAAGATTGGAACTCCTGATTTCCTATGTCCGAGAGCATTCCATGGCAAGTCCTCTTATATTCATCGACGGCGACCAAGGCACCACCGGGTTGCAAATCCATCAACGTCTACGCGACCGGACCGATCTGCGGCTTATCACGCTCAGCCCCGAACATCGCAAGGATCCGCAACGTCGCGCCGATATCATCAACGCCTGCGACATCGCGATTCTCTGCTTGCCCGACCAAGCCGCACGCGACGCTGTAGCGAGCATCGAAAACCCCGCCGTTCGGGTGATCGATGCGAGTTCGGCGCACCGCACCCATCCAGACTGGACCTATGGTTTCGCGGAGATGAACTCGCAGCAGGCCCAACGCATCGCCACGGCACGGCGGGTCAGCAATCCCGGTTGCTATCCCACGGGGGCGATAGGGCTGCTGCGCCCATTGCTGGAGGCCGGGTTGCTGCCCAGGGACTATCCGACGAACATTCATGCTGTGTCGGGCTATTCCGGAAAAGGGCGCGTTGGCGTGCAAGAGCATGAGGGAGAGGGCGCATCACAGGCGCCCGCGTTTCAGGTTTATGGTCTGGGGCTGGCACACAAACATATTCCGGAGATTCAGCAGCAAAGCGGTCTGATGGAGCGGCCGATGTTTGTGCCGGCTTATGGGGCTTTTCGGCAGGGGATCGTGCTGACCATACCGTTGCAACTTCGCTTGTTGGCGCCGGGCGTGGATGCGGTGCGGTTGCATGCGTGTCTTATGCAGCACTACGTCGATGCGGACCATGTACAGGTGATGTCGATGCAGGAGGCCAAAGGGTTGACGTGCCTTGATCCTCAGGCGCTTAACGGGACTGATAGTTTGCGATTGGTGGTGTGTGAAAATGATGAGACGGGGCAGGTTTTGTTGGCTGCGGTGTTTGACAATCTTGGGAAGGGAGCCGCTGGAGCGGCGGTGCAGAATCTGGATTTGATGGTTGCAGGGACATGACTCCGACTACCCACTGGCTCTAGAGTCTATGGCTCGAATTTTCGAGCGGTTGTTTCCTCTCTGTTTATGGCCTGGCATCGACGGCATTAAACGAGTCGAAAACAGAATCTACGCGTGTCAGCAGTTTGCAATCCAGTCAGGCTTTGAAGTTAAACGGTCGTCCACGACAGGCAGCAATCGGCCCAGAGTGTGTAAAAACGCACAGGTAAACCCTTGCTATGATTTCCGAGAATCTCATCGCAAGGGACGCCCATGAAACGGTTTATCCAGGGTGAACACCGAGGTCAAAGCACCTTACTTCCCGAAAGCCTCGACGACTACGTCAGCGATACCAATCCGGTGCGCGTGGTCGACGTTTTCGTCGATGAACTCGACTTGGCCATGCTGGGTTTTGAGGGCGTCATTCCAGCCGAAACCGGCAGACCCGCATATCACCCCGCGATCCTGCTGAAGATCTATATCTACGGCTACCTGAACCGCATCCAATCGAGCAGGCGTCTTGAGCGAGAAGCACAACGCAACGTCGAGCTGATGTGGTTAACCGGGCGCTTGATGCCCGACTTCAAGACCATCGCCAACTTCCGAAAAGACAATAGCAAAGCCATTCGCGGCGTCTGCCGTCAGTTCGTTGTGCTCTGCCAGCAGTTGGGCCTTTTTGGAGAAAACCTGGTCGCCATCGACGGCAGCAAATTCAAGGCGGTGAACAATCGTGACCGCAACTTCACCAGCGCCAAACTGAAGCGGCGCATGGAAGAAATCGAGGCAAGCATCAGCCGTTACTTGGCATCGCTCGATGCGGCTGATCGGCAGATCCCTAGCGCCTCCGCGCTAGATACTGCCAGCCTGGAAGAGAAAATCGCCAAGCTCAAAGAACAGATGAAAGAGCTTCAAGGAATAGAAGCCCAGCTCAACGAATCGCCAGACAAACAGGTTTCGCTGACCGACCCGGATGCCCGTTCGATGATGACGCGCGGCAGCGGCATCGTCGGCTACAACGTGCAGACAGCGGTCGACACGCAGCACCATTTGATCGTTGCTCACGAGGTCACCAACAAAGGTTCTGACCGTGACCAACTCAGCTCAATGGCGAAGCAGGCTCGGGAAGCCATCGGCTCAAAAACGCTGTCCGTAGTTGCCGACCGAGGCTACTTCAAAAGCGAAGAAATCTTGGCCTGCCACGATGCCAACATCACCGCCTATGTGCCGAAGTCGTTGACCTCTGGAGCCAAGGCGGATGGCCGTTTCAACAGAGATGCCTTCGTTTATAACGCTGTAAAAAACGAATACACCTGCCCAGCGGGAGATGCACTTATTTGGCGTTTTTCTAGCATCGAGAAAGGTCTGAAAATGCACTGCTACTGGAGTTCTAGTTGCAAAAGCTGCGCACTGAAAACGCAGTGCACGCCGAGCAGTGAACGGCGAGTGCGGCGCTGGGAGCATGAGGCGGTGCTGGACGAAATGCAGAGCCGCTTGAACCAAGCACCAGAGATGATGAAGG
>NZ_BATI01000072.1 GCF_000467105.1 Aquipseudomonas alcaligenes NBRC 14159
CCTTAGCGGCTAAAATTAGGTAGCCCCGCTCAGGGCTACCGCTATGCCACTGGTACAGATTTCCAGCGAGAGAAGTCCAACGCAGCAATCTCTGCCGCAATCTCCTCCTCAGTCGGCGGCTCTGCATCACCCAGACCAAGCCGCTTGCTCTCGCGAATCGCGTTGGCCACTGCGGTTTTCCCTAGGGCATAACGCTCCAAAACACCTTCAAGCTCATCTCGATCCTGCATACCGGAACCTCTCAGGTCATGGCCAAAATTTAGCAGCTAAAATCCCCTGCCTGCTTTAGCCGCTAAAATTCGCACAATCGGGTGTCACTACAGACCGCCCGCCAAAGGAACAGGCATGAACGACACCCCACTGATTGAAGAGCCTTTGTTCATAACCGACGAAATCGAGGTCGAGATGATCAAGGCTGGCCACGTATTTGAGCCTCCCGAGCATGTGTCTACCGGCCGACTTTACGAGCGCCCGGGCTTTGAGTATCTGCGCCATAGCGATGAAAAGCCGGAAGTTATGGAAGAGTGAGCGCCCGATTACGCTCGGCAGCTTCACATTGAAAAAGCCACTCGGACCAATTATCAACCGCGTGGCCAAACCACATCGTTCTTGAGTAAGCTCCCCGTAATTCTGCGTACTAAGTAGCAATTTGGCGCAGTTGTAGGATGAGAGCCCTAAGGATCGATCATGGCAGCCAGCAGTAACTTCGCCTTTCTCCAGGAACACGACCCACTGTTTCTGCAATTGGCCAGCACAGCTGAACAAGTCTTCGCCGCCGATCCCAATACCACCCTCATCAAACTGCGCCAGCTCGGAGAAGCCTTGGCTCAGGATCTGGCCAGCCGCGCCGGCATCGAGTTCGACCAGCAGACCTCCCAGGCCGACCTGCTCTACAAGCTCGGCCGCGAGATCCAGCTGGAACGCAGCATCAGCAGCCTGTTCCACACCCTGCGTATCGAAGGCAACAAGGCCACCCACCAGTTCCGCACCCAACACCGCGAAGCCCTCGACGGCCTCAAGGTTGCCCGCGCCCTCTGCGTCTGGTATCACCAGGCTCTCGGCAAGGCCGGCAGCAACTTCAAGCCCGGCCCCTTTGTATTGCCCAGCGACCCCAGCGCACCACTGCGCGAGCTGCAGGGCGAGATCGAACAGCTCAAGACGCAGCTGCACGAGTCCAGCCAGCAGGCGGAAAGCAATCAGCAGCTCACGGCACTGCTCAAGCGCGAGGCCGAGGAATATGCAGTGCTCGCCGAGCAGATGGATGCCGAATCGCGCCGCTACAAGGAACAGGCTGCTGCCCACGAAGCAGCGCTCGCCCAACTGCGCGCCGAGCACGAGCAAAGCCTCAAGACACTGCAGCAGGAGCTTGAGTCCAAACCTCAGGCCAGCCAGCAGGTACAGAACAAGACTCAGCAGGCCAGCAAGCACTTCGACCTGTCGGAAGACCTCACCCGCATCGTCATCGACCAGCAGCTGATCGAAGCCGGCTGGGAGGCCGACTCCCTCGACCTCACCCACGCCAAGGGCGCCCGCCCGGAAAAGGGCAAGAACAAAGCCATCGCCGAATGGCCCACCAGCAGCCCCAAGGCCTGCGCCGACTACGTGCTGTTCGCTGGCCTTACGCCCATCGCCATCGTCGAAGCCAAGCGCAAACGCATCAACATCAGCGCCTGCATCCCCCAGGCAGAGCGCTATGCCCGCGACTACCCGCTGAGCGGCGAACAGCAACCTGCCTGGGAACTGGCCGGGCTCAGCCTGCCTTGGGCCGACGGCCAGGGCGGCCAATTCCGCGTGCCCTTCGCCTTCGCCTGCAACGGCAGGCCCTTCATCAAGCAGCTGGCCGAACAGTCCGGCACCTGGTTCCGTGACCTGCGCAGCCCGGCCAACACCGGCCGCCCGCTGCCCAGTTTCCACACTCCGGATGGCCTACTCGATCTGCTCAAGCGCAGCCGCGAAGACGCCGAAGCCAAACTCAAAAACGAAGGCTTCGCCTACCTGAAGCTGCGCCCCTACCAGGAAAAAGCCATCCAGGCCGTCGAGCAGGCCCTGGCCAACAACCAGCGCGACTGCCTGCTGGCCATGGCCACCGGCACCGGTAAGACCCGCACCATCATCGGCCTGATCTACCGCTTCCTGAAGGCCGAGCGCTTCAAGCGCATTCTCTTCTTGGTCGACCGCAGCGCCCTGGGCAATCAGGCCGTGGAAGCGTTCCACGACATGCCCCTGGAACAGAATCAGACCCTGGCGCAGATCTACGACATCAAGGAACTCGGCGACATGGCAGCTGAAGCCGCCACGCGCGTGCAGGTGGCCACCGTGCAGTCCATGGTTCGCCGCGTGTTCCAGTCCGATAACCCTCTGCCCATCGACGAGTTCGACTGCATCATCGTCGACGAAGCGCACCGAGGTTACACCCTCGACCAAGACATGACCGAAGGCGAGCTGGCCCTTCGCGATGCAGCCCAGTACCTCTCGCAGTACCGCCGCGTGCTCGACTACTTCGATGCCTGCAAGATCGGTCTCACTGCCACCCCGGCGCGGCACACCAGCGAAATCTTCGGTAAGCCGGTATACACCTACAGCTACCGCGAGGCCGTGGCCGACGACTGGCTGATCGACCACGAGCCGCCGATTCGCTACGTCACCCGCCTGGCCGACGAAGGCATCCACTTCGCCAAGGGCGAGACGGTCAGCGTGCTCGACACCCAGACCGGCGAAGTGGAAAGCGCCGAGCTGGAAGACGAACTCGACTTCAACATCGAGTCGTTCAACCGCAGCGTGATCACCGAGGCCTTCGATCAGGTGATCTGCACCGAGCTAGCCAAGGAACTCGACCCCTTCGGCGAAGAGAAGACCATGATCTTCTGCGTCAACCAGAAGCACGCCGAACGCATCAAGTGCCTGCTCGACGACGCCTTCGTCGCCCACTACGAAGAGCAGTACAACGAGGCCGCCGTGCGCATCATCACCGGGCAGAGCGACAAGGTCGACCAGCTCATTCGCCTATACAAGAACGAGCGCTTCCCCAACACCGCCATCACCGTCGACCTGCTCACCACCGGCATCGACGTGCCGCGCATCTGCAACCTGGTGTTCATGCGCCGAGTACGCTCGCGCATCCTCTACGAACAGATGAAGGGCCGCGCCACCCGCCGTTGCGACGATATCGGCAAGACGGTGTTCCGCATCTACGACCCTGTCGACCTCTACGCCGCGCTGGAAGCGGTCGACACCATGCAGCCGCTGGTGAAGAACCCCAACGTGCCACTGGAGCAGTTGCTCAGCGAACTGGTCAACCCCGCCAGCCTGGAGGCGCCCGGCAGCAGCGAGGGCGCCAGCCATGCCGACGACGTGCTCGATCAGCTTGGCCAGCGCATCATGCGCGTCCTGCGCAAGGCTCAGCACAAGGCCGAACAGAAACCCACGCTCAAGCAGAAGCTCAACGAGCTGCAGGACGCCTGGGGCGTGCCGCCGGCCGAGCTGCACAAGCACCTGCATGAGCTTGGCCCGCAGCAGGCCGCGCACTTCGTTCGCACCCACAGCCGCCTGTTGCAGCAGCTGGACAGCGTCAAAGCATTGCTCGCCTCGGAAAACTACCCGGTGATCGCCACCCACCCTGACGAGCTCAAGGTACGCGAGCAGAACTACGGGCAGAACCAGAAGCCCGCCGACTACCTGGAAAGCTTCCACGATTTTATCCATAACCAGCTCAACCAGTCCGCCGCACTGGCCGTGGTAGTCAACCGTCCGCGCGACCTCACTCGCGAGCAACTGCGCGAAGTACGCCTGCTACTCGACAACGCCGGTTTCAGCGAGGCCAATCTGCAAAGCGCCTGGCGCAACGCCACCAATCAGGAAATCGCCGCCAGCATCATCGGCTACATCCGTCAGGCCGCTATCGGCGAAGCCTTGCAGCCCTTCGAGCAGCGTGTGCAGCAGGCCATGCAAAAGATCTATGCCCTGCAGCTTTGGACACCCGTTCAACGCAGGTGGCTGGATCGCCTGGCCAAGCAGCTAGTGCATGAAGTGGTCATCGACACACAGCAGGTTAACGACGCCTTCAGAAATGACGGTGGACTAAAAGGCTTGGATCGGAACCTGGGTGGCAACCTGGATCGAGTGCTGGAAGCCCTGAATGAAAACCTGTGGTCAGCCGCGATATGAGCGCTCCTACATCCGCCCAACACAGCCCTCAGATTTCCTGCATAGAGAAGGCTCGCAGCAGCTTTCTAGTGGACGTCCGTCCATCAGAGCAGTGCCAAAGAGCCTGCGAAAGAGTGCCAAATTTCTTGCAAAACGATGCACTGATGCATAACCTTCCACGCAACACACCCGCCATGCCTATGGTTGCTTCGGCAGCTACGCACAAATTGAGCGGGTTTTTTATGCCCGGTAGTTTTTCCGCATGAAGCCCTTCGGCAAGCCAGCCATCGACATTCCTGCGCAGCTGGCCCTGCTCAAGCAACGCGGGCTCATCATTCAGGATGAAGGCAAGGCGCACTGTTTCCTGGAGGCAGTCAGCTTCTTTCGCCTTACCCCCTACATGCGCCCGTTCCAGCTATCGGAAGATGCCGATCACGGCTTCAAACCGGACACGCGCCTACAAGCACTCACTCGCCTGTACGACTTCGATCGTCGGTTACGCCTGCTGGTCATGGATGCTATCGAGCGCATTGAAGTCGCCACACGCGCCGTCATCAGCAACCATATGGGGCCGCAATATGGCTCGCACTGGTATCTAGAGGCACGGTTATTCCAGCGGGGCTATCGCCACCAGGCGCTGGTCGACAGCATTCGCAGCAAGCAGGAGAAGGCACTGCAGGATCATCTGCGGGAATGCCAGCGCATCGATGCCTCCCAAGCGCCGGATGCCCGCAAGGAGCAACTCAAGAGCCTGCGCGCCAAGGAAAGCTACGCACGTCATTACGCCCTGACATACAACACCCCCGACCTCATGCCCGCCTGGGCGGCCATGGAGGAAATCACCCTGGGCGACCTCTCGCACTTGTACAAAGGCCTGGCCCGCGACGCCGACAAAAAAGCCATCGCCAAGCGCTTGAAGCTGCCGGCCCCACTGCTGCAATCCTGGCTGCACACCCTGACCACCATCCGCAACATCTGCGCCCATCACGCGCGGCTGTGGAATCGCGAGCTAGGCATCCGCCCTGAGCTGCCCAAAACGGTCAATTTCCTATGGCCGCAGCATCTGCAACAACAAGGGCAGCATGCCCGGATGTTCACCGTGCTCTGCATCCTCAACCTGCTGATGCGCCAGGTCAGCCCGCATACCAGCTGGGACAGGCGCCTGCATGAGCTGCTGAACGAGTTTGCCGAGATCAACCTGCAAGCCATGGGCTTCCCACCCGATTGGAAAAACGATCCGTTCTGGCAAGTGCCCGACTAAACCCCATTTCCCCTCGTGAGCCGAATAGCCCACTTATTCGGCTCACGTTATGAGCCAATTAGAGAAAGTCGCCATGACCAACACCGATATCGTCCAGAAACTCTGGAGCCTCTGCGACGTCCTCCGTGACGACGGCATCAACTACAGCGACTACGTCACCGAGCTGGTCCTGCTGCTGTTCATCAAGATGGAATACGAGCAGGTGCAGAACGGCAGCGGCTTCGAGCACAAGCTGCCCGCAGGCGCCCGCTGGCCAGACCTCACCAGCAAATCCGGCCTCACCCTGCTCAACCACTACCGGCAGATGCTGCTGGATCTGGGCAAGAACAGCGACCCGCTGATCGCCGCCATCTACGCCGACGCCCAGACCCGCCTCAAGGAGCCGCGCCACCTCGACCAGCTGATCCAGAGCCTGGACGGCATCGACTGGTTCAGCGCCCGTCAGGACGGCCTCGGCGACCTCTACGAAGGCCTGCTGGAAAAGAACGCCAGCGAAACCAAGTCCGGCGCTGGCCAGTACTTCACCCCCCGCCCGCTGATCGACAGCATCATCCGCGTCATCCGGCCGCAACCCGGCGAAGTGATCCAGGACCCGGCCGCCGGCACCGCCGGCTTCCTCATCGCCGCCGATGCCTACATCAAGCAGCACAGCGACGACCACTACGACCTCAACGACCGTGAGCGCGCCTTCCAGCGCAACCAGGCCTTCGTCGGCATCGAGCTGGTGCCCGGCACCCGCCGCCTGGCCCTGATGAACTGCCTGCTGCATGGCATGGAAGGCGACGCCGAGGGCGTGGTGCACCTGGGCAATGCCCTCGGCCAGGCCGGCATGAACCTGCCCAAGGCCGATGTCATCCTGTCCAACCCGCCCTTCGGCACCGCCAAAGGTGGCGGCGGCCCCACCCGCGATGACCTTACCTACAAGACCAGCAACAAGCAGCTGGCCTTCCTCCAGCACATCTACCGTGGCCTCAAGCCCGGCGGCCGCGCAGCCGTCGTATTGCCGGACAATGTCCTGTTCGAGGCCGGTGTCGGCACCGACGTGCGCCGCGACCTGATGGACAAGTGCAACCTGCACACCATCCTGCGCCTGCCCACCGGCATCTTCTACGCCCAGGGCGTGAAGACCAATGTGCTGTTCTTCCAGAAAGGCTCGCCCGACGATGCCCACCAGAGCGAAGGCTGCACCCGCAGCGTATGGATCTACGACCTGCGCACCAATATGCCCAGCTTCGGCAAGCGCACCCCCTTCGGCGCCCAGCACCTCAAGCCCTTTGAGGACGCCTACGGCACCGATGCCAACGGCACCAGCCCGCGCGCCGAGAATGTCAATGGCATCGGCGAGCAGAGCCGCTTCCGTGTGTTTTCCCGTGAACAGATCCGCGAGCGCGGCGACTCGCTGGATATCAGCTGGCTCAAGGATGCCGACAGCCTGGATGCCAACGAACTGCCGGCACCCGAAGTGCTGGCCGGAGAGGCAATGGCCGAGCTGACCGAGGCCCTGCGTGAGCTGGATCAGCTGATGCAGGCGTTGGGGGCCGGGGATGAGGCCGAGCAGCAGAAAAGGATGCTGGCCGAGGTGATGGGGTTGGCGGTGGCTCAGGAGGCTGGGGATGAGTGATTTGCCGGCTGGCTGGGCAGTTGCCTCCTTGGGAGACGTTTGCGGACAACCTGCGCAGCGTGTACCTAAGGAAA
>NZ_BATI01000071.1 GCF_000467105.1 Aquipseudomonas alcaligenes NBRC 14159
GCACCAGCCGCGTCACCCGCCGCGACTACGACTTCGAGAAGCCGCGCCTGCAGCTGGAAGCGGCGCACAAGGGTGAGGCCAAGCCGGACCTGGAGGACTACGACTACCCCGGCCGCTTCACCGAGCGCGCCCGCGGCAAGCACCTGGCCCAACGTGCGCTGGAGCGCCACTGCGCCGACCAGCAGCTGGCCGAGGGCGAGAGCGATCAGCCGCTGCTGCGCAGTGGCCACTTCCTCGACCTCTCCGCCCACCCGCGTGCGGACTGGAACCAGTTGTGGCTGCTGAACGAGATCCACCACGAGGGCAAGCAGCCCCAGGTGCTGGAAGAGTCCATCACCAACTTCGGCGCCAGTCTCCCCTCTCCCCTGCGGGGAGAGGGCCAGGGAGAGGGGGCAACCCGCGAGGAGTTCAATCAGGGTTACCGCAACCGCTTCAGCGCTACACCCTGGGACCAGCCCTGGCGCCCGCCACTGCAACACCCCAAGCCGCGCATCCTCGGCAGCCAGAGCGCCGTGGTCACCGGCCCGAAAGGTGAAGAAATCCACTGCGACCAATACGGCCGGGTCAAGGTGCAGTTCCACTGGGATCGCGAAGGCCAGGCCGACGACACCACCAGCTGCTGGCTGCGCGTCAGCTCCAGCTGGGCCGGCGACCGCTACGGCGGCATCGCCATCCCGCGCATCGGCATGGAAGTGCTGGTCACCTTCCTCGAAGGCGACCCCGATCAGCCCCTGGTCACCGGCTGCCTGTACCACAAGGAACATGTGGTCCCCTACGACCTGCCGGCGAACAAGACCCGGACCGTCTTCAAGACCCTGAGCAGTCCGGGCGGCGGTGGCTACAACGAACTGCGCATCGAGGACCGCAAGGGCCAGGAGCAGATCTACATCCACGCCCAGAAGGACTGGGACGAGAACGTCGAGCACGACCAGAAGATCCGCATCGGCCACGAGCGCCACGACACCGTCGAGGCCAACAGCTACACCGAGCTGAAAGCCGAGGAACACCGCACCACGCACAAGGATCGCAAGACCGAGGTCCGCGCCAACGACCACCTGACCGTGGCGACCAACCAGCATGTGAAGCTGGGCACCGGGCAGTTTGTCGAGGCCGGCAACGAGATCCACCTCTCCAGCGGCCTCAAGGTCGTCCTCGAAGCAGGCAGTGAGCTCACCTTCAAGGCTGCCGGCAGCTTCATCAAGCTGGACGCCAGCGGCGTCACCCTGGTCGGCCCGCAGATCAAGATCAACTCGGGAGGCGGGCCTGGCAGTGGCACGGGCGCGACGCCCATCCTGCCGGGTAAGGCGCTAAAGGCGGACAGCGACAAGGCTGGCGCCCTGTTAACTGCGGCGCCCTTGAACAGGTTGGTACCCGGTTTAAGCCCCCTGTGTGGCAAGCAGAGCAATGGCGCCTGCAGCCGAGGAGATTGCCCATGCATGAAGGCTTGAACGAGTTCTTAGCCTTAGCCCGCCAATATCTCCGAACGGATGGCAATGGGCTCTATTTCATTATCGATCAAACACGACAGCCGGGAGCCCTAACCCAGCTCTATAACTGTGGCCACGCCATCGAGGTGGAATACCTGCTATACGCCACAGAGTTTGAGCACCTGGCAGAAAGTGGACCGATCTGGGTCAGCGTGCAAGGAAGCCACGAGCTGACCCAACTCTGTGCGCGTCTATGCCAGGAACGCCAGGCCGGCATAGCCATCAGAGCCCAAAGCCACCAACTGGCACTGACCCATGCGCGGCGCCTACTAAAGATCAATGACGGGTCAGGCGGGCAGAGCCTGGCCACCTATTACCAGCCGGCCCTATGGGCAGCAATGGCGATGACCATTCAGGGTCAAAGAGACCTCTTCGGCCCCTGGTCAGGAGTTGCCAGCCCCGCCCTTGTCAACCTGCAGAAAAGCCAGAGTGGCTGGCTGGATTGGCAGCCCCCCGTCGACAGTGCCTCGGCAATCACAACCGGACCTCTGGCACTGGCCAACAACACCGAGAAAACCTACCGCACTCTCCGCTGGCTGTACTGGATCGACCAGGAGCATCAAGCATTCCACTCCCCAGGCCAGGCAGCGCTGCCCACATTGATCGGTAATCTTGACGCGCTCACCGAACACGGCATTACCGATGAGCGCCACCTGCTGCGTCTGGCCCAGCTATCGCGTGGGCCGGCCCTCAACTCGCAACCGGCCGTCATGGCCATTCTGCAGGCCTCGACGAAAGCCTTCATCAAGACAGAGCGTCTGCAGGGATTGGGCGCCTCTTAATCCAGCTGAATGGATGCACCATGGAACTCATCAACTATGTCGTCCGCAGCGGCGACACACTGACCAAGATCGCCACCCAACACGGCAGCACAGTTGCCGAGCTTCTGGAGCTCAACAGCTTCATCGTCAACGCAGACCATATCGAAGTCGGCTGGAACCTCAGCGTGACAGCCCGGACATCCCCTGCGCCTACGTCGGCTTCATCTCCAGCCCCTGCCCAGGCGGACACCCCGGCCACAGAGCCCGCCGTGCTACGACTGCCACCTCTGCAGCACGCCAAGGAGGCTCTGAACACCCTCTTTGAAAAAGCCTCACACCCCTGCAAGCCTCGCTTTGCCAACATCATCTACGCCACCCAGGAACAATCCTTCTGGCTCCTGCCCAAGGAGGCCGATGATGCACTCAGCGAGTCGGCGCACATCCTCGAACAGCAGGTAGCGCCCAGCAAGAGTAAAGAGGAGCGCAAGAAAGGCCTGGATGCCTGCGGATTGTTGGACTACTTCATGGAGCCCAACCTGAGCTCTTTCCTTGAAGGCCAGGAAAAGGAGCGAATGCAGTTCTTCGAGCGCGAGCATCCCGATATCGAGGATCTGAACCTGGCTATACAGCTCCAGGATCGCGCCCTCGGTATCGAACCACGCCCCACGGAACCCACCAACGACCGCGCGGAGGCCTCACGCCGGGCCGATGAGGATATAAAGAGAATTCCGGATGGAATGGCTAGGCGCCACAAACTACGGGTTCTGCAGCGCGAATGGGAAAAGCTCCGGGATATCGCAGTCAAGAAAGCAAAGGAGCAAAACTACACCTATCAGGACGGAGCCCTTTTTACCCCCGAAGCGCTGGAAGCCAAGAAGCGTGTCGATCATTACCTGAAGACTCGCGATGAGGTACTCAAGTACGGGGAGCTGCCCACCTATGAGCAGGACGAACTGGCCAAGCTGCTGGAGCAGCAGCAGCAGCGCTACAGGGAAATACAGGAGTTCACTCAGCACTACGGCCCTAGCCTCAAGTACCAGGAAGTCTTCACTCAACTGACGGCCCTAACGGCCTACAAGACCTATATCGACGCCATCATCAAAGTCGCCGACTATGGCCTGGCCGTCCCCGAGTTCGCCCTGATCATGGCCTCCGGCGGAGCCGGCAGCGGCGTCCAGCGCTTCAAGCAATACCAGGAGCACCTCGCCAGACAGCAAACCGTCGAAGACGAGATGCGCGAAAAGTACGCGGACTGGGTCAAGAGCACTGGCCAGAACATGCTGCCCCCAGCCGGCCTGCTCGCGGCCGAACGAGAGGCCTGGGATGCCGAGCAGATGGCGCTCCAGCAGCTCTATGCCGAGGCTCAGCAGGCCGTGGCCAGCAGCAAGCCGCGCAGGCACTTGCTCTGGAACCCCGAACAGTTCAAGCCCCGCCCCGTCGAGCGGTTGGTCAAGAGCGACT
The DNA here is from genome assembly GCF_000467105.1 of Aquipseudomonas alcaligenes NBRC 14159. Lineage (GTDB taxonomy): Bacteria > Pseudomonadota > Gammaproteobacteria > Pseudomonadales > Pseudomonadaceae > Aquipseudomonas > Aquipseudomonas alcaligenes. Next base: position 3,710 of record NZ_BATI01000071.1, read on the forward strand.
TTCCGCTACACGAAGTCAGCTGGCCGGACAGCCCCAAGCCGCTTGGTCACACCAGCATGATGGTGCTCAACGGACTGACCAAGCCCAATATCAAGAAGTCCGCCAGCTTCGCTGGAAATAGCAGCGCCCAGCCAGGCTCGCGTAGTGCCTTCAGCGACTGGCTGAAGGGCATGGGCGCGTTCGAGATCAAAGATCAGGGCGACTGGTTCGACAACAACGGCTGGTTCGAAGTCGAGCGTTTCTACGAATATCTGACCAAGCTGGGCTGGCAGGTCGATTCACTCAAGAATGCGGCCACCCGCAAGCAGTGGGGCGATCGCCTGTGCGAAGTGGTATTTCTCGATAGCGTCAGACGCAGCATTAGGCTGCTCGACCGCACCCCCCAGGCACAGCTTGTGCGTTTTCTCTCGGCACCGCCGGAGCGTATCCAGACCAGCACTGAAGCCTCGGGCCCCACGCTGCGCGATGCGACCGCCAGCTTCGAAACTACCCTGGATATCGATTTGGCTCGTGGCGAGGTCGAACTCTTCAACATCGAACTACCCAAGGCCAAGGAAGCTCAGCCAGTGCTGGCCAAGTACGTCGACTACCAAGAGAAAGTCGCCATTCTCGACTTGGGCAGGTTCTCAGCCTGCTTCAACGCCCGCGCCTGGGGCTTCGCCGGGGCCTCCCTACAGCTGGCTGCCAACCTGGATTTGTCACCAAGCCGGCTCCGCTACGGTTCCAGCCTCGACCCTATTGAGCCGGCCTCCCGCACGGCGAACACGGCCAGCACAGCTCGCACCGAAGATCTAGGGCAGGCGACCTCAGCCCCCGTGCAACTCGAAGATGCCGCCAGCGCCAGCTTCAAACTCTTTGCCGGGGTGCAGGCCGGCATCGAGGTAACCGGGCAACTCAACTGGCTCCCTCCCAAGGGCCTGGTCAGCACGCGACTGCCCACGGGCCAAACCAAGAACACTGAAGAGAAGTGGCTCAACTTGGCCCACCTCACAGCGGAAATATCCGCCGCCATCGGCCTGGGAGTGGATAGCGAGGTCTCCCTGTCGCTCGACAAGGGTCGCTTCATTCTGCGTCTCAAGGCTTCGCTGATCGCCGGCCCAGGCGCCAGCGGCAGCTTTGCCTTTGCCGTGGGCTACGAGGCCATTGGCGAGCTAATGGACGTGATGCGCCGTGAACTACGCAAGAACATGTATCACCAACTGAAGTGGGTCGACGGCAGCGCGTTCGAGCTACTCAGCAAGCTCAATGTCTTCGGGGCTGTCGGCATGGATGTCGGCATGATTTACACCCTGTCACTGACCACAGCCGATGCCGTCGCCAATCTTTATGAAGCGCTTACGGCAGGAGGTAAAGGCGGGCCTGTTGCCCACTCCATCATTAGCTATGAAAACCAAGACGAGCTGGAGCGCTGGTTTGTTGAGGCGCTTCCCGAGGCACTCGGGCCGATGCTGATGACACTGATCAGCCCAGCTGAGGCCTTCGTGATCAAGGCTAGCGATGCCGTCGATGGTACAAGCCGAGAAAATGTAAAGACATACAGCAAAACCGAGTGCTGGCACCTACAGCAACAAGCCATCGAGCGGATACTGGGCTGGATTGTGCGCAACGCCCAGAACAATGGCACGCTACCTAACGCCCAACGCCAGTTTGAGGAAGCCTGCACGCGCATGAACCGCTTCGGCAGCAAACCGCCAAAACCGGGACAAGCTTATTGCGAAAATCGAATGAACATGGACCACTTCATGGCGGCCAAGGTGATGAACATCGGCCAGGATGCCAATAGAAACGAACGTATGCGCGCTAGATACCTCACGCACGCCAGCGCTCTTGGGCAACTAAAAGATGGTTTCTGCCAAGAAACCAATCACTACGGCATTACCTATATGCCTGGCGGCCACGCCACCTATAACGGCCCTGGCGAGTGAGTTGGTGCAAGAGGATTATGATGATTAAGAAATTAGCTTTCTTTTTGTGTACCACACTGCTCACCAGTGTGGCGACGGCCACTCAATTAACGCCTGAGCAGCAGATCGCAAAAGAGCGAGGCATGACGCTCTATAACCAGTACAAAGCAATATCCGCGGAGCCCTATTTAAAAATAGCCGCAGAGGCAGGCGACAGAGAATCGCAGTACTTCCTAGGCGAAGCACTACGACTTAACAACCGATATATGACCACTGAGGCCCAGAAGTGGTACATAGCCGCTGCCGAGCAGGGCGATTACTACGCAATGTTCCGGCTATCGGACACAGATACCGACTTATGCAATGCGATGAAAAACTGCCCACCGGGCTCCAGATCTGATGAAGACTGGACCAGACTGCTCTGGGAAACAGCCGAACCCCTCGCCGAAAAAGGTGACGGGGAAGCGATGATGATTATGTACAACTCAACGGGAGATCTTGAGTGGCTGGAAAAGTCTGCCGCGGCGGGTTATGCCAAGGCCCAATGGCTACTCGCCAACCGATATAAAGAAAGGCATGGCTTCTTTTTCCCTCCTTGGAAGCGCTCGGAACAGATTGAAGAACTCCTGAGAAAGTCTTCTGAAGGCAATTTCGTCAACGGCATGGGCGAATATATGGGTATCTTGCAGGAAAAAGGCGACCTGGCCGCCGCTCGCGCTTTGCTAATAAAAATTGCGGAAGCCGGCGACGAGGGAGCCATTGGCACTTACGGAGCCTACCTTGCACACACGCCTAACACATTGGACTTCCCGCTCGACCTGGTGAAAGGCTATGGACTTATATCCTTGCTACTTGAATTGGACGGCGGTGGCGGCGCAAAAGAATATGCCGAGGATATTCTTCCGGAAATAGCCGCCAAGATGACACCCGAGCAGATCGAGCAAGCCAAAACCTTCGCCCAAGAATGGAAAGCAACCCACCCACCGCTTTCTTACTTCCCAGAGAAGCTAGGCTTCTAATATCAATGAAACCAGTCATTGTGGGATTAGCCTGTTTGTTGTCATGCATAATAACTCACGCATCAACGCTCACACACGCACAACAAATAGCCAAAGAAAATGGCATCACGCTCTACAACCAATATAAAACAGCAGAACCAGAGTTGAGAATAGCCGCAGAGGCAGGCGATAGAGAGGCACAGTATTACTTAGCTGAAGACCTTCGACGGACCAACCGCTATATGACAGAAGAAGCCTACAGCTGGTACACCACCGCAGCGGAGCAGGGCAATTTATATGCCATGCGCCAACTGAGCCCCATAAAAAGTGACCTTTGCATAGCCATGGAAAACTGCCCTAAAGGCCTTAAGAGCGCAGAGGATTGGAATGAGAAGTTAATTTCGACCGCAACCGAGCTAGCTGAGAAAGGCGACGGCGAAGCAATGTATCTGCTGCACCACGCCACAAACAATTTAGAGTGGCTTGAAAAGTCTGCCGCAGTCGGCTACGCGCATAGTCAATTTTGGCTGGCATCAAAATACGCACAAGGAGATAAATTCTTTTTGTTCCCATGGGAAAAGGATGCCGCAATAGAGAGCTTATTAAAACGGTCCGCGGAAGGCGGCGACCCCAAAGGCATAACAAGGTACTATGGATTGCTACAAGAAAAGGGGGAATTAGAGGGTGCAAGATATTGGCTAAGAAAAGGCGCAGAAACCGGCCATACTGTCGCCTTCTCCAACTATGCGCTATTTCTTTCAGATCCCAACAATCCTCTGCAGCTCCCTGTAGACCTCGTCAAAAGCTACGGACTGATGTCTTTATTGCTTGAGCTCGACGGTGGCGGCGACATGCTCCCGCTGGCTAAGG
>NZ_BATI01000070.1 GCF_000467105.1 Aquipseudomonas alcaligenes NBRC 14159
TTTCCCTAACAGTGCCTATAGAGAAAATTCACTCAAACAAAAACATAGTTCAAGATGATATTTTTCTAAAAAAATATCTCCGATTCATAAACGGAGAGAAGCAAGCACTACTTACAAGAATATCAATAAAAAATTTAAAAAATGGATTTTATGAAAGATCTGCCTCCGGCTTTGTAAGCATAACCGATGCAGTTTCTGATGATGATATATCCTACATTATCGGCCTGATACGCTCCGGGCATCGCCCTCAAATTTATGCCTACAAGAACATAAATAAAAACACCTCAGAGGCATATATTGCACCTGACGACTCGGCCACTTACCAAGCATATGCAGCCCTCGGAATCGAGATGATCCCAGCGGTGGTACTGGAAACATCAATCACACTTGAGGAGAGCGCTTATGAAATAAGGCACCTCAAGTTCAAGGAGGAAAACTTAGGGGCCTACATTGACTCGACGATAGCCAAAAAAGAGACCAGAGAAGCATACTCTATTCTTGGCGACAACATCTCAGAAGACCATGCCAGTGAATTAGAAAAACTTCACCTCCGCGCTTCTCGCCTAGCAGAGAAAGTAAAGAAATTCCACCACAGCTATATACCTGGCCTCCACTACCATCAAACCCTATTCTCGATTCTCTATAGACTCAGCGAAAACCTACAAGCCATCAAGCTGCTAATCAATAGTGCCTACTATTTTCAAGCAGTTTGCTTGCTAAGATCAATATATGAAATTTCATTAGACTTCTATGTTGACTGGCTAGCCCCCGAGCAAATCGGCTTTTGGCTTCAAACACATGCCAGAGTTGATAGAGCTGGATTTAACAAAGCAATGGAGCTAGCTCACCCACAAGAAAACGCCAAAAGAAGCAAGCTGCTCATTGAGCGAAAAAGTTACTGCTACAACCTTCTGAGTAATGTCAGCAACAAAGCAAATCTCTCACCACTTGGAAGAAGCTTTTACGACGAGGTGTATACATTCTCATCCGAAGTAGCCCACCAAGACTTCAATATGACCGAAATTTACTCAATATTAATGGAAAACCCAAACAGTAAGACTTTCAACGACAAGGCAACAAGCACCCTTATCCGCTGCTTAGATCTTATAACAGCAAAAATATGCCATCGCATAGAACAGGACATTGGTGTTGCTCAATGACCAAAATAAGCGAACCGGCCTTCTAGTGGCAGTAGCCATTAAGCATTCCTGCAAAGTAATCAGCCCCCATATTAGCTTCAGCCAAAGCATCTAAGAAATGCAAGTACGATTTAGCCAAATCCCTACCGAGCGCATTATGCACCACTTGCCGAGATACCCCGATATATTTGGCGATCTCAGCCTTGGCAAGCCCCATACGACTCAACCGAACGATCTCTAGAGTTCTGGCAGACAACCTCTGCTCAAACAAAGCATAAATCTCGCTCTGCAATGCAGTTACTACCAAACTAGGCAACGCAGACTCCAACGCCAACAGTCCCTGCACGTCACCATGCACAAGTAAGTAAGCCGTTTGTCTCAGCAGCCGCTCATCAGGCAGCTGAACATGCTCCTCGGCTTGACGAATTGCTTGGTAAGCACCACTTGGCAGCCACTTGAGCGAGGTTTTTATTTCTACAGATGAGAGCAGTGTCACCTGCTGAATTTGTGCCTCCGACAAGCCCTCTTCGTGAAGCTCCAGCACTTGGCGAACAGACAAAGGGACTGCAGCATCACATGCAGCAAGCCGATGCTTTCTGGCCAGAACGAAGCGAATCCGACACTGGTCGATTGCCGACCAAAAGCGATCTCTATATGCGAGGTCAGCCCGATACTGCAACTTGGAATCTGTAGGGCTGTGCAAAGCACAAAATCTCAGGCTACCAACACTGTTACCAGCTGCCATTTCTAAGTGCCGCCAGTCCCGCGCATCAATCAGAGATGGCACTCTCGGCTCCTGAGATATCAATCTTTGAGCTGCTGCGCTGTAACGCCAACAGAGCTCGCAAAATGGATAATGTCGATCACTTTTACTCTTGGCCTGCAGGCGGACTCCGCCTCCAGGGACTGTGACGCACGCAGGCGCATGACGCATTGCAGCAAACACTGCTTCCCGTAAGCTTGCCAAGGTGTCGATGAAAACAACCAGATGAGCCTGACGCTTCTGCTTGAGCATGCGCTTCGCGGTTACGTAATCGAGGTCAACCGCCCTATCGACCTCATCCCGCCAGACTGGCCCCAAAAGTGAGATCCCCTTGGCAGCAAGCAGCCGCTCAGCAGAAGGCCATTCGCTGAAGCGCGCTGCGAACTGCAACACGGGCTCATCGAGGCAACGCCCCAGCAAAGGCCATATCAGCTTTCGCGTATTGGAAACGCCGTAGCCAGCCTTAGCATTCGAGAAGCTCCTGATACCTTCGGCCACCGGTCCATAACAAAAGTCGGCGATCCATATTTCTTCCTGCCCGCTCATTCCTTTGCTCGCGTAAATCCCAACTTTCATATTTAGCAGCAGCCCGCGCCCACTGACCTAAGGAGGATCACGCTACCCAACGACAGATAGCCGCACGCTTCGGCAAACTCATGGTTCCATACACATTTAACAGTAGGCAAGCAAGTTATAAGGGGCGGCCGCCCCGATGAACGCGCCCAATAGCATTGACTCTCCATGGCTGGCAAAACCGTCAGATGCTGCCGCCAGACGTGAGTTCTTTCTTTGCACTGCAAGCCACTACTCACTGAAGGCTGACCAGCCCACCATGGAGGCGCCAATCTTCTCTCTCAGCACCAAGAGAGATTTGCAGATCTGGCGATGGCAAAGCGCGGACGGAACCAAAGCACTCGAAGTCATTCCCTCCGTTTACGGACGCGCCACTGTTCGCGACAAGGACTTGCTCATCTATGCGACAAGCCACTTGATTGCAGCAATTAACTCTGACTTCACACCTCACCGTACCCTTCGATTTACTGCCTACGACTTTCTTTCCGCTACCCACCGTGGGCTTCGCGGCGATGACTATCAAGCCTTCAGGCAGTGCTTGGATCGCCTCAAAGGAACAACCATAAAAACCAACATTGCTACCGGCGGGAAGATACGCACCGCCGCATTTGGCTTGGTTGAGTCCTACGTCATCATTGAGCGCAGCACCACCGATCCGCGTATGTGCGCAGTAGAGATCACGCTATCTGAGTGGCTTTATGAGGCCATTCTGAGCATGGAGGTGCTGACCCTGAGTCCTGACTACTTTCTTCTCCGCAAACCCCTAGAGAGAAGGCTCTACGAAATTGCTCGAAAACACGTGGGGATGCAGAGCATTTGGACTGTTGGGCTAGATACGCTCGCCATGAAGTGCGGCAGCCACACTGCCCGCCTCAGAAAATTTCGTGAAGCAATTCGCCAGACTTGTCGTGAAGACCGTCTTCCTGAATACCGCATTGAACTGCTGGCGAGCGACAAAGTGCTGTTCTCTCGCCGCTGATACCTATACCGCCCTGTGGATAACATCGCGGTTTTAGGGGCGTTTCCTATCGCGGATTCAGGGGCGCTTTGTCGCGGATTCAGGGGCGGCCAACCTCGCGGGTTCAGGGGCGCCAACCACGTCAAATAGTCCGAGCTAGAGCTGCTCGCGAATAATGTAACACGCGCGCGCGTCTTAACTGATTTAACAGAGAGAAAAGCTTTTAACGCCATCTGCCTGCGTAAACGCCAACTTTCATAAACGCCAACAGCCCCCTACTTCAACGGTTTCTAGGATGGCCAAACCTTCGTTATCCAAAGGAAACCATCAATGAATACCGAACAAATACTCATCGAAAAGTACGGCCCGCTGATGACGCTGGCTCAGCTCGCCGAGGTGCTTGGGCGCTCCCCTGACGGATTACGGCTGAGCCTTCGGCTAGACAACGAGCTGAGCCGACGACTAACCCAAGAAAAAAAGAAGCTGGGACGCCGGGTCTATTTCAGGGCGGCCGGAGTAGCCCGCCTGATCGACGAACAGTAGCCCGCGCAGACGTCCTCCAAATGTCAATGACTGAGCAAATCGCCTACCAATCCGGAGCCACCCAACAGGCGCCAGACCAACTTGATTGACACTTGAGGGACGGTGCGAACTCAGCTCCCAGGGAGGTGACATGAAGACACTTTCAGATCGAATTGCCGCACGCATACAACGGCTTCCCAGAGCCAGCATCGCCGCCCGCAACCGCAGCGCCTTTCTCACACTCCGCGAAGAGATTCAGCAGGCCTACAGCGACGGCTGGTCACTGCTAGCCATATGGAAACTGCTGCACGAAGAGCAGCGCATTCCATTCACCTATCAGGCGTTTCGCCGCTACGCACGGCAACTGATCGACGCACCAGCGACAGCAACTGGAGTCGAGCGACAGATCAGTGAAGCACCTACATCCACTTCGCAAACTCGAGCAGGCGCCTTTGAGTTCCAGGCGAAGCCCACCAAGGAGCCTCTGCCATGAACAGCCCCACCCACGCAGGCATTCAAGCGCCAACGGAACCGTTCAATTTCCGTTCACCTGGCGTTAACCCATCGCTGAACGGCAGAGAGGCGATTAGTTGGCAGCTACTGCAGACCTTCAATCGGCATGAAATGCCGGGCAAGACAGGTGAAGTACCTGTACCGGCAAGCCGGCACTGGTTCTTCACTGCCCTTAATCGCGCTTCGCGCTCTACGAGTGTCTTGCCCTGCGGGGCAAGCGGCTACCGCCGCAACTGGAGTGCGTCATGACCATCCAGAGAGCTACGACCAGAAAAGGAAATACGCCGATCAATGTCTGGGTTACGCCAGAGGAAAAAGCCCGGATCGAAAAACTTGCTGAGCAGACCGGACACAGCATGTCGTCGCTGCTGCGCAGCTTGGGCATGGGACATATGCCGACCAGCCTTCTTGATCACCAGTCGATTCTTGAGCTGGCCAAGATCAACGGCGACCAGGGGCGCTTAGGCGGGCTACTCAAGATGTGGTTGAGCAATGACGAGCGTTTCGCTGGCTTCGAGGAAGCACAGATACGCCGAACCATCCAGGTAGTGCTGTCGAGGATCGAGGAAACGCAGCAGGCAATGCTGCAGATGCTCATCAAGGTACAAGGAGGAGACGATGACAATTTTAGCGGCTAAAAAGTTTTGGCTTCTGGCCTGCCTCACCAGCTCGTTCATCAGCTTGAACGCCAAGGCGGGCATTCCCGTCATCGACGGCGGCAATCTCACCCAGAACGTGCTGACTGCCATGGAGAGCGTGCTCAGACGCTCAAGCAGGCAGAGGAATACGCCAAGCAAGTTGAGCAGTACCAGACCCAGCTGCAGCAATACGAAAATATGCTGCAGAACACGGCCGCCCCCACGGCTTACATCTGGGACCAGGCCAGCCAGACGATGGACAGACTGCGTAGCGCCATCGACACCCTGGACTACTACAAGCGCAACCTGGGCAGCATCGACGGCTACCTCGGCAAGTTCCAGGACGTCGCCTACTACAGAGCATCACCTTGCTTCTCCAACGCCGGCTGCAGCGAAGCCGAGTGGGCGGCGATGAACGAGAACCGGCGCCTTGCCTCCGAGTCGCAGAAGAGGGCCAACGACGCGCTGTTTCGTGGCCTGGATCAGCAGCAGGCTGCGCTGCAGCATGACGCCGATACGCTTCAGCAACTGCAACGTCAGGCTCAGGGCGCGACTGGCCAGATGCAGGCCATCGGCTACGCCAACCAACTCGCCAGCCAGCAAGCCAATCAGCTACTGCAGATTCGCGGCCTGCTGGTCGCCCAGCAAAACGCTATTGCCACGCGCATGCAGGCCGAGGCCGATCTGGAGGCCAAGCAGCAAGCCGCTCATGCCGCCTCGACCGAACGGCGCATAGCGCCCACCCAAGCCCCCAAGAACTGGCTGGACATGAACCGCTAAGGAGAGCCCCGTGCAAAGACTACCCCTGCTGCTACTTCCCCTTCTGGCGCTTGCCGGGTGCGATCAGCAGCCAAGCACCCAAGCCATACCCGAAGTCAGTGATGCCAACTGCACCCTGGAAGTGATCAAACAGATCGAAGACCGGGCGGCCAGGGCAGAGTTTGCCGGCCAGTGTTCCAGACGCTCCGGCGCTATTCAGCCTACCGAGCAACCGAAGAACTGGCTCGAACTGAACAGTTCGCAGGGGTGATCGTATGAAAACGCTCAAGAACATCAGCATGATCAGCTGCTGTCTGCTGCTTGCACTCTACTCTGGCGGCGCCGCAGCCCAACTCACCAACCAGGGCATGCTGGATCAGGTCGTTACCGAGTTCAGTAGCCGCGCAACCACCTGGCAGGCAGTCATCCTCAATGCCGCGTCCTGGCTGTTCTGGACACTGGGCACCATATCCCTGGCCTGGACATTCGGCATGATGGCCCTGCGCAAGGCAGACCTGGCCGAGTTCTTTGCCGAGTTCTGCCGTTTCATCCTGTTCTTCGGCTTCTACCTGTGGCTACTCAGGAACGGGCCGGAGTTTGCGACCTCAATCATTAGGTCGCTGCAGAGGCTGGGCGAACAGGCATCTGGCATAACCTCGGTCACGCCATCCGGCATCGTGGATATCGGATTCATGTTGTGGAAGCAAACGCTTGCTGGCATGTCCACCTGGAGCCCGGTAGATAGCCTGGTTGGCTTAGTGCTGAGCCTGATGATTCTGTTCATGCTGGCGCTCATCGCGATCAACATGCTGATCATGTTGGTGTCCGGCTGGTTGCTGATTTACGCCGGCATCTTCTTCCTGGGCTTCGGTGGCTCCCGCTGGACTTCCGACATGGCCATCAACTACTACAAGACCGTCCTGGGCGTGGCCGTCCAATTGTTTGCCATGGTGCTGCTGGTTGGCATTGGCAGCGACCTGCTCAATAGTTTTTTCGCCAAGATGACCAGGGGCGTCCTCAACTTCGAGGAGCTGGGGGTCATGCTGATCTTCTGCCTCTGTCTGCTGCTTCTGACCAATAAGGTGCCGCCCATGCTCGCCGGCATCATCACAGGGAGCAGTTCGAGCGCAGGGGGCATTGGCAACTTCGGGGCCGGCGCAGCGGTCGGCGCAGCAATGGGAACGGTCGGCATGGCTTCTGCCGCGATGAGCATGGCTGGCTCCACCGCCATGGCCGGAGCCCAGAATGTGGCCGGGGGCGTTTCTGCTATCAAAGCAGCAATGCAGAAGGCACAGGGAGCGATGGATGAAGGCGGCATGCCCATTTTCCAAAGCTCTGCAGGGGAAGATGGCAACAGACCGGACAGCCCGCTGGCCGAAGCAATGGGGGACTCTGGCGGCAGTGCGCTACAGCAAGCCGCCAAACTGGCCGTAAGCACCACTGCTGAGCTTGCCAAAGGTGCAGGTGCAGTTATCGGGGAGAAAGCTGCCAAGCTCAGCAGTAACTTTATGGAGCAAGCCCAGCAGACCCTCGGAGGCCAGATGGCAGCAGCCATTCGGGGCCAGGAGGACAATCAGCCCAACAGCATCGGGCCAGGAAGCGAAAGCGGTGACTCGCCAGAAGACGAGATTGCCGAGTTCGTTAATCGCGGCCGCCGAGACGAAAAATTTTAGGGAAA
>NZ_BATI01000069.1 GCF_000467105.1 Aquipseudomonas alcaligenes NBRC 14159
TTTCCCTAGGCTTTCGATTGAACCACTCACGCAGATGGCTTCCATCGAGCATGTGTAATTCACCTTGGTCATCAATCACTTTAACGAACGCGGGAATGGCAATTGGGTGCATGGACTCAACGCGGTAACGCTTCCCTTCGGTGAACACCTGCACCTGAGTTTCTTCCATGCAGAGAGTTTTATTGCACGTCAGGACATAGCCTGATGGCGTGTCCCAAACTGTCTTGTCATCCTCAGTGATCGAGCTCATCTCAGACTCCTGCATCGCTTGGCTTACAATGCCATCCATATGACTGCCCTGCCCTTTTTTGGCCTCGACACTAGCCCATAGAATACGCCAGCTTCTGGGGCCAAAGTGTTGCTCGATTTGAACTGTTACCTGAGGGAAATGGAATCCATGAACATCCAAGAACGATACGCTGCGGCCCGCGACAAATTCTTCACCGAGAACCCTCGAGCCTTAACTGAGATCGAATCTATCAGCCGGACAGTTATCGAGGCTGGCGGCTCCTCTGTTGAGGAGTACCGAGAGCATCAGCGCAGTGTGGCCTTCGCTGAAGCGGCCAAACGCCGCGGAATTGAAGTTGATGAATACGTCATCCAGTTGGTTTCTGAATCACCGGAGCAAGCTAGGGAATGGCGATTGGAGCGTCAGCGCAAGATAGCCGAATCGATTGGAATGGAGTGGGATGAGTACAAACAGCTGAATCGAATTACGGATTAATGGAGGTGGCCACGTACGGCTACCTCCATCAAGGTTGTGGCTTAGTCCCTGATCCTCAACCGCCGGTTTGAATCTGCACGCTCATCATCCAAGGCCTCGTAGTAGATGTCCTGCGTGGTGGACATGTTCTCGTGTCGCAAGTCGGCCTGAAGATGCTTCATCTCACGAAACGGTGCATCAAAGGTGGCGCTTGTGTGGCGGAGCCAGTGTAGAGAGGCGCTTCGGAGTTCGTTGTACTCATCTTCGTCTCGACCCTCACTCTTCATGCGCTCAAGCGCCTGGTCGAAAATCACCTGGACGATTTTCCGAACGTGACGGTCAGTAAGCCCTGCCTTTCCATTTAAGTGCACAAGAAGTGGTGTGGTCTCGCCAGGTGACGGCAGTGGAGTGAGGTTGCGGGATACCCGGTACCGCTTCAGGTAGTTCAGGTAATCATCCTTGACGCTTACGCGAGCCTCTTTGTTGCCTTTGCCTGTGACCTCATACCACCAGGTGCCCTTCAGCTTGACGAAGGAGCCCATGGTCGGCTTCCAGTCAGCGATACCGACGATGTCGGAAACCCGGAGATACATGGCAAACAGTGTGGCGAGAATGAAGAGGCTGCGTTCGTGCTTCGGATCCTGATTCGCCATCAGCTCGGCGGTCTCGATCACATAGTCCCATTGGAGCCGCGACAGGACCTTAGGGGTTACCTTGCGGGACTCCTTGCTGACCCATTTGCTCTTTTGCTTGATGGCTTTGAATGGGTTCCCTGTAGGCACTTCCTCTTCAATCAGGAACTTGTAGAACGAAGAGCAGATGGCGAAGACCTGCCGCGTCGAACCTGCTGAGATTGCATACTGGGGTGTGTCGAGCTCGACCATGTTCTCGGCGGCGACCTTGCGGGTAGCCTTTTTGCTGAGAGAGCCAAACGGCCGCCATTGAGGGTTAGGGCTATAGACGCCCTCAGCGAGCAGAAATCGCTGCCGAACCGCATCACCAATCCAGTCCGGGTCAGGCTGGCAGCAGAACTGCATAAAGGCCTCTGCATCGGTCCGCTTGAGTGACGTAACTGACTTCCCGCATTTGATCCAGGACCAGAGAAGAAGCCGTTCAACCTGGGTCCTGTAGCTACGGAAGGTGGTTTCCCGCCCATTGTAGGATGTGAGGAATGACCGAACGTACTGGTAGTCCTGGTGCGCGTTGATGGTCGGCTCAAAGAGCTTGATGTAGTCGACGATTGACGGGCGATCAGCGGCGTACTCGCTTGCGGAAGAGTTCTCGAACGCTTCAAAGGTGTCGAACAGTGGCTGGGGCCCGATATTCAGATTGGGTGCGCCGACTGGCCGTGAGTTAGAGGCCTCGTGCTGCTGACTGCCCGAGAGTTCCGGGAAGGATGTCGCTATAGATCCCATCGTGTCATGCCCACTCATGATTCAGTCCGATCAGGCGTGTCAGCCCCTGCGGCCGCAATAGCCTGCAGAGCGGCCAGTTCAGTTCGGAGGGTGGAGTTCTGAATTTCTTGTTGCGCCTGCCCGCGCTGGCTTTCAACTAGAGCCGCGTTGAGTGACTTCAATTCTTCCTGGTTGTGCTGGACTTGGCTGGTCAGCATCTCGATTTTGGCTGCAGCTGTTGCGCGTTCGATTTCAGAGGCGCTCAGATCCCTTCGCAGTTGATCGATTTCTGACTGGAGCTTGGAAGATTGATTCTCAAGTCTGCGGGTGGACGCTTGCTCGCTGCTGAGTCGGGCTATGAGTTCTGAGTTCTGCCGGTTGAGTTCAACTGTCGAAGTACGAAGCTCGGCAATTGTCGCCTCTCTGTCGTGCTTTTCGGCCTGGAGCTTAGAAACCTCGGTGGAGTGCTCTGTGCGAATCTGTTTGATCTGGGTAGCCGCGGCATCCTGAAAGTGCCGGTTGTTCTCATGGGCGGTTTTCAGATCGTGGTCGAGCTTCCCAATGTGGCGTTTGGCATCTTCAAACGTGCCCTGCAGATCTGTTAGCTGCTGTGCCAGGCGCGCAATTTCTTGCTGCGCAGCACCGAGCTTTGAGCTGAGGTCGTTAGAGTGCTGGCGCTCTGCGGTCAGTTCAGTTGCTCTGGATTGCAGCTCCTTGCCCAGCTCTTTGGTCTGCGCCATCTCATCTTTGAGCTGCTCTTTCACATGAGCGATTACGGCCGCGGTTCGTTCGGCGGCCACATCAATGACCTTTTGGGATTCAGCCTTCAGCTGGTTGTGCAGCTGAATGACGAGCCCGGCCAGGTCATCACTGATCAGCCCTAGCTCCCCTAGCAAGCCCCTCTCAGAGCGCAGCAAGGCCTTAAGGTGCTTGTGAATAGTGGTCTTTGAGCCATGACCAATGAACTTCAGGATGTTGTCCACGGAGGGGTTGATTCCCTGCTTGCGGAGCTGCTCGACCGCATTTTTCACCTCAGTGAAGGTTACGCCGCCTTTGGACATTGGACACCTTTTTAAGATACTGCATTACATACCGATGTATTACATACCATTTTGAAGAAAACACAAACCGAAATATCAGAAATCTAAACAAGGAATAATCTGGAAATCCCGGCCGGAAACTTCCATCATTCGGGCCGGGCATCCGCCGCAGATGAGCGATCAATGAGCAACCCCTACCCTATTCAAACCCTCAATCACTCTTACCTGGGCAGTGGCATCTACGAGTTGCTGCGCGAGGCACTGATCACCGGGCGTTTCCAGCCCGATGACCGCCTGCGCATCCGCGACCTGGCCGAACAACTGGGCACCAGCGTCACACCGGTGCGCGACGCGATCCTGCAACTGGCCAAGGAACAGGCGCTGATCCTCAAGACCCCGCGTGACATCCGCGTACCCATCCTCACCGCCGCGCAATACGGCGAGATCCGCAGCATCCGCCTGGCGCTTGAAGGCCTGGCTGCGGAGACGGCCGCCGCGCTGGTGACCGACAGCGAACTCGCAGACCTGCAAGCCTGCATCGAAAACAACATCGCCGCGATCAACGCCCAGGACTTGCAAGCCGCTCTCAAGTGCAATCAGCAATTTCACTACGCGCTGACCACCATCGCGCGCATGCCGGTGCTGGCGGGTTTGCTCGATAGCCTGTGGATGCGCACCGGCCCACTGATCGCCCGTGCCTATGGCAACTTCAACGAGCGCATGGCCATCGACCATCACTGGGAAGTGCTCGACGCACTCAAGCGCCGCGATGGCGCGGCGGCACGGGCGGCCATCTGCCGTGACATTCTCGATGGCAACGAGAAGATGCTCGAGTACATCGAGATGGCGCAGGCGGACTGATTGGCAGTCAATTCGACTGTTGACGAAACATAGATGACCAGTTAGTTTATTAAAACTTTCTCATCACTGGATGTCTCTGTCATGGCTCGCCCGGTCAACCTCGAAGTCAGATCCCGTTTGCTGTCGATTGGCCGCCAGGTGGTTCACAACCGTGGCTTCAACGGCTGCGGCGTCCAGGACATCACCGCCGCTGCCGAGATTCCCAAGGGCTCTTTCTACAACTACTTCGCCAGCAAGGAAGACTTCGCGGCAGAGATCCTCGAGGAATACTGGACCTCGATCGAAACCCGCCACGGGCCGATCTTCTACGACGCCCGGGTCAAGCCGCTGGAGCGCATCGGCCAGTTCTTCCAGGCCCTGGTGCTCGAGCACGGCGAGCATGAATACAGCCTGGGTTGCCTGATTGGCAACCTGTCCCTGGAAATGTCCAATGGCAGCGAACAAACCCGCAAGCGTCTGGCCGATGTGCTGGCGCGCTGGGAAGGTTTGCTCGCGAGCTGCCTGCGTGAAGCGCAGCAGCGCCGCGAACTCTCTGAAACTCACGACGCCGAAGCGCTGGCCAGTGTCATCGTCGAAGGCTGGGAAGGTGCGGTCATGCGCGGCAAGGTCCTGCGCGACGGTGCACCTCTGCAGCGTTTCGTATCGATGGTCTTGCCTCGGCTATTGGAGTGAGTTTTTTTTCCTCATTAATAAGACGACTGGTCATTTATATAAAGCAACATTCACGTCTCATCCACGCAAGCACCCAAGAGGTAAATCGTCATGAGCCATCTGTACGCCGACCCCGCCGAACCCGCACTGCCTGCCACTGGTTTCAAGCTCGACCTGAGCAAAGCCGCCTTGGTGGTCATCGACCCACAGAACGACTTCCTCAGCCCTGCCGGCGCCAGTTGGGCGGTGTTCGGTGAGAGCATCGTCGAGAACAACACCGTCGAAAACCTGGAAAAACTGTTCAAGGCCTTCAAGGCTCACGACCTGCCCGTGGCCGTGTCGCCACACTATTACTACCCGCACGACCACGACTGGCATTTTGGCGGTCCGCTGGAAAAGGTCATGCACAGCATCTGCATGTTCGATCGCAAGGGACCGAACACCCTGGAAAACTTCGAAGGCTCCGGCGCCGATTTCCTCGAGATCTACAAGCCGTACATTCTCGACGGCGAGACCATCATCGCCTCGCCGCACAAGGTCTACGGCCCGGAAACCAACGACCTGGCGCTGCAATTGCGCAAGAAAGGCGTGTCGCAGATCATCCTCGCCGGCATGGCGGCCAACCTTTGCGTGGAATCACACCTGCGCGAACTGCTCGAACAGGGCTTTGAAATAGTCGTGGTACGCGACGCCACCGCCGGCCCGCGCCTGCCGGATGGCGACGGCTACCTGGCGGCCATCATCAATTACCGCTTCCTCGCCCACGGGCTGTGGACCACCGAAGAGACTATCGCGCAACTGCAACCGGCTTGATCGTGCCCGAGCGGCCGGGCATCGCGCCCCCCCGCTCTTTCTCGAGAACCCCCGATGAAAATCCCCGCCCGTTATGAGCATTTCGTTTTCGGCGTCGTTCAATCCGGCCTGACCTGCGCGGTCGCGGCCGCCATCGCCACCACACCCCATGCGCTCGACCTGGCCTTTGCCGGCCGCTGGTTGAACGCGTGGGCGCTGTCGTGGGTATCGATGTTGCCGGTGGTGGTGCTGGCGGCGCCGATGATTCGGCGCGTGGTGAGGCGGATGACGGTGGGCTGAATGACTTGGCTATGACTCACCCAACACACCGCCATCGCGAGCATGCTCGCTCCTACCGGGGGCTTCGGGGCTGCTCGCGACAGGCGCGCAAGCCCGCACCCGACGCACGAAATACTGTGCCCGTTCGCATTTTCGCAATAAACCACTTTTCATCCGCGCATTTGTAGCCGCTTCGTTCACGGACAAGCCGGTACATTAGACCTCCATGGTCCCGCAGAGCGACCGACAACAAAACCTACAGCTCGCCCAAGAAAATCTGCCAACCATTCGGAGTCTTTCCATGAGCACATTGCGCACTACAGCTTTCCAACTCGCGAGTCTGGCCCTGTTCATCGGTAGCGCCACCCAGGCCATGGCCGAGGACATCACGTTCGTATCCCAGGGCGGTGCTTATCAGGAAGCCCAGAGCAAGGCGATCCTGGAGCCTGCGGCGAAAAAGCTCGGTCTGACGCTCAAACAGGACAGCTCGCCCAAGGCCTACCCGATCATCAAGACCCAGGTCGAGAGCGGCAAGGTCACCTGGGACGTGGTGGACCTGCCCACTGGCGACTGCATCCGTGGCGAAGCCGAAGGGCTGTTCGAGAAGCTCGACCTTGCGCTGATTCCCAATGCCGCGCAAATACCCGACAGCCTCAAGGACGAATACAGCGTCGGCTACATCAGCTACTCCACGGTGCTGGCGTATCGCACGGACGCGTTCAAAGGCGCGGACGTACCCAAGACCTGGGCCGACTTCTGGGACACCAAAAAATACCCGGGCCAGCGCTCCCTACGTAACCTGCCACGTCCAACCCTGGAAATCGCGCTGCTGGCCGATGGCGTGCCGATGGACAAGCTCTATCCGCTGGACGTCGATCGCGCCTTCCGCAAGCTTGAGCAGATCAAGCCCGACATCGCCACCTGGTGGACGTCCGGCGGGCAGTCGGCGCAGCTGATCAGCGACGGCGAAGTGGACATGATCCAGGCCTGGAACGGCCGTATCACCGCCGTACAGGCCGCCGGCGCACCCGTGGCATTCGACTACAACCAGGGTGTGCTGGAAACCAACTCGTTGTGCGTCCTCAAAGGCTCGCCGCACAAGGTGGCCGCCATGAAATTCGTCAACGAGGCCATCGATGCCAAACTGCAAGCGGCGTTGCCGATGATCATCGACTACGGCCCGCTCAACCCCGAAGCCTTCAAGACCGGGGTAATCCCGGCCGAGCGCGAGGCCAAGCTGCCTTCCGCACCCGGCAACATCTCGCGCCAGGCCCTGCTCTCGGCGCAATGGTGGGCCTCCGAAGCCGGGGTCAAGGCCGAAGAACGCTGGTTGTCCTTCGTCCAGAAAAAATAGCCATCGGCCGTTGCTGCGCCGCAGGCCAGAGGCCTCGGCGCAGGACATGCCGTCTGCCCCCGCGATTTCGACATAAAGCGCTTGCGCACCGGTCAATTGCGTCCACTTCATTCGTTGGCATCCCGGTACATTAGGCCTGAGGGTCCCGCAGAGTGACCTGTGCAGACAACTCGCGCTCGCCTCAAGTACCTGCCCACCATTGGGAGTTCTTCATAGCATCCGGAACCTTACTAACTGTTACCTGTGATTTATCTTCCATAAATCAATCACTTACCTAATGTAATTGTTTTCGGTTTATTTTACGTGCGAGAAGGGTGACTGCCTAACTGCACAATTGCAATTCCAGGGTGCCCCGGCCATGTTGAGTGCTCGCCAGAAGTCGAGGTCAGGCCACGATAGGCAGCTTCGGTTTGGGGAGGGAGGCTCCAAGGGCGATGGTTGTCTGTTCGCGATTGTATGTCCACATTCATCGTCTGGCGTGCTTTTGCACCTCATAAATGGAATCTAATCGCTCCATCTTCTTCCTCGGCACATGCTTGTTGTGGTTAACCAAGGCCACGCTGATCGATTTGATTGAGCCGCGACTGGATGCAGAGGACCTGTGCCGTTGGGGGGGATGTCCCGGCGTTGGACTGTTCGATTTTGATTGCGTGGGATGTCCGCAGCTGTGGCACCATCGATGCTCCATCGCCCCTAGTAGCAAGTACCGAGCTACCTTCTTAGGGCACCTAACTCTGCTTGGATCTGCGCAGTTAACGTGCGTGCATCTAGCGAGGGGTCCTGCTTAAGGTAGGCAAGGAGAAGGAGCGTTGTGGGGTGCAAAGACAAAATGTCAGCAATTTGCTCGAGCTTTTCTAAGGACGCTTTCCACTTTCCCCGCTCGATTGCGCTGATGTAGCTCTGGCTTGGGCCAAGACCTTCCTGAGGCAGTCCGCGTGACTGCCTGATCTCTTTAATCACCAACCCCAGTGCTTCACTCAGTTCCACTTTGCATTCTCGCAAAGGGAACGATGAAGCCTTTTTGGTGATCAATCGGCTATGCTATATATAGCTTAAATACAGAGATTCATTGATGTTTACCACCTATCGGCATGCTGAAATTCCGTTTGAGCCAGTGTTTGGCGATCACTACCAAATGTGGCAATTCGTTGAACATAACCAGCACCGCCCATGGTTCTACGTGACTCTTCGAGAAGTGAGCGATGGGATGCCCTGGGACACGATGT
>NZ_BATI01000068.1 GCF_000467105.1 Aquipseudomonas alcaligenes NBRC 14159
TGTCACTTTCAGAAGGCGACAGCACGAAATATCAAAAGTCGACCGCACGGTCTTTTCTGACGTTGGAGTCGCCTCAGAAAACGGAAAATAAAGCACGCTAAGGCGTAGTTCCCTCGGGCTACACCGCGTCCGCACTGCGCGGTTCTTTCTTCCCTTGCAGTGACGCAATCAGCGGGCAGGAAACGTTCCCCTTCCGCGCATGGCAGGCGCACACCAAATCAGACAGCACGGCCTCCATGCGCGCCAGGTCAGCCATCCTCTCGCGCACGTCCTTGAGCTTGTGCTCGGCCAGGCTGCTGGCTTCCTCGCAATGGGTGCCATCCTCCAGCCGCAGCAGCTCGGCGATCTCATCCAGGCTGAAGCCCAACCGCTGGGCTGATTTCACGAAGCGCACCCGCGTTACATCCGTCTCGCCATAGCGGCGAATGCTGCCGTAAGGCTTGTCCGGTTCCGGGAGCAAGCCCTTGCGCTGATAGAACCGGATGGTCTCCACATTGACCCCGGCCGTCCTGGCGAAAACGCCAATGGTCAGGTTCTCCAAATTGTTTTCCATATCGCTTGACTCCGTACATAACTACGGAAGTAAGCTTAAGCTATCCAATTCAGATTCGAAAGGACAAACGTATGTCTGAACCTCAAAACGGGCGCGGCGCGCTCTTCACTGGCGGGCTGGCCGCCATCCTCGCCTCGGCTTGCTGCCTCGGGCCGCTGGTTCTGATCGCCTTGGGGTTCAGCGGCGCTTGGATCGGCAACTTGACGGTGTTGGAACCCTATCGCCCCATCTTTATCGGCGTGGCGCTGGTGGCGTTGTTCTTCGCCTGGCGGCGCATCTACCGGCCGTCAGCCGCCTGCAAACCGGGTGAGGTTTGCGCGATTCCCCAAGTGCGAGCTACTTACAAGCTCATTTTCTGGGGCGTGGCCGTGCTGGTTTTGGTCGCGCTCGGATTTCCCTACGTCGTGCCATTTTTCTATTGATCACAGGAGTTCACCATGAAAAAGCTGCTTTCCGCCCTTGCCCTCGCTGCCGTTGTTGCCCCCGTGTGGGCCGCCACCCAGACCGTTACGCTGTCCGTACCGGGCATGACCTGCTCGGCCTGTCCGATCACTGTCAAGAAGGCGATTTCCAAGGTCGATGGCGTCAGTAAAGTTGACGTGACCTTCGAGACGCGCGAAGCGGTGGTCACCTTCGATGATGCCAAGACCAGCGTGCAGAAACTGACCAAGGCTACCGAGGATGCGGGCTACCCATCATCAGTCAAGAACTGATCATGAAAGACCCGAAGACACTGCTGCGGGTCAGCATCATTGGCACAACCCTCGTGGCGCTGTGTTGCTTCACCCCTGTTCTGGTCATTTTGCTCGGTGTGGTCGGCTTGTCCGCGCTGACCGGCTATCTGGACTATGTGCTGCTGCCTGCGCTGGCGATTTTCATCGGCTTGACCATCTACGCCATCCAACGAAAACGCCAAGCCGATGCCTGCTGCACCCCGAAATTCAATGGAGTAAAAAAATGACCGAAATCACCGTGAATGGCATGACCTGCACATCCTGCGCCACCCATGTCAAAGATGCTTTGGAAAAGATTCCCGGCGTGAATGCCGCTGTGGTGTCCTATCCAGAAAGCCGCGCGCAAGTCATGGCAGACACCGCCGTGAGCCACAACCAACTGCTGGCCGCCATCGCCGCATTGGGTTATCAAGGCTCGATCCGGGTTGGTGATTTCAAAGATGAACCAAAAATCCGTGATGCACTTGAGGGCGCCGGTTTGCATATCGCCATCATTGGCAGCGGCGGGGCCGCGATGGCGGCGGCGCTGAAGGCCGTCGAGCAAGGCGCGACGGTCACGCTGATCGAACGCGGCACCATCGGCGGCACCTGCGTCAATATCGGCTGTGTGCCGTCCAAGATCATGATCCGCGCTGCCCATATTGCCCATCTGCGCCGGGAAAGTCCGTTCGACGGCGGTATTGCGGCAACTGTGCCTGCGATTGACCGCAGCAAACTGCTGGCCCAGCAGCAGGCCCGTGTCGATGAACTGCGGCACGCCAAATACGAAGGCATCCTGGACGGCAATCCAGCCATCACCGTTTTGCACGGTGAAGCGCGTTTCAAGGACGACCAGAGCCTGGTCGTCCGTTTGAACGAGGGGTTTGGGGAGCAATGGAACCAAAAACCAACGTAAGCTCTGAATCCCACCGTAAAGGGGCTTTCCGATCTCCAGCTCACCCGCCAGGCATTACTCTCTGATCAGTGCCTCGATGATCGGGCAGATCGTTCCGCCGTCTCCCGCATCACATTGCTGCACCAGTTCGCCTAACAGTTGCTGCATGACGACCAAGTCGGCCATCTTCTGCTCGATCAACGCGAGCTTGCGTGCAGCCCGTGCTCGCGTTTCGGCACAGGCGCACGACTCATCCAGCGTCAGCAGTCCACCGACTTCCGAGAGCGTGAAACCCAGCGCCTGAGCCCGCTTGATGAAACGCAGTCGCTTCACCATGTCCACCGGATAGCGCCGATGGCCACCCAAGGGTTTGGCTGGTTCATCCAGCAGCCCGCGTCGCTGGTAGTAGCGGATCGTCTCGACGTTCACCCCGGCGGCGTCTGCCAGCTTGCCAATGGTCAGCTCTGTGGCCATCACTTTCTCCTTGATTCCGTACTTTGGTACGGAGTTTAGAATAGCACCTAGGCAATCAGGCTCAGGAGATGGGAATGGGGATGCAACTCACCGGGAAAGGCTCGCTGGTCGCGAGTTCGCTGACCGCCATCGGTGCGTCGGTGTGCTGTGTCGGGCCACTGGTGCTGTTGGCACTCGGTGTCGGCGGTACGTGGGTGGGCGCTCTGACCATGATGGAGCCACTACGCCCCCTCTTCATCGGGTTGACTCTACTGTTCCTGGGATTGGCATTCCGCAAGCTCTACCTGGTGCCACAGGTTTGTACGCCAGGTACACCCTGCGCCGATCCGCGCACGCTCGTGCGACAGCGACTCGTGTTCTGGATCGTCAGCGTGCTGCTGCTCGGCCTATTGGCCGTGCCGTGGCTCGCCCCGCTGTTCTACTGAAGGAGATTAACCATGCGCAAACTGCTGATCGCCGTGCTTTTCGCCTTGCCCTTCGTGACGCTGGCGGCTCCCCCGAAAACCGTCACGCTCGACGTGCAGAACATGACGTGCGGACTCTGTCCGATCACGGTCAAGAAGTCGCTGGAGAAGGTGTCCGGCGTGAGTGACGTCCAGGTCAATTTCGACCAGAAGACGGCGACCGTCACCTACGATCCCGATAAGGCCCAGCCCGAGGCACTGACTGAGGCGACCGCGAACGCGGGATACCCCTCCACAGTGCAGAAGTGAGGTCACGATGAGCGCCATTGTCCTTGAGTCCGTGCTGACTTGCCCGCGCTGCGGCTTCGCCAAGCCGGAAACCATGCCCACGGACGCCTGCCAGTTCTATTACGAGTGCAGCAACTGCAAGGCGCTGCTGCGCCCCAACCCAGGGGATTGCTGCGTTTTCTGTTCGTTCGGCTCGGTGAAGTGCCCGCCGATCCAGCAGCAGCTTGGGTGTTGCTCATAGCGTTTAGGGGGATCACAGGTCGTCGTCTGGATTACGCAGTGGCCGCAGCTCGCCGCGCGCAACTTCTTCCGGTACCGCAAAGGAATACCGCCCGAGCATGTTGATGTGCTCGTAGATCAGCGGCGATAGCCGGGCCAAATCCTCTTCCAGCACTGGATAGCCGTGCTGCTTGAGCCGTTCCACGGCCGCCGTCATGTAGAGGGTGTTCCACAGCACGATGATGTTCACCACCAGGCCCAGAGCACCGAGCTGGTCTTCCTGGCCTTCGCGGTAGCGCTGGCGGAGCTCGCCGCGTTTGCCGTGGAACACGGCGCGGGCCAGGCTGTGCCGGCCTTCGCCTCGGTTCAACTGGGTCAGGGTGGCGCGGCGCTTGGACTCGTCGTCGATATAGGTCAACGTGTGCAGAGTCTTTTCGATCCGCCCGAATTCGGCCAGCGCCTGGGCCAGCCGGGTGGGTCTATCTCCCGTTTGCAGCGTGCGCATGATGCCAGTCGCCGGCACCCGGCCGAGTTTGAGCGAGCCGGCCAGGCGCAGCAGGTCGTCCCAGTGCTCGGCGATCAGGTCGAGTTTGACCGACTGGCGGGCCAGCCCGTTGAGCTTGCCGTAGTCCGCGTCCGGGCGCGTGCGCCAGAAGCGGGTACCGCCGACATCGGCCAGCCGCGGACTGAAGTGGTAGCCAAGTAGGCGGAAGAGCCCGAACACCACATCGCTGTAGGCCCCGGTGTCGGTCATGATTTGCGTCGGCTGCAACTCGGTCTGCTGTTCCAGCACGACCGCCAGCAACACCAGGCTGTCGCGCAGCGTGCCGGGCACGGTGATGGCGTTGAGGCCGGAGAATTGGTCGGAAATCAGGTTGTACCAGGTGACACCCCGGCCGGTGCCGAAATACTTCGGATTGGGGCCGGCATGCACGGTGCGCACCGGTACGACGAAGCGCATGCCATCGGCGGAGGCGACCTCGCCGCCACCCCAGACTTGGGCCAGTTCCAGTTGGCTTTGCGCTCCGACCAGGATGGCGTTAGCCGCTGACAGGGTGTCGTCGCGGATATAATTCTGGCTGACCCAGGACAGCCGGTCACGGCGCAGCGCCGGGTTGTCGGTGCGGATCAAGGGCTCCAGGCCGGTGTTGCAGGCCCCGCCCAACAGCACCGCGCAGAGGCTGGTGACCAGGTTGTCGGCGCGTGCATTGCGTTCGGAGACATGGGTGAAGGCCTCGGAAAAGCCAGTGCGGGCGGCGATTTCCAAGAGGATTTCCGGCAGATCGACACGCGGCATCAGGTCAGACACGGCCGCCCGCAGTTGCAGCAACGAGCAGGGCTCGTCCAGCTTGTCCAGCGCCCCGAGCGACAGTTCGGTCTTGCCCTCGGTGTTCTCGCTCAGTTGAATCGCCGGGTTGTCGGGCAGGCGCGCGGCTACTGCCAGCCAGGTTGCATCCAGCTCGACGGACAAGGCGTCCAGGGTGGTTTTGGCGTCGATGGTCAGGCCCAGTGACCGGCAGATGATCGGTCGCGCCGCCAGCCATTCGGCACCGTCGAGCAGGCCAAGGCGCGGGTCGGCATAGCGCCAACTGGGCGAGACGAAGACATCGCGGCGGCGCAGGGCCGTGCGCAGCGCATCGAGCGTGCAGAACACATAGGCACCCATGTCGAGGGAGCCATCTTCGCGGGTGATGTGCTTCTGCCAAGCCTTGGCCACGATCTCCTGCGGCGCGTCATCCTCTGGCTTCCGGCGCGGCAGGTTCAGTTGCAGCCACTCCAGACTAGCCGCCACGCCCTTGCCGGCCGGGCTGAAGCCGAAGCGGATGTGCTTGAGCAGGTCGGGCAGGAAGCGGCGCACGCTGCGGTAGCGCGCTTCCAATGCAAGAAAATAGACGTCATCTACCGGGCGGATCAGCGCGTTGACCTCTTCCAGGGCCTTTTCCAGGGTGGTCCTCGGCAGGTCGTTGAACAGCCGGGCGCGCACGTTGTCATCGCTGATCGAGCTGTCCAGCACGACCTTGCACGCGGCGGCGAGCGTCGCGGCCGACCGATCCAGGTCTTTCAGGCTGCGCATGCGGGCTTTCTTGTCGGCCTTCTCCGCGTTGCTGAACAGGTCGCGCAGCAAGGCCTCCAGGACTTCCAGTGCGTCGTCGTGCGCAGTCGCCTCCAGGCAGAGTGCGAAGGCCACCAGTGTCGCCATCCGCCGCGACGCCGGCAGCCGATTAATCGCGGTGACCTTGGCCGTGTTGGCGAAGCGGGCCAGGGCGGCGATACGGCTGGGAGGGATGTGCGCCGCCGCCGGCAAGGTGATGCCGATGCCGCGCACGTCATCGAGCCGGCGCAGTGCCCGAATCAACGCGGGGCCACTGACCATGACCGGGCCGGAGCGCAATTGATCCAGCCGGGAGCTGCGGTTGCCTTCGGCCACCGTCAGCAAGTCTTGCAGTTGCAATCGCTGTTCCTCAGTCACGCTGCGGCCCAGCGTAAACCAGAGGCGTTCTTCGACCCGACTGCGCAACTGGGCGATAAAGCGCTCTAGTTGAGACACACCAGGCAGGAGGACTTTCTGTGTGAACAGCCACGAGGTGGCTCGCTCAAACAGCACTCCCGGCCGGTCGGTGCCCGTCCAGCAGAGGGCATACAGCCAGCGGCTCAAGCGAAAGCCGATGCCCGGATCGGTGAAATGACGATAGCCAAAGCGGTTCTGAATATCGGTGGCATGTATCCAGCGGCGATGATCGCTATAGCGCTGGAGGCAGTCGGGGTCTGGAATCGCCAGTTGTCGGCAAAGCACCTGCAGGACTTCCACCGGCACGGCGGCGGGCTTGTCCGGCAGAACGCCAACGAAGCGGACGGTGGTCAGCAGAACGGCATAACCCAGACGGTTATGGTTACCCCGCAGCACCTGGATGGCTTCACGGTCTTCATCGCTCAGGTGGAAGTAACGTTCCAGCTCTTCACGGCTGGGCGAATCAACATAGCGGCCAAAACCGTCGCGTTGCTCTTGAGTCAGAAAACCGACCGGCATTGATCACAGCACCTCGACGCAGAACACGGCGGGCGTGACGATCCGCGTGCGTTCGATGTGCCCGCGTTGCAGCAGGCCGGCGCGGCGATCACCGGTTACCAGGTAGTCCGCATCGCCCGCCAAGGCCATGGCCAGCAAAAACGAGTCATCCGGATCATCGGCTTCGACCTCGATGGTCAGGCGCTCCAGTACCACAGCCCGTTGCAGGTTATTGATCATGGCGCCCACCTTGGCGGGCTGTAGGATGGCCTGAAGCTTGGGATAGCGGCTGGCTCGACGAATTTCATCGAGTTGCATCCGCGAGGTCACCACCTCGAAACGCGCCGCCCGCCAGGCACGGTAGATCGCATCGGGCGCGCCATGTGGCGAGATCAGGGCGCTGAACAGGATGTTGGTATCCAACACGACCCGCATCAGCGCTTACGTGCCCAGTCGAGCGCTTCGTCAACCGCGTTGGTCAATTCTGCCTCACTCAGATGGGCGTTAGCGGCCTTGGCCTGCTCAGCGCTCAGCTCCAGGATGTGTGCCCGTACCGCTTCTTCGATGAAGCGCGACAGGTCGCCCTTACGGCCGCCGCCCTGGCTGGCCAGAAACATCCGAAGCGACTGGTCGGTGTCGGCCGAGACGGCGACATTCCAGCGAATGGTATTCATAGCGTTCTCCGCTAATAGGTGTTTGTGTGTTTATACGCCAATCACAAAGGGCGATGCAATGGTTCGACAAAACGAAGGTTTTGCCGAACTCTATCGAGGAATGGCTCGGTTCGTTAAGCTCCCCGCGCTACGGTTCAAATAACTGGTACGCTTAATCAAAGTTCAACTATTACTAACGTAGTCGAGTAAACAGTACTTTTGATGAAGATCGGTTATGCGCGAGTGAGCACTCGGGATCAGAAAGCCGACCTACAAGTCGATGCCCTGAAACAGGCCGGGTGCGAACGCATCTACCAAGACATCGCCAGCGGCGCGAAAAGCGCCCGGCCGGAGTTGGACAAACTGCTGGCCAACGTGCGGCCGGGTGATGCCGTGGTGATCTGGAAGCTGGATCGCCTTGGGCGTTCCCTCAAGCACCTGGTCGAGTTGGTCGGCGAGCTGGCAGAGCGCAAGGTCGGCTTACAGAGCCTGAATGACCCCATCGACACCACCCACGCCCAAGGCCGCCTGGTGTTCAACCTGTTCGCCTCGCTGGCGGAGTTCGAGCGCGAGCTGATCCGCGAGCGGACTCAGGCGGGTCTGTCGGCCGCACGGGCGCGTGGCCGGATCGGTGGCCGTCCCAAGGGCCTGCCAGCCAAGGCTGAGGCCACCGCCATGGCGGCCGAAACCCTCTACCGCGAAGGTCGCCTGAGCGTCAGCGCGATCGGCGAGAAGCTGCACATCTCCAAGAGCACGCTGTACAGCTACCTGCGCCACCGTGGTGTCGAGATCGGCGCGTACCAGAAGAGCGCCAGGTCACGCGACCAGCAGCCTTCGGCCGCGTCGCCGGCAGAGCCGCCCGCCGCCGAGCGGGTGGCCACCGTCACCCTGCGCCTCGCGGTGGTGAATAACAGCAAGTTCGTGCGCGGCCGGAAGCGGGCCACGGAGAACATTGAGCGCTACTGCCTGGAGCCCTATGGCATGAAGCGGCTGGATGCCGGCCACTATGAGTTGACCATTCCGTATCGGAGCGACGATGAGCTGGACAAGAGCGTGCATGACCTGCTGACCGAGATCAGCCAGGAGGCCGACATGCGCAACTGTTTTGTCGAGATGGGCGCCTGGGAAGAAGACACCGAAAAGCGTTGGTAGGGCTTACGTTGGTTTTTGGTTCCATTGCTCCCCAAACCCCAGGTACTGTAAAATAGAAGAGTGAG
>NZ_BATI01000067.1 GCF_000467105.1 Aquipseudomonas alcaligenes NBRC 14159
TTTCCTTAGCAGTTACCACATTCTGGATTTCCACGGTGGCACTGCTAGTTCGAGCTGCCAACTGACGAACCTCGTCGGCTACTACAGCAAAGCCTCGGCCCATTTCACCCGCTCGGGCAGCTTCAATTGCGGCGTTAAGTGCTAGTAAGTTAGTTTGTTCTGCCACGCCTTGGATGGTGGTAACAATTTTCTCGATATCTTTAGCCTGAGCATTTAGCTGTGTAATCAAAATAACCGCACCGTTTATTAAATTAAGTGTGCTCTGAGATAATTCAATTGAACTAGCAAGGGACTCCATGCCCCGCACGGAAATTTGAGATGTCTCCTCGGCGGTGGTGAAGGAAAGCTCTGCGGCTTGACGGATTTCATCAGCCTTATGCTTCTGCGAGCTGACGTCGGTGGCAAATTTTAACACTTTCACAACCTGGCCAGCTTCATCAACGACGGGGTTGTAGGTGGCCTCAAGATAGATGGTCTCTCCCGATGCGGTCTTGCGCTCAAATTGCCCGCTGAAAAAAGTTCCTCCCTTTAAACTCTGCCAAAAATTTGTATTTTCTTGATAAAAATTATCGAAACAGAACATTCGGTGGTGTCGACCCTTGATATCGCTGAGGCGATAACCCATAGCACGGAGGAAATTCTCATTTGCATGCAGAATGTCACCGTTAGGTGTGAACTCGATCTCCGCCATCGAGCGGGAGATGGCTGCATGGACGGCTCTTAGTGAGAGTAACTCGTTTTCTCTCTGAGTGACATCTGAGCCAATCTTAATGATTTCAATAACTTTTCCATCTTGATTTTGAACTGGAATATAAGTAGCCTCAATCAATATTAAGTTACCGTCTTTGCGCAGCCGCCTAAATAAACCTGATAGAGGATGGCCGTCAGCCAATTTCTGCCAGAAGCGCGAATAATCAGCTGTGCTAGCATAATTCTTTTCGCAGAAAATTCTGTGGTGCTGCCCTGCTATTTCTTCGAGTTTGTAACCAAGCATCTCTAGAAAGATATTGCTCGCATAGATTACGCTCCCGTCTGGCCTGAATCTGATTTCCGCGACATTTCGATTTATTGAATCAAGCTGCCACTGTAGTTCTGAGAGCTTATTTTCTGTGTCCAGCAGTTGTTTGTTTTTATTGAAAAACATAATCATTACCTTTGTGCAAATAAAATAATACTTGGGGCCTAATTTATACTGTATCGGTTAGCGCAACCGCTTCTTGAGAGCATAGCTCTTTATAGTTGGTAAATTAGCGATTTGCAGCCATGTGTCATATTGAGCTATACCCTAACTGGATGTCAGGAATGGCCACGCTGCGCCGTCAGAATAGAGTCTGCTTTCACATTCTTTGACACATGCTTGCCAAGGTCATAGATTCCAACCTGACAAATTCAAGGCTTAGGGCGCAATGGAACCAAAAACCAACGTAAGCCCTACCGCCCATCCAGCCTATGGAGGCATCTTGCAGGGACAACGCATCGGTTACGTTCGGGTCAGCAGTTACGACCAGAACCCGGAACGCCAACTTGAGCAGGTCGAGATCGGCAAGCTGTTCACCGACAAGGCCTCGGGCAAGGACACCCAGCGCCCGCAGCTGGAAGCCATGCTCGGATTCGTCCGCGAAGGCGATACCGTGGTGGTGCACAGCATGGATCGCCTGGCGCGCAACCTCGACGATCTGCGCCGTCTGGTGCAAAGGCTGACCAAGCGCGGCGTGCGCATCGAGTTCTTGAAGGAGGGGTTGGTGTTCACCGGCGAGGACTCGCCCATGGCCAACCTCATGTTGTCGGTCATGGGGGCCTTTGCCGAGTTCGAGCGCGCCCTGATCCGCGAGCGGCAGCGCGAGGGCATCGCCCTGGCCAAGCAGCGCGGTGCTTACCGGGGCCGCAAGAAAGCTCTCTCCGACGATCAAGCCATCACGTTGCGGCAGCGGGCCGCTGCCGGCGAGCCGAAGGCTCAGCTCGCACGCGAGTTCGGCATCAGCCGTGAAACCCTCTACCAGTACCTTCGCACGGACGACTGAACCATGCCGCGTCGCTCGATTCTCTCGGCTACGGAGCGCGACACCCTGCTTGCGCTGCCAGAAAGCCAGGATGACCTGATCCGCTACTACACCTTCAACGACTCCGACCTATCCCTGATCCGTCAACGGCGGGGCGATGACAACCGCCTCGGCTTCGCCGTGCAGCTCTGCCTGCTGCGCTACCCTGGTTATGCGCTGGGCAACGACACGGCGCTACCCGAGCCCGTGATCCAGTGGGTGGCCAAGCAAGTCCAAGCCGACCCCGCGAGTTGGGCGAAGTACGGTGAGCGCGACGTGACCCGCCGCGAGCACGCTCTGGAACTGCGCACCTACCTGCAACTGGCCCCGTTCGGTCTGTCGGACTTCCGCGCCCTGGTGCGCGAGTTGACCGAGCTGGCCCAGCAGACCGACAAGGGCTTGCTGCTGGCCGGGCAGGCGCTGGAGAGCTTGCGCCAGAAGCGGCGCATCCTGCCGACGCTGAGCGTTATTGACCGGGCGTGTTCGGAGGCCATTGCACGCGCCAATCGGCGGGTCTATCGCGCCCTGATCGAGCCGTTGAACCCATCGCATCACGCCAAGCTCGACGAACTGCTCACCATTAAGGCCGGCAGCAACAGCACTTGGTTGACCTGGTTGCGGCAATCACCGCTGAAGCCGAACTCGCGGCACATGATCGAGCACATCGAGCGGCTGAAGATTTTCCAACTGGTGGGCCTTCCCGACAGCCTCGGCCGGCACATCCACCAGAACCGATTGCTGAAGCTCGCCCGCGAGGGCGGGCAGATGACGCCACAAGACCTCGGCAAGTTCGAACCGGAGAGGCGCTATGCCACGCTGGTCGCCGTGGTACTGGAAAGCACCGCGACCGTGATCGATGAACTGGTTGATCTGCACGACCGCATCCTGGTCAAGCTGTTCAGTGGCGCGAAACACAAGCATCAGCAGCAGTTCCAGAAGCAGGGCAAAGCGATCAATGACAAGGTGCGCCTGTACTCGAAGATCGGCCAGGCCCTGCTGGACGCTAAAGAGTCCGGTGACGATCCGTTCGCCGCCATCGAGGCGGTCATTCCCTGGGACGAGTTCACCCAGAGTGTCACTGAGGCCGAGCTGCTGGCCCGGCCGGAAGCCTTCGACCACCTGCACCTGGTCAGCGAGAACTTCGCTACGCTACGCCGCTACACCCCAGCCTTTCTGGAGGTGCTTCAGCTCCGAGCCGCGACGGCAGCGCAAGCCGTGCTGGATGCCGTTCAGACCCTACGCGAGATGAATGCCGATAATCTGCGCAAGGTGCCCTCCGACGCACCGACCGCCTTCATCAAGCCGCGCTGGAAACCGCTGGTGATCACCCCGGAAGGCATCGACCGGCGCTTCTACGAAATCTGCGCCTTGTCCGAGTTGAAGAACGCGCTGCGCTCCGGCGACATCTGGGTCAAAGGCTCGCGGCAGTTCCGCGACTTCGATGACTACCTACTGCCTCCCGAGAAATTCGCCGCACTCAAGCGGGAACAGGCGCTGCCACTCGCGATCAACCCGAACAGCGACCAGTACCTGGAAGAGCGTTTGCAGCTGCTGGACGAGCAGCTGGCCACTGTCACCCGACTGGCAAAGGACAACGAACTACCCGATGCCATCCTCACCGAGTCCGGGCTAAAAATCACCCCGCTGGATTCCGCGGTGCCCAACACCGCGCAGGCGCTGATCGACCAGACCAGCCAGCTACTGCCGCGCATCAAGATCACCGAGCTGCTGATGGATGTGGATGAATGGACGGGCTTCACCCGCCACTTCACGCACCTGAAGGATGGCGCACAGGCGAAAGACCGGACGCTACTGCTAACGGCGATCCTGGGCGATGCCATCAACCTCGGCCTGACCAAAATGGCCGAGTCGAGTCCGGGCATGACCTACGCCAAGCTGTCCTGGTTGCAAGCCTGGCACATCCGTGACGAAACCTACTCGACGGCCCTGGCCGAGCTGGTCAACAGCCAGTTCCGGCATGCCTTCGCCGCCAACTGGGGTGACGGCACCACCTCATCCTCCGATGGCCAGCGTTTCCGTGCCGGCGGTAAAGGCGAGAGCACCGGCCACGTCAACCCGAAGTACGGTAGCGAGCCAGGACGGCTGTTCTACACCCACATCTCTGACCAGTACGCGCCGTTCAGCACCCGCGTGGTGAATGTAGGCGTGCGTGATTCCACCTACGTGCTCGACGGTCTGCTGTACCACGAGTCCGATCTGCGGATCGAGGAGCACTACACCGACACCGCTGGCTTCACCGATCACGTCTTCGCCCTGATGCACCTGCTGGGCTTCCGCTTCGCGCCGCGCATCCGCGACCTCGGTGAAACCAAGTTGTATGTGCCCAATAGCGTCCAAGACTACCCGACGCTGCGTCCAATGCTCGGCGGAACCCTGAACATCAAGCACGTCTGCGCTCACTGGGACGAGATTCTGCGGCTGGCCGCGTCGATCAAGCAGGGCACCGTCACCGCATCGCTGATGCTGCGCAAGCTTGGCAGCTACCCGCGCCAGAACGGCCTGGCCGTGGCTCTGCGCGAGCTGGGTCGGATCGAGCGCACGCTGTTCATCCTCGATTGGCTGCAAAGCGTGGAACTGCGTCGCCGCGTGCATGCCGGATTGAACAAGGGCGAGGCGCGTAACTCCCTGGCCAGGGCGGTGTTCTTCAACCGCCTCGGCGAGATCAGGGATCGGAGTTTCGAGCAGCAGCGCTACCGGGCCAGCGGCCTCAACCTGGTGACGGCCGCCATCGTGTTGTGGAACACCGTGTACTTGGAGCGCGCGACCCAGGCCCGAGAAGAGGCAGGCAAGCCAGTTAATCCTGAGTTACTGCAATACCTTTCGCCATTGGGCTGGGAGCACATCAACCTGACCGGCGATTACGTTTGGCGGCAAAGCCGCAAGCTGGAAGACGGGAAATTCAGGCCGCTGCGGCAGCTCGGAAAACCTTAGCGTACGATTTTTTCCGAGTTCTGCGGGCTCCCCAGCATGATCACTGGGGTGTCCCGTCTCGCCTCCTGGCGTAAACGCTGGCACACGGTATACCCATCGATGCCAGGCAGCATGATGTCCAGTACAAGCAGGTCGTAGTGCTCGCTGCTAGCTAAGCGTAAGCCGGACAGCCCATCTTGAGCGCAGTCTACGGTGTAGCCTTTGATCTGCAGGTAGTCAGCCATGTTGGTCAGGATATCGCGGTTATCTTCGACCAAGAGAATACGCATTAGGTGTGTCCTTTGACTTTTGGCCAAGCCAGACTGAGAGCGTTATTTCAGAAGCTGTAAGGGTAGCTGAAAGCGATCACTTATTTCATGACCGGTCAGCGAGACACATGCACCATGCATGCATATGCATTTTGAGAGGGGGAGTGTCGCAGTGCTTGGTGCCTGAGTTTGCCTATGCACCGTTACGTGCGCTTGATAGCGCAAGGACGATTACCCCAGCGCCGATCAACGAGATACCAAACCACGCTTGGCCAGAGGGGCGCTCGCCAAGAAAAATCACGGCAAAAAGCACGACCAGGACGACGCTGAGCTTATCGATCGGTGCGACCAAGGAGGCATCACCAAGCTGTAGGGCCCTGAAATAGCAGACCCATGAAGCGCCTGTCGCAAGTGCCGATAGCGCCAGAAATGCGACCGCCTTCGGGGGCAATTCCCAAGGACTGGTCCATTTCCCACTTAGCCATACGATCGGTAGCAGGACCAGGAGTACGACCGCAGTGCGTATGAGTGTGGCGAGATCGGGGTCGACATCTTTGACTCCAATCTTGGTGAAGATTGCCGTCAATGCAGCGAAAACTGCTTACAGGATTGCCCAGAAGAACCAACCGCCGATTGAGGACATGATATGGCGCCTAGTGAGTGGACTGGAGGCCAGCAGAAGCGTAGCTGAGCAGGTTGCTGGTTTGGTGGGCCATTCCTCCTCTGACCCACTGTCCATGTCTCTTGAGTGGCTTGAATCTGAGTTTCGTAAGGTACTAGGCGTCGATCTTCACGGATCCTCGTTACAGCTCCCACGCCAAGCTTGGCAGCTTGATAGGGCCTACCTCGCGTTGAAGCTCCAGGATGCGGTTACGGCCTTGCTCTGCGACCAGATAACGACCTGGAGCGGTCTCTATGATGGACTGTGGGGAGCGCAGGTGGGTCAGTACAGTGTGAAGAGCTCCGGCGGAGTCGAGTCTCAGCACTCTGGCCATATGAGTGGCATCCTCGGTCACCCAGAGACCTTCGTTATTGCAGAGCAGGAAGCCCGGCTCGCGCAGCCCCCGTGCAACGATAGTGTCGCGCCCTTCTGCCTGAAGCTGTTTGATGTGCCCCAATTGCTTCTCGGTGTAGAAAATGCGCCCATCAGGACAAGAGGTAATGCCTTCGGCCTCATCGAGGCCGGTACGCAGGGTAATGACGCGTTCCGTTTGAGGGTCGTAGCGCAGCAGTCGACCGTCGCCGTGGAGATCCTCTACGGCATAAAGGTAGTGGCCATCTGTAGCCAAGCCTTCAACGCTGTTTGCGCTGAATAGCTCATGTGTTCCGTGGTTATCCATCAGAAGGACAGGGTGCTCACCTTGCTCTTGGCTGAGGGCGACGCCTCCTTGATAGCGGACCATTCCATCAGGCTTAGACAGTCCTAGCTCTACCGCACTTAGTTTCTGGTCTGGAGCCAGTCGCAGTATGCGGCCTTCACCGTTCTGCATCTCTTGGCTTATGTAGAGCCCTCTTTTGTCGTCAGCAACCAATGCACTAACCCGTTCAACGGCATCTAGCCGTACGCTGTAGTCCCAGCCTGAGGCTGCGGTCACGGGGTACAGGTGTCGCCATGCGGGGAGCGCAGCGACGGCGAGAAGCAGGAGCAGGGCTATTGATATTCGATGTGACCAGATCCAGGTGAGTGGTCGCAGTAGATGCTCTGCATTCGCCCAGGGCAATATCGGGCGGTGTGCGATGGAGGGAGTTTCAGGGCTCATACGTAGCTCCTATAGGTGCATTCCCACATGCTCAGGACTCCTTGCGGAGCACATAGATACGCCAGGTTGCGTAACCTGGTGCTAGGTCCATGTGGGTCAAAATTTGGAAGCCGACACTGCGAAACTCAGTTTCTATCTGCTCTTTTGCAACTACCTGGCGGCACATGCCGTGGCCTGCGCGTAATAGAAAGCGCAGTGGTTTCCAAGCGGCTTTCCCATCTATCCAAAGCGACAGGATTACCGTGTCGCGTGTAACACGATGGAGCTCTCGGAGCAGAGCCAGGCGTTGGTCGGCCGATTCAACCTGCTGCAGTAGATGCATGCAGAAAATAGAGTCGACGGCGTTTTCTCCCAGCTGGATAGCTGATGCAGTGGACTGCAGTGCGCAGACTTGTTCAGGGATGCCTACTGAGTGATTTTCCTGCGCTTGAGCCAGCTGCTCTGCCGAGCTGTAGGCTGCGAGCACCAATCGATTTGGGTGACTGGTTAGCAGCGCCCAATAAGTGCCCACACAGCTGGATAGATCGAGGACAAGATTGGGGTCGCCGGCGGCGCGGAGTGCTCGACGAGCCATCCTGTTCTTGCGCCACAGCACGAAGCGGTCAGCGACACCAATGTCAGGTAGTTGGTGATTAGGCTGATGGAGTGGATCGCGTTGGTGTGAGAGATCCAACTCGACTAGTTTCGAACTTGTTTGCGACATGAGCTCTAGCTCCGAGATTGGCAAGATGGTGCCAATCTACGGAGGTAGTTGTCGGCGGGGCGTTAAAAGGCCGTGAAAAAAGTGTCAAGCCTTCTCTGATAGAACAATCGAGAAGCGGCTCCCTATTTTTTCTTGTGACTCAACCAGGATCTTCCAGCCTTTTTGCTGACAGATTCGTCTGACTATAGACAGGCCAAGTCCAAGACCTTCGCCCCTTGCCGATTCGCCTCGAACAAATGAGTTGAAGATCCTCTCACGGTCGTTTTGCGAAATCCCCGGGCCAGTATCTTCGACACGAAAGCCCCCTGCCTCCACGATCAAACGCACTTCACCTGTTTCTGTGTAATGCAGTGCATTGCGTAGCAGGTTGGACATTACTGTGCGTAGCAGGGCTGAGTCGTAGAGCTCGTTGTTATCAAGCTCACCCAGCAGATGGAAGGAGAGGCCTTTCTCTTCGAAGTGAGGTCCCCATTGACGTGCCTGCTCAACCGCCAACTCACTAAGTGATTTCTCCTCGGTCAGGCTGGTCTGCCCAAGGCCGGCACG
The DNA here is from genome assembly GCF_000467105.1 of Aquipseudomonas alcaligenes NBRC 14159. GTDB lineage: Bacteria > Pseudomonadota > Gammaproteobacteria > Pseudomonadales > Pseudomonadaceae > Aquipseudomonas > Aquipseudomonas alcaligenes. The sequence continues at coordinate 8,249 of NZ_BATI01000067.1, forward strand.
CGCCAGTTGCAGAAAAGTCTGCACCAGATCTTTCATGTCTGTGCCGGCACGACTAATCCGGTCAACCTGGGACTGCTCATGCTCGGTCAGTCTAGGGGAAGTGGATAACAGCTCGCAGGAGCTAGAGATCACCATCAGCGGAGTGCGCAATTCATGGCTGACGTCACTGGTGAAGAGGCGTTCTCGCTCGAGTGAGTGTCGCAGTTGCCCGAGTGTCTCATCGAAGGCCGCGGCCAATCGGCCAACCTCATCATCCGGGTAGTCGGGGGCAAGCTTGGGGGCCATCGGTAGCAACTGGTCCCTGTGGCGTACTTGTTGAGCAAGTCGCCGCACAGGCGTCATTACTCGCCTTGCCAGCAGGCGTCCCAGCCCCCAGGCTCCAACGACGCTTAACAGGAAACCGCCCAGCACGACATCGAACAGTGCTTGCTCGCGAGCTTCAAACTCATGCTGCTCCTGTTCAAGAATGTCCTGATGCCCCTCATGGCTACGTTTGAATACGTAGTAGGCCTCACTGTTGGTAGCCACTACCTCTGAAAATCCATCGGGTAGGTGCGCGTACTGAGCGGGTAGGTTCTTGTTCCTAGAGCTGTAGTACTTCGTACTGGCGTCGATCCAGGCGGGCTCAATGCCCTTGGCCTCCTGGCGCATGGCGAACTCGAGCTCGTGGCTGAGCTCCTCGGAGACAAGATGCTCTTCTATAAAGTGCACGATCGCCACGATGCCTAGAGAGAAGGTGCCACTGACGATCAATGTCATCAGCGCAAAGGCAATGACAATTCGGCGCTCAAGAGGCTGCTTATTTGGCGACTGCATGCGGCGCTCCATGTTTGCGGTCGTGGGTTAGTGCCGCTTGGCACTCACAGACCCTGATTGGTCTGATGGACATACTTCCTATAGCAGGAGAGCACGGTGAAGGTTCCGCCTCATGGCAAGCCATTGGCCTACCTTCGCAAATTCTTCGGGGATGCGCTGACGAAGCTCGTGATGCAGAGCGCAGCATTTACGGACCGACAAGCTGCGGGTGGAAGGCTGTGTGCACTTTGAGCATCTGTGGGAGGAGAGGGCTAGGCAGAATAAATTGAGACTTTAGGCTGCCATTTATAAAAGAATCGTGAAAAAAACCTAAAATAAGCGTGATATCAGCGACTTCTGACCCTGCTGGAGATGAGTGCGATAACTCTCCCTGGCTTCGCTCTAGGTCGCTCGAAAGCATTGATCTAGAGCGGATAATCCTCTGGTT
>NZ_BATI01000066.1 GCF_000467105.1 Aquipseudomonas alcaligenes NBRC 14159
GCATCGGCAAACCGTTTCCAAGCCCCTCAAGGAAGGTCGATGAAAAAGCTCGCGCTGTCTCTGCTCTGCCTGTTCGCACCGCTGGTCCACGCCGATCCGGCGCTGACTGAAAACAGCATCCGCAACCTTTATGCCCAGGTGGCGGCAGACGCTTCGCAACGTGACGTCGATGCCACCCTGGCGCATATGAGCGATGACGTGCGCATCCATATCAGCGCCGCCAAGGGCAGTATCGAGCTTGATGCGGACCAGTACCGCCAGCTGCTCAAGCAAGGTTGGAGTGGACTGGACGGCTACCGCATGGAAGTGGACATCGAGTCGATCGAGATCGCCGAGGACGGCCAGAGCGCCACGGTCAAGGACACTACCCGCGAAACCCTGAGCCTGCGCGGCCATGAGATGACCACCGGCATGCAGGAAACCGCCAGCCTGCGCCTGATCGAGGGCGAACCGAAGATCGTGCGCATCGAAGCGACGATCCAGCCCTAAAGCGCTGGGGGAACATCTGGGCGGCACTCAGATTGGCTGCGATGACTGCTGGCCGGCCGATATTGCGGCCAAGGCCGCACCCACAAGCTCCCTACTCTTCTACCGGCAGGCCCTGCCAGCCGCCACCCAGCGCCGCGATCAGCTGCACGCTGGCGATCAGGCGGCTGCCCTGCAGGGTTAGACGGGTGCGTTCGTTGGACAACGCGGTGGTCTGCACGCTGACCACATTGGTGAACTCCACGGTGCCGGCGCGGTACTGGTTGAGGATCAGGCGCAGCGATTCACGGGCGGCCTCCAGCGCTTCCTGCTGGACCACCGCTTCACGCTCAAGCACGGCCAGCTGCACCAGATAATCCTCCACCTCGCGGAAGCTGCCGAGCACGGTCTGCCGGTAGTCGGCCACGGTCTGGTCGTAGCTGGCCTCGGCCTGCTCGACGCGCGAGCGGATCAGCCCGCCATCGAACAGATTCAGTGCGAACGCCGGGCCAATCGACCAGAAACGGTTGGGCGAGCTGATCCAGTTGTCCAGGCTACCGCTGCGATAACCGCCGCTGGCCGACAGGCTGAGCTCGGGATAATAGGCGGCTTCGGCCACGCCGATTTCGGCGTTGGCGGCCATCACCCGGCGCTCGGCAGCGGCCACGTCCGGGCGCCGTTCCAACAAGGTCGACGGCAGACTTACCGGCACGCTGGGCAGAGCTGGAACCGCCTCGCGCACCGCCAGTTCGAACTCCGACGGTGCTACGCCGACCAGCACGGCAATGGCGTGCTCCAGCTGGGCGCGCTGGTATTCCAGGTCCACAGCCTCGGCCTCGGTGCCCTTGAGCTGAGTCAGCGCCTGGGTCACGTCGGACCTGGGCACGATGCCGGCCTTGTACTGGTTCTCGGCGATGCGATAGGCCTGCTTGTAGGCGGCGACGGTTTCATTCAGCAGACGCTGCTGCTGATCCAGCACGCGCAGCTGCAGGTAATTCTGCACCAACTCGGACTGCTGGCTGAGGCGTACGGCGGCCAGGTCGGCGGCGCTCGCATCGAGGCCGGCGTTTTCCGACTCCAGCTGGCGGCGCAGCTTGCCCCACAGGTCCAGCTCCCAGCTCACGCCGAGGCTAGCCTCGTAACTCTTGGACACGGTCGAGGCATTGGCGCCGCTGACGCTCACCCCGCCAGTGGTGCCGATGGTGCTGTCTCCCCCACCCTGCCCCGCGCGCGTCACCCCGGTGTTGAGCCCCAACGTTGGGAAGAAGCTCGTCCGTGCACCACGCACCAGGGCCTGGGCCTGGCGATACTTGGCTTCGGCCGAGGCCAGGTTCTGGTTGTCGGCATTCAGGCGCGCGATCAGTGCATCCAGCTCGGGGTCGTCGTACAGCGTCCACCAGTCGCCGCGCAGCGCGGTGTCGGCTGGTGCCGCGGACTTCCAGCCGGCGGCCTGCTTGAACTCGACCGAGGGGGCGCTCGCGGGCCGCAAGTAGTCCGGACCAACGGCGCAGCCGGCCAGAGCCAGGGCAACGAACAGGGACGAACAGCGGAGCAAGATGGGCTTCATAGCGGAGTTTCCAGAGCAGCATCGCTGCGCACGCCGCGCCAGCGGTTGACCCGGTGGCGCAGACGGTCGAGGTACAGGTAGACCACCGGAGTGGTGTAAAGGGTGAGCAACTGGCTGAGCACCAGGCCGCCGACAATGGCCAGGCCGAGCGGCTGGCGCATCTCGGCGCCTTCGGCCTGGCCGAGCAGCAGCGGCAGCGCGCCAAGCATGGCGGCCAGGGTGGTCATCATGATCGGGCGGAAGCGCAGCAGGCAGGCGCGGCGAATCGATTCCTGCGGACTCAGGTGCTGGTCGCGCTCCAGTTCCAGGGCCAGGTCGATCATCAGGATGGCGTTCTTCTTCACCACGCCGATCAGCAGGAACAGGCCCAGCAGCGAAACCATGCTGAACTCGCTGCCGGTCAGCAGGATCGCCGCCAGCGCGCCAACACCGGCCGAGGGCAGCGTGGAGAGGATGGTCAGCGGGTGGATATAGCTCTCATAGAGAATGCCGAGGACGATGTACACCACCAGCAAGGCGATCAGGATCATCACCGGCTGGCCCTGTGCTTCCTTCTCGAACTGGCCGCCGGTGCCGCCGAGCAGGCCCTGCACTTCGGTGGGCAGGTTGAGTTCGGCCACTGCCCGGCGGATCGCCGTGTTGGCCTGGTCCTGGCTGACCTCCGGGGCCAGCGAGTAGCCGATACTCTCGGCGGCGAACTGGCCCTGGTGGTTGACCCGGTCTTCCTCCAGGCTGCGCTCCCAGCGGGCAAAGCCGGACAGCGGCACACGCGCGCCGTCGGCGCTGATCACCTGAATCTGGTCCAGTGCCTCCGGGTACTGGGCGTAGACCGGATCGATCTCCATCACCACGCTGTACTGGTTGAGCGGCTCGTAGATGGTGGAGATCTGCCGCTGGCTGAACGCGTTGTTCAGCACGCTGGTGATCATCGCCATGTCCACGCCCAGGCGCTGGGCCGTGGCACGGTCCACCACCAGGTTGATCTGCTGGGCGCCCTCGCCTTCGTTGGCGTCGATGTCGGTCAGCTCCGGCAGCTTGGCCAGCGCATCACGCACCTTGGGTGTCCACTCCTTGAGCAGCGACAGTTCGCTGGCCAGCAACACGTACTCGTTCTCCGAGCTCCGGCCCTGGCGGCCGCCGAACTGCAGGTCCTGGTCGGACATCAGCATCAGCCGCGCGCCGGGCACCTTGGGCAGCTCCTTGCGCAGGCGATCCATCACCTCGCGGGCGGAAATATTGCGCTCGGCGATGGGTTTCAGGCGCACCACCAGGAAGGCGTTGTTGATCCCGCTCTCGCCGCCGATGAAACCGGCCACGCTGTGGATCGCCGGGTCCTTGAGCAGGCCGTCGCGGAAGGCGTCCATCTTCGGCTGCATGACCTGGAATGACAGACTATCATCGCCACGCACGAAGCCGATCAGTTGGCCGGTGTCCTGCTCGGGCATCAGGTTTTTCGGCACCGTGGCGAACAGGTAGAAGTTGCCGGCAATGGTCAGCAGCAGAGTGAACAGGGTCAGCCGCGAATGCGCCAGCGCCCACTCCAGGCTGCGTCCATAGAAGGCCAGTACGCGCTCCTGCACCCGCGCGCCGAACTGCTGCAGACGGCCGGGCGCGCGTTCCTCTTCTTCGGCCTTGAGCCAGCGCGCGCAGAGCATCGGCGTCAGGGTCAGCGACACGGCCAGGGAGATCAGGATCGCCGCCGTCAGGGTCACGGCGAACTCGCCGAACAGGCTGCCAACGATGCCGCCCATGAACAGGATGGACATGAACACCGCGACCAGCGACAGGTTCATCGACAACAGGGTGAAACCAACCTCCTGCGACCCCTTGAACGCCGCCGCCATGGGCTTTTCGCCGGCCTCGATATGCCGCGAGATGTTCTCCAGAACGACGATGGCGTCGTCCACCACCAGGCCGGTGCAGATGATCAGCGCCATCAGCGACAGGTTGTTCAGCGAGAAGTCCAGCAGGTACATCACCGCGAAGGTGCCGACCAGCGACACCGGTACCGCCAGTGCCGGAATCAGCGAGGCGCGCCAGCGGCCGAGGAACAGGAAGACCACCATGATCACCAGGGCCACGGCGATCAGCAGGGTACGCTCGGCTTCGTGCAGGCTGGCGCGGATCACCGGCGAGCGGTCCATGGCCACATCCAGCTGGGCGCTGGCCGGCATCACCGCCTCCAGGGCCGGCAGTTCGGCGCGGATGTCCTCGATGGTCTGGATGATGTTGGCGCCCGGCTGGCGGTTGACCACCAGCAGCACGGCCTTCTCGTCGTTGTAGAAGCCTGAGTTGTAGCGGTTCTCCACCGAATCCGCGACCCTGGCCACATCGCCCAGGCGCACCGGCGCGTTGTTCTGGTAGCGGATGATCAGGTCCTGGTACTGCGCGGCCTTGCGCAGCTGGTCGTTGGCCTGGATCTGCCAGTGGCGGTCGGCATCGGCGACATCGCCCTTGGGGCGATCCTGGTTGGCCTGGTCGATGGCGTTGCGCACCTCGTCGAGGGCCACGCCGTACTGGTCGAGCAGGCGCGGCTCCAGCTGCACGCGCACTGCCGGCAGCGAGCTGCCGCCGATCTCGATCTTGCCCACGCCCTGCACCTGCGACAGCTTCTGGGCGATCACCGTGGAGGCCAGGTCGTACAGCTGGCTCTTGTCCAGCTGCGGCGAGGTCAGCGACAGCACCATGATCGGCGCCTGCGACGGGTTGAACTTCTCGTAGGTCGGCATCGTGCGCATGCCGCTGGGCAGCAGGTTGCGCGAGGCGTTGATCGCCGCCTGCACCTCGCGGGCGGCGGCGTCCACGTTCCGCCCGATCTCGAACAGGATGATGATCCGCGTGTTGCCCTGGGCGCTGCGGCTGGTCATCTCGCTGATGCCGGCGATGCTGCCCAGCGCCCGCTCCAGCGGCGTGGCCACGCTGGAGGCCATGGTCTGCGGGCTGGCACCCGGCAGGCTGGCGCTGACCACGATGGCCGGGAAATCCATGTTCGGCAGCGGCGCCACCGACAGCAGACGGAAGCTGACCAGCCCGGCGAGGATGATCGCCAGGCTCAGCAGCAGCGTCGCCACCGGGCGGCGGATAAAGGGGGCGGAGAGATTCATGGGTAGCCTGCCGCCTCCCCTCTCCCCTCAGGAGAGAGGGTTAGGGGCGCCCGGCGTAGGGAGAGGGGCAAAGGCACCGCAGCAGCCCCGCTCTCTCCCCCGGCCCCTCTCCCGTAAACGGGCGAGGGGAGCAAAAGCCAGGCGCCGTTCACGCCGGCACCCCTGAAGCGCTACGGCCGAGCAATCGCCGCGGCAGGCGGTCGAAGGCCAGATAGATCACCGGCGTGGTGAACAGCGTCAGCACCTGGCTCAGCAGCAGGCCGCCGACCATCACCAGGCCCAGCGGCTGGCGCAGCTCGGCGCCGGAACCCGAGGCCAGCATCAGCGGAATGGCGCCGAACAGCGCGGCCAGGGTGGTCATCAGGATCGGCCGGAAGCGCAGCAGCGCGGCCTGGTAGATGGCCGCCTCGGGTGCCATGCCCTGGTGGCGCTCGGCCTCCAGGGCGAAGTCGATCATCATGATCGCGTTCTTCTTGACGATGCCGATCAGCAGGATGATGCCGATGATGGCGATCAGGCCCAGGTCATTGCCGGTCAGCAGCAGCGCCAGCAGCGCGCCAACGCCAGCCGAGGGCAGCGTCGAGAGGATGGTGATCGGGTGGATATAGCTCTCGTAGAGCACGCCCAGCACGATGTACATGGTGACGATGGCGGCCAGGATCAGCAGCAACGTGCTCGACAGCGAGGCGCGGAACGCTTCTGCCGCGCCCTGGAACTGGGTCTGGATGCCCGCCGGCAGGCCGATGCCCTGTTTGACCTGCTCGATCACCGCCACCGCCTCGCCCAGCGACACGCCCGGCGCCAGGTTGAACGACACGGTGACCGCCGGGAACTGGCCGATATGGTTGACCAGCAGGCTGGCCGGCCGCTCCTCGATGCGCGCCAGCGAGGCCAGCGGCACCTGCGCGCCGCTGGCGGTGGCGACATGAATGCGCTGCAGCGCCTGCGGTCCCAGCTCGCCGGCGCTGGCGCTCTCGAGCACCACGCGGTACTGGCTGGACTGGGTAAAGATGGTGGAAATCTGCCGCTGGCCGAAGGCGTCGTACAGGGCATCGTCGATGCTGCCGACACTCACGCCCAGCCGTGAGGCGGCGTCGCGATCGATGTTGAGGAACACCTGCAGGCCGCGGTTCTGCAGATCGCTGGCCACATCGCGCAGCTCCGCCTGCTGGTTCAGCGCAGTGATTAGCTTGGGCGTCCACTCCTCCAGCAGCGCGCCGTCCGGCGACTCCAGGCTGAACTGGAACTGGGTGCGGCTGACCCGGTCCTCGATGGTCAGGTCCTGCACCGGCTGCAGGTACAGGGCTATGCCCGGCACCTTGGCCAGCTCGGGGCGCAGGCGCTCGATCACCTCGCTGGCGGTCACCTCGCGCTCGCGGTGCGGCTTGAGGTTGATCAGCAGGCGACCGCTGTTGAGGGTCGGGTTGTCGCCGTCCACGCCAATGTAGGAGGACAGGCTGGAAACGTCCGGATCGCGCAGGATGACCTCGGCCAGGCGCTGCTGGCGCTCGCTCATGGCCTTGAACGAGATCGACTGCGGCGCCTCGGAAATGCCCTGGATCACCCCGGTGTCCTGCACCGGGAAGAAGCCCTTGGGCACGGCCAGGTACAGCACCACGGTAAGGGCCAGGGTGCCGATGGCCACCAGCAGAGTCAGGCCCTGGTGACGCAGGGTCCAGGTCAGGCCCACGGCGTAGCGCGCGATCAGACCGTCGATAAAGGCGCCGGCGGATCTGTAGAAGCGCCCCTGCTCGTCCTCTTTCTCGGCCTTTAGCAGGCGCGCGCACATCATCGGCGTGAGGGTCAGCGACACCACCAGGGAAATCAGGATGGCCACCGCCAGGGTGATGGCGAACTCGCGGAACAGTCGCCCCACGACGTCCGCCATAAACAGCAAGGGAATCAGCACCGCGATCAGCGAGAAGGTCAGCGAGATCAGGGTGAAGCCGATCTGTTTGGCGCCCTTGAGCGCGGCGTTGAACGGTGTCTCGCCCTCCTCCAGATGGCGCGCGATGTTCTCCAGCATGACGATGGCATCGTCCACCACGAAGCCGGTGGCGATGGTCAGGGCCATCAGCGTCAGGTTGTTGATGGAGAAGCCGGCCAGGTACATCACGCCGAACGTGCCGATCAGCGACAGCGGCACGGCGATAGACGGGATGATGGTGGCGGAGACCTTGCGCAGGAACAGGAAGGTCACCAGCACCACCAGGGCGATGGCCAGTACCAGCTCGAACTGCACGTCCTTGACCGCCGCGCGGATGGTCTGTGTGCGGTCGGTGAGCACCTGCACCTCCAGGCTCGCCGGCAGGCCCGCAGTGATCTGCGGCAGCAGTTTCTGGATACGGTCGACCACCTCGATGACGTTGGCGCCGGGCTGACGCTGGATGCTCAGCAGCACCGTCTCGTTGCGGTCGGCCCAGGCCGCCAGGCGCTCGTTCTCGGCGCCGTCGACGATGCTGGCCACGTCACGCAGGCGCAGCGCCGCGCCGTTCTCGTACTTGAGGATCAGGTCCTGGTACTCGACGGCCGATTTGAGCTGGTCGTTGGCATCCAGCTGGGAGACGCGGGTCGGACCGTCGAAGTTGCCCTTGGGCTGGTTGACGTTCTGCGCGGCGATCAGCTGGCGCACATCGGCCAGGTTCAGACCATGGCTGGCCAGTGCCTCGGGATCGACCTTGATGCGCACCGCCGGACGCTGGCCACCAGCCAGGCTGACCAGGCCGACACCGCTGATCTGCGCGATCTTCTGCGCCATGCGCGTGTCGATCAGGTCGTGCACCTGAGTCAGCGGCAGGGTGCTGGAGCGGATCGCCAGGGTCAGCACCGGGGTGTCCGCCGGGTTGACCTTGTTGTACACCGGCGGCGCCGGCAGATCGTTGGGCAGCAGGTTGCTGGCGGCGTTGATGGCGGCCTGCACTTCCTGCTCGGCGACATCCAGATTGACCTCCAGGCTGAAGCGCAGGGTGATCACCGAGGCGCCGCCCGAGCTGGTCGAGGACATCTGCTTGAGCCCCGGCATCTGGCCGAACTGGCGCTCCAGCGGGGCGGTCACCGAGCTGGTCATCACCTGCGGGCTGGCGCCCGGATACAGGGTCAGCACGCGGATGGTCGGGTAATCCACCTCCGGCAGCGCCGAGACCGGCAGCAGACGGTAGGCGATCAGACCGGTGAGGAAGATCGCCACCATCAGCAGCGTGGTGGCGACCGGCCGCAGGATGAACAGGCGCGAGGCGTTCATGCGCCCTGCTTCTGTGCTGCCTGAGCTTGCGGTTGCGCCAGGGCACCCGGCTCGTTGCCGATCACCTGCACCTGGCTGCCATCCTTGAGCTTGTCGATGCCTTCCAGCACCAGCCGTTCACCGACCTTGACGCCCTCCTCCACCAAGCTGGTAGCGCCGTCGCTGGCAGCGACCTTGATATCGCGGATCTGCACCTTGTCGCCCTCGCCGAGGACGAAGACGAAAGTGCCGCGCGCACCGAACTGCACGGCGGCGGAGGGAATCAGCGTGGCCTGCTGGCGGGTCTCCACGCGCAGGCGCACGTTGACGAACTGGTTGGGGAACAGCTGTTCGCCGGTATTGGCGAAACGCGCCTTGAGCTTGACGGTGCCGGTGGCCACGTCGATCTGGTTGTCCAGGCTGTGCAGCTCGCCTTCAGCCAGGCGCTGCTGCTCGCCCCGGTCCCACGCCTCGACGCGCAGCTTCTGATTGTCACGCACCCGCGCCAGTACCGGCGGCAGGTCCTTCTCCGGCAGGGTGAAGTTGACGGCGATGGGCTCGACCTGGGTGATCACCACCAGCGGCGTGGTATCGCTGCTGCGCACCAGGTTGCCGAGGTCCACCTGGCGCAGGCCGAGGCGACCGGAGATAGGCGCGCGGATGCGAGTGAAGTCGAGGTTCAGGCGGGCTTCGGCGACGGCGGCCTGGTTGCTCTTCACCGTGCCGCGGTACTGGCCGACCAGCGCCTGCTGGGTGTCCAGGGTCTGCTTGGCGATGCTGTCCTCGGCGTACAGCCCCCGGTAGCGCGCCAGGTCGATCTCGGCATTCTTCAACTGCGCCTGGTTCTGCGCCAGGGTGCCCTCGGCCTGCTGCAGCGCTACCTGATAGGGACGCGGGTCGATCTGCGCCAGCAGGTCGCCGGCCTTGACCAGTTGCCCCTCCTCGAAGAACACCTTGACCAGTTCGCCATCCACCCGCGAGCGCACGTTGACCGTGTTCAGCGCGGTGACGGTGCCGAGGGTCTTGAGTTCGATATGGAAATCACCGCTGCCGACCTCGGTCAGGCGCACCGGCACCGGGCCATCCCAGGGGCTGTTGCCGACTTTCTTCGCGGCAGGCTTACCGGGCAGCAGCCACCACAGCAGCAGCGCACCGAGCAGCACGACCAGGGCAATCAGCCAGCGACGGGAAATACGGGGGGTGGCACGGAAATCGGGCATGGCGCGGTATCACTTTCCTGGGGAGGATGAACGATAAGTACTCCCAGCAGCCAGGCAAAGGGTCTTTACCGCCTATTTACCCTTGTTTGACGTAACAAGACGTTAGGAATTTAGGGAAA
>NZ_BATI01000065.1 GCF_000467105.1 Aquipseudomonas alcaligenes NBRC 14159
ATGTAAGCCGGAACCCCAGAAATTTCCGTCACCCTAGTTGGGTGGGCTCAACACTCGTGTCACCAGCTACCTTCTGGAGAATCGAGCTCGGCCATCCCTCCCTGGACGGGCATCGCTCGACGATGTTCAACGGCTCCCTCACGGGGCCGTCGTTTTGTGGGGGCTATTCCATCCACAAGTCGTCGAGGTTCTTGAAGTTCCAGAGCGTCGGGTCTTCGGGGCCAGTGATACTGTCCTTGCAACTCGTGGCCGCCAGGTCGATGGTCTGCATCGGGATCGGCTCTCTCGAGCGTAGCGAGAAGAACACGCGAACCTTGGGAGTCAGCAGTGATTCCATTCCCGGCTCAACGACAACGGCCAGACGCTGAGAGGACAGGCGAACCAAGGAGCCGACGGGGTAGATGCCCACGGCCTTGACGAAGGCGTGGAAGATGCGTTTGTCGAAATGGCCCTCCCACTTGGCCATCTGCCGCATCGCCGCGGACGGGTCCCACGGCTTTTTGTAGGCTCGCTCCGACGTCACGGCATCATAGACGTCGCAGATTGCGCCCATGCGGGCCAGGAGTGAAATGGCGTCACCGGCCAAGCGATCCGGGTAGCCGGTTCCGTCGATCTTCTCGTGATGGTGCAGGGCAATGTCCACCACCCCGGGCTCGGCCCCGCCTGCGCGCAGCATCTTTGCGCCCTCCACAGGGTGGCGCTTCATGATGGCGAACTCGGCATCGGTGAGCTTGCCTGGTTTGTTAAGCACTTCCAGCGGCATCGCGGCCTTGCCTAGGTCGTGCATCAGTCCGCCGATGCCAGCCAGGCGCGTTTGCTCCTCGTCTAGATCGAGATGCCGGGCCAGCGATAGCATCAGGGCGCAGACGGCAACCGAGTGCAGGTAGGTGTAATCGTCGTGCGTTTTGATGCGTGCGACGCTGATGAGGGCATGAGGTTGGCGCAGCACCGAGGCAGCGATTTCTCCGACCAGCGGCAACGTCGTGCTTGGGTCGACGGCCTTGCCAAGCCGGGCTTCCTGGAACATGTCCATGACTTGGGACTTGGCCGCAAGACAGAGTTTCCGTGCATAACACATTTCGCTCTCCATTGAGGTTGCGCCGTCACTTTTCTTGCTTAGTGGACTAGACGGCAGAGATTGCTCCTCCGACAATTCTCTGGGCTCTGGGCTCTGGGCTCTGGGCTCTGGGCTCTGGGCTCTGGGCTCTGGGCTCTGGGCTCTCTGGGCTCTCTGGGCTCTCTGGGCTCTCTGGGCTCTCTGGGCTCTCTGGGCTCTCTGGGCTCTCTGGGTCGACTTGGCTTTTGGCCAAGTCGACCCAGACCTCCCCGACGCCACATTCTCGAATGGCAGAGAGATCCTGAGGCTCGGTCAGCAGGAAGCTGCCGCGCCAGAATGGGTGTCGAACCCAAGAGCCGGCGAGCTTGTGGATGTACATGCCGAGACGAAGCTCGGATACGGGAATGCGTTTTACCAACTTATTTTCCTTTCTGAGTTGGGTGGTTAGGCGTGCGCCGAGGCTGGCACCCAGCGGTAGAGCGGAGGTAAGGTCACGCCAAGATTCTTGGATCAGCCGGAACCGCCGAAATTTCCGTCAGCCGATCAACATGGCTTTGTCTCGCGCTCGGTCGATGCGTTCCTGCATCGCCTGCATGACTTCTTCGTGGGTGTACGACTTGGCGTTGGGGTCGTCGGCCTCTCGGAGAGCTTCCTCGACCTCGCGGGTCATCCGCGCATATTCTTCCGGCCACAGCGCTTGCTCCATGCGCAGCGACGCCTGCCCAAGCAGGTGCAGCAGGCCGAACAGCCGCATGTCATTGGTGGCGACGACGTGCTCTCGAATCCGCTCCTGGATCACCTCGCAGGCCCGATGCGCCTCTGGCGTCGCCGTGCCCTCGTAGCCGGCTGGGAGTTCTGCTTCTTCAGCGATTCGCGCCCAAGCGATAGCCAGCGCCTCGATGGTGGACAGGTTCATTTGCTCATCCACTTGCGCAGCAGACGCTTTTTCAGGGAGGCGCGCTCTTGCGGATTGCGTCCCTTGTGGTTGGCAATGCGATCCGCCGTGGCGGCCTGGCGCTTGATGGGCCAGTAGGAGCGGCCATCCTTACCCATCGACCAGACGTTGCTGACCTGGTTTTCCAGTAGAGGCAGATGGGCGCATAGAGCTTCCGGCGACGCGCTGGCCAGCGCGGTGCGCTCGTGGGTTCGCCAGCGCTGATGCCAGAGTTTCTTGTCCTCGCGCTCGCTACGGCAGGTCGTGTGCCCAACGATGGGCGTTTTGCGGCGGCTGCGGCTCATGATGTGGTTGTCTCCAAGAACATTCAGGACAGGCTTTCTGGGTAGAGCGCCGTCAACCGGGACAGGGTTTCTTGCACTTGTTCCAGCGAGGTCATCAGATGATCAACCTGATCCTGAAGATCCACGGCGAGATCAAATAGCTCAGCCACTCGGCTGCGTGATCCCTCGTTGAACGCGGCCATTGCCAGTTGATGCAGCTTCAACAGGTCGGTGCGCAGTTGCGGAGGTGCGCCGTCTGCGCTGTCATTCAAATCGCCGCGCAGCACGTCCACGGCATCGACTGCACGCAGCAGTGCCGTGGTATCGAAATTCTCGGGAGTCAGTTCGTCCCATTCGTCGTCGGTGATGCGGGCTGCCATCAGGAGAGCTCCGATTAAGCGGTTGCGAGCGTTAGATGCCCGATCGGCTCGGCTGCTGGCCGTACCTTGATTTCGATGTCGTAGCCGAGGCGATTCAGACAATCCATCAGCTTGCGTTCGGATAGATTGGTGAAGTCGCCGCGCATCATGCCCGACACCTTCGGTTGCGGGATGCCCATGCGTTTGGCCGCCGCTTGTTGAGTCAGCCCAAGGGCGCGCATGGCCCTCCTGATCTCGACCACCAGGCCGGTCTTGATCTTGAGCTTTTCAGCGTCAGGCAGTCCAAGGTCGGCAAAGACGTTGCCCGAGCTGCGCTGAACCTCGACGCCTTCAATGATTCGTTTTTGCATTTCGTAGCTCCTGTGCCAATACCTCGGCCACCTTCAGCCGAGCGCGGATGATGTCCATGTCGGCCTTTGGCGTTGCGATTCCGCTCTTGCTCTTCTTCTGGAAGCAGTGCAGGACGAACACCGCTTCCGCAAACTTGACCGTGTATACCGCTCGATAGGTGCCGCCGGCATCGTCTTCGACGACCTCCAGCACGCCGGCACCACCGAACCCCTTGAGCACCTTTGCTGCGTCATCCTGATCGCCTATCTGCGCCAACGAGAGCGCGTAACCGAAACGGCGACGCACGTCGGACGGCAACGCCATCAAATCCTTGTGGCTGCTCGCGATCCATTCGAGCGGTTTTTCTTTGTTTGTCATGACGGAATTTTATACCTGTTCAGGTAATGATGTAAACGCGGCAACCTCAAGGAGGTGTCGTAAAACATTTGTTTTGCGACAGGCTGTCAGCCGCCGCTGTGCTACCTGTGCAACACCCCCTCAAAAATGTACGGAAAACTCTATCGCTATTCACTATTATGCGGAAACCTGTTTTTGATGGTTATCCGCCTATGTTGGTTGGCTACATGCGCGTGTCGTCGGACTCCGACCGCCAGAGCACGGACTTGCAGCGCGACGCGCTGCTCGCCGCCGGCGTCGATCCGCGTCACCTGTTTGAGGATCGTGCCTCTGGCGCGAAGGATGACCGTGCCGGCTTGGCGCGGGCGCTTGAGTTCGTTCGAGCCGGCGATGTGCTGGTGGTGTGGAAACTCGACCGGCTCGGTCGCTCGCTGTCGCACCTGCTCGCCATTGTGACTTCGCTCAAGGACAAGCGGGTGGCGTTCCGCTCGCTGACAGAGAACCTGGACACTACGACGCCCTCGGGCGAATTCCTGTTCCAGGTGTTCGGTGCGCTCGCGCAGTACGAGCGCGCCTTGATTCAGGAGCGCGTCGTCGCGGGCTTGGCCGCCGCACGCAAACGCGGCCGGATCGGCGGCCGGCCGCAGGCGATCACTGGTGAGAAGCTGGACGCCATCGTCGCCGCGCTCGATGGCGGTATGTCTAAGGCGGCGGTGTGCCGCAACTTCAATGTCAAGCGCACTACGTTGATCGAAACATTGACGCGAGCAGGTTGGCGTGGTGCGGGAAGGACGGTCGATGAGCAACAAGAATAAGCTACTCACCGTCTTTTCTGACGCAGAGCAGGAAGCCTTGTACGGCCTACCGGACTTCGACGATGCTCAGCGGCTGGAATACCTGGCGTTGACCGAATCTGAACTGGCGTTCGCCAGCAGCCGGCCTAGCCTGCAGGCCCAAGTCTATTGCGTCTTGCAGATCGGCTACTTCAAGGCCAAGCATGCTTTCTTCCGCTTCGATTGGCATGAGGTCGAGGACGATTGCGCCTTCGTGCTGAGTCGCTATTTCCACGGCGAAGCGTTCGAACGCAAGGCGATCACCAAGCATGAGCACTACAGCCAGAGGGGTCAGATCGCCGAACTGTTCGGCTACCGGTCGTGGGCGGCTAGCTTCCTGCCGCAACTGGCACAGCAGGCTGAACAGATCGTGCGGCGCGACGTAATGCCAGGATTCGTGGCCGCCGAACTGATCGTTTGGCTCAGCGAGCACAAAATCATCCGGCCCGGCCACACCACCTTACAAGAGCTGGTCAGTGAAGCCCTGTCCACCGAACGCAGGCGCTTGGGCGGCTTGCTGGCAGAAGTGTTGGACGAATCGGCCAAAGCTGCGCTGGGCCAGCTCCTGGTGCGTGACGACACCCTGTCTCAACTGGCAGCGCTCAAGCAGGACGCTAAAGATTTCGGCTGGCGTCAGATGGCAGGGGAGCGCGAGAAGCGCGCCACGCTGAAGTCCTTGCACGGGATCGCCAAGGCGCTGCTGCCCAAGCTCGGCATCTCGCAGCAGAACCTGCTGTACTACGCGAGCCTGGCGAACTTCTATACCGTCCATGACCTGCGCCACCTGAAGGCGGAGCAGACCCGGCTCTACCTGCTGTGCTATGCCTGGGTACGTTACCGGCAGCTCACCGACAACCTGGTCGACGCGATGGCCTTCCACATGAAAAAACTTGAGGACGAGAGCCGCACGGGTGCGAAACAGTCCTTTGTCGCCGAACAGCTGCGACGCCATCAGGAAACGCCGCAGGTTGGCCGCCTGCTGTCGCTGTACGTGGACGACAGCGTGGCCGATCCGACGCCGTTCGGCGAGGTGCGCCAACGCGCCTACAAAATCATGTCCAGGGAATTGCTGCAAAACACGGCGCAGCGCATGAGCGTCAAGCCACTGAACAAACTGGCGCTGCACTGGCAGGCGGTGGACGGCCTGGCCGAACGCATTCGACGCCATCTACGGCCGCTGTACGTCGCGCTCGACTTCGCCGGCACGGCCCCCGATAACCCATGGCTCGCGGCGCTGACTTGGGCCAAGAGCGTGTTCGCCAAGCAGCAGCGCCTATCACAACGGCCACTCGACGAATGTCCGGCGGCAACGCTGCCGAAACGCTTGCGTCCGTACCTGCTGATGTTCGATGCCGAAGGCACGCCGACAGGCCTGCATGCCGATCGTTACGAATTCTGGCTTTACCGTCAGGTCAGGAAACGCTTCCAGGCGGGCGAGCTCTACATTGACGACAGCTTGCAGCACCGGCATTTGTCCGACGAGTTGGTTTCGATGGACGAGAAAGCCGCCGTGCTCGCGCAGATGGACATCCCCTTCCTGCGGCAGCCGGTCAGTGCCCAGCTCGATGCACTGGCGGCCGAGTTGCGTGCGCAATGGGTGGCGTTCAATCGCGAGCTGAAACAGGGCAAGCTGACGCACCTGGAATACGACAAGGACACGCAGAGACTGACCTGGCGCAAGCCCAAGGGGGAGAACCAGAAGGCGCGCGAGCAAGCTCTCTACGAGCAACTGCCATACTGCGATGTCGCCGACGTGTTTCGCTTCGTCAACGGCCAGTGCCAGTTCCTGTCGGCGCTGACACCATTGCAGCCACGCTATGCGAAGAAGGTAGCCGACGCCGACAGTCTGATGGCGGTGATCATTGCCCAAGCCATGAACCACGGCAACCAGGTTATGGCGCGTACCAGCGACATCCCGTACCACGTCCTGGAGAGTACCTACCAGCAGTACCTGCGCCAGGCGACGCTACATGTGGCCAACGATTGCATCAGCAACGCCATCGCCGCACTGCCGATCTTCCCGCATTACTCGTTCGACCTCGATTCGTTGTACGGTGCCGTTGATGGGCAGAAATTCGGCGTCGAGCGACCAACTGTGAAGGCGCGCTACTCGCGCAAATATTTCGGCCGCGGCAAGGGCGTCGTCGCCTACACGCTGCTGTGCAATCACGTGCCGTTGAACGGCTACCTGATAGGCGCACACGAGTACGAGGCTCACCACGTGTTCGACATCTGGTACCGCAACACGTCGGACATCGTGCCGAGCGCGATCACCGGCGACATGCACAGCATCAACAAGGCCAACTTCGCCATCCTGCACTGGTTCGGACTTCGTTTCGAGCCGCGCTTCACCGACCTCGACGACCAGTTGCAGGAGCTGTATTGCGCCGATGATCTGGCATTGTACGAGAAATGCCTGATCCGGCCGGCTGGCCAGATCGACCGGCAACTCATCGTCGGTGAGAAGGCGAACATCGACCGAATCGTCGCCACACTGGGCCTGAAGGAAATGACGCAGGGCACGCTGATCCGCAAGCTGTGCACCTATACGGCGCCGAACCCGACGCGGCGCGCAATCTTCGAGTTCGACAAGCTCATCCGCAGTATCTACACACTGCGCTACCTGCGCGACCCGCAACTGGAGCGTAATGTTCACCGCTCGCAGAACCGCATTGAGTCCTATCACCAGCTACGCTCGACCATCGCCCAAGTCGGTGGGAAGAAGGAATTGACCGGCCGCACCGACATCGAAATCGAGATCAGCAACCAGTGCGCCAGGCTGATCGGCAACGCGATCATCTTCTACAACTCGGCGATCCTGTCCCTGCTGCTGACGAAGTACGAGGCAGCTGGCAATGCCAAGGCGCTGGCGTTGATCACGCAGATGTCGCCAGCGGCCTGGCGGCACATCCTGCTGAACGGGCATTACACCTTCCAGACTGACGGCAAGTTCATCGACCTGGATGCGCTCGTGGCGGGACTGGAGCTGGGCTGACGGAAATTTCTGGGATTCCGGCGTACAACCCCAGGTAGGATGGCAGAGCCGCTGCAGCCCGCGCCGGGGCTGAATCTGACCTATTTTTGAGACTCGCTATGACCAGGCATTCGGACGCCTTCATTGATCTTGATCGGACCTTCTCCAAAATCGTCATTGACGGCGATTTTTCCGACGATGCCGACCTGAGTAGTAGACGTAGCAGAAGCGGGGAGCTCCACTGGCCAGACCTGCTCGGCCATCACCGAGTAGTACTGCTGTCCGAGGCGGGGTCAGGCAAGACGGCTGAAATTCGAAATGTTACTCGCAAGCTCCGGAGCGACGGAAAAAGCGCTTTCTTTCTGCGGCTCGAAAACGTCATGTCCGAATTACAGGACGCATTCGAGGAGGGAACTTTCGATGAGTTTCAAAGCTGGCTCAATTCAGGCACCGAAGGGTGGCTGCTCTTGGACTCAGTGGACGAGGCCCGGTTGGGCGATCCTAGAGAATTTGAGCGGGCAATCCGCAAGCTTGGCCGGTTAACTAAGAGCATTGGAGCCAAAGCGCATATTCTCATTACAGGGCGCAGCACAGCTTGGCGCGCAAGCACGGATCTAGAGATTTGCGAGAAGGCCTTTGAGTTTGAGGCCAGCGCTCGTCGAGCACTTCCTCCAAAAGCGGATGATCCTGAAGGCGCTGTACAAACCACGGCAAGCGAAACCGAACCGGACGTATCGTTTCTCGTGGTGACGTTGGACGATATCCATGACGAGCAGATTAATCGCTTCCTAGAGGCCACTGGTGTCCAAGACGCAAAGGCGTTCCTCATCGCTGTAGAGCGTAGAGAAGCAGAATCGCTAACTACCCGCCCATTAGATTTCCTGGAACTCGTCGATTTCTGGCATGAGCACCAGCGCATAGGTACACGGTTGGAGCTGATGAAGAGCAGCATCAATCGCCGACTTGAGGAGCGCGATCAAAATCGCGCCGAGTTCAAGCCAATTGCTCCAGATAAATTGCGTGAGGGGGCACGCCTCATCGCTGCTGCGACAACGTTGGGGCAGATGTCCGCAATATGTGTTCCTGATGGCGAAGCTAATAAAAAAGGAATTCCAGTTCGCTCAGTGCTGAAAGATTGGAATGACGCAGACGCCGGGGCTTTGCTGAGTCGCCCCATTTTCGAACCTGGCATCTATGGAACCGTTCGTTTCCATCACCGTACTGTCCGGGAATACCTAACAGCAGAGTGGCTCCATGAGCTTATCCGTGGCGCCGCCTCTCGAGTAAACATCGAGAATTTGTTCTTCCGTACTCAGTACGGATTGCAAGTGATCAATCCTTCAATGCGCCCTGTGTTGCCGTGGCTGGCACTCTTGGACGAACGAATCTGTACGCGCCTAGAAGAGCTGGCTCCGGAGGTCTTCTTTGAAGGAGGCGATCCTGGTCAGCTCCCGCTGACTACCCGCCAGAATATTCTTCGTAAGGCGTGCGAGCAGTTGGCTCAGCCAGCTCACAGCTGGACGATTACCGACTATTCGGCTGTCCAGCGATTTGCGCACCACGACCTCACAGAGGACATCAACGAGCTATTGGTGCTCTACCGCACCAACGATGACATCGTCTGGTTCCTGTTAAGAATGGTTTGGCACGGTGAGGTAGTAGGTGCGCTTGCGGAAGCCAAACAGTTTGCCCTCAGTGCCCAGCACAAACACACTCGTTTGGCCGCTATACGCGCTGTCATCGACCTGGGAACGTCTCAAGATGTCGCGGATGTGCGTCTGGCGCTTTTGGAGGGGGAGTCCAAGGTTAATCGGGAATGGTTAGCTGAGCTATGTGATGGACTTCCGCTCGACAGCGAGTGGTTACCTTGGCTTCTGCAGGCAATCGAGAGAGCTACAAAAAAGGAGCGATTCAGCGGCAGGGATACTCTGGCGATGAAGCTGTCCGCTTTGGCAACTGAGTGTCCCCTAGAAAACCTCCCAGCCTTCATTCACGGCCTTGGCGTGCTATTGGAGAGACCGCCGGTTGAAGATCACGGCTTCAGCGCTATCTCAAAGAATTTCAGTTGGCTTGCCGAGGTCGCTGGAATAGCGGCGCTCCGTTTGCTCCAAGCGCGTGACCCATTTGCGCTCAACGAGTCGGTACTCACGATTCTAAGCAAGCTGGCCCAAGCGCATTTCTATGAAGAGCTAGATACCCGAGAGATTGGAGAAAAGCTGCGAGAGATCGTGCCTACCTGGCCGGAGCTCGACTACACACTGTTCTGGTATGACGTCGCTGCTGCCCGTCAAGGGTGGGTGCATCGCGACCCCGTCACTCACGTCTGGCAGTTACTGGGTTTCCAACCATTCTGGTCGTTAAACAAGGAAAACTTCAGTCTTGCCTGCGAGCAAATCGTGAGTCTGAAGGATATGCAAGACCGCCTCATGGCACTCAGCATGGCTTTCCATATCTACACAAAGCATGGAAATCCTCCACCTTGGGTCGTTCAGCTCAGGCACGCAACCGAGTCCCACGACGAGCTTCGTGCACGCCTCGATATTTTCTTGAATCCACCGATGCAGGAAGTCCAGGCGTGGGAGATCCAACAGGCTGAGTGGAAGGAAGTAGCTGCTCAACGAAAAGCCGAAGAGGCAGAGCGCCGTCGCTCTTGGCAAGAAGGTCTCGCTGCTGACATAGCTCTGATTAATAGCTCTGAGCCTGGTGTGATGTCTCGAAGCCAGACTTATCTGCTGGATCGCTTGCTTGAGAGCTCATCGTCTTCAAATACATGGGGCAGCGGCAATTGGCCTTCGCTCACTGCCGAGTTCGGCTTACCGGTTGCTCAAGCGTTTCGCAACGGCGCTATGAGCTTCTGGCGGGGCTACTGCCCAACGTTGCCGTCAGAGGGGGCTGCTGCCAATACGACCCCGTATGAGGTGATTTTTGGGCTCTCAGGCCTCGCTATCGAGGCCAAAGAAGAATCCTCTTTGTTTGCGCATATGTCCGCAGAGAATGCCCGGAACGCAGCTCGCTATGGGCTGCTTGAGCTGAACGGTTTTCCAGAGTGGCTTCCCAAGCTGTTCGCACTTCATCCGCGACCAATCCAAGAAATCGTGACTCATGAAATCCTATATGAGCTAGACGCCCCACATTTGGAGTCCGGCGTGAATCGCGTATTACAAAGGCTGCGCTGGGGCGGAGACTGGATAAATGAAAAGCTAGCTGCTCCGCTCATGAGTCGACTGGAACAACCTATCGACCATATTGAGTCTCTCCAGTTTGCGCTCAGCATCGTTCAAGATTCGTCGATTGGTGATGACGTACTAGGCGCGCTCGCTAGCAGGCGTGCAGTGGAAGAAGCCAATCCAGAGATCACACCGATCTGGTATGCATTGTGGGTTGGTACACAACCCTCTGTGGCTATATCAGCACTGGCAGCTTGAATC
>NZ_BATI01000064.1 GCF_000467105.1 Aquipseudomonas alcaligenes NBRC 14159
CGAGATGACTGCACCGGAAGAGGCGCGCATTATAAGGGCCCTGAACGGGCCGTCAACTGCTTTCGGAAAATATTCCTGAGCATCTCCTCTAACTATGTATAGAAGGCAATACCTGAACCTGCAGCCCATCAGCTTCACACGCCGCGTGCGCCCCCAGGACGGAGCCTCTGCCAATGAGATGACCCAGCACACAGGCGCTCCGCTTATCCCCATAAACATCCAGCCAACCGCTCACGCCAGCCAACGACCCCCGGTACCACAAGCATTGAATTACAGCTAGCATTCAATAAGACAATAGGATTACGATCGACATATTGAAGAATCCCCACAGACCACCCCAGGACGCTCTCTATGACCTCCATCGTGATCGCCGGCTACACCCGCTCCCCCTTCCACTTCGCCAAGAAAGGTGGCCTGATCAACCTGCGCCCCGATGACCTGGCGGCCCAAGTATTGAAGGGCCTGGTCAACAAGCTCGATCTCGCCCCCAGCCAGCTGGAGGACGTGATCATGGGTTGCGCCTACCCGGAGGCCGAACAGGGCATGAACATCGCCCGCATCGCCAGCTTCCGCGCCGGCTTCCCCGAGACCCTCGGCGGCGCCACGGTCAACCGCTTCTGCGGCTCCTCCATGACCTCGGTGCACTTCGCCGCCGGGCAGATCATGCTCGGCGCTGGCGAGGCCTTCCTCTGCGCCGGTGTGGAATCCATGACCCGCGTACCCATGGGTGGCTTCAATATCTCCCCCAACCCCAGCCTGATGAGCAGCTTCCCGCAGGTCTACATGGCCATGGGGCATACCGCCGAGGAAGTCGCCAAGCGCTATGCCATCGGCCGCGAGGAGCAGGAAGCCATGGCCGTCGAGTCCCACACCAAGGCCGCGCGCGCCCGCGAGCTTGGCTACTTCAAGGACGAGATCCTCGCCGTGGAGACTCCGGACGGCGTGGTTAGCGAAGACGGCTGCATCCGCCCCGGCACCAGCCTCGAGGCCCTGGCCCAGCTCAAGCCGGCCTTCGGTGGCAGCGTCACTGCCGCCACCTCCTCCCCGCTCACCGACGGCAGCGCCGCCGTGCTGGTATGTACCGAGGAATTCGCGCGCAGCCGCGGCCTGGACATCCTGGCCCGCATCAAGGCCGTCGCCGTCGGCGGCTGCGCACCGGAGATAATGGGCATGGGCCCGGTAGTGGCGACTCGCAAGGTACTGGAACGTGCCGGCCTGAGCATCGCCGACATCGACTTGGTGGAGATCAACGAAGCCTTCGCTAGCCAGTCAATAGCCTGCGTCCGCGAACTGGGCCTGGACATGGCGCGGGTTAACCTGGATGGCGGTGCCCTTGCCCTCGGCCACCCGCTGGGTGCCACCGGTGCACGTATTACCGGCAAGGCCGCGTCGCTGCTTAAACGTACCGGCGGCCGCTACGCCATCGCCACCCAGTGCATCGCTGGTGGCCAGGGCGTTGCCACGCTGCTCGAGGCGGTTTGACCATCACGGGCGCGGCTCCTCGCCGCGCCCGCATCCCCTCCCCCAAGGTGTAAGATGAAGGTCAGCATTCCAATTCCTGCCTGGAACTGACCGCCATGCGCTATTCCGAAGACCATAAAGCCAAGACCCACCAACGCATCGTCGACGAGGCCGCCCTGCGCTTTCGCCGTGACGGCGTGCTGGCCACCGGGCTCCAGCCGCTGATGAAAGCCCTGGGCCTGACTCACGGCGGCTTCTATGCCCACTTCAAATCCAAGGACGACCTGGTTGAGCAGGCTCTGCAACAAAGCGCCGACCAGCTTTACGAGGGACTCAAGGAGCTGCAGCAGGACCCACAGCCCCTGCAGAGCCTGATCAAACGCTATCTGTCCGCTGCCCACTGCAAAGCGCCCGGCGCCGGCTGCCCGTTGCCGACCATTTCTGCCGAACTGGGCCAGCGCGGTCAGCCCAGCCCGGTCACCGATCAGATAGTGCGCGAGCGCCTGGCGATGATCGCCACACATCTGCCTGGGGAAGATACCGAGAAGCAGAGCGCACTCATCCTCTCAGCCATGGTCGGCGCCTTGGTACTGTCGCGCAGCGTCAGCGATCCGGAGCTGGCGGACCGGCTACGAACCGCCACCCGCGACCTGCTGCTGCAGGAGACCGAGGACTGATTCGACCGACGAGAATCGCACCCACCAAAAAGCCCCCGCAGTCTCCTGCGGGGGCTTTTTTCTTCTAGCCTCAGCGCTTGTAGCGCAGAGCCGCGTGATTGCGTGACAGATTCGGCCCCAGCGCGCTGCGGGCAGCAACGAAAGCCTGCCAGTCAGCGGTATCCGGCAGCGAGGGGATAGTGACCAGCTCCCCCTGATCGAAGCCAGCCAGCGCCGCATCAACCATCTCACCCACTTCCATGATCATCTCCGGCGGCAGTTGGCTGCCGTCCATACCGCTACGTTCCCAGATCTCGGTACGAGTCACACCCGGTAACACCGCCTGGACTCGCACCCCCTTACCGGCGAGCTCCCCATTCAGGGTCTGAGTCAGGCTCAGCACATAAGCCTTGGACGCGCTGTAAACGGCATTGAACATCTCCGGCGCCAAGGCCACCACCGAGGCCAGGTTAATGATGGCGCCACGCCCCCGCGTGGAGAACTGCGCGGCGGCCACTGCGGCAAGACGGGTCAGCGCCACTACGTTGAGCTGGATGAGAGTCTCAGCCAGATCCAGATCGGCCTCGGCCAGGGTGCCGTTAGTGGCGATGCCCGCGTTGTTCACCAGCAGACCGAGCTCGCCGTCGCTGCGCAGACGATCCTCCACTGCCTTCAGCTCAGTTTTGTCGCTCAGGTCCGCCTTCAGCACCTCGACCTTCACGCCATATTCCTGGCTCAGACGGCCGGCCATGGCCTCCAGGCGCTGAATGTCGCGAGCTACCAGCAGCAGATCGTGGCCCCGGCTCGCCAGGCGCTCCGCGTAAGTGGCACCGATACCTGCGGATGCTCCGGTGATCAACGCCTTACCCAATTGTTTGCTCATGTCTCGTCTCCGCAGAGGGAACCAGCCCAGCGCTGGATTACGCTCATCATATTATATGACAGGCATCATTCTGCAACTTCCTTCTGGCTATGACCGACAGGCCAAGGAGACTTAACGGGTATTTCAGGACTTGGGCGCCGCATCCTCGAAGCGGTCCACGCCACGCAGACTGCGGAAGCCCCACATCCAGCCACCGACCACACCGAGCGTACACAGGCTGCCCAGCACTGCCGCTGGCACCGCACCGAACCAGGCGGCGCTGCTGCCGGCGCGGAACTCGCCCAGCTCGTTGGAGGAGCCGATGAACAGCATGTTCACCGCATTCACCCGGCCGCGCATCACGTCCGGGGTGGAGAACTGGATTAGCGACGAGCGAATGTACATGCTCACCATATCCGCCCCGCCCGCCACCACCAGCGCGGCAAACGATAGCCAGAACAGGCTGGACAACGAAAACACAAGATTGGCCACACCGAACACCGCCACCGCGATGAACATGCTCATGCCCACATGGCGATTGAACGGACGCAGGCTCAGGTAGAAGCCGACCACCACCTCGCCGATGGCCATGGCACTGCGCAGGATGCCCAGGCCAGTCGGCCCCACCTGCAGCACCTCCTGGGCATATACCGGCAGCAACGCCACCACGCCGCCCAGCAGCACGGCGAACAGGTCCAGCGAAATGGTGCCGAGGATGATCGGCCGCGAGCGGATGAAGTGAATGCCCGCGGTAAAGCGCTTCCAGGCGGTGGCTTCCAGCGGTTTGCTGTCCTCGCGGTAACGCACCTGCACCAGGCTCAGCATCAACACGCCGGCAGCAAAGAACAGCAGACACAGCGAGTAGGTCAGTTCGCCGCCACCCAGCGCATAGAGCCCGCCGCCGATAACCGGACCGGAGATGGTCGAGGCGCGCACGATCATGCTGTTGGCGGCGATGGCCGCCGCCAGGCGCTCGCGCGGCACGATCTGCGGCAGCAGGCTGGACAGTGCCGGCCCGGTAAAGGCGCGAGCACAACCGTAGGCCACCAGCACGCCGTAGAACGCCTCGACCGGCCCGTGAACCAGCGACAGCCAGA
Source organism: Aquipseudomonas alcaligenes NBRC 14159 (assembly GCF_000467105.1). Taxonomy (GTDB): domain Bacteria; phylum Pseudomonadota; class Gammaproteobacteria; order Pseudomonadales; family Pseudomonadaceae; genus Aquipseudomonas; species Aquipseudomonas alcaligenes. The sequence continues at coordinate 4,077 of NZ_BATI01000064.1, forward strand.
GCAACACGCCGGCACATACCGCCTCCACCGCCCAACTCAGGCCGAGAATCCACTTGCGGTCGTAGCGATCGATCAGGTCGCCGGCCGGCAGCAACAGGAACAGCATCGGCAGAAACTGCGCCAGACCGACATAGGCCAGGCTCATCGGGTCGCGCGTCAGGTCATAGACCTGCCAGGCCACCACCACGGCCATGATCTGCACGGCAAACATGGCCAGCACGCGGGCAGCAAGGAACGGCAAAAAACCGGGCTGGCGATAGACGGAAGGTTCGGCGGACACGACACAAGTCCCGAGGCAGAAAGGAGGCTGCGCAATCTACTGGATGAAAAGCTGTCCAGGCAAACAGGTTGGCACCCCTGCCCCAGGCTAGCGGTTCAGCTCGTACACGCAGATATTCACGGTGGTAGCCAGGTTCAGTGATTCGATGGCGCCACAGCCGGCGATGGTGAACGGCCGCGCGCCCAGCGCGCCCAACTGCTCGCGGGGTACGCCACGGGCCTCGTTGCCGAACAGATAGCAATCGAAGTCGGCGAAGCCGGCGGACTGCAGCGGCTCGCCCTGCATATCCAGGCAGGCGATGCGCGGGAAGCGCTCCGGCAGCGCGCCCAGCTCGACATCCAGCTCCAGCGGCACATGGAAGATCGCGCCCATGCTGGAGCGCACCACCTTGGGATTGTAGGGATCGACGCTGCCAGGGCTGAGCAGGCAGCGCAGGCCGCCAAACCAGGCCAGCGTGCGCAAAATGGTGCCGAGATTGCCAGGGTCCTGCACCTCGTGCAGGTAGATGGCGCGTTCGCCCGCGGCGACCGGCGCGGCGCTCTCCAACATAGGCACCACAGCGATGATGCCCTGCGGCGTCTTGGTGTCGGAGATCTGCGCCATCTGCCGCTCGCCGATCACCTGGGTCTTGAACAGGCTTTGCCACTGTTCATGAGCCTCGGTGACATACAGCTGGCTACGCTGCAGCAGCGGGTTGTGCTGCGCCGCCTTCTGCAGTTCCAGCACCAGGTGCTCGCCCTCCACCAGGAAGTGGCCGAACTCGCCGCGGTACTTCTTCTGCTGCAGCTTCTTGATGTCGTCGAGCTTCATCAGTGGCCCGCCAGGATCGACTTGGCCACGGCCTCGGCGACCTTGATGCCATCCACTCCCGCCGAGAGGATGCCGCCGGCGTAACCGGCGCCCTCGCCGGCCGGATACAGGCCCTTGAGGTTGAGGCTCTGCAGGGTCTCGTTGTCGCGGGTGATGCGCACCGGCGACGAGGTACGGGTTTCGATGCCGGTCAGCACCGCGTCATCGCGGTCGAAGCCGCGGATCTGCTTGCCGAAAGCCGGCAGCGCCTCGCGAATCGCCTCGATGGCGTAGTCCGGCAGCGACGGCGCCAGGTCGCCCAGGCGCACGCCGGGTTTGTACGACGGCTCCACCTCGCCGAGCTCGCTGGACGGCGTGCCGCGGATGAAGTCACCGACCAGCTGCGCCGGCGCACAGTAGTCGCGTCCGCCCAGCTCGTAGGCACGCGATTCCAGATGCTCCTGGAACTCCACGCCGGCCAGCGGGCCACCGGGGAAATCCTGCTCCGGGTTGATGCCGACGACGATGCCCGAGTTGGCATTGCGCTCGTTGCGCGAGTACTGACTCATGCCGTTGGTAACCACGCGCTCCGGCTCGGAGGTGGCGGCCACCACCGTGCCGCCCGGGCACATGCAGAAGCTGTAAACCGCGCGACCGTTCTTGGCGTGATGCACCAGCTTGTAGTCAGCGGCGCCCAGCTCCGGGTGGCCGGCGTACTTGCCCAGGCGCGCCTGGTCAATCAGCGATTGCGGGTGCTCGATACGGAAGCCGATGGCGAAAGGCTTGGCCTCGATGAACACGCCCTGGCGATGCAGCATGCGGAAGGTATCGCGCGAGCTGTGGCCCAGCGCCAGCACCACATGGCGGCTGCGCAGGGTCTCGCCACTGGCCAGCACCACACCTTCGAGCTGGCCGTCATTGATCAGCAGGTCAGTCACCTTGCTCTCGAAACGCACTTCACCACCAAGGGCGATGATCTCCTCGCGCATGGCAGCCACCACGCCGGTCAGGCGGAAGGTACCGATGTGCGGCTTGCTCACGTACATGATCTCTTCCGGCGCGCCGGCACGGACGAACTCGTGCATCACCTTGCGCCCGTAGAACTTGGGGTCCTTGATCTGGCTGTACAGCTTGCCGTCGGAGAACAGCCCCGCCCCACCCTCGCCGAACTGCACGTTGGACTCAGGCGTCAGGGTCTTCTTGCGCCACAGCGCCCAGGTGTCCTTGGTACGCCGGCGCACATCCTTGCCACGCTCTAGCACGATCGGCTTGAAGCCCATCTGCGCCAGCAGCAGTGCGGCGAACAGGCCACAGGGGCCGAATCCCACCACGATGGGGCGCTCGCTCAGCCCGGCCGGCGCCTGGCCGACCGGGTAGTAATTCGTGTCCGGCGCCGGGCGCACGTGCGGGTCATCGGCGAAGCGCGCCAGCAGGGCCGCCTCGTCGCGCACTTCCAGGTCGATGATGTAGATGAACAGGATCACGCTGTTCTTCTTGCGCGCGTCATAGCTGCGCTTGAACACGGTGAAGTTCAGCAGGTCGGCGTCGGCGATGCCCAGGCGACGGACGATGGCCTGACGCAGTTCATCGGCGGCATGGTCGAGGGGCAGGGACAGTTCGGTGATGCGAATCATGGCGGTATCCTGGCCGGTGACTCCGGCAAAGGAGGCAATAGAAGGTAGGTAAGCGCGCAATTGTAGCCGCCGCCGCGCGCCTCTGTCAGGGCCGTGTGGCCTGCGGATTTAACCTGAGCGGCACTCTCGGCTTATAATCGCCGCCACTGCGCGCCCTGCCCCGCTCCAAGGCACCGCGCCTCTCATTCGCTTCTCCGTGCCTGGCCCCCTCATGAAACGCTCCAAAAGCAGCAGCCGCTGGCTGAACGAACACGTCAACGACCCTTACGTCAAACGCGCGCAGAAGGATGGCTACCGCTCGCGGGCCAGCTACAAGCTGCTCGAGCTGAATGAGAAGGACAAGCTGATCCGCCCCGGCATGCTGGTCATGGACCTGGGTTCGGCGCCCGGTGGCTGGTCGCAGGTGGCAGGCAAGATCGTCGGCGACAACGGCCGGGTCATCGCCAGCGACATCCTGCCGATGGACCCGCTGGACAATGTCGACTTCATCCAGGGTGACTTCACCGAAGACAGCGTGTTCCAGCAGATTCTCGCCAAGCTCGACGGTCGCCAGCCCGACCTGATCATCTCCGACATCGCCCCCAACATCAGCGGCGTCGCCGTCGCCGACCAGGCCGCCTCGATGTACCTGGTCGAGCTCACCCTCGACATGGTGCGCCAGGTGCTCAAGCCCGGCGGCAATTACGCGGTCAAGGTGTTCCAGGGCGAAGGCTCGGAAGCCTTCCTCAAGGACGTGCGCAGCTCGTTCGAGAAAGTCATGATCCGCAAGCCGGAAGCCTCGCGCCCGCGTTCGCGCGAGGTGTATCTGGTAGGCAAGGGCTTCAAGGGGTAAGACGGCGCAACAGTCGCCACTTTCGGCCGGAATCAGACGCTTGTCCTTGGGTCCGGCACCGCCACATGTCATGCTGCTGCATTGCTTGTCAGCATGCGCCGGGATTGCAGCGACACCTGTCGCCGCCCGACTAGCGTTCCAAAAAGCTGCGCGGGATGACCTCGCGCCGCGAATCAACCACGAGGCTGTGAACTGAACAATGGGTTTTGAGCAACTAGCTGAGCTACGCGACCGCCTGCGGGCTGAAAAAGAGCAGGTGAAGATCGATAGCCCGAAGCCGCGCAAACGGCAGCCCTCCCCGCAAAAGAGCCCTCGTGAGCAGGACCCTGCGGTGGAAGCCATCTGGCGCTTGCAGAAGCACTTCCCACTGGCCTTCCCGGTCAACCCGGCGCCCAAGGTTCCGCTCAAGGAAGGCATTCTCAAAGATGCCGAGCAACACCTGGAACTGCTTGGCATCACCAGTGAACAGCTCAAGCAGGGCATCGCCACCTGGTGCCGCGGCAGTCGATACTGGGCCAGCATGACCGAGAACGCACCGCGCCTGGACCTGAATGGCCAGCCGGCAGGCGTGGTAACCGCCAACCAGGCGCTGCATGCCAAGCAGCAGGCCAAGCGGCAGCGCGGACAGGCTCGACGAGCTCAGGCCAAGCCGAAAGCGGCTGCCCAGGCACCCGCCGCTGACGTAGTGGCAGAACAGGCCGAGGGCTAGCCCCTGGCGTGGGGTAGAGTCTTCAGCCACCAATAAAGCGGCTGCCCCCCCAGCTAAAGCCCCAAGTAGAAAAGCCCCTGGCCTCACGACCAGGGGCTTTTTGCTTTTCTCTGCCGGGCCAGGCGCTACGCACTCAAGCTTGTCGGCAACAACAGCGGGTGCAGGGCGATCTACAGCCCCCACATCGCCCGCTGACAGCACTCATAGACCGCGCAAATTGCTCTCATCGAGCCCCACAGCCGACTTCAGCATCTTCAGGATCACCAGCGCAAACGCACGGCTCTTGGTCTCGTTATCCAGCACTTCCAACGACATCTTTTCGTTGTCGGTCATGGCGTCCAGTACGGTATCGAGCACCCGTTTGGGGAACAGGCCATGCATCACCTGCTCGACCGAGTGGTTGTTGACCTGAGCCATCACATCTTCCTGGCGGCTGATGCGGTTGGCGATGCCGGTGAGGAACTGCAGCTGGTCTTCATCACTCACTTCGGCGCCGAAGATATCGTTCAGCGCCTCGATGATTTCCGATAGCCGCTTCTTCTCCGGGTCATGGGGCTTGCCGCTGCCCAACCCCGTGGCCGGATCGAGACCGTAGTCGCCTTGCTCCTCGCTCAAGCGCAGCTGATGCTCGGCGCGCTTGGTCAGGCGGTAGTGGGTAAGTTGCAGCTCGCCCACGTCCACGTCTTCCTGATCGAGGCGATCCACGCGTAGCAGCGGGTGCAGGTGCTTGGCGTACACGCACAGCTGCTCCAGCTCGCGATCCTCATAGGGAATGATCTGCGAGAGGAACTCGTACAGGCGCACAAAGCTCTGCAGGTTCTTCTTGAACAGGTCGAGCTGATCCACCTGCTCGCCGGCTTCCTTCACGGCTGCTTCGGCCTTTTTAAGCCCCGCGCTGTCGCCGTTTTGCTCGGCGGTACGCTTGAACTCCAGCGCCTGTTGGCGTGATTCCTGGGCCAGGATGTAGCGCTTGGCAAAGCGTTCCTTGGCCGGCGCGCAGTAGTAGCTGAGTTTGCTGGCTGCGGCTTTCGGGTCGAAGAAGGCCAGCGCGAACGCCGTCACTTCCTCCCAGTGGTAAATGCCCTCGGCATCCAGTTTCTTCTGCAGGTCATAGATGAGCTGCGGGTCGGTTACGTCGGTCAGCTCGGCCTTGGTGTAGTACGGCAGGAAGGCGTCGAGAATGTCCTGGGGATCGTTGAAGAAGTCGAGGATGAAGGTTGGCTTGCTGTCGCCAAAGGTGCGGTTCAGGCGCGACAGGGTTTGCACGCAGTCCACGCCCTGCAGCTTCTTGTCCACGTACATGGCGCACAGCTTGGGCTGATCGAAGCCGGTCTGGTACTTGTTGGCGGCGATCATCACGTTGAAGTCCTGGGTGTCGAAGGCCTCCGCCAGGTCACGCCCGTTCAGGCCGGGGTTGAGCAGGCTGCTGCTTTCGGTCACTTCTTCGGGGATCACTCCATCCGGTAGCACGCTGCCGGAGAAGGCCACCAGAGGGTGCACATCCGTGTAGCCCATCTGCTTCACATAGGCCTGCACCGCCAGCTGATAGCGCACCGCCTCCTGCCGGCTGCTGGTGACCACCATGGCCTTGGCCTGGCCGCCCAGCAGGTGGCGGATATTGGCGCGGAAGTGCTCGACGATCACCTCCACCTTCTGGCTGATGTTGTACGGATGCAGGCGCACCCAGCGCGCCAGCTTCATGCGCGCCTTTTTCGAGTCCACTTCCTCGTCGTCGCCGTCCGGGTGGGCGATCTTCCAGGCGGTGCTGTAGGTGGTGTAGTTCTGCAGCACATCGAGGATGAAGCCTTCCTCGATGGCCTGGCGCATGGAGTAAAGGTGGAACGCCTCGGGCTTGTTGTCGGCGCTCGCCGGCAGCGCCGGATTGGCCGGGCGACCGAATAGCTCCAGCGTCTTGGCCTTGGGCGTGGCGGTAAAGGCGTAATAGCTGATGCGCTCGTTGGGCGCGCGGGCGGCCACGGCGGCGTCCAGCAGCTCTTCGGCGCTGATCTCCTCAGCCTCCGGCGCATCGCTGCCGAGAATCTGCTTGAGCTTGCTGGCAGACGATCCGGTCTGTGAGGAATGCGCCTCGTCGGCGATCACCGCGTAGCGGCCGCTGGCCAGCTTGGGGTACTTGTCCAGGGCATCGAACAGCGCCGGGAAGGTCTGGATGGTGACGATGATGATGCGCGTCTGCTCGGCCAGCGCCTCGGCCAGTTGCTCGGATTTGCTCTGGCTGCCGATATCGCGGGTGATGCACTTGACCACCCCCTGGGCGTGCTCGAACTGGTAGATGGTGTCCTGCAGCTGCTTGTCCAGCACTGTGCGGTCGGTAATCACGATCACCGAGTTGAACAGCCGCTGGCCCTCGGCATCGTAAAGAGAGGCCAGTTGATGCGCCGTCCAGGCAATCGAGTTGGACTTACCCGAGCCGGCGCTGTGCTGGATCAGGTAACGCTTGCCCGGCCCCTCATTGCGAGTGGTCTCGATCAGTTTGTTGACCACTTCCCACTGGTGGTAGCGCGGGAAGATCAGGGTTTCTTTGGTGACGCGGTTGCCTTCAGCGTCTTCCTTCACACTCTGCTGCAGGTGCAGGAAGCGGCCAAGCACCTTGAGCCAGGCATCCGGCTGGAACAGGCGCTGCCACAGGTAGCCGGTGGCGTACTGGCTGTCGTCCGGCGCAGGCGGGTTGCCGGCGCCGCCGTCGAGGCTACCGAGGTTGAACGGCAGGAAGAAGGTGTCCTTGCCGGCCAGCTTGGTGGTCATCGCCACCTCATCCTGGCTCACCGCAAAGTGCACCAGCGCGCCACGTTTGAAGGTAAGCAGCGGCTCGGGCTTGCGCGTCAGCGGGTCTTTTACCGGGCGGTCGTAGCGGTACTGGCGCTTGGCGTTTTCCACGCTCTGCTTGAACTCGCTTTTCAGCTCCAGCGTGGCGACGGGGATGCCGTTGACGAACAGCACCAGATCCAGACGCGGGTTGTACTCACCTTCACGGCAATGCGGCGAGTAAGACACCTCCTGCACCACGCGCAGACGGTTGCACTGGTAACGCTTGAGGGTGTCCGGGTTCATGCCGTGGTCGGGCTTAAAGCTGCACACCTCGACCTTCACTCCCGGCAGCTTGAAGCCGTGGCGCAGCACATCCAGGG
>NZ_BATI01000063.1 GCF_000467105.1 Aquipseudomonas alcaligenes NBRC 14159
CAGTTTGACTGGAGCGAGGAAGGCTTGCTGGTCGGCGGCATTTACCGGCGTATGCAGGTGGCACATCTGAAGCTGTGTGCCAGCCGTGCGTTCTGGCTTGTGGCGTATCCGAGCCAGGGCCATGAGATGTTATTTGACGCCCATACACGCTCGTTCGGCTCCTTGGGCGGCGTGCCGCGCCGGGGCATCTACGACAACATGAAGACCGCCGTCGACAAGGTCAATAAGGGCAAAGGCCGGGCGGTGAATGCGCGCTTTGCGGTGATGTGCGCGCATTACCTGTTCGATCCGGACTTCTGCAACGTCGCCGCTGGTTGGGAAAAGGGCATCGTTGAAAAGAACGTGCAAGACAGCCGCAGGCGTATCTGGCTAGACGCCCAGGACTGCCAGTTTCACTCCTTCGAGGAACTCAATGCCTGGCTGGGCCAGCGCTGCCGCGCGCTTTGGAACGAGCTGACGCACCCTCAATACAGCGGGCTGAGTGTGGCCGAAGTGCTGGAGTTGGAGCGCGCTGAACTGATGCCTGTGCCAGCGCCATTCGACGGTTACGTCGAGCGGCCTGCGCGGGTCTCCAGCACCTGCCTGGTCAGCGTCGGGCGCAACCGCTACTCGGTGCCGTGTGAGTATGCGGGTAAGTGGGTCAGCAGCCGTTTGTATCCGACGCGAATCGAGGTGGTGGCTGACGACGCGCTGATCGCCAGCCATGTCCGCTTGCTGGATCGCGACCAGGTCAGCTATGACTGGCAGCACTACCTCCCGCTGATCGAACGCAAGCCCGGTGCGCTGCGCAACGGCGCGCCCTTTGCTGATCTGCCGGCGCCGCTGCGTCAGCTTAAGCACGGTCTGGGGCGTCATGCCGGCGGTGACCGGATCATGGCGCAAGTTCTGGCTGCCGTACCGGTCGCCGGGCTCGATGCGGTGCTGGTGGCTGTTGAGCTGGTACTGGAAAGCGGCAGCCTGAGCGCCGAACACATCCTCAATGTCGTGGCACGGCTGACAGCATCCGAACCGCCGCCCAGCGTCGAAACCCACTTGTCGCTCAAGGAAGCCCCCGTCGCCAACACGGCGCGCTACGACCGCCTGCGTGGCCAGACCAAGGAGATCGGTCATGCGTGATTTGATGGCGGAACTCAAGGAACTGCGCCTGCACGGCATGGCCACGGCCTGGGCGGAGTTAACTGCACAGGGTGAGTCGAACACAGCCTCATCCAAGTGGCTGCTCGAACACCTGCTGGAACAAGAGCACACAGATCGCGCCATGCGCTCGGTGAGCCACCAGATGAACATGGCCAAGCTGCCGATGCACCGCGATCTGGCCAGCTTCGATTTCAACGCCTCTAGCGCCGACGCACGCCTGATCAGCGAGCTGGCCAGCCTGGCCTTTACCGACACCGCGCAGAACGTGGTGCTGATCGGTGGGCCAGGCACCGGTAAAACCCACCTAGCCACCGCGCTGGCCGTGTCCGGCATCACCCGGCACGGTAAGCGCGTGCGCTTCTACTCCACGGTCGATCTGGTCAATCTGCTGGAGCGCGAAAAACACGACGGCAAAGCCGGGCGGATCGCCCAGGCACTGCTGCGCATGGATCTGGTCATCCTCGACGAACTGGGTTATCTGCCGTTCAGCCAGGCTGGCGGTGCGTTGCTGTTTCACCTGCTGTCCAAGCTGTACGAACACACCAGCGTGGTGATCACCACCAACCTGAGCTTCGCCGAATGGTCGAGCGTGTTCGGCGACGCCAAGATGACCACCGCCCTGCTGGATCGGCTGACCCACCACTGCCACATCGTCGAAACCGGTAACGAGTCCTATCGCCTGCAACACAGTAGCTTGGCGGCCCAGGCCAAGATCAAATCACGGGAGCGAAAGCGTAAGGGCGGCCAGGAACCGGAGGACGATGAGCCGTTCTGATTTCATGGCGACGACGGCCTGCTACATGGCTGCGTGTGGCAGGTCTTAAACAACTGAACTGGGCTAGCGAAGGAGTGGGGGCAACAGCAGCTGCGCTGGTAGACTTATCCACAGTTGCTGGTAACAAAATCAGCAATCCGCCCTGGGTCAAATTTCAATCGGCAGGGTGGGTCAATTTTCCATCAGCGCCAACACACTAAGCAACCATCAGAAAATTTTGACTGTACGCCAAAAAATTCGCATCTACCAGCATCTAAACAGGCGTTGTTGATTATCATAAAACACTGACACTGTATTATATAATCGTGCTTTTGTGTTATTTTTTTAATATTTACTGATTACGTACTTGCTTAACCACTCAGTTGCGCTAGAATTAATAGACGCGAAATTTAAATCTCTAATTTTCCAACACTTAGTAAAACCTCGTTTGCCATCCCACTACCATTGTAGGAGCAAATCAGGAGACATAAAAAATTAGCGGTAGCGTGCCTGGCCCTCTAGATAAGTATTGGAGACTGTAATGAAGTTTGAAAAGTCACAGACAGCAATCGACCACCTGACTCCCGAGCAACACCGAATTACCCAGGAGGCGGGCACCGAAAGGCCCTTCACGGGCGAGTACAACGACAACAAGGAGCCTGGCATCTACGTCGACATAGTGTCGGGAGAGCCACTGTTCGCTTCGACGGACAAGTTCGATTCGGGTACTGGCTGGCCCAGCTTCACCAAGCCGATCGTTTCGGCAAACGTGAACGAGGTGCGGGACAGCGCACACGGCATGGTCCGGACGGAGGTCAGGTCAGTACACGCAGACAGTCATCTCGGCCATGTGTTCCCCGATGGTCCTTCCGACCGCGGCGGTCTGCGGTACTGCATCAACTCAGCGTCCCTTCGCTTCATCCCGCGCGACGAGATGGAGTCCGAGGGATACGGTGAATATCTCGATCAAGTAGAGGAGGCTTAACATGCATCAGCGCGCTGTTCTCGCAGGAGGATGTTTCTGGGGCATGCAGGATCTGATCCGCAAGCGGCCCGGCATCATCTCGACCCGTGTGGGTTACACGGGCGGCGATATTCCGAACGCCACGTATCGTAATCACGGCACGCATGCCGAGGGGATCGAGATTGTCTTCGACCCGACAGTGACGAGCTACCGGAACATCCTGGAATTCTTCTTCCAGATCCACGATCCGACGACGCTGAACCGCCAGGGCAATGATCGTGGGCTCTCCTACCGGTCGGGCATCTATTATGTCGACGAGGAGCAGAAGCGCGTCGCCGAGGATACGATCGCCGATGTGGATGCCTCGGGGCTGTGGGATGGCAAAGTGGTGACCGAGGTCCAGCCGGTCGGCGAGTTCTGGGAGGCCGAGCCCGATCACCAGGATTATCTGGAGAAGCGCCCGGGCGGCTACACCTGCCACTTCGTCCGTCCCGGCTGGGTGCTTCCGAAGCGCCAAAAGGTTGACGACGTACAGCCAGCGGCCGGGACCGCGGCGGAATAGGCTTCACTGCCGTTGCCACTGCGTCGGTCCGGTCCGCAATCTTCGTGACCGCGTCGTTCAGCGACGCGGTCATCGAACCCTACTTCAGAGTGACGGCTCGTTCCAGTCAGTCGCCATCGCAACACCAGGATCGCAGATTTATGCCAGACCTCTCGTCCTTTCCGATCACGCAGCGCTGGCCGGCATCTCATCCCGATCGCCTGCAACTCTACGCAGCCCCTACGCCCAATGGCGTCAAGGTCTCGATCATGCTTGAGGAGACTGGCCTGGCGTACGAGCCCCACCTGATCGACATCTCGAACAACGAGTCGAAGGATCCGGCGTTCGTGTCGCTGAACCCGAACGGACGCATACCGGCGATCATCGATCCGGCTGGCCCTGACGGTAGACCCATCGCCTTATGGGAATCCGGTGCGATCCTCCTCTATCTGGCCGACAAGACGGGTCAGTTCATCTCCACCGAACCAGGCCAGCGTTACGAGACCCTAGCGTGGGTGTTCTTTCAGATGTCGGCCATCGGGCCGATGTTCGGTCAGCTCGGCTTCTTCCTGCGATTTGGCGGCAAGGACTATGAGGACAAGCGGCCGCAACAGCGCTTTATCGACGAATCCACGCGTCTGCTGGGGATTCTGGATCGCCGGCTGGAAGGCCGCGACTGGATCGTCGACGACTATTCGATCGCGGACATCGCGACGCTCGGCTGGGTGAATGCGCTGGTGGAATTCTACGCTGCGGGTGACATCCTTGGCCTCAGCAGCTTTTCGAACGTCCGCGCATGGCTTGGACGCGGGCTGGCTCGACCGGCCGTCCAGCGTGGCCTCCACATTCCCGCGAGGCCAGCATGAGCATCATCGCCGCCTATTATTACAACGAAGGCAAGCGAGTTCGCGAAATCGCGCTCGATGAGCACGTCAAGTTGGGCGAGAGTCGCTCGGGCTTCTGCTGGATCGCGCTTAGCGAACCCACCCCCGAGGAACTACTCGCGATCCAAAGGACATATAATCTTCATCCGTTGGCGATCGACAACGCGATGCACCCGCTGTGCCCGCCCAAGCTCGAGGTCTACAACGATGAGTTGTACGTCGTCGCGCAGACCGCCGAGCTGGTCGGCGACCGGATCAGCTACGGCAAGATGGCGATCTTCACCGGTCACAATCACCTTATCACCGTGCGGCACGGCAATGCCGGAGCGCTGGGCAAACTTCGGGAGCAACTCGAGGCATCGCCGACGCAGTTCGGCAAGGGTGTCGACTATGTGCTGCACGCGATCTTGCATCGCGTGGTCGACCAGTATCTGCCCATCTTCGAAATGATCGAGGACGACGTCCTGGCGATGGAGCGACGGTCGCTGCACGATTTCCTCGGGCCAGAAGAGGTGGCGCGAATCTTCGAACTAAGGTCCGAACTCACGCGGTTCCAGCGCACGCTCAGGGCTATGGCCGAGCTGGTGCGAAAGCTCGTTCGCGGCCACTTTCCCTGCATCAGCGCCGAAATGACACCATATTTCCACGACGTCGCGGACCATGTCCACCGCGTGCAGTCCATGGTCGACGGCCTCCTGCTTGTCCTGTCCACGGTCTTTGAGGCCAGCAGCCTTCTGGAAGCGCAAAGGATCGGTGTGGTCACCCGCCAGCTCGCGGCCTGGGCGGCAATACTGGCAGTCCCGACGGCGATCGCTGGAATATACGGCATGAACTTTAAGCACATGCCGGAGCTGGACACGGCCTACGGATACTTTGTCGTGCTCGGAGTGATAGCGATATCGTGCGTTTTCCTATTTGTGCGCTTCAAGAAGGCTAAGTGGCTGTGAATACTGCCCATCGTTTTCTTCGCCGTCATCTGACGGTTACAGCGGGCCTTATACGGAAGCTTGTCCAATCCAACTCAAGATGAAGGTGCGTCCATGACATAGCAGCTGACCGACGCTCTACAAGCAGTTCAGTCCTTCATCGCCAAGGGCTAAGACCGCGAATAGCGCGTCAAGGACAGCAATCTCGTCGATCTCGAGCCAGGATCAACCATCGGTCCGTGCGGCATCTGCGTCGACGCGGCGTTTCGCCTCGGAAGCGGTGATGATGGCGATAACGCCTCCACCCTCTACGCGATCACCGATCCGGCGACCGAGCATAAGGGCCTGTTGATCGACGTGTTCGATGAAATCTGCTACCGCGACCCAGTTCAAGAGTCGGGACCTCAATGTAGAAGAAGTTGACTAACGAGCATTCGCGTCATCCGATCAAGCAAGCTGGAGACATTTATGAAAGCCATTGGTTACAAGGTTCCGGGACCCATCGCCGCGGATGCCGCGCTGGTCGACATCAATCTGCCTCGGCCTGTCGCTGCAGGATACGATATCCTGGTTGAGGTGAAGGCCGTCTCGGTCAACCCGGTCGACTACAAGGTCCGCAACAGCACGCCGCCGGCAGATGGCGATTGGAAGGTGCTGGGATGGGATGCCGCCGGGATTGTGCGCGAGGTCGGCCCCGACGTCACGCAGTTCGAGTTAGGCGACGAGGTCTATTATGCCGGATCGATCACACGGCCCGGTACCAATGCGGAGTTCCATCTCGTCGACGCCCGGATTGTCGGTCACAAACCTGCGTCGCTCTCCTGGGCGGAAGCGGCGGCGCTGCCGCTGACGACGTTGACGGCCTGGGAGGCGATGTTCGACCGCCTGGACGTGGCGAAGCCCGTACCCGGTGCGGCGGAGGCGATCCTCATCATCGGTGGCGCGGGCGGGGTTGGGTCGATCGCCGTCCAGATCGCGCGACAGCGCACGGACCTCACCGTCATCGCCACAGCCTCTCGACCGGAAACCCAAGAGTGGGTAAGAGGGCTTGGAGCTCACCACGTCATCGACCATTCTCGTCCGCTCGCGCCACAGATCGCCGAACTCGGCATCGGTGCTCCCGCTTTCGTCTTTTCGACCACACATACCGAGCAACATGTCGCCGACATCGCCGAACTGATCGCCCCACAAGGACGGTTCGGACTGATCGACGATCCCAAGGCATTCGATATCATGGTTTTCAAGCGCAAGGCGGTGTCGATCCACCACGAGCTGATGTTCACGCGGTCGATCTACGGCACGCCCGACATGAATGAGCAGGGCGAGATTCTGGATGCGATGGCAGCGCTGGTTGACGACGGCAAAATCCGCACGACGCTGACCCGGCGACTGTCGCCGATCAATGCCGCCAATCTGAAGACGGTGCATGCACTGATCGAAAGTGGCGCGGCTAAAGGCAAGATCGTCCTCGAAGGCTTCTAACGACCGCGATCGCCAAACATCTTGTCCAACCTCAAAAAGCCGAACGGGTTATGCCCCAGCGATGAGAATCCCATGACCAAATCTATTGCCACCGCCTCGATCAACCGCGAAACCGCAGTCGCCCTCATCGACGCGGCGCTCGCTGCGGCCCGTGCCATCGGCATCCCGGCTGCCGTCGCCGTCGTCGACGCCACCGGTAACCTGCGCGCGTTCGAGCGCACCGACGATGCGCCGTTCCTTACCGTCGATGTTGCCATCGACAAGGCCTGGAGTTCCGCCTCGTTTGGGTTCCCGACCCATGTCTGGAACGACTATGTGACCAACGATCCAAAAGTGGCGCCGCTAGCCTATCGCCCTCGGATGGTCGCTGTCGGCGGCGGTTATCCGATTCTGGAGGATGGGAAGTTGATCGGCGGCATAGGCATCTCCGGAGGCAACTATCAGCAGGATCAGGATGCGTGCGTCGAGGCACTCATGAAAATCGGGTTCCAGTTGCCAGCCTGACGACTGTGAGGCCATCACCGGTGGTAATGGCCAACAGATCCAACCTTTGAGAGGCCTAATGATGGAAGCGTTCGTCGTCTTTACGCGGGAAGAAACCAGCGACCCACATGCACTCGCAACCTATTCTGCAGGCGTCGGACCATCGTTCGATGGTCACGACGTTACCTTTCTCGCCGCTTATGGCGCGATCCAGCATTTGGAGGGGCCGCCCATCGAAGGGGCCGTAATCTTGCGTTTCCCGACGATGCAGGCCGCTCGCGACTGGTATGACAGTCCCGCCTACCAAACCATCGCTGCTCATCGCTTTGCCGGTTCCCGTTACCGCGCCTTTATCATTGAAGGGCGGCGGTGACATACCGACAGAAGCACTTCGGCGCTGACCACGAGGTATCGGCGTGTGAACTCGCATCTTGGGAATCTGTGGGGGGGACCAAGACAGCGGCGCTAGGGGCTCATATCGTCGATCGGATCAGAGAGTTGCTCGGCGAGAATGGGTTATCTATTGCCGAGCTGACGGAGCGGAGCCGCCCTCTCCCAACGGATTGATTCAATCGTTGACGCTCCTCCTATCCGGATCCGGGTTTTCGCACGCTGATCAACAGAGTTACAGCGCGCAACGCCTGTAGTGGGCATCAGGGGATGGGTGGCAATCAGGATGATTGCCCACCTTCCAACGATTAACCTTGCTCAAGTTGCTTCACTAGTCGCTCCGCGTCGAGATGGAAGTCCGAGAAAACAATGCTACCGCCAGCGTCGATAACCGTAAACCACGGAGTTCCTCGTGTGCGGTAGTCTTCCATGAAGGTTGGAAACGGCGAGCCGGTCGGTTGCTCGTCGTGACCGAAAACGATAGGAAGCTCATACTTGAGCTGGTTCACGCGCAACTTCTCGAAGGTATTCTCATGCGTTCCTTCGAAGACGGTCTGGATCACTGCGAACCCCACGTCTTTTGAGCTCAACGCTGCATGCAACTTTTGTAGCGTCGGAAACCCATGCAAATGGCAACCTTGGCACCAATGCTGGAAGGCAAACAAGATTTTCGGGCCGGGCCCGATATCTGACAGTTTGAACGGCGCGATACTTTCCCCATCTTTGCCAATCCATTTTTGCACCCGCAGCTCAGGCGCTTGTCGTTCGATCTCGTTCATCTGATCCTCCAACCCCGATACAGAAGCTTAGTGGATGATCGCGCGTCGCGACGGTGCGCGAACGTCCGACCTTATTTTCCCTATTTCCTGAAGCCAGAATAGATCAGATCGACATTTCGTCCTTAATATACTCAAGCTGCCGGCGAGCGCGAACTGGGCAACCATGCGCTGGTGAGCCTTGAGCTTTGCACGCTGCCCATCCGTTTGAGAGCGAACCTGCAACTTCCGCTCCGCATACCGCAGATCAGCGTACGCAGCCTTGGGGTTATCTACCCTATAGCCATTGGGTATTGGGAATCATGCTGGCCTGACGCTATGTTCGATACGCGATTTTTTACGATGATAGAGCATCTGTATCTGATTTTTAGTCGATTGGCTTATTCGGCGGATGTGCGGGCAAATGCTTTACGCAGAGTACTGAAATGAAGGCCGGCTTCGGTCTGCCGTATCGAGCAAGAGGGGTCACTATGGTCACCAGAGGTTTCACCGGTCGCGGTTCAGGCGACCAGTCCGATCGGATTCCGCCAGGTCAGCATCTGGTGGAGGATTTCCCTGTTCTGTCGGCCGGCCCTACGCCGAGGGTAGAGCCCTCCGACTGGAAATTCACAGTCAAAATTGGTCCGAAGCCCGTCAAAACGTGGAATTGGGGCGAATTCAACACTCTACCAAAGACCCAGGTGACAAAGGATATTCACTGCGTCACCTCTTGGTCCAAACTGGATACCGTTTGGGAGGGTGTACTCATTGAAGACATCCTTGCAGATGCAGAGCTTGATCGGCCTACCGATTTCGTCTTGGCGCACTGCTACGATAATTATTCGACAAACGTCCCTCTGACGGATCTGCTTTCCGGGAAAGCGATGGTCGCCCTCAGTTATGCGGGCAAGCCACTTTCCCGCGATCATGGGGGGCCGGCGCGTCTTCTAGTGCCGCACCTTTACTTCTGGAAATCCGCCAAATGGGTGAATGCGCTGCAATTCACGACGCGTGACGAGGCCGGCTTTTGGGAGCTGCACGGCTATCACATCTACGGCGATCCGTGGCGCGAACAACGATACACCCATGACTGAAAACGAAGCGCAAGTCCGTTCGTGGCAATCATGCGTGATCGACGACATCATCCAGCAAACACCGAGTATCAAGAGCTTCTTCCTTCGGTTGAGCAAGCCGTTCGCGCACACCGCAGGTCAGCACGTCGATATCCGGCTGACCGCGCCCGACGGCTACAGTGCAATGCGCAGCTACTCGATCGCGTCATCGGCAGTTTCGACCCCGATCGTCGAGATAGCTATCGAGCGCATGCCGGATGCCGAAGTTTCGCCGTTTTTTCACGACATCGCGGCGATTGGTGACGAAATCGAAGTTCGCGGTCCGCTCGGTGGCCATTTCCTTTGGCCTGAGCCTGCCATAGATCCGGTTCTGTTGATCGGGGGAGGCTCCGGCCTCGTGCCGTTGATGGCAATGATCCGGCAGCGCCGCGCATTGGCCCAAGCCGTTCCGACAGCGTTGCTCCTGTCCGCACGAACCGCCGAGGACGTTCTCTTCTCAGAAGAACTTCATTGCATCGAAATCAGCGATCCGGCGTTCGTCCTGGCGCTCGCGATTACGCGCGAGAAACCGGTTCGCGCATCGGACTTTGCGCGACGGATCGACGGCATGATGGTCCAAGAAATTCTAACCAGGCTTCAGGGAAAGCCGACGCAAGTGTTCGTCTGCGGGTCTAACGGATTCGTCAACATCGCAACCGATAGCGCGCTGCTGGCGGGCTTGGACGCCTCCATCATCAAGACGGAGCGCTACGGGGGCTAGCGGCGCGAGCTATCTCACGTCGCGCCGATCGTAGACGTGCGCCCTGGGAAGCTTTGGCGATCAACGTGAACCGTTTTGCCGAACACAGTCTTCGTACCCCCCGGCCTCTAGAACGCCTTCGCTCGCGATACCTGGCTCGACATCAAGCTCAATTTGAAAGTTCCTGCACTATCCGTCGTCCTGATATGCTCGACCAGCATGATGGGCGATTCGAGCGGGACCGCTTCCGTCCCAATCGAGGCTCGGTTACCTTAGAGCATCGGCTCGGCGCTACAGGAGGCGCGTGCGGCCTCTGCCTGGCGGTGAAAGCACTTTGGGCCATGTCGCCTGGATAGCGGCCAATCGTCAGCATCTGCTCCGATGTCGGCCAAGGTGCAGTCGCCATCTTTGAACGCCGCGAATTGGAGATCAACGCCATGACAGCGATCCGCGTGCAACTGCCGGAGATGCAATATGACAACTGATGTATTGCTGTACACCACGAATTGGTGCCCGTTCTGCCGCCGAGCGAAGGCGCTCCTCAAGGAAAAGGGCGTGCGATGGAAGGAGCTCGATATTGAGGCGGATCCGGCTCACCGGCAGGCCATGGCGGAAGCGTCGGGGCGAAGCTCCGTGCCGCAGATCTTCATCAATGGCACCCTTATCGGTGGCTCCGATGAGCTATTCGCGCTCGATGTCAGAGGCGAGCTCGACAAACTTCTCGGGCGCAACCCGCCTGCCACCTGAGGAGGTGCGGCTTGGGGCAGCCAGCCCGCGAGCCTTCGCCGGTTGATGAATACAAAAGGAGAGTCCGTTGGTCTCAGCCATCTGGAAAGACACTACTATCGCCACAAGCGACGAAACAGTCATCGTCGAGGGAAATCACTACTTCCCACCGTCAGGAGTCGACCTGAGCCTGCTTGAGATGAGCCCGCACACATCTGTCTGTCCGATCAAAGGCGCCGCGCGCTTCTTTCATGTTCGCGCGGGTGACGCGCTCAACGTGAACGCCGCTTGGACCTATCCCGCCCCCACTCCGGATGCCGAGGGTATCCGGGATTACATCGCTTTCTGGAAAGGCGTGGACGTTGCCTAGCAGACTGGACGGACGACTTCGCTGATAGCCATGCGGGCGCCGACATCTCAATTATCCTGCCCACCCCGGGCCTCGTCGGCTGCAGGAATCTGCCCGGCACCTTAGCGCGACCCGGCACTGGCGGTCTCGCACCCGCCGCGCCTCTGTTCTATCAATAAGGATGGATGACATGGAGCATTCCGAGTTCGATGCCGCTTTCGCGAAGCTTGCGGAGGGATACAGAGAAGGGACTTATGAAGGCCGGCGTTTCAGCTTGATCGTCCGGCGATCTGGGGACGGACGTCGCAACAGTCTGTTCGCCAGGGAGTTGGACGGGACTGACATTGTCAGCTTCAACCTCTTCCGCGTTACATCAGATAGGACATTGTTGAAGCCGTGCGAAATGTCCGCCGAAAAGGTCGTAGCGTTCGTGCTGGAGTTCCGACCGGACACCTGACGGGCAGAAGAAGATCCCGGCCAACCGGCGCGCCTGCGACGGCCGGCTATCTAAGGCTGCGCAAGCCTATAGCCGCAGCTCATTGCACTTCGTCTGGCGAGGAATTCAACATCGATACGTCGCCATCCGCGGGGATATCGGTACAGGCGCCCGTGTAAGCCAGATTGAGAAATCCT
>NZ_BATI01000062.1 GCF_000467105.1 Aquipseudomonas alcaligenes NBRC 14159
CTGTCCAGGGTTCGGCAGTTACGGATGAATACGAGCCGCTCTAGGTGCTCCTTCCCGTAGACCCGGTAGTTCCCCTCGCTTCGACCAGGAACAGGCAGCAGCCCTTCACGTTCATAGTAACGAATAGTCTCCACCTGACAGTCAGCCTGCTTTCCGAGCTCACCAATCTTCATGGGACGAATCTCCTGATCAATGCTTGACCCTATAGTGGCTTCAGGGTGTTGACTCTGCAATGACTTAGATAAGAGGTCCCGCCATGAGCAGTTGCTGCAGTCACGACCACTCGGATCATCATAAACCTGAAGACCAAAAGCGCGAGCCAGCGCCACCAGGAACGACATTCAGCGCTTTCCACATCCAGGCGATGGACTGTCCGACAGAGCAGAGCCTGATTCAGAGCAAGCTTGGCTCGCTGGCCGGGATACACCAGCTCGACTTTAACTTGATGACTCGCGTTCTAGGGGTACAGCACAGTCTCCCTTCGGTCACCCCCATCATTGATGTGATCGCCTCCCTGGGTATGCAGGCCGAGCCCACGGACGCTCATGTACAAACACGAATTCGCATCGAGCAGATGGACTGTCCTACTGAGGAGAAGCTCATTCGCGACAAGCTCGCTAACCAGAAAGGCATCAGCAATCTGCAGTTCAACCTGCTGCAACGCACTCTGGTCGTAGACCATGTTCCAGAGCTGTTACCTCAGCTCATGGCAGCCATCCAGGAGCTCGGGCTTTCACCGGTTGTCGAGGAGAGTGCCGACCGCCAGGAACCTACCCCAACGAAGAAGAAGCATTGGTGGCCGCTGGCGATCGCGGGGATCGCTGCGGTTTCAGCCGAAATAATCCACTTTGGGCAGTTGGCCCCCGAATGGGCGGTTGCAGCCTTAGCAATAGTGGGGATAGCGCTAAGTGGGCTCGGTACCTACAAGAAGGGCTGGATTGCGCTCAAGAACCGCAACCTGAACATCAATGCCCTCATGAGCATTGCTGTAACCGGTGCCGTATTGATTGGCCAATGGCCCGAAGCGGCCATGGTTATGGTGCTCTTCGCGGTAGCCGAGGTTATTGAAGCGCGCTCACTGGAGCGTGCACGTAACGCCATCCGTGGACTCATGGACTTAAGCCCCGAGCGGGCCACTGTTTTGCAGGCGGATGGATCCTGGCTAGATGCGGACATCAAGGCGGTAGCACTTGGCGCTGTTGTTCGGGTACGGCCAGGTGAGCGAATTGGCTTGGATGGCGAGGTGACGGCAGGCACCTCCACCGTCAATCAAGCACCTATAACCGGCGAGAGCTTGCCGGTAGATAAGAGCATTGGAGATCAGGTTTTTGCGGGCACGATAAACGAGGCAGGGTCGTTGGAGTTCAGGGTAACAGCAGCGTCTACCAACACTACCCTGGCTCGGATCATTCATGCGGTGGAGGAGGCTCAGGGCTCTCGGGCGCCGACCCAACGTTTCGTTGACCGCTTTTCTCAGATCTACACCCCCGCCGTGTTCTTGGTGTCCCTAGGGGTCGCCTTGCTCCCACCGCTATTGCTGAGTGGCGCATGGCAGGAGTGGATCTATCGAGCGCTGGTATTGCTGGTCGTCGCGTGCCCATGCGCGCTGGTCATTTCCACTCCCGTTACCATCGTCAGCGGCCTGGCAGCGGCGGCTCGCAAAGGCATCCTCATCAAAGGTGGGGTCTATCTGGAGAGCGGCAAAGATCTGGCACTGCTTGCACTCGACAAGACTGGAACCATCACTCAAGGGAGGCCGGTTCAGACAGACTTCCTGCCGCTCAAAGAAACAGATATCGAAATGCATCGTGTCAGTGCCGCTAGCCTAGCTGCTCGCTCTGATCACCCGGTATCAAAAGCACTCGCTCGACATGCGATGGATAACGATGTGTCGCTACTGGACGTCAAGGAGTTTGAAGCGCTTCCTGGACGGGGAGTCAAAGGCCGTGTGAAAGGCCAACTGTTGTATCTAGGCAACCATCGTCTGGTTGAGGAGCTGGGGCTCTGTTCTAAGGAGCTGGAGCTTACGCTGGAGCGGCTGGAGCGTCAGGGTAAGACCGTCGTCATCCTGTGCGACGGCCAACAGCCCCTTGTTCTATTCGCAGTCGCAGACACCGTGAAAGAGACCAGTGCCGATGCCATGCGGCAGCTCCACGAGCTTGGGGTAAAGACATGTATGCTCAGTGGCGATAACGAGCACACAGCCCTGGCGATAGCCCAGCAGGTGGGTATTGATGAGGCTCGTGGCAACCTGTTGCCGGCAGACAAGCTCACAGTCATCGCTGAAATGCAGGCCCAAGGTTTAACGGTTGGCATGGTGGGAGACGGCATTAACGATGCCCCAGCGCTGGCAAAAGCTCAGATTGGCTTTGCCATGGGTAGCGCAGGGACCGACACGGCGATAGAAACCGCGGACGTTGCACTGATGGATGACGACTTGCGCAAGGTCGCTACGTTCGTCCGTCTATCTCGTAGTACTGCTGCCATCCTCAAGCAGAACATCGCCCTGGCACTTGGCATCAAGGCTATCTTCCTGGGCATAACCATCACAGGAGGCGCCACTATGTGGATGGCTGTCTTCGCTGACATGGGCGTCAGCCTGCTCGTGGTGTTTAACGGCCTGAGGCTGCTCAGACAATAATGGGAGGTAGCCATGCAATCTCAACTGAAATCAGCAATTGCAGAGGCCTTTGCGCAAGCCGATACGAACCTGCGGCTGAAGCAGCCTGGTAGAGCATTTGAGTGGTTAGAGCGCGCCCACATCCTGACTCAACGGCATCCCTACCTGCATGCAAAGTCACATTGGCTGATGCTACGCCTAGGCCTGCAGACCAAGAACTATCGGGAGGTCCTTGGGCAAATACCTCGCATAGTGGCTGCACTACTTTTCTCACGCATCTGGGTCCCCATTGGCAATACTGGGCGTGCACGAGTTAGCGCATTCCTCCCCATGACCGTCCCAGAAGATCTGCAGCAGCTCCTCGCAAACGGTAACTAAACCAGAACTGACTCCCTCGACTCTGCGCACCATTCGAGTGCGCCGCTGGGTGTCGTTTGTGCAAAAAATGTCAAATTAAGCAGCCCATCCCTCATCTTTTCGAAGATTACAAAATTGTAATTTTCCAATCATCTTCAAGTTATCTACGGCTTGCAACGATAGGTGCGACCGCCTCTGGCTGCTCTCGCACCGGGGCTCAATACCTACAAGAACAGTCATGGCAAATATCCAATTCTGCCAAGAATAAAGGAGCAATTAATGAGCAAGACCAAATTATCTCTTGCAGTATTTTCGGCAATCATTGGAATCAGCCCCATGGTGGCCACTGCTGAGGAAACAAAAGGCGAGGGTTTCGTTGAAGGAAGCAGCCTTAATATCCTCAATCGAAATTTCTACATGAACCGTGACTTCCGAGATGGTCAGTCCAGCTCAACTGGAAATGGCTATTCCGAAGCATGGGCGCATGGCGTCATGGTGAACTTTGAGTCCGGCTTTACCGAGGGAACCGTCGGGGTGGGTATCGACGCGTTCGCCATGCTGGGCATCAAACTGGATACCGGTGATGGTCGCTTTGGCCCTGGCGGCAGCATCAACCTGCTTCCCGTGAACAGCGATGGGGAAGCGGAAGACGAGTACTCCAAGCTGGGCGGAGCTGTAAAAGCTCAGCTCTTCGATACGGTCATTAAGGCCGGCGATGTGTTCCCGATGACCCCGGTTCTTCACTATGGTGACTCTCGCCTCCTTCCGGAAACCTTCAAGGGTGTCACCGTCGTCAATAACAGCGTTGATGGTCTGACCCTGCAGGGTGGTCGAGTTCATGCGATGAGCCAACCGCAGCAGAGTGGCATGAGCGAAGACTTCGCCACCTTCTACGCCGGCGGCGTGGATGCACCTTGGGCGGCCTACTTTGGCGGCGACTACACCCTGAATGACAACCTGGCGTTTAGCCTTTACACCAGCCGCCTGGAAGATGCCTGGAATCAGCACTATGCCGGCATGTCCTGGAGCCACCCGCTTTCTGAGAGCGTCTCGTTGTTCGGCGGCCTGAACTACTACAAAGCCGTTGACCAGGGGCAGAAGCTGCTGGGCGAGTTCGACAACGACATCTACAGCGGCAAGGTCGGTGTGAAGTTCGGTGCCCACTCCCTGGCGTTGTCTCATCAGCGCAACAACGGCGACGATGACTTCGACTATCTGCGTCAGTCTGACTCGATCTTCCTCGATAACTCGATCCAGTACAGCGACTTCAACTCCCCGAATGAGCGTTCCTGGATGCTTCGCTACGATCTCGACATGGCCACCTTCGGTGTCCCTGGCCTGAGCTTCATGACCCGCTACGCCTTCGGTACCGACGCCGACTACTCCGATGCGAACAACGTGTACATGCGTCGTGATGAAAACGGCAACCCGCTGACCGATCAGAAGCGCTGGGAGCGAAACATCGAAGCGAAGTACGTAGTTCAGTCTGGCTCGCTGAAGGATATGTCCTTCCGCGTTCGCCAGATGACCACTCGTGCGACCGACTACGAGTCCGATCTGGATGAAGTTCGCCTGATTGTCGAGTACCCACTGGAAGTGCTCTGACTAGAAAGTGGAGCGGGTAACTACTTGCCCGCTCTCTCTAGCGCTGCATGTCAATATTGTAATTTTGAGCTCATGCTGCCGTTAGCTTCATTTTCGTAAAATCTAGGCATCTTCACAGAGCGCAAGCAAATAGCTCATTACAAACTGAACGAGGCCTGATTTATGAAGATCGCAAATATTGCACTTATTGGAATTCTCGCACTCGGTACTGCTACTTCTGCACTTGCAGAAGATGGCTACGGCCGCTCTTTGGAAGCGGTGAAAAAATTTCGGGAAAACCAAGAAAAAATTCACGGGAAAGACAACAAGGCATTTCAAGTAGAAAGCCAGAAAAGTGGAGTTACTGAAGAAGACGCCGCCAAAAGCAACAACACAACCAACGAAGACTGATTGTTTTTCCCCTACCGAGTCCACCTCTAGAAGCTCCACGAGCTCCTTTGGAAAGAGGTGTACCCTAAGCGCCCTTTAAGGGCGCTTTTTTATGCATTTCTTTGTCATCATGGCGCGCGACCATGAGAGCTCCTGCACTTACTTGAGGGTCAGTTGTAGGTTCAGCCAGATCTGCCCCTTCTTTATAGTCCTGGATGTCAACATTTTAATTTTGAGCTCACGCTCCGGTTAGTTTCATCTTTCTAAGATTTAGGCGTGTTCAAAGAGCGAAACCCAATAGCTCATCACCAACTGAGAGAGACCCAGCTTATGAAGATTGCACATGCAGCACTTATTGGAATTCTTGCCCTCAGCGTTACAGCTCCCGTGCTTGCGCGAGGTGATAGCCATAACCGTCACGAAATGGTAAAGCGATTCAAAGAGAATCAGAAAAAGATTTACGAAAAAGACAACCAGGCGGCACAAGCAGAAAGCCAGAAAAATAGCAGCACTAAGAAAGATACAGCCCAAGATAAAAATACAGCAAACGAACGCTGATAGCCTTTTCCCTGCCGAGTTCACCTCTAAAGGCTCCACGAGCTCCTTTGGAAAGATGTGTACACTTTGCGCCCTTCCTAGGGCGCTTTTTTATCCCTGTTGTGGCTCAATGATTCTGGACACCCCGATAAGGCGTTAAGCTTCGCCCAAAGTCGTGGTTCCGCAGGAGCCAGAACATTATCGGCAGCGCTGCGAATACAGGGTGTGCAGGTTGGTCACTTTCTGGCTGGACGCCTGATGAAAGAAGCCAGGCTATACAGCTGGCAATGTCGCAAGCATCGCCACCGCAAGGCCGATGGTGAAGGTGCCATTGCGGCCAACACACTGGATCGGCAGTTCACAGTGAGCAGCCCCAACCAAGTGTGGTGCGGTGATGTGACATACATCTGGGCGGGTAATCGTTGGATCTACCTGGCAGCAGTCATGGATTTGTATGCGCGCCGCATCGTCGGTTGGGCACTGCCCAATCGACCTGACTCGCAGCTCACGACACGCGCGTTACGCGTGGCCTACGAGTCCCGAGGTTGCCCGCAGCAGCTAATGTTTCACTCTGACCAGGGTTGCCACTACACCAGCATTGAATTTCGCCAGATGCTCTGGCGCTACCGTATCAAGCAGTGCATGAGCCGCCGCGGTAACTGCTGGGATAACGCGCCGATGGAGCGTTTTTCAGAAGCCTGAAAACGGAATGGTTGCCGGAGCATGGATATGCCAGCCAAGGGCAAGCGGAGGCTGATGTGCTGCGCTACCTGACGGATTACGCCTTGCGCTGGATGCAATAGATGGGGCAGATGCATACCCAGAAATGTTTGAATCTTCCTGGGCAGCCCAACCTGATTGGTTTGACGATCCGATGCGAGAAGACTAAAGATTTGGGCGGTTGCAGCGGGTCTAGATGTGGAGCAGACCACGGCTGAGACGAGCTCATCTGACATCGATGACACGCTCGAAGCCGATTGCAGGCTGTATCGGGGATCTGTGTTTCAGGTGCGCCCGCGCTCTTGAACGGCTAGCTGCTGCAGAAGTTCGGCCCAGGAGTCCTGCGCAAAATGGCTCTCGATGAGATTGCGAAAGCAAAAGTGAGTTGACCATGTGGTGGTCCGATACCCTCCGGGGTACGGACCACCTGGTTCATTCGAGTAACGTCAGCCCTTGTGCAAGGCTACATCTCCATCGGTTTCCGACGACTCAGCATCCTCTTCCTCATCCCGCCGGTGTACCCACTGATATAGCACCGGCAGTACCAAGAGCGTGAGGGTCGTGGAGGATAGGATCCCTCCGATGACGACTGATGCCAGAGGTCGCTGCACTTCGGCCCCGGTACCTGTCGCCAGCGCCATTGGCACAAAACCCAGCGACGCCACCAACGCTGTCATCAAGACCGGCCGCAAGCGAGTCAGAGCGCCTTCAATGATTGCCTCGTGCAGCGTCTTTCCTTCCTCGCGCAGATTACGGATAAAGGAAATCATCACCAAGCCGTTCAGAACCGCGACGCCCGACAAGGCAATGAAGCCGACGCCAGCCGAGATGGACAGGGGAATATCTCGCAGCCAAAGGGCGAGTACACCACCAGTCAACGCGAAGGGAATGCCTGTGAACACCACTAGGCCATCCTTGACGTTATTGAACATCATGAATAGCAAGGTGAAGACCAAGAGCAGAGCGACCGGGACTACGATCTGAAGCCGCTTGGCTGCTGACTGCAGCTGCTCAAACTGGCCACCCCAGGTGGTCCAATATCCAGCCGGAACCTTCACATCCTGCAGCAGGCGATCGCTGGCCTCTTGAACAAAGGATCCGATATCCCGTCCCCGCACGTTGGCACTGACCACCACCAGGCGTTTACCGTTCTCACGGCTGACTTGGTTGGGGCCAAGTACCAGGTCGAGGCTGGCGACTTCAGATAGTGAGATGAACGATATCTGTTCTGCCGCTCCGCCTGATAGCGCAGGAACAGGAATCAGCAGGCGGGAAAGGCCCTCGATATCCGTACGCAGCCGATCCGAGAGCCGCACCACCATGTCAAAGCGGCGGTCGCCATCGAACAAGGTGCCTGCACGCTGGCCTCCCACCGCGAAAGCGATAGTGTCTTGAACATCGCCTACGTTCAGGCCAAAGCGAGCAGCCTTGTCACGATCAATGTTGATGGTCAGCACGGGCAGCCCAGTGGTTTGCTCCACCTTTACCTCGGAAGCGCCCTCTACTTTCTCCAAGGTTTCCGCAATCTCAGCAGCAGTGCTGTTGAGCACACCCATATCGTCACCAAACACCTTCACCGCGACGTCACTGCGCACACCTGAAATCAGCTCGTTGAAGCGCAACTGGATGGGTTGAGAAAGCTCGTAGTTGCTACCTGGAACTTCCGCACTCACACGCTGCAGGTCAGCTATCAACTCTTCTCGCGACTTGTCCGGATCAGGCCACTGGTCCTTGGGCTTGAGCATGACGTAGGCATCCGAGATATTCGGCGGCATTGGGTCAGAGGCGATCTCAGCGGTACCGGTCCGGGCAAATACCCTCTCGATCTCCGGCACTTTCTCTACCAGTCTCTTTTCCAAGCGCGCCTGCATCTCCACCGACTGCGTCAGGCTAGTTCCTGGTACCCGCAACGCCTGCAAAGCAAAGTCCCCCTCGCTGAGGCTAGGGATGAACTCGCTGCCCATGCGACCTGCCAATACACCGGACAACACCACCAAGGTAACTGCACCGGTAAATACTGCGGTTCGGTTGCCCATGACCCAGCCCAGTACCGGCTCGTAGCCTTTGCGGGCGGCACGCATAACGAAGTTCTCTTCCTCTTTGACCTTGCCGGTGATGAAGAGCGCAATCGCAGCTGGAACGAAGGTCACGGAAAGAATCATCGCTCCCAACAGAGCAATCACCACAGTGAACGCCATGGGGTGGAACATCTTCCCTTCAACCCCTGTCAGCGCAAAGATCGGAAGGTAGACCACCATGATGATCAGTTGGCCGAAGATCAGGGCTCTGCGCGCCTCTCGTGAGGCGGCAAACACTTCATGCAAGCGTTCGGAGCGGGTAAGCATCCGGCCATGGTGCTGTTGTGCATGAGCCAACCGGCGAATGGCGTTCTCGACAATGACCACCGCGCCGTCAACGATGATGCCGAAGTCCAAAGCACCGAGGCTCATCAGGTTAGCGCTCACCTTGTAGGTGAACATGCCAGTGAAGGTGAAGAGCATCGACAGCGGGATCACCATCGCGGTGATGATCGCTGCACGAATATTGCCGAGGAACAGGAAGAGGATGGCGATTACCAGGATCGCGCCCTCGATGAGGTTTTTCTTAACCGTGGCGATGGCCTTGTCCACCAGATCGGTTCGGTCGTAGACCGCGATGGCTACTACCCCATCAGGGAGCGATCGATTGATTTGCTCCAGCTTGGCGGCAACTGCCTGCGAGACGCTGCGGCTGTTCTCGCCAATGAGCATGAACACCGTGCCGAGCACAACTTCGCGACCGTTCTCGGTGGCAGCGCCAGTACGCAACTCTCGGCCAATCTGCACATCCGCAATATGGCTGACCCGAATGGAGGTCCCGTCGACGTTGCTAATGACAATGTTGGCGATGTCCGCTGCAGTGGCGACCTGACCGGGAGCCCGAATCAGCAGCTGCTCGCCACTGCGCTCGATATAACCGGCACCAACGTTGGCATTGTTGCGTTCAAGCGCAGTGACCAGGTCTCCCAAGGTGAGCTTATAAGCGGCCAAACGCTTGGGGTCCGGGGCGATCTGGTATTCCTTCGCGAAGCCACCGATGGTGTTGATCTCGGCCACGCCTGGAACATTGCGCAGCTGAGGTTTGATGATCCAATCCTGGATTACCCGCAGGTCGGTGGGCGTGTATGGCGTGCCGTCCTCCTTCAACGCCCCCTCTCTAGCCTCGACCGTCCACAAGAAGATCTCACCCAATCCTGTCGAGATTGGGCCCATGATTG
This sequence comes from Aquipseudomonas alcaligenes NBRC 14159, assembly GCF_000467105.1. Lineage (GTDB taxonomy): Bacteria > Pseudomonadota > Gammaproteobacteria > Pseudomonadales > Pseudomonadaceae > Aquipseudomonas > Aquipseudomonas alcaligenes. The sequence goes on from NZ_BATI01000062.1 coordinate 9,465, forward strand.
CCTCTGCTCCTTCTGGCAGTTGTTCGCGGGCAACCTGCAGGCGCTCATTGACGAGCTGGCGGGCAAAGTAGAGATCCGTGCCGTCTTCGAAGATTACGGTCACCTGCGACAAACCAGAGCGCGATAGCGACCTGGTCTGTTTGAGGTGCGGTAAGCCGGCCATGGCCGTCTCGATCGGAAAGGTAATGCGCTGCTCGGTTTCTAGAGGTGAGAAGCCTGCTGCTGCGGTATTGATCTGTACCTGAACGTTGGTGATATCAGGGACAGCGTCTATGGGGAGCTTCTGGTAGCTGGCAATACCTAAGCCAGCCATCGCCAGTACGGCAAGCATCACGATGATGCGCTGCTCGATAGCGAACTGAATTATGCGTTCGAACATACGAATTTCCCGTCAATGGCAGGTCAGTGGGCGTGGTCGGCGGAGCCTTTGCCCAGCTCGGACTTGAGGATGAAGCTCCCTTCTGTCGCTACCTGCGCTCCGGCGGCCAAGCCTTGGGTAATTTCCACAGCCCCTTCGCTACGGGCGCCTAGCACCACGGGAAGCGCCACGAATCCATCGTCCACGCGAACGAAAACCGTGGGTTTCTCTTCGATGGTCTGAATTGCCTGGACTGGAACGGTGACGTTGGCCTGGCGGGAGTCGGCTGACAACGCGACGGATACGAAGAGGCCTGGGCGCCATGCGCCATTTGGATTTTCGAGAGTGGCGCGGGCAGTCGCCGTGCGTGTCTGCTCGCCAAGCAAGTTACCCACGTACGAAACGTTGCCTACAACCTCAGCCTCCAGCTCCGGGGCACTGATCTTGACCGGCTTGCCGACCTGGACCTTGCCCAAGTCCCGCGGTGCAACACTGAAGGTTGCCCAGACACGGCCGAGATCTGAAATGGTGAAGGCGTTGCTCGCCTCGTTCACAACCTCGCCAAGCACTAGGTGCTTTTCCACCACGATGCCATCGAACGGGGCCCTTAGCTCGTAGCGGTTCCCCCCCGCAAGAGCAACGTTTTCGCCCAGGGCTCCCATTTTCTGACGAGCATTGCTGAGAGCAATTTCTGCCTCCTGTAGCGCCTGGCGGGCCTGCAGGTAATCCTGTTCTGCAGAAATCTTCTCCTTCCACAGTTGCTGCTCTCGCTCAAAGGTTGTGCGGGCCAGTTCGACCCTGCGCTGGGCCGCAGCAAACTCACTACGCTGATCTGATATTTGCTGGCTTGCGATAACAGCCAGGAGTTGCCCCTTCTTAACTGACTCTCCCAGGTTGACCTGGACGCTTTCCACGACACCAGCAGTTCGAGGAACCACGTGAGCCGTATGGTCCTCATCGAAGCGAATCTCACCGGGAAGGCTGATGGTAGTGCTCATAGCTCCGGCAGTAGCCTTCACCAACTGGATTCCGGCGGCATCGATTTGCTCGTTGCTGAGCTCGATGAGTCCCTCCTCTTTGGCGTAGCTGAAACGATAGGCCCTTCCTTCTCGCTCAATCAGAATGCGAGCCTCGAAGTAGTGCGGCTCGGCGATACCCATGGCACTGACAAAGGCATCGCCCTTGGGCTCGAATCGGAGCGTATTCACTTCACCTGAAGGACGTCTGACCTCCATGGACACCCGGGTATTCTCCCCGGGCACAATCTGCTGCCCTTCCTGTGCTAGATACAGCGACATGGGAGCACTTCCATCCTGACTCTCTGGCGCAACTAGCTCGGCACTGAAGTTGTCCTGACTGAACAGCGTTCCTCCGTTTGGACCGCGAGAGTGATGCTCGGTATCTCCATGTTCATCAGCATCGCCGTGACCCTGCTTTGCTTCTTCGCCATGGTGCTCTGTGTCCTGATGGCTGCTTGTCTCGGCGTGCTCATCCGATTCATGGCCTTTCTCCTCATTCATGAGGGTTACTCCGCCACCAATAAGCCCTATGCCCGCAATGATCGCGAGTACGAGGGGTAATTTTTTGCTCATAAGCAACTCCTAAAGGAAATGCAGCGACCCGCACTCCAGATGCGGGTCACCAAGACGGTCGGTAGGAACTCGGCGGCTCAACGTGCAGCGGGGATGGCTGATACATCGCCATACACGCGCTCTAACTGCACCCATGCCGCGGTGGCTGAGGCCAGGGCGTCGACATACTGCGTGCGGGCACCAATCAACGTGCGCTGAGCATCCAGCACATCGAGAAAAGCGAATTTGCCCATCTCAAATCCGCGGGTAGCGCTATCAACAGCGCTCTTGGCCGATGGGAGAATCGTCTGGTCGAACGAGTTGATCTCCTCCTTCGCAACGACCCACTGATCCATGGCTTGCTCTACATCTGCCCTGAGGCGTAGCTCGGTCGCGTTGCGCAGGTCGCGGGCTTGGTCGGCGCGACGTGCAGCGGAGAGAATGTTGCCCTGGTTACGATTGAAGAGAGGGATCGGCATCGATAGGCCAACTACGTTGACTCGCTCCCGATCTTCAGCGCTGTATTGGCTGCCCAGGCTCACATTCAGGTCTGGAATGCGCTGGGTCTTTTCCAGCTCGAATGAAGCCTCTTGCTGATCCACAGACAGCCGGGCTAGGCGCATTTCTGCGGTTGTCTCCAAGGCAGACCACAGCTGATTGACTGTTGGCGGTTCTGGGATGCTGGTCGCACTCCCAACAACCCTGATGTCTGCGTTGCCACCGATGACAGCCTGCAGTCGAGAATGGGCTCTAGCCTGATCCCGTTGAGCTCGACGTAGCTCAAGTCGGACCTCAGAGAGCTGCACCTGGGCCCGAGTTAGCTCAACTGGTGAAACCTTGCCCGCCTTGACTCGCCCCTCGGCCCCCTGAACTCCTCGCTCAGCCAGCGCGAGAGATTGCTCCGCCAGCTCGACGCGCATCCTTGCTTGCAGGTTGTCGTAGAACGACTGGATGACATCGGCGCGCAGCTCATTCTGGCTGCGCTCTAGCTCGACCGATGCCGCACTCTGCCCCTTCTCCGCTAGCTCGATGCGTGCCCCTCGCTTTCCCCCAAGCTCAATCGGCTGCGTAATCTGGGTGGTAGTGGTCCGCGTGTTGCTGCGGGTGTCTTCCACCTCCCATGACAGCTCTGGGTTTGGCAGCAGGCCGGCTTGCTGCCGCTCGCCCAAAGAGATGTCTACCAATCGGCTCGCAGCCGAGAGAGTCGGACTGTTGTCTTGCGCCTGGCGCAATGCTTCAGCCAGCGACAGCTCCGAGGACGCAGCGACTGCTGGCCGGCCAACCACCCATAGGGACACCAGTAACACCGGAAGCAACTTCCGATAAAAACCTGCAACACCACCATCGCAAGAGAGCAAGGGTTAATCCTCCGCAACCAATGATCATCCCTGACTAAAACGGCTCGACCCGGCAGTAGCGGTCAGCTGATGAAGACAGGAAATGAGTTAGCCGCAGAATTTAGATATCAGTTCATATCGCCAAGGTGACTGGAAAATTACAAATATGTAATCAAGGCCTACAGGCTATTTCGCTGTATTAAGATGCCCCCATCAGAGAGTCCTGTGAAGTTACATGCTGATACAAATATAGCGTCAGCGAAGGAACCTTTAGGGAAATCAGTAACCCCACCAGGGAAATCTGCCTGAAATACTCGCTAAATGTGACAGCTTGTCGCAATGCCAGTCACAGCAAGGCTTGCGCATTGACCCTGTAGCCGCTACAGGCTTTAGGATTGTCTACTCCTATCGTGCGCTAAAAGCCTCTTCATGCCACGTCATTATTAATTTATGAAACTTTACGCGGCCCAATAAACAACAATATGCCGCCTGCCTGGGTAAATTTAATATGCGAATCCTAGTTATCGAGGACGAGCCCAAAACTGCCGAATATCTGCATCAAGGACTGACCGAGAGTGGCTATGTAGTCGACAAGGCCTCTACTGGATTAGATGGTCTTCATCTTGTGCGCCAACACACTTACGACTTGGTCATTCTGGATGTAAACCTTCCAGAGATAGATGGCTGGGGCGTATTAGAAAACCTTCGCCGTGATAACAACACAAGGGTCATGATGCTCACCGCCAGAGGAAGGCTGGCAGACAAGATCAAGGGCCTGGACCTAGGTGCGGATGACTACTTGGTGAAGCCCTTTGAGTTTCCTGAGCTGCTGGCCCGAGTTCGCACCCTTCTGCGTCGCAGCGAGCAGGCTCCGGCACCAGAAACTCTACGTGTAGCAGACCTAGAGCTGGACCCTGCCAGACATCGAGCCTTCCGCGGTGAGCAACGGATAGACCTGACGACCAAAGAGTTTGCGCTGCTGCACTTGTTGATGAGGCGTTCGGGTGAGGTGCTTTCACGCACTCAGATCATTTCGTTGGTGTGGGACATGAACTTCGATTGCGACACCAATGTGGTCGAAGTCTCCATCCGCCGCTTGCGCGCCAAAATCGATGACGCCTTTGAAAGGAAGCTCATCCATACCCTCAGAGGGGTTGGTTATGTACTCGAGGAGCGGGAATGAAACCTGCCAGCCTCTCCATGCGATTAGGGCTATCTGTCGCCCTGATGGGAGCCGCATTGGTGGTGCTCCTGGCCGCCCTTGCTTACTTCTCGCTGACGCACGAGCTGGCCTCGCTGGCCCGAAGCAGCCTGAACGGCAAGCTTGAGCAGATCCAGCACCGACTCAAAGAAGATTCGATATCGAGTGCCGACATCGCCAAGCAACCGCATGGACTGCTCGACCTTGTTGTAGGCCACGACAACCTACAACTTGCCATCTATGAGCGAGGGCCTGAAGGGAAGAAGCTGCTGAGCGTTAGCAACAGGTCGAACGCTCCGAAACTGCATTCTGAAGGCGCCGTGGGCGTTTTCTTCCACGAATGGCTGGATAGCACCAAGCACAGTTTTCTGACGGCCTCGAAGCATGTGCGCTTGAAAGATGGCAATGAAGTCACGATCCAGCTCTCTAG
>NZ_BATI01000061.1 GCF_000467105.1 Aquipseudomonas alcaligenes NBRC 14159
CCCCTACTAAAGGATATTGAGTCAAGCAATGTACTTACAGTTGAGCAGCAGGCAGAGACAGATCAAATAGCAACGGCAGTAAACCAAATGGCGGCAAGCATTCAAGAGGTTGCGAGCAATGCACAGCATGCTGCAGATGCGGCCGGAAGAGCAGACACTGAGACGGCATCTGGCCAGCGTCTGGTAGCCCACACAAGCCAGTCAATCATTGCCCTTGAAGGTGAAATTAGGCAAGCCGCTCAGGTTATTCATGAGCTTGAAGGTCAAAGTAACGAGATATCAAAAGTTCTTGACGTTATACGAGGGATCGCCGAGCAAACGAATTTGTTGGCACTCAACGCAGCAATTGAGGCCGCGCGTGCTGGTGAGCAGGGGCGTGGTTTTGCTGTTGTCGCCGATGAGGTTCGCAGTCTTGCTGCTCGCACCCAGCAATCGACAACGGATATTCAAAGCATGATCAGCGCTCTACAAGAGCGAGCGCAATCCGCTGTTACAGTCATGGAGCAAAGTAGTCGGCAAGCGCACACGAGTGTAGCTCACGCAGAGGAAGCAGCTACAGCTCTTGATGGAATTGGCCAACGTGTTAACGAAATTACCGACATGAACGCGCAAATAGCGACTGCGGTCGAGCAGCAGGGAGCAGTAAGTGAAGACATAAACCGCAGTATTATCAATATACGCGATGCTGCTGATACCAATGTACAGACCGGGCAGAATAATTTGCAAAGTGCGAAATCTGTCGCTCAGTTAACTAGCGCTCTGAGCGAACTGGCAAAACAGTTTTGGGAAAAACGAGGATAACGCTTTTCAGTATCTCGACAGGGATAACTTACTTTACCATCGGTTATCCCTTTTAGCCGCACAAATTTTAGCCATGGCTTTTCAGGAAGTCAGGGCTATCAGAATGGCCTTAGAAAGCCTAGTCAAAGAGCTGTCACGAGAACACCGTTAGCTTAGCGTACGATTTTTTCCGAATTCTGCGGTTCCCCCATCAAGGAGCGTTCGCAGGTCGCCATCAATGAGGGCGAACCGAAGAGCAATCCCTGGGGCGGCCAACTGGTGGGTGGTCCGACCACAGCCAGTACCGGCAATAATGTGGACGACAATATGTCGTTCAGCCAGTTTGCCTGAGTGCGCCTGACGGCCGCCTGATGGCGGCCTTGCTGCGATGAACATGCACCGCAGGGCATATGCCCTGCCGGCGCATGCCATGGTCAGCGCAGGGTGTAGCCGTTGTCGACGATCAGGTCCTGCCCGTGGATGCCCCGTGCGCCCAGCGACAGCAGGTGCAGCATGGCGTCGGCGATCATGGCGGGTTCGAGAAATGCCCCATTCAACAAACGCTGTTCCACTGTCTTGGCCACCGCCGCCAGCGCGTCGTCGCTGAGTTGCAGGGTGCCCCAGATCGGTGTTGCCGTGGGCCCTGGCGATACCATGTTGACCCGGATGTCGTCGGCTGCCAGCTCGACGGCCAGGTTGCGCGCAAAGGCTTTCAGGGCCGCCTTGGAGGCAATGTAGGCGGCGAGGCCGGGAAAGGTTGCCTGCGAGAGAAAGGTGCCGGTGAACACGACCGAGGCTGGGCGGGCCAGGTGGGCTTTCAGGCTGGCCAGGGTATTGAGCGCGCCCGCGCCATTGACGGCCCATTGCCGCTCGAAGGCTGCGGCATCCAGGCCATCGGCCAACTGGGCGATCCCGGCATTGGGGGCCAGGTAGTGTATCGGGCCCAGGGTGTGCGCATACCGGGCCAGCCTGGCGAGGTCGTCGGCGCGGCTGATGTCGCCTTCAAGCCAGGTCAGTCGTTCTCCGTAGTGTTCCTGCAAAGCCCCCAGCTCACCCTGGTGACGGCTCATGGCCAACACCCTGGCCCCGGCCTGGAGCAGGCCGGTCGTCAACGCGTAACCGATGCCCGAGCTGGCACCGGTGACCACAGCCAGGCGATTGTCGAATTCGTTGTGCTGCATGGTTTGTCCTTGCATTCAGTGGGTGAGCACTGTGCTGAACACAAACCATGCCAGTATATAAGTTGTTTAAAAACAGTAGGTTGTGATTTTTGTTGTCGTTATGACCTGGAGTTTTTGTGGTCGCGGTGACTCATCGGTGGTCGCGATGACCCGGCCAGGCGAGCGCATTGCCTCCAGGCTCGTTCCGCATAGAATGCGCAGTGGGGACAATCGGTAAAATGTTCTGCACGGACGGATAAAACCACTGTGCGCATTCGCGGCAGGATAACAGCCATGCCAGGCGCCTTTGTGGCGTTCACGCGTTGAGGGCATCGAGGCGGAGGCGCATGGCGCGCTTCCCGTAACCAGGGGGCATGTACAGTGATCAAGCTATCGAAACGCCACGGGCACCATCTTTTTGCGTTGTTGCAGTCGGCCATTACCTGTGCGATTGCCTCGGCAATTGCCAGCCGTCCGCTGTTTCCCGTGGAACGGTTCATGGGGCACTGGTCGAAGGCCTGGGTGTTGTCCTGGCTGATGATGATTCCGGTGGTGCTGTTGATCGCGCCCTGGCTTCGGCGCCTGGTCAATTACCTGACCGACAGCGACAACCTCTGAGCCCACCGCGCAGCGATGGCATCGGCGGGCCTGAGTGAAAACGCCTACAGGGTGAAAAACGATGACGGCACTCGCGAGCGTTTCCGTACGCCGGGGCAAGCCTTCTCGCCTGGGGAACAGGTACGCATCGACGGCATTCGCCTTGTTCACTAGCAGCCCTGGCCCGAACGGCGCCCCGGCCATCATCCATGGGCGCCGTTCGCGCGGACAGCTTCAATCGAGCAGCCAGTCGCTCATCTCGCCCAGGTCACGTACTTCACGGGTCGGGGTGGCGCCCAATTCATCGAACACGGCCCCCTGACGATTGACCCAGCACACCGGAAAGCCGAAGTGCCGGGCGCCGGTCGCATCCCAACTGTTGGACGAGACGAACAGCAGCCTGTCCCTGGGGATGGCCATGGTTTGTTCGGCCAGGCTGTAGACGCGGTTGTCCGGCTTGAACACCTTGACCGTTTCGACACTGATCAGGTGGTCGAATGCCCAGCCCATGTCCGAGTGGCTGACGACCTGCTCGATGGAGTGGTGCGAGCCGTTGGAGGCGATGGCCATGGGCAGGCCGCTTGCTTTCAGCCGCCGCAAGGCCGCGGTCGTGTCCGGGTGGGGAGCCAGGTGCAGGTAGGCCTGGCCGAGCTGCCGCAGAGTGGTTTCATCCGTGGCGAGCCCCAGGTGCTTGCAGGTGTAGCGCAGGGCTTCTTCGGTTCGTTGCTCGAAGCTGGCATAGCGGCCCATGAGGCTGCTCAGCCAGGTGTATTCGAGCTGCTTCTGTCGCCACAGGCGGGAGATGGCCTCACCCTGGCCCGGGTAGGCGCTTTCGCAGGCCTGGACGACGGAGTGCACGTCGTACAACGTGCCGTAGAGATCAAAAACGATGCCTTCAATGGGTTGCATGCCACACCTCTCTGGGGATCGTGTCCGGGGGTCAGCGTGCGCTGGGCACGCTGACCCGGTGAGGCTTACGCCGGGTAGTTGGAGGGGAACAGCGCGCGGCGCATCTGCTCGTCGAGGTCTTTCTTGAAGGCGTGGTCCTTGCCCACTTCACGGGCACGGGCCGCCGCCGGGCGCGCATCGATGGCCTGGAACCAGCGCTGGATGTTGGGGTAGGCGGCCAGCGGGTCGCTTTCGCCCTTGAGCACGCGCGAGGCACGGTCGATCCAGCCCCAGGCTGAGATGTCCGCCAGGGTGTAGCTGTCGCCCACGATGTAGTCGCGCCCGGCGAGGTGCTCATCCAGCACCTGGTAGTGCCGTTCGGCTTCGCGCCGGTAACGGTTGATTGCATAGGGGATGCTCTCCGGCGCGGCATACTGGAAGTGCACGGCCTGGCCGGAGAACGGCCCGATACCCGTGGCGATGAACATCAGCCACGACAGCAGTTCGGGTTTGTCGGTCGGCGCGCCCATGAGCTGCCCGGTCTTTTCGCCGAGGTAGAGCAGGATGGCGGTCGAATCGAACACCCGTGCCTCGCGGCCACCGGGGCCTTCGCTGTCGACGATGGCCGGGACCTTGCCATTGGGGTTGATGGCCCGGAACTGCGCGGTGTGCTGTTCGCCCTTGCCGGTATCGAGAGGAACCAGCTGGTAGGGCAGCCCGGTTTCTTCCAGAAACAGGGCGACCTTGGCCGGGTTGGGCGTGGGGTGGTAGTAGAAATGAATCATGCGGGTGGGGTCCTGTCTTGTGTTTTAGATCGTTCGATCTAGAATAGGGCCGTCTACAGAAAAAGGGCAACACCTGTGTTGGCCTGGCAATGGGAGTACGGATGGCTCGGCCAAGAGAGTTCGATGAGAGGGCGGTGCTCGATGCAGCCGTTCAATGTTTCTGGGCCCGTGGCTATGAGGCCACTTCGGTGCGTGACCTGGCCCAGGGCATGGGGCTGACCAGTGCCAGCCTGTACAACGCTTTTGGCGACAAGCGCTCGCTGTATCGCCGTGCGCTGGACCATTACGTCGAAGAGGGTTTTGCCGACCGGGTGCGGCGATTCGAAGGCGTCCTGCCGCCGCGCCAGGCCATCGAGGCGTTCTTCGACGAGATACTCGAACGCTCGCTCAACGACCCCCAGCACAAGGGTTGCATGCTGGTGAATTCCGCCCTTGAGGCCTCACCGGACGACCCCGACTTCCAGCGCGCCGTGGCTGCTGTCCTGATACAGATCGAGGCCTTTTTCCGGCGCTGCGTGCTGGCCGGCCAGCACAGCGGCGCCATTACCTGCGCGCAGCCGGCGGACGATCTGGCGCGCCTGCTGCTGGGCATTCTCCTGGGCGTTCGCGTCCTGGCCCGAACGCGGCCGGAGCGTGAACTGCTCGAAGGCATGGTACGGCCAGCGCTGACCCTGCTTGACAGTCACTTGAACCTTCACGGGGACCACCAACGATGATCGAGCTCTACTACTGGCCAACACCCAACGGCCACAAGATCACCCTGTTTCTGGAAGAGGCCGGCCTGGACTACCGCATCCATCCGGTGGATATCAGCGCGGGCGACCAGTTCAAGCCCGATTTCCTCGCGTTCTCGCCGAACAACCGCATGCCCGCCATCATCGACACTGCGCCGGCCGATGGCGGGGAAGCAGTGACGGTGTTCGAATCCGGCGCCATCCTGCTGTACCTGGCGGAAAAAACCGGGTTGTTCCTGCCCACCGACCTGCGTGGCCGCAAGACGGTGACGGAATGGCTGTTCTGGCAAATGGGCGGGCTTGGGCCGATGGCCGGGCAGAACCATCATTTCGGGATCTATGCACCGGAAAAGATCCCCTACGCGATCAACCGCTACGTCAACGAAACCAACCGCCTCTATGGCGTGCTGGATCGTCGCCTGGCGGACAGCACCTTCGTTGCCGGCGAGCAGTACAGCATTGCCGACATGGCGTGCTACCCCTGGATCGTGCCGTGGAAGAACCAGCAGCAGAACCTCGACGACTTCCCCCATGTGCGCCGCTGGTTCGAGGCCATCGCCCAGCGCCCGGCCACGGTCAGGGCCTACGCCAGGGGTGAGCCGTTCTCCAGCCGCCCGACGGTGACCGAGGCGGGCAAGAAGATCCTCTTCGGGCAGACGGCGGGCAATGTACCGGCCGGGCAATGAGCCCCTGAGCCTGCCGTACCTGCCGTAATAGCCTTGATGCATTCAGCCGTGGGCCTCGGTTCCTGCCCCTCTCTCATAAACGGTAGAGGGGCACGGAGCGCCCACGACCTGAAGCGCACAGCATTGCCTGCGCCAGTCGCATTCAGCGAATGCGCAGCAGCCTGTCCAGCGACCACGCCCCGGCGCCCCGGCCGATGATGACCAGCAGCAATCCGGCCCAGGACAGGTGCGTTGGCCAGGCATCGGGGTAGACGAATACCTGGATGACCGCAGTCATGCCCAGCAGCGCCAGGGCAGACAGGCGCGAGAACAGGCCGACGATCAGCAGCAGCGGAAACACATGCTCGGCATAGGTCGCCAGGTGGGCGGCCAGGTGCGGTGACAGCAGCGGCAGGGCGTATTCGCTACGAAACAGCTCATAGGTACCGGGGGTGATGGTCAACAGCCCCTCGACCTTGGTGCGCCCCGAGAGAAAGAAGATCGCCGCAACGCTGATGCGCGCCACCAGGCTGAGCGTCGAGTCGCTGATCAGGCGCTGAAGCAGGTCGCACACCTGGTCCCAGCGTTGACGCACTGTGGCGCGGCTGTTGTTGGACGACGGCTGGGTGATATCCATGGCTATTTCCTTCATGCAAGAACAAGGGGAGAGAACACGCGGGCACCCAGCAAGCGGCTGAGCAGGTCGGTAAAGTCCAGGTCGCCTTGCCGCTGCAAGGCCAGGGCCGAGGCCCGCTCCAGATCGTGTCCGGCAGCGCAGGCGTCCAGAAACACGCAGCCAGCGGGTTCGAGCGCGTGCCAGGTGACGCCATCGCAATGGCCCACCAGCAAAGCGCCTTCGCCCTGCCAGGGCAGGTTGTCAGGCAGGTCCACCCCTTCGCGGTTGCAGCGCCAGAGGCTGTAGATCGGTTGCTCGTCGAACCACCGCCAGCGTGCGCTGGCGCGCGGGCGCAGGTGACAGGTTGCCAGTGCCTCGGGCGACACGCCGGCCAGGCTGGCAAGTTCCAGCGCGGGCTCCTGCACGGCACAGAAGGCCTCTATCCACAGGTAGTCGAGTTGGGCCACCGGGCCCAGGTAGGGCAGCTCCCGGGCCGGCTCGAAGGCCGCGAGAAACGCGGGAAAGTCCGCCCCGTAGAAGATCAGGCGGGCATCGCTTGGTGCGCAGGCGTTGGCATGAACGACCGCCGCCGCGCGCAGCCAGTCACGGCCGACCAGGCGTTCGACGCTGGGGAAGTTGTCACACAGCGCCTCGACGCAGCCCTTGAGTACGGTATTGCGGTACACCTGAAAGCCGGGTTGCGCGGTGAGGGCGGACAGTTCCGGGGCGGCACGTACCTGCAAGGCCTCGATGAAGGCGTCCTGGAAGTGTTCGAGACGTCTGATCATTGCGTCGCTCCCAGTCGGTCGAGCATGGCCTGGGCGTGCGCGCGTTCGCCGAGCAATGCCGTGAACGCGGGTACGTTGTCATCGCGCTCGATCAGCGTCGGGCGCGGGCCGATGCGCTGGATCAAGCGCTGATACAGGGCCCAGACCGGGTCAGCGACCGGGGCGTCGTGGGAGTCGATGAGCAACGCACCGCCGGCGTCATGGCTGTGCCCCGCCAGATGAATCTCCGCGACGGCCTGGCCCGGGAAGCGATCGATGTAGGCGGCCGGATCAAAATCGATGTTGTGCGCGCTGACGTGCACGTTGTTGATGTCGAGCAGCAGGGCGCAACCAGTGCGCTGCGTCAGCTCGGTGAGAAAGTCGATTTCATCCCAGTCGTGGCCGTCCAGGTGCAGGTAATGGCTGGGATTTTCGATGGCAATGCTGCGCCCCAGGGCATCCTGGGTACGCTGTATGTTGTCTGCGATGCGTACCAGGGCCTCGTGGCTGCGCGGGAATGGCAACAGGTCCGGGTAATAGTGATTGCGCCAGGTGGACCAGGCGAGGTGTTCGGATACCAGCGCCGGTCGCACGTGGTCTGCCAGCCTGCGCAGGCGCTGGAGGTGCGTCGGGTCGGGGGCGGCGTCCGCCGCCAGGGACAGGGAGACCCCGTGCAGCGACAGCGGATGCCGTTCGCCCACCGCTTCCAGGTGGGCCAGGCGAGCACCGCCAACCATGTAGTTCTCTGGGTGGACCTCAAACCACAGCCCGGCTGCGCTGCAGTCCCGGGCGGCGTCGTAGTGCTCGGCCTTCAAACCAAGGCCGGCACCCAGTGGCATAGGAGCGTGCATGATCGGCGGCGCCTGCGCTCAGGACTTGATCGGCGTGAGCGAGCCCATGCCCTTGGGGGTCTTGATCGAGGTGCAGGTGCCTGCCGGGACGTTCTTCCAGGCATTGCCCTGGTAGTCGACCTTGGAGGTGCCGGCGCAGCTGGTGCCGGCACCGGCGGCGCAGTCGTTCTTGCCGGCCAGGGAGACGCCGTAGCATTTTTCCACGCTTGGCGTGGCCTGGTTGTCGGCCATGGCGGTGGATGCAATGGAGGCGAGGGCGAGTGCGGCGGTAGCGAGGGCGAAGCTTTTCATGGTGTATCTCCGTGAGAGGCTCAATGGCCGCCAGCGCAACGTGACGGTCCGACCAGTAATTCGCTCTGGCGGCGCACTTGGTTACAGCACATCGAATATTTCCTTCGACGTGCTCACGCTCGCCGCCTTGACGCCTGCCCATGCCCCGGGGGCGCAACCACCTGGTGCTACAGCGCGGGAAAATTCACCCAGGCTGTAACCGTTACCCCCTTGGCAGCGAACTACCTCCACAGGGCCTGGCCGGTGCCAACGGCACCGCGCTCGGCCGCACATGGCTTCGATGGCCGGGCGCCCGCTGGTGCCAAGGCCCGCTTGGCATCGGGTAGCAGAGGTAGTTGGACGATGAGGACTGACGAGCTGATTACCCTGCTGGCGACCGGTGTGCCGGCGGTCGACAAGCACCTGTTCGGCAAGCGCTTTGCCCTGGCGCTGGTGGTCAGTGTCCTGGGGGCCGCGTTGCTGATGACCCTGCTGTTCGGGGTACGTCCCGATCTGGCGCAGGTGGCTCGCTTGCCGCTTTTCTACGCCAAGCTGGCGTTGCCGGTCGCGTTGCTGCCGGGGGCGCTGTACCTGACGCGGCGCACCGCGTGTCCGGGCGGGCGGGTCGGCGGCGCCTGGGTCATGCTGTGCATACCGTTGCTGGTGCTGTGGTTGGCCAGTGCCTATACCCTGCTGGAGGCACCGCTGGCCGCCCGCTTGCCATTGACCCTGGGTAGAACCTGGAAGGGTTGCCCGTTCAAGATCCTGCTGCTCTCGCTCCCCGGTATCGTTGCCTTTTCCTGGGCGCTGCGCGGCCTGGCGCCCACCCGGCTGCCCCTGGCCGGGGCGGGTGCCGGTGCATTGGCCGGTACGCTGGCCACCCTGGTCTATTGCCTGCACTGCCCGGAAATGACCGTGCCGTTCTGGGGCGTCTGGTATGTGCTGGGCATGGCCCTGCCCACCGCATTGGGGGCGTTGCTGGGGCGTTGTGTGTTGCGCTGGTAGGGGCTGTCGGCTCAGGCCGGGCCACGGGCCGGGCTGAATTGCCGGGCCAGGCGGGCGAGCAGGTCGGTATCGGGTTGGGGCGCAAGGTCGTCCGCGCTGCCGGTTTGCCCGGTTGCACGCAGTGCCAGGGCAGCGTCCGGGGTGGGGCGAACCAACTCGTAGCCGCTGGCGCACGAAGGGCAGAAGACATGATCGCCCTCGACGTGAGCCTGCTGTAGGACCACGGTAGGGCCGCACATCGCGCAGCGACGCAGGGGAATGCCCGCGTCGGTATGCCCCATTACGGCGTCGAGCAGGCCCTCGTGCCCCAGTTCGATGAACAGGCGGCCATAGTGCGTATTGAACTGCGTGCCGAGGTTCTGACCGATGATGCCCAGCGCCCTGTCCAGCGGCATGCCCGGGCGGTAGGCGCGGGAGCTGGTCATGGCGTCGAAGGCGTCACAGATACCGGTAATGGCGGCCATCGTGGAAATATCCGCTGCGCCGAGCCCGTGGGGATAACCGCTGCCGTCTGGGGTTTCGTGGTGCGAGGCCACGGCATCCATCACCAGCGCGGCTATCGGATGGGTTTCGAGCATGCGCCGGCCGATTTCCGGGTGCGTGCGGATCACCGCGTATTCGTCATCGTTCAGCGGGCCGGGCTTTCTCAATATGGCATCCGGGATGCCGACCTTGCCCAGGTCGTGAACGAAACCACCCAGGGCAAGGCGCGCCACCTCCGCTGGTGCGAAGCCGCTTTTTTCGGCCAGCAGCGCACAGTATTGGGCAACGCGCCAGAGATGGCCGCCGGTGTAGGGATCGCGGGCTTCCACGACCCAGGCCAGCGTCAGCAGGCTGGACAGCAAGGCTTCGTCGATGACAGGGCGCGCGGGGCGCTTGCCCAGCAAGTGGAGAATGTTCATAGGCGTTCCTTGGTCGGGCCGTATGGTTTCAGTCGAATGCCTAGAACGTGAAGTGCCGTATCAGCTCGTTCAGTTCTGCGCCCAGGCTGGAGAGCTCCTGGCTGGCCGAGGCGATGCGAGCACCCGCCTTGGTCGAGTTTTCGGTGATGCTGCGCACGGTGGTGATGTTTTCGTTGATATGCTCGGAAAGCTGTGTCTGCCGGTCTGCGGCGACGACGATCTGTTGGTTGGCCGCCTGGATCGACGCCACCGACTCACGGATTTCCTCGAGTACATGCCCGGCGCTGTGCGCAAGCTGCACGCTGGTGTGGCTCATGCTTTCGCTGCGCTCCATCAGCGTGGTGGCTTCCTGGGTGCCGGTGTGCAGGGCATGGACCAGCGCTTCGATTTCCCGCGTGGAACTCTGGGTGCGCTGCGCCAGCGCCCGCACTTCATCGGCGACCACGGCGAACCCGCGCCCCGATTCACCGGCGCGGGCGGCTTCGATTGCGGCATTGAGCGCCAGCAGGTTGGTCTTGTCGGCGACGTCACGAATCACGTTGAGTACACCACTGATGCGCTCGCCATCATGGCGCAGGCGGGCCATGGCCTGGTTGCACACCTGCACATTGCTGGCCAGGGCTTCGAATTGCTCGACCGCTTCTCTGATGACCCGGTCGCCCTCGACGCTGCGGGCTTCGGTGGTGATCGCCAACTGTGAGGCCTGGCGCGCGTCCTCGGCCACATGCCGGGCGCTGGCGACCATTTCGCCCATGGCCGTCGCCACCTGTTCGGTCTGGTGGCGCTGGTCGCTGAGCCCGGCACTGCTGCGGGTCGCCACGCCCGACAGGTCGGTCGCCGATACCGTCAGGCGTTCGGTGCTCGCACCGATATGGCCTATGATCTGCCTGAGATGACGCGCCATTTCCCGCATGGCATCCATCAACTGACCCAGTTCATCGTGCAGGCGATGGTCCAGGTTGCCGGTGAGGTCCCCGGCGGCGATGTGCCGTGCCAGGGCCAGGGCCCGATGCAGTTGCGGCACGATCTGCCGGGTGATCAGCCAGGCGGCGCCGAGGCCCAGCAGCAATGCCAGTGCCTGGGCCACCAGCAGTTCGCCATGGGCGGAGCGCACATCGGTATCGCGCCCCTGCACCTGTTGCTGGTAGGCGATCGTGGCGAGTCGTTGCAGCTCCTCGGAGTGTGCGAGCAGGGTCTGCTTCACCGATTCGCTCTGGCTCACGCTGCTTTGCAACTCCTTTACCCGGTCCTGGTAGGCCAGCACGGCCCGCAACCCTTCCACCAGTTGCGCCTGCAGGGTGTCGTTGGGTAGCCGCTCCCACAGTTCATTGCCGCGATTGCGTATGCTGTCGGCGGTCTGGGCCACCCGCTGTTCGCCTTCGGCTGTGGGGCGGGCGATGTAGCTCTGGACCTGCTCGCGCAGCCGGGAAATGATGGTTTCGAGCTCAACGATCATGCGCGCCCGCTCGATGCTCTGCGGGTCGCCGCCCGGCAGCAGGTCAAACAGTGCCTGGCGGACATTGCCGAAGTGCTGCTCGATGGCCTCGATGGCGGGGAGCATGGCCTTTTCTGCGCTTGTCGCCTGGTGGCGTGCCGTTACCAGCTTGTCGAATGCTTGTTCGTAGTCTCCCGCCACGGCGCTGATGTGATCCAGGGTTTCGCTGGCCTCGGGGCCCAGGCTGGCGCGGATTTCATTCACCCGCGCACCCAGCTTCTCGACCTCGCGGGTGTAGGCCTGGGCAGCACTGCTCTGGCCATTGCGGTCGAATTCGTTTTCCTTGAGGCGAACCGCCGCGATCAGGGTGGCGAGAGAGGCACTCTCGACCAGCGCTTCGCTGCGGTCGGTCAATTGATTGATGCTGCGCAGGGCGATCCCGGACAGCGTGATCGATAGCAGTAGCACCGCGCCAAAGCCCAGGGTCAATTTGCCATGGACTGACTTACCGAAGAACCGACCCACTACGGCGAACATGCTGAACGCTCCCTGATCGTTGAAACGGCCTGGCGCGTTGCCTGTCGTATCGGCAAGGCGTCAGGGAATACACAACGTTGGTGCTTGCATCCCGCCGGGCTGCGGCCTGCATGGGCGCAGCGTGGTGACGGGCAGGCGGTGCTAAAGCGGTGCGCCGGCCACGCCACGCATCGGTGCCGTGCGGGCGTGGTCGGCAACCCCGTGGGTCAGGACTTGATCGGCGTGAGCGAACCCATGCCCTTGGGGGTCTTGATCGAGGTGCAGGTGCCTGCCGGGACGTTCTTCCAGGCATTGCCCTGGTAGTCGACCTTGGAGGTGCCGGCGCAACTGGTGCCGGCACCGGCGGCGCAGTCGTTCTTGCCGGCCAGGGACACGCCGTAGCATTTTTCCACGCTTGGCGTGGCCTGGTTGTCGGCCATGGCGGTGGATGCAATGGAGGCGAGGGCGAGTGCGGCGGTAGCGAGGGCGATGCTTTTCATGGCATATCTCCGTAATGGACTGGATGGCCGTCAGCTCGGTGTGACGGTCCGACAGGTAATTCGTCGTAGCAGTCGATACGGTTACAGCGCGGCAGAAAAATGTTGAGATTTCTTTCGGTGCACCTGCGCCGATTGAAACCTTTGGCGTTGCGGCCGATATGATGCAGTCTGGGCTCAATGAAAAATATCCACCTGCGGTGTAACTAAGGCGGCCAATGGAGCGAACTACAAGCTATGAGGTCATGGCCACGCGCGAAGAGCGCCTGCAGTCATTGCTTCTGGGTGGGTTGGCTGGCGACGAGGCCGCATACCGCGAATTCCTCACCGCGCTCAGTTCGCACCTGCGCGGTTTCCTTCGCCGACGCCTGGCGCAGCGCCCGGGAGAGGTCGAGGACCTGTTGCAAGAGGTACTGCTGGCCGTGCACAACGCAAGGCACACCTATCGCGCCGAACAGCCGCTGACCGTGTGGGTGCAGGCGATCGCCCGCTACAAGCTGGCCGATCACTTCCGTGCGTTCGCCCGCCGCGATGCGCTGTCCGATTCGCTGGACGAAGACATGTTCGAGGTGGAGGATAGCCGCCCGGCGGAGGCCCGGCGTGATCTGGGCAAGCTGTTACAGCACCTGCCCGAGCGTCAGCGTCTGCCCATCATTCATGTGAAACTGGAAGGCCGTTCGGTAGAGGAAACGGCTCAACTGACCGGTCTTTCCAGTTCTGCGGTCAAGGTAGGTATCCATCGCGGCCTGAAAGCGCTGGCGATGGTGATCAGAGGTAAACAGAGCCATGAAAACGGATGACCTGATTTCCATGCTTGCTGCGGGTGAGCCTGCAATGGACAGGCTGGCCATGGCCAAGCGTTTCGCCCTGGCACTGCTCGTCGGCGGTGTCGCGGCAGTTGTGCTGATGGCGTTGTATTTCGGGGTGCGGCCAGACCTGGCCGAAGTGGCGCGCACACCGGTGTTCTGGGCCAAGCTCGCCTTGCCCGGGAGTCTCGCCCTGGGCTCGTTGTGGCTTTCCACGCGCCTGGCTCGGCCGGGTGTCGAAGGCGGTGCGGCCTGGGCGTCGCTGTGTCTGCCCATCATCGTTGTGTGGCTGGCCGCGATAGCGGCCCTGTGGCAAGCACCGACCGAGGCACGCATGCCCATGCTGCTGGGCATAAGCTGGAAAGAATGCCCATTCAACATCGCGATGCTTTCCGTGCCGGGTTTTATCTCGGTGTTCTGGGCCTTGCGTGGCCTGGCCCCGACCCGTCTGCGCCTGGCAGGCGCAGGCGGCGGCCTGCTTGCCGGCTCCACCGCAACCCTGGCCTACTGCCTGCACTGCCCGGAAATGGAGGTACCGTTCTGGGGCGTCTGGTACCTGTCCGGCATGCTGCTGCCCGCCCTGTTCGGCGCTATCGTCGGCCCCTACCTGCTGCGCTGGTAACGAACCCGCCCGGCGCACACCTGCTGCCGGGCCAGGGCGCCGGGGCTGCGCAGGCGCGATGAACACGGCGGCAGGGCTTGAATGACGCCGCCCCTTGGGCTCACCCTTTGCACCTGCCAGAAACCACCACCCACCCGCAGGAACCCCGATGCAACCCACGCCTCCCCAGCTGATCCGCGAAACCTTCCCCGTCGGGCCTTTGCAGTGCAACTGCAAAGCCTGGCGTCATGCCGGGGCCTTAAAGTACAGCCTGTAAGCGTTAAATCCCTTTATTTCCCTGGGCTGCGTCGGCGCTCTCGATAATCGTCGATCACGCTGAATCATCATTATTCACAGCTTCAGTGTGACAAAAGTGTGCCATGGTGGTTGCGCGGATGACTGCCAATGATTAGTCTGAATACGAACGCGCCGGCGAGGTACGAGAAATGCCCTGGCCTGAGGCCCCCCACTATCTGTTAATGGTGTGGCAGCCGATGAAGGTTAGCAGGGTCCCTCGGCCCGGCACCGTGGCAGTAGTAAGCGGACGAGACTGTCACGGAAGAAAGGATGCCCTCTCTCGGGGGTAATCGCCTGATTGACACCAAGCTACCGGCATTGATGGGGCCGGAAAATAATCGGCGCGGTGCGGAGGAAAGCGTGGGCGACTGTGGGTACAACCCCGCGTCTGGATGATCGCATCCTGGAACTGAAGCAGCAGTTCCACTTGCTCAATCACCAGCGCTGCCGTGGACCCATCCAAACCTGACCTTCTGGTCGGGCGAGGATGAATCATGTCGCTCGAAAAGCTTCTCACCGTTACTGATCTCGCTGAGATCCTAGGCCGGTCTACCGGCACCATCAAAAACCAGCATTCAAAGAATCCCTCGCGCTTGCCTCCTGTTTGCCGCATTCCTGGTGCAGGCAGACTATTGTGGCGTCGTGCGGATGTTGAGAGTTGGCTGCAGCTGCATGTTGTTCAACTCGACTTAATTGACTCTGCTGGGCCTGTCGCAAAACGAAAGCCTGGTCGACCTCGGAAGTCCGAGCGAATGACTCAGCGAGGAGGCACTTATGCATAAGTGCCATAAGGTCACAAAGTCCAATAGCCTGATCGCAGCAAGCTATAGATTAACTCTCAATGAACATCGCCTAGTCTTGGCTGCTATTAGTCAGATTGATCCCAGAAAACCGTTACCTCGTCCTATTCGGGTTTGCGCTCATGATTTTGCAGAGTTGTATGATCTTCCTGTGAAGT
>NZ_BATI01000060.1 GCF_000467105.1 Aquipseudomonas alcaligenes NBRC 14159
AGCCGTGAGCCCAACTCCACGTCGATGCGGCTGGCAGTGTGGGCGAACACATAGCTGCGCAGGCCGCTGAGCAGCGTCTCGAAAATCATGATGCCAAGCAGGCCGATGGCGATCACGTCCAGGGTCGACAGGCCACGGTGCACCAGCACCTTGTCCATCACCACCTGGAAGAACAGCGGCGTGAGCAGGGCGAATATCTGCAACACGAAGGACACCAGCAGTACTTCACCAAGCAGCTTGCGGTACTTGACGATGGCCGGGATGAACCAGGTGAAGTCGAACTTGGAAAGCTCGCCGGCCAGCGAGGCCTCGGAGCGAATCAGCAGCAGCTCGCCGTTCCAGCGCTGCTCCAATTGCTCGAAGGTCAGCACCTCCGGGCGCTGCGCGCGTGGGTCATGGATCAGCGCTTTGCCGTCATCGAGGCGGGCAATGATGAAGTAGCGGCCTTCGTGATCGGCGGCGATGGCGGGCAGCGGCGTGGTATCTAAACGACTGAGAGAGCTACGCGCAGACTTGGCTTTGAGGCCCAGCTTCTTGGCGGAAAGAAGGAGTTCGGCGCGGCCGAAACGCCGGCCATCCTCAGCGAACTCATGAGCGAGCTGTTCCGGCGAAGCGGCCAAATTGTGGAAGCGCGCCAACATCACCAGGCACGCTAGGCCCGTATCCGGCTCGGGCGAGGTACCCGCTCCTTGGGGTTCATCCGACATTTCATCACCTTGCGCACACTCAATTGACGAGAAAAGGCAAGGGACACAACAGAGTGTGCGGTCGAGGCCTTCCCTTGCCTTCAAGCGCGCGTAATAAATCACCCGCCGTTCATGACAGCAAGACCCCAATAAACCGAATGTGCGCGATTGCGCCAAACGGCAGCACTGTGGCCGCCGCCCCCAACCGTCACCCCGCTCTAACGCCCGCGCGCTATCACTCGCTCACTGTTGAGCGCAGGCCGACGCTTGTCGAGCACATACTCCCGCTGCGCCAGCGTGGGGCCGAGGAACTCACGCAAGGTCGGTCCATGCTTGAGCAGCCGGCTGGAAAAGATGAATTCGGCCACCTCGTGAAACCACACCCGCCGCCCTATGCGGGTGTACCAGCGCATGGCGTGGCGGAAGTCGGCGTCGCCATGCCACAGCACTCGCGCCAGCGCCTTGGGCCTGGCCTGCATGGCCACTTCGATCAGCTTGAACCAGAGGAATACTCGCCACGCCGGCACCCTGCGTACGGCCAGCACCTGGTGCTTGTAGTCCCAGCGCCGGGTGTCTGTCTGGATCACCTGGCGCGACTCCGCCGTCTCATAGAAAGGCGTCCAGCGGTGCGGCGTGACGTAGAGCAGCTGGATCTGGTCCGGGTCGTAGCGCAGCAAATGGCGAAACGAGCGCCAGTAATCGCGATCGGTTTCCTCCTGAAAACCGACCACATAGGTGGCCATGGAGACGATGCCGTGCTGACGTAGCAGGCGAATCGCCTGCTGGTCCTCGCGCACGTTACCGCCCTTGCGGATCGCCGCCAGCGTCGCCTCGTCGTAGCTCTCGATGCCCAGCAGGAAGCGAATCACGCCCGCCTGGCGGTACAGATGCAGAATATCGGCGTCGCGCACGATATCACTGGCCCGGGTCGAACCCACCAGCAGCAGCGGCACGTTCTCGGCGATCAGCGCTTCGAGAAAGGCCTGCCAGGCCTTGCGCGAGCCGGTGGGCAACTCGTCGGCGAAGTTGATCAGCTCCACACCCTGCTCGCGGTGCAGGCGCGCCAGCTCGCGGGCGAACACCTGCGGGTCGCGATGCCGCCAGCGGGTCCAGAAGCCGCGTTGGCCACAGTAGCTGCACAGGTAGGGGCAGCCACGGGAAAACTGCACCACCACCGCCCGCTTGCCGCCCCAGTAGGAGTAGCGCGTGTGGTCGATCAGCTCCCAGCCGACCCGGTAGTCGTCCAGATTGCGCAGCATCGGCGCATCCACCGTGCACTGCACGTCGCCATCCTGCCGATAGGCGATACCGGCCACCTCGAGCAGCGGTGCCTGGCTCTGCAGCGCCCGCACCAGCGCAAGCGCCGTCTGCTCGCCCTCGCCGCGCACGATGAAGTCGATCTGCGGGCAGTCACGCAGGATCTCGTCCCAGTGGTAGGTCGGGTGCACGCCGCCATACACCACCCGAGCCTGCGGCAGCTGCTCCTTGAGCAAACGGCACAGCTCGACCACCGTGACATGCACCGAGCTGGAGCCGGAATGGCCGAGCATCAGTACGTCAGGCTGCATCGCGACGGTACGCTGCACGATCTCGTCGAGTGACAGGTTGTCCAGATCGGCATCCAGCAATTGCACCGGAAAACCGGCATCCAGCAGCGGCCCACCGATGCTGAGCAGCCCCAGCGGCGGGAGATGTTCACACGGGATGCGACTGCCGATGGCGGTATGAGGTGGGTTGATCAGGGCGACTCGCAGCGGCGTATTGGGCATGGTGCCTCCTCGGCGATAGGGTGCCAGGGAGTGTCGTTAAGCCGGCTGCGGGCCTGATGGCGATGGCGTGGTTTATCCGTGGAAATTCGGTGGCTGGCACCATCAAGAAAGAGCCCGCCAAAAGGCGGGCTCCGTAACACTCAGAAGTCGAACTCGACCTTGGTCCACAAGGTGCGCCCCGGCTCGTCGATGGCCACCGGGTCGGCCGGGTAGCCGAAACCGGCGTTGCCGGCCAGGTTGAGGTGTTCGGCGTAGTCCTTGTCGAACAAGTTGTCGACGCCAGCACTGAGCTTGACCTGCTCGCTGACGCGGTAGGCGCCATTGAGCGAGAACACGCCAAAGCCGGCGCTCTTGCCGATGTCGCGGCCGACCACGTTGCCCTTACCCTCGTCCACGCGGTTCTGCTGGGCCACCACGCGCCACAGCGCGCCGGCACTCCAGGACTCGCGCTCGTAGGTCAGCCCCAGGCGCGCTTCCAGCGGCGGCATCTGCGGCAGCGCCTCGCCATCGGAACTGTTCTTGCCCCAGGCGTAGGCCAGGGTGGCGTCGGTCTTCCAGGTGTCGGTGAGGTCGTAGGCGACACCCAGCTCGCCGCCCATGATGCGCGCATCGATGTTGTCGGCCTGGGAGACCAGGCTGCCCATCATGTTGCGGCTGTAGCTGAACAGGATGTAGTCGCGCACCTGGCCGACATAGCCGGATGCCCAGGCCTGCAGGTCCTCACCGGCGTACTGCACGCCGAAATCGAGCTGGGTGGTCTTCTCCGGCTCGATCCCGGCGAAGGCGTTGATCTCGCCCTCGGGAGCGCGCTTGGGCGAGAACAGCTCCCAGTAGTCGGGGAAGCGCTGCACATGACCGATACCGGCGTAGAGGGTGGTCGGCGAGTCGGCCAGGTCATACTCATAGCGGGCAAAGCCGCTGGGCAGGGTGTCGCTGCGCTGCTCTCCGGCGGTCGGGTTGGCCTGCACCATGCTCATTTGGGTGACGGTTTGCCGGTAGTCCGTGGCGTCGGCACGGTCCAGGCGCGCGCCGCCAATCACCCGGCTGCGCTCGGCGGCCTGCCAGGTCAGCTCGGCGAAGGCGCCGTAGTTGTGCATCACCGAGTCCTTGGTCCAGGGGAACTGGTCGGCATCGGTGTACTGCGCCGGCTGGCCCATCATCGGCATGCGGTAGCGCGAGGCGCGGGCGCGGTGTTCGCTGCGCAGCGCATCGACCCCGGCGACCAGCTCGACCTCGCTCCAGGCGAAGGTGGCCGCCACGCGTGCGCCGGTGGTGCGGCGGTCGACCTGCGAGGCCATCGGCATGGGCATCATGCTGCTCGGGTCGGGATCGCGCAGGCTGAAGTTGTCCATGATGTGGTCGGCGTAGTTGTAGTAGACCTGCGCCTCGACCTTATCCAGCACGCCGCCCAGGTTGTCCTTCGCGAAACGCAGGCCGAGGCTCTCGCGGGCGAACTGCGCACCGTCCATGCCGCGCCCGGCGTAGCGCGCCTCGCCATCGCCCTTGCCGGCACTGAGTTCGAGCAGCGTGTCGGCGTCCGGCGTCCAGCCGATGGCCAGGTCGCCGTTCCACTTCTTCCAGCGCGACGGCACGGTATCGCCGTCGCCATCCTCGTAATCATCGGACTGCGCCTGGTTGCCGGCGAAACGCAGGTAGCCCTGCTCGCCACCCGCGGCAGCGTCCAGCACCTTGTCGAAGCGGCCGTTGGAGCCGGTGAGCAGGCTGGCATGCAGGCGCGTGCCGAGCTCGCCGAAGCGCTCCGGCCGGCGCTCGAACAGCACGGTACCTGCCGAGGCGCCCGGCCCCCAGAGCACCGTCTGCGGTCCCTTGATCACGGTGAGCTGGTCGTAGGTCTCCGGCGAGATATAGGAACTCGGGGCGTCCATGCGTCCTGGGCAGGCGCCCAGCATCAGGCCGCCGTTGGTACGCAGGTTGATGCGTGAACCGAACATGCCGCGCAGCACCGGGTCGCCATTGGTGCCGCCGCTGCGGATGGCGGAAAAGCCGGGGATGGTCTTCAGGTAGTCGGTGGCGTCGCTGGCCGGCACCGGCTGGCGGGCGTCCTTGGGGTCGGCGATCACGGTCAGCGGCGAGCTCTGCTGCACGGCAGTGACCACGCCAGGTGCCAACTCGACATCGGCGGGCTCGGCGGCGAAGGCCGGCGCGGCGATGGCCAGACTCAGGGCAGAAAGGATGAAAGGCAGACGGCAGCCACGTGCCGGCACGAATACGGATGCGTTCATGGTATTTCCTGAAAAAAAGACAGCGCTAAGCCCTCGCACGGAGGGCGCTGGATGGCTGGATCAGGAAATGGCCGGTGGGGCCCTGCCGGGCGGCGCCACCAGGAACAGCGGGCTGAGGTTCAGCGCCTCGGCGAAGCGCGGCCGCTCGGGCGCAGCAACGGGCGGCGGCGGCGGGGTGAAGGGAAACGACTGCAGGCTGGCCAGATGGGCGCCACACTGCACGCAGGGCAACTGGTGCGCGGCGGCGCTGCCCTTGCCTTCCTCGCCAAGCTGCCACTGGATGCCCTGCGAGGTGCACAGCAGCATGAAGCCGCCTTCGCTCATCTGCGGCAATGCCCACAGAGGCATGCTCACGCGCAGGAGCATGCCCACCAGGGCAAAGGCGTAGAGCCAATCGCGGAAATTGCGGCTGAGCGGGTTCATGAGCCCGGCATTCTAGCGGCCCGGCCCGGGCAGCGCGCCGGACACGGCGTCGCACCCCGCGGGCACGAAAAAGCCCGCACTGGGCGGGCTTCTCGTGGGACCTGACGCAGCTTAGAACGGGATATCGTCGTCGAAGCTGTCAAAGTCCTGGGCCGGCTGCTGGGCTGCCGGTTGCGGCGCCGGGCGCGGGGCGGCCTGTTGCGGGGCCGGGCGCGACTGCTGCTGGCGCGGGGCGTAGTCGCCACCGCCTTCCTGGTTGCCACCACGGCCGCCGAGCAGCTGCAGGGTGCCGTTCATGTCGACCACGATCTCGGTGGTGTAGCGCTTGACGCCGTCCTTCTCCCACTCGCGGGTCTGCAGGCGGCCTTCGACGTAGCACTGGCTGCCCTTGCGCAGGTACTCACCGGCAATCTCGGCGAGCTTGCCGAAGAACACCACGCGGTGCCATTCGGTGCGGTCCTGCTGCTGGCCGGTCTGCTTGTCCTTCCAGCTGTCGGTGGTGGCCAGGGTGATGTTGGTCACCGCATTGCCATTGGGCAGGTAACGGGTTTCCGGGTCGCCGCCGACGTTGCCGATCAGAATGACTTTGTTAACCCCACGGGCCATTTCGTTCTCCTATGCTTAGGGTCAATTTATTTTGTCCTAGGGGCAATTTATTTGTCCCTGAAAGGGCGTAAGGGCAATTTATTTTGTCCCTAAGACAACCCACTTCACATTTCTGGACGGACTCGTAAGCCTCTGCTTCGAATAGCGGCTAGTTTACCGCAAGGAGCCCCTAAGCGAGGGCTTTCCGTCGTATGGGGTTCAGGCATTACCCCGGGATCACTGACCACACCCCCCGCGAGCCCCAATCATGCCCGAGATGAGCTTCTATGATACGCAGCATGTCCGCAAGCATCATCGCTCCTCCTACCTCTCCTCGCCGATTTCAGGCCTAGATTTCCCCACAAAGATTCGCCGCCCCCGCCTCATCACGGACGCTCTAGGAGTCTGCTCCCCCCTACCGAGCTCAGCTGGAAGGGAGCTCATCTGGCATACGCCGGACGAGGGTTAAGGCTATGGCTGGTGTAAAGGCAAGAAGGCCAACGCCCGAGAACGTCGCTCGCTGGATCAAGGCCGGCTATGGGCAAGGCGAAGGGGCAAGATACAAGCCATTTCTCTATGTGCGCGATGTTCCCTCCAGGGGTACATCCACGATGGTAAACAGCAGAGTCACAGGCAGGACGCATCACTATCTGTCGCGGCAAGAGTACAGAGAGCACCTGCTAGCCGAGTACGACAAGTCGACAATAGACATCCGCGAGCAGTACGCACTACTCCCTTGGGAAGAGACATATCAGACAGCACAACGATTAGGCATTAAACCCCCGCTTTATCCTGGAACACGCACACCACAAGTAATGACGACCGATCTGCTGTTGAGCAAACACAGGCCAGACGGAATCGAATTGGTTGCCGTAAGTGTAAAACTTGAGTCTGATTTAACGCCCAGAAATCTCGAAAAATTATTAATAGAAAAGATCTACTGGAATGATCGCGGCATTCACTGGCGATTAGCCACAGAAAAACACCGCCCAGAAGCCCGAGTAAGTAATTTGGACTTCTTCTCCCTCTCGCTAAGCCAAACCTTTGATTCAGAAACCTTTCCCAGCCCCGAAAAGTTCAGCCGGCACTTTGAAGAAAACCACCGACCGAACCTGACTTTCAATGACATCTTAAAAACAACAGCTAGCGAACTAAAGATAGATAGCTCAACCGCTCACTCACTCTTGGGAAAAGCCATCTGGAACGGATCAAGCCGAATAGACCTAGATGCGGGAGTCATAAACCACCGGTCAAAAGTGCGCCTTAAATAAAGAGGGTCTTAAGTTGTTTACTGTGCATGACACATTCAAGCCAAAGCAGTATCTTGCGGAAATCCCAAGCGCTGTAAGGGTAATCGAAACTATAAACCTAAAAACGATCATTCTAATTTCATTAGACGGTGAGCCAACAGCCCCATACAGACTAGACTACCAAACCTGGGTAGATCTGATTACTTCAAACCAAGTGGAAAAGATACAAGACCCCTTCACTGGATTACCTTACATCGTTTCGAATCTGCCCGATGCCGCCATGAAAAGACTCTTAATGGCTACAAAAGCAGCAAACATGTTTAATGAAATTGAAGATGCGCTCAGCAACGGGGCAAAATTCAGAAATGCAATCCTTCATATCTCCAACCATCTGAAAATAGGTAAAAAAACAACAACTCGCTGGATATGCCAATGGTTGCAAGCCGGGAAAAACCCGGCAGTAATTGTGAGAAAATTCTTAGCAAACTCAAGTAAACCTCTAAGGCCTCAAGGCATAGGCAGTAAGCGCGGAAGACAGACTTACACCCCTCAACTCACTTCAACAGTGCCTGCCCATGAAGTTTCAGAAAATATAGAAGCAGCATACAATATCTATATAAGACAGCAGAAAATGCGATGGGTGGATGCATACAGAGAAATGCTTATCACCCAATTCAAAATTCCAGATTCGCTCGTAATCACCGAAGATGACAACCCTGGTTTACTTCAAACACCTGGCGCCATGGAGAAATACCGAGCCCCTTCTTGGTCTCAATTTCGCTATCGATGCAGACAGTTAAAAAATCTAGCAGCTGACGCTCAGAGCGAGAATCCAAGAGGAAAGAGAGGCAAAGCCACCGATGGTATTCCAGGCCCCGGCTTCTATGAGATTGACGCTACATGCTTCCAAATACAACTAGTCTCGCGAATAACTGGCAGCCTCCTGATTGGACGCCCCCTCGTATACCTGATAGTCGAAACTTATGATGGAATGATCACAGGCTATGCAGTTTCCCTAGAGAACCCTAGTTGGGCAGTAGCTGCACTTGCCCTCCATAATTGCTTTAGCGATAAAGGCCCTGTATTCAAGAGATTAGGCCTTCCTTATAAGGCTGAAGACTGGCCAAGTCATCACCTCCCAACGCTGCTGCGGGCGGATAGAGCTGAGTTTGTCTCGAACCAAGGGCAAGAATTTCCTGCTTCAGGGATAAGGGTCGAAGTCACCCCATCCATGACACCAGAAGCAAAAGGCACGGTCGAAGGCAAGCACTCTGAAATTAAGAGGCCTCAAGCGGGCAGATTCAACTTACCTGGCAGGTTCTCTAAGAAACTAGAGAGAAGGCAATCCAATGGCAAGAAAGATGCCGCTCTCGATATTTTCACATTCGAGCAGATATTGGTTGAAATAATCATGGATATAAACGGGGAACCAGTTAACCCAAAGGCTATTCCACCAGATGCGTTACCATTCGGCGCCAATGTCGCCAGCCGCGCAGGGCTACATGCATGGGCGCTTGAGCATCGCGCTGGCTTCACACGCAGCATGCCGCCAAACTTTTTGTTCGAGCATCTTTTAAAAACGGCCAACGCAACAGTGACCCCACTTGGACTGCAACTCAACAACGAACTCTATTATTGCGATCGGCTTAGAGAGCTAGGATTACTTTATGACGCATCAAAAAGACGCTCTAAGATAAAGGTGGCATTCGATCCAAATTTGGCATCCGAGATATATTTCCTTGACACTCAAAAAAACACTTGGACACCGGCATTCAACACCGACCAGGAGATACATAGAATAAGAGCGTCTTTCGCAGAAGCTACTGGATATCGCGCAGAACAACGCGGACTAGCAGAACAAGCAGGACTGAACAATCATGTAAAGCGCCGCAAGCGAACCCCCATGATCAGACAATCAATCAGGGAAAGCATAAATAAGAAGAAAGAAGACAAAGTCTCTGTATCATCTTCGCGCACCCAGATACGTGAGAACCGGGCAGAGGAACGCGCAAAGGAACGTCTTCCCATTGCAAAAAGCTATTTGTCTGAAGGGTCTGCTGGAGATTCTGACTCAAAAGCCCCGAAGAACACTCAGCCGAGCCGTACTATTTCAATATGGGATGAGGTCAGTGATCAGTAGCCGCCCCACATACACAACGGTTGGTGCGCCGGAAATAGACGACAACCCATTGTTGGCCCACTTGCAATTGCCACCAGACAATGATCGCGAGGCCTATCTGCGGCTTGCTCTGAAACCTAAGTATTCTGACGATCAGCGCGAACTTCCCAACTCAATCCGCAGGCTGAAAATCAATCAGCTGCGGAAATTCTATGCGCCTGTTTTACAAACACACAGAAGAGCGCTTATAGAAATCAGTTCGCAAATATTTGAGGGCTACATACCTAGAAACCCACTTACCGCTGAGGGGCAGCGATTTCTTCATGGGGGCCCAACTGCGTCTAGCGTTAAGCCGACAATTTCATTTATTGCCGGCCACTCCGGCATGGGCAAGTCCACGCTCATTGATAGAATTGCAGCACACCTTGGCCCTCAGGTGATACAACATGAGCAATTCCGTACAACGGTTTTCCCCGAAAGCCAACTCATTTGGCTGCGTCGCAATGTACCCGAACACTGCACTGTACGGACGCTTTGCGCATCGTTTGGAGATTATGTAGATAGTGTCTTAGGTGTAGATCTGTACCGGGGGATTTTTTCTAGCTTCCGAGGCAAAGGTGGCGATAGAAATCTCTACATATCCCAAATCAGAAAAATCATCAGCAATCATCACGTTGGCGCATTGATATTGGATGAATTCCAAAACCTGTCGCTAATGGGCGTCGGGGCAGACAAGATTATCGCCTTCCTAGTTGCGTTACGTGATGAGCTAGGAATTCCAATAGTTATAGTAGGAACGTACAAATCTCTTCGATTGCTGGAGAAGGATCTCAGCACAGCGCGTCGACTGGTGGAAGGCGGGTACTTTGATCTTGAGCGCCCCACATCAGCCGCAGACAGCAATTGGCAAGAGCTATGCCAGATTGCTTGGAAATACCAGTGGACAAGAGAATCTATTGATCTCTCGGATGCGATCACTGAAGCGCTTTACGACGTGAGCCAAGGCATCACTGGAATCATGCTCACTAGCCTTATTAGCGCTCAGCTTGCGGCAATAGAATGTGGTGTCGAGCGAGTTGATGCTGATCTAATCTTGAAAGTTTTCAAGGAGAGAATGCAGCCGCTTCACCCTGCAGTTAGAGCACTTCAAAGCGGGAGCCATACGCTAATTGAGAAATTCGACGACATTTATAAAAGCTCGTATCCGAGCACGGACCGCATAATAGACTCGCCGAACATCAATACGCTTACAGCCGAGCG
>NZ_BATI01000059.1 GCF_000467105.1 Aquipseudomonas alcaligenes NBRC 14159
TTCGCCCTGCTCACGCCGCTGTTCTTCCAGGTGGTGATGGACAAGGTGCTGGTGCACCGTGGCCTGTCGACCCTGGACGTGATCGCCATCGGCCTGCTTGGCATCATGATTTTCGAGACGCTGCTCAGCGGCCTGCGCAGCTATGTGTTCGCCCACACTGCCAGCCGCATCGACGTGGAGTTGGGCTCACGGCTGTTCCGCCACCTGGTGACCCTGCCGCTGGCCTACTTTCAGGCGCGGCGGGTGGGGGACTCGGTGGCGCGGGTACGCGAGCTGGAGAACATTCGCAGCTTTCTCACCGGCAACGCCATCACCCTGATCCTCGACGTGCTGTTCTCGGTGGTGTTCATCGCGGTGATGTTCTACTACAGCGGCTGGCTGACGCTGGTGGTGATCCTCTCGCTGCCGCTGTACTTCCTGATCTCTCTGCTAATCACCCCGGTGCTGCGCGCACGGCTCAACGAGAGCTTCGCTCGTGGTGCGGAGAACCAGGCCTTCCTGGTCGAAACTGTCAACGGCATCGACACCCTGAAAGCCATGGCGGTGGAGCCGCAGATCAACCGCAAGTGGGACAACCAGTTGGCCGGCTACGTGGCCGCCAGCTTCAAGACCCAGAATCTGTCGACCATCGCCAACGAAAGCGTGGGCTTTGTCGGCAAGCTGGTCACCGTGGCCACCCTGTGGCTGGGCGCGCGTCTGGTCATCGAGGGTGATCTGACGGTGGGCCAGCTGATTGCCTTCAATATGCTGGCCGGCCGTGTATCGCAGCCGATCATGCGCCTGGCTCAGCTGTGGACCAACTTCCAGCAGACCGGCGTGTCGGTACAGCGCCTGGGCGACATCCTCAACGCCCGCACCGAACTGTCCCAGGCTACCCGCAGCGCCTTGCCGCCGCTCAAGGGGCAGATCGAATTCGACCAGGTGCACTTCCGCTACCGCCCGGACGGCTCGGAGGTGTTGCGTGGCGTCAGCCTGCAAATCAATGCTGGCGAAGTGATCGGCGTGGTCGGCCGCTCCGGCTCCGGCAAGAGCACCTTGACTCGCCTGCTGCAGCGTCTTTACACCCCCGAGCGCGGCCGCGTGCTGGTGGACGGCATGGACCTGGCCCTGGCCGATGTCTCCTCGCTGCGCCGGCAGATCGGCGTGGTGTTGCAAGACAACATGCTGTTCGCCCGCAGCATCCGCGAGAACATCGCCCTGACCGACCCCGGCGCACCGCTGGAAGCGGTGATTCAGGCGGCCAAGCTGGCGGGGGCCCACGAGTTCATCTTGGAGCTGCCGGAAGGCTACGACACCGTGGTCGGAGAACATGGCGCTTCGCTGTCCGGCGGCCAGCGCCAGCGCATCGCCATCGCCCGTGCGCTGATCGGCAACCCGCGGGTGCTGATATTCGACGAGGCCACCAGCGCCCTGGACTACGAGTCCGAGCGAGTGATCCAGCAGAACATGCAGGCGATCTGCAAAGGCCGCACGGTGATCATCATTGCCCACCGGCTGTCCGCCGTGCGCGATGCCAACCGCATCGTGGTCATGGACCGTGGGCAGATCGTCGAGCAGGGCAGTCACGCCGAACTCCTCTGCCTCCAGGCCGGCCACTACTCGCGCCTGCACCGACTGCAGCAGGGCGGTGCCGCATGAGCATGAAAGCAGCACAAAACACCCCCCTCTCCCCCTGGGAGAGGGTTGGGGTGAGGGTGTCCTGCGTCACCTCGACTCCTGTGGGAGATCTTCGATGAGCGCCAAACGCGACCTCCTCAACCGCTACCGCAGTGCCTGGCGCCATTCCTGGCAGCGGCGCAAGGCCATGGATGCTCCCGCGCGGCTGAACCATGAAGTGCAGTTCCTGCCCGCCGCCTTGGCCCTGCAGGAAGCGCCGGTGCACCCGGCGCCGCGGATCATCCAGTGGACCATCATGGCCTTCGCCGTGCTGGCGCTGATCTGGGCCTGCGTCGGCGAGATCGACGTGGTCGCTACCGCCAGCGGCAAGATCGTGCCCAGCGGCAAGAGCAAGGTCATCCAGCCCAGCGAAGTGGCGGTGGTGAAAGCCATCCACGTCTACGACGGCCAGACGGTGAAAGCCGGCGAGCTGCTGGTAGAGCTGGATGCGCAGATCACCGGCGCCGATGTCGAACGTCTGAAAAGTGACCTGCTCGCCGCCCAGGTCGACAGCGCGCGTGCCAGTGCCTTGCTCGAAGCAATCCATAGCAACCAGCCCCCGGCCTCGCTGGCCAACCGTATTCCCCAGGCCACCGCACAGCAGCAGGCCTCGGCGCAGACCTGGCTGCAGGGCCAGTACTTGGAACTCCGGGCCGCCCTGGAGCAGGGCGATGCCGAGATCGCCCAGCGCGTGGCCGAGATCCAGGCTGCCCAGGCCTGGGTGGCGAAGCTGCAGGAGTCCCTGCCCATCACCCGCCAGCTGGCCGCCGACTACAAGCGCCTGCTGGATAAGGGCATCCTCGGCAAGCACGCCTTCCTCGAACGGGAGCAGCGGCGCATGGACCAGGAGCGTGAGCTGGCCATCCAGCAGGCCCGCGTCGTCGAACTCCAGGCCGCCAAGCTGGAGGCCGAGCGCCGTCGCCAGGGCGTGATCGCCCAGACCCGCCGCACCATGCTCGATCTGCAGCATGAATCCGAACAGCGCGGCGCTGCCCTGCAACAGGAGCTGGCCAAGGCCGAACAGCGCGACCGCTTGACCCGCCTCACCGCCCCGGTGGACGGCACCGTGCAGCAGCTGGCCATCCATACCCCGGGCGGAGTGGTTACCGAAGCCCAACCGCTGATGGTCATCGTGCCAAAGGACCAGCCGGTGGAAGTGGAGGCCATGCTGGAGAACAAGGACATTGGCTTCGTACGCGCCGGGCAGGAAGTCGAGATCAAGGTCGAGACCTTCACCTTCACCAAGTACGGCGTGGTGCACGGCACCGTGCTGAACATCTCCAACGATGCCATCGAGGACGAGAAGCTGGGGCTGGTGTACAGCACGCGCATACAGCTGAAAGAGAACAGCATCCAGGTCGGCGAGAATCGCATTGAGCTATCGCCGGGCATGGCTGTGCGGGCGGAAGTGAAGACGGATAAGCGAAAGGTGATCGATTACTTCCTGAGTCCGCTTAGGGAGTACCAGGATGAAAGTTTGTTGGAGCGCTAATCAAAGCTGGATTGATGTTTGTTGATATGTCAAGTGGTTTTGTTTGGTTTCATAATCAGGTCGTCTTGGTTTCTCGCAGGAGCGTTACTCTGGGTGTTGATGGGATAGGTATTTGTTCTATTGAGGGGGCTTGGATTTTGTTCTCGATGTAGATGGATGGGGCGCTAGCCTTTGGGAATTAAATATTTCAAGGAGATATTGTTTTGAGTGCGATAACTAAAGTTACTATGGATGGAACTAAGGTAACAGCCCATTATGATGATGGTAGAACTGTTACTAGTGACAGTGCAGATCCAAGTCATGTGGGCATGACTACCCAAGAAGCCTATGATACTTTTGAGTACTTGGATGAGGTGATGGAAAAAGCGCCGCTTCCTATGCCCTACAGTATTCTCAATAAACTTGATTTTTTTGATGACTTTTTTCAGGATTTTATTCCTGTTGTATATCTCTGGAAGAATCGGGCCGAGTTTGAAGAGCGAAGGCTTGCGTACTATGAGTCGATTAGCTCGAAGGTTAATACCGACTTTGAGTCTTCATTAAAAACTATATCGCCCATAGTTTTTGACCTTGATGGCGACGGTATTGAGACTATCGGTGCTGAAGGTCAAGTTTTATTCGATCATGATGGTGATGGTAATAAACATGGCTCCGGCTGGGTGAAGTCGGATGATGCTCTGCTGGTGCTGGATCGAAATGGCAATGGCAGCATCGACAATGGCCATGAGTTGTTTGGCGAGAACACTTTGTTGGCCGATGGCAGCAAGGCCAAGGATGGTTTCGAGGCCATGCAGGCTGTCGATAGCAACGCCGATGGCAAGCTGGATGCCAGCGATGCCGTATGGGCTGATCTGCGTGTATGGCGTGATCTGAATGGCGATGGCATCAGCCAGTCCGGCGAGCTGCTGACGCTGCAGGAAGTTGGCATCCAAAGTATCGGTACCGGCTCTGACGACAAGACCAAGGATCTGGGCAACGACAACCATATCGACGGCTTCGGCACCTTCCAGTGGGACGCCGCCCATGGCGGCGGCATCGGAGTGTCCGGTGATGTGTATTTCGAGGACAACCCCTTCTACCGCGAATTCGCTGATCCCATCGAGATTCCGGCAGAGCTGGCGGGCTTGGCCAATATGCGTGGTTCGGGGGCTGTGCGTGATCTGCGCGAGGCTGCAGCGACAAGCAGTGACCTGCAGCAGGCGCTGGCTGCCTATTCTGCTGCGGGGACTCGCCTGGAGCAGCAGGCCCTGCTGGATCAGTTGATTCGGGCTTGGGCAGATAGTGCAAATTTCCGCACGTTCGATGAGCGTGTTGGGGACATGGCCGAAGGCAAGCCTTACGACATTGAGTTTGGATATTCCTGGGAGCTTGATCGTCCCGAGTTTGCGGCGGGTTCTTCGGGGGGCGGCTCCGGTGGATCTATTGGTCTTTCGGAGGGCGACGCGGGCTCATCGCCAACAGCTGAGCAACTCAGAAGGAAAGAGTTGCTGGAGATGGTTCGAGTGTTGGAGGTGTTCAATGGCCAGTACTTCTTTGACTTCAAACCGACCAATGATGATGGTAAGGACGGCGAAGTCGGCGTGTCCTTCTCTGCAGGCGCTCAGGGGCGATCTGGTAGTGCGACTGGTGGCGCCGTGGCCACTGGCGGCACTTACTACCTAACTGAGGAAGACTTTTCCTTTGGCCCCAACCAGGAAAGGCATATTCGTGCGGCCTATCAGGCGCTGATGGACTCGGTCTATAACGGTCTGCTGTTGCAGACACGTCTCAAATCATATCTCGATGAGGTTGCTCTGGTCTTTACCAAAGACGGCGTGGCGGTGGATTTCAGTGGGGCACTGGACAAGCTTGCCCAGGTCCACGAGGGCAATCCTGTTAAGGGAGTGGTAGACCTCATCGAATTCGGTGTTGCAGTAGCGGGCACCGCCGGCTGGGCGGCTAACGAGCTGGCCATTACAGGCGAATGGGTCCGTCAGATGAGCCCATCGCAAGTTGAGGCGCTCAAGATACAGCTGGGGGCGCCCAGCAATGTGATTGTTGATTCGAGCACGAATAGCAGCCTTTTAGGGGGCTCGCTTACCGACTTTCTTTTCGGCGAAGCTGGTAATGACTCATTGACCGGTAATGACGGTGCCGACTTCCTGGATGGCGGAACTGGCGATGATCGCCTCTGGGGCAATGACGGCAATGATGTGCTGTTGGCCGGTGCAGGTAATGACCATCTGTACGGCGGCAATGGTAATGACCTGCTCGACGGTGGCATCGGCAATGACACCCTGAACGGCGATGCCGGCAGCGACGTGTACCGCTTCAGCCGTGGCTGGGGCCAGGACACGGTCAACAACAATGACAGCGGCACCGGCAAGGTGGATGCGATCGAGTTCGCTGCGGACATCGCGCCGAGCGACATCCAGATCACCCGCTCGGGCGATAACCTGATCTTGTCGCTGGTGGGCTCGACCGACAAGGTGACGGTGAGCAACTACTTCAACAGCGACGGTGCCAGCAACTACAAACTGGAGGAAATCCGCTTCGCCAATGGCACCACCTGGAGCA
>NZ_BATI01000058.1 GCF_000467105.1 Aquipseudomonas alcaligenes NBRC 14159
CCAAGGCGTTGCTGCGTTCGGCCAAGCTGGCCAATGAAATGAAGAAGGCGGAAAAGCTCGGCTTCAAACCGATCAAGGCCGAGGTGGATTTCGCCGCGGTGATGCAGCGCGTGCAGCGGGTGGTGGCGGATGTCGAGCCCCATGACTCGGTCGAGCGCTACACCGGTCTGGGTGTGGAGGTGATCGAGGGCGAGGCGAAGATCACCTCGCCGTGGACGGTGGAGGTAAATGGTCAGAGCCTCACCACCCGTTCCATCGTGATCGCCACTGGCGCGCGGCCGCTGGTGCCGAAGATTCCGGGCATCGAGCAGGTGGAGCCGCTGACCTCGGATAACGTCTGGAACCTGCGCGAGCAACCCAAACGCCTGCTGGTACTGGGCGGTGGGCCGATTGGTTGCGAGCTGGCTCAGGCCTTCCAGCGCTTGGGCAGCGCGGTGACCCAGGTGGAAATGACCGAGCGCCTGCTGGTGCGTGAAGACCCGGAGGCCAGCGAAGCGGTAATGGCCAGCCTGCGCCAGGACGGCGTGGAGCTGCGCCTGCGGCACAAGGCCGTGCGTTTCGAGGTGATCGAAGGAAAGCGGCAACTGGTCTGTCTCAACCTGGCCGACGACAGCGAAGTACGCATCGTCTTCGATCAGGTGCTCCTGGCTCTAGGCCGGGTGGCCAACGTCAAGGGCTTCGGGGCCGAAGAGCTGCAGCTGGCCGTGCGCCCCAATGGCACTCTGGAGGTGGATGAATACCTGGCTACGCGCTTCCCCAATATCTTCGCCGTGGGCGATGTGACTGGCCCCTATCAGTTCACCCACACCTCGGCGCATCAGGCCTGGTTTGCCGCGGTCAATGGCTTGTTCGGCACCTTCAAGCGCTTCAAGGTCGATTACCGGGTGATCCCCTGGGCCACCTTTACCGACCCGGAAGTCGCCCGCGTCGGGCTTAACGAGCAGGACGCCAGAGAGCAGGGCATCGCCTATGAGGTCAGCCGCTTCGGTATCGACGATCTGGATCGCGCCATCGCCGACGAAGCCGCCCATGGCTATATCAAGGTACTGACCGAACCGGGCAAGGACCGCATCCTGGGCGTGACCATAGTCGGTGAGCATGCCGGTGAGCTGATTGCCGAGTACGTGGCGGCGATGAAGCAGGGCTATGGCCTGAACAAGGTGCTCGGCACTATCCATATCTACCCGACCATGGCCGAAGCCAACAAGTACGTGGCCGGTGAGTGGAAGCGTGCCCATGCCCCGCAGGCGGTACTGCGCTGGGTGGCGCGCTTCCATCAATGGCGTCTGGGAGACACCAAGGCGGACGCTCGGTCTGAAATCCAGGTGAGTGAGAAGGTCCTGTGAGTGGTCCGTTTGACCTATTGCTCGCAGGAGCGGGGCATGCCCACCTGGGTGTGCTGCGCCTATGGATGAGTGGACAACGGCCGAAAGGCCGTATCGGCCTGATCAGTCCAGGACCGTACGCTTGGTATTCGGGCATGTTGCCGGGGCTGTTGGCTGGCCGCTATCGCGCCGAGCAGTGCCGCATTCCCTTACAGGCGCTCTGCACGGCTGCCGATGTGGAATTGCTTGAGGGGCAGGTTAACGAACTGGATCCGCTCGCCAGATGTGTTCACCTGGCAGATGGCAGGCAGTATGCGGCCACCTGGCTGTCGCTCAATCTGGGTTCTGTACCCAAGGTGCCACAGGGCTCGGATACCGTTTTGGAGGTTTTACCGGTCAAGCCCTTTGAGACTTTTTTGCAGGGTTGGCAACGCTGGCAAAAGGCACCTCAGGCATTGGCCATTCTCGGCGGTGGTGCGGCAGGGGTGGAATTGGCTTTGGCCCTGGCGCCCCAGGTACCTGAGCTGACCTTGCTTAGCAGCGCTCAGGTATTGACCGGACATCCCCTTGCGCTGCGCAAGCGGGCCCTGCGCCACTTGGCTGAAGCCGGTGTCAGGGTGGTGGAGAGCATTGCCGTCGATTCGATTCATGGTGATGCGCTGGTCGCAGGTGACCGGCTCGTATGGTGCGGCGCAAGGGTGATTCTAGCCACTGGGGCCAGTGCTTTGCCCTGGCTTGGCAGGTCCGGTCTGGCCTGTGACGAGCAGGGTTTCGTGCGGGTCGGCAAAACCCTGCAGAGCCTCTCTCACTCGCATGTGTTTGCCGCCGGCGATTGCGCAAGCCTCAGTGCCACACCACGTAGCGGGGTGTACGCCGTGCGCCAGGGGCCTGTTCTAGCGGTCAACCTGAGCGCGGCTCTGTCAGGCCAGGCCATGACGCCATTTCAACCGCAGCGCCGCTCGTTGGCGCTGCTGGCTGATGGCCAGGGCGGTGCGCTGCTTAGCTGGTCGGGGATGACGGCCGAAGGCGAGTGCTTGGGGCGCTGGAAAGATCGCCTGGATCGCCGCTTTATCGCCCGTCATCTCGGCACCCAATCGTGAATCTATGACGACTCTTCCATCGGGTTGGGCAAACACCCATGCCGGCTTTCAAGGTCGGCCTTTCTAAAGGAGATGTTGCAATGAAAATCTGGACCCTGCTGTTGCTGCGTGTATCGCTTGGCTGGCTATTGGTTATCTGGGGCGCGGACAAGGTATTCAACGTCGAGCACGGTATGGCGGTGGCCAACAAGTTCTACTTCGGCTTTCTCGCTGTCGAAAGTGCGCTGCAGGTGGCCGGTGCGCTGCAGATACTGGTGGGCTTGGCCGTGGTCGTGGGGTTTGCCCGGCGCTGGGTCTACCCGGTGCAGGTACTGCTCAACGGTGCATCGCTGCTGGCGGTGATGCAGTCGGTTATCGACCCCTGGAGCTGGGTGTTTGAGGGCAGCAACGCGCTGTTCTACCCCTCGTTGATCATCTTCGCGGCCAGCCTGTTGCTGATTGCCTATCGCGATGAAGACAAGTGGGTACTGGGTAAAAAATACTGAGTTGTAACAAAGCACTGGATGCAAGAGTGCCCACTGAGTGTTCTGTAAAGCTTTCACTCGTTATTGAGTGAAATACAGGGGTTGCTCCTTTCCTCCCCGACCTTGGGGCTGTAGCCAATACAGCCCCTTTTTAAATCACACATAACCCTCAGCTCCCGTGATTTGGTGCTGTAACAATCGCGATGATTTTTTATCTAGTTAGTAAGTGACCTTTCTAATCAATCCACTTGATCAGCGTTTTCCTGTTTGCTGCACCTGACAGCGCACCCTATGAACAGAGGTTATCCATGCACGAATCAGTACAGAACTACTACGGCAAGGTCCTGCAGAACTCCTCGGACCTGAAAACCAGTGCCTGCTGCGATGCTTCCAGCATGCCAGCCTGGCTCAAGCCACTGTTGAGCCAGGTGCACCCTGAAGTGAGCGCGCGCTACTACGGCTGCGGTCTGGTGGCCCCCGCCTTACTGGATGGCTGCCAGGTGCTTGACCTGGGCAGTGGCTCCGGTCGTGACTGCTACGTGCTTGCGCAGTTGGTGGGTGCCAGCGGTAGCGTGCTGGGTGTGGATATGACGGCGGAGCAGCTTGCCGTGGCCAATGCCCATCTCGACTATCACGCCGAGCGCTTCGGCTTTGCCAATGTCAGTTTTCGCCATGGCTATATCGAGGATCTGGCCTCGCTGGAGCTGGCCGACGGCAGCTTCGATGTGATCGTGTCCAACTGCGTGATCAATCTGTCGCCGGACAAGGACAGCGTGCTGCGCGAGGCCTATCGCCTGCTCAAGCCGGGTGGCGAACTGTATTTTTCCGATGTCTATGCCGACCGCCGTCTGGCTGATGAGCTGCGCCAGGACGAGGTGCTGTATGGCGAGTGCCTGGGTGGCGCCCTGTACTGGAATGACTTCGAGCATCTGGCGCGTCGTCATGGTTTCACCGATCCACGGTTGGTCGAGGATCAGCCCATCAGCATTACCGATTCGGCGCTGGCGGAAAAACTCGGTGATGCACGCTTCTACTCGGCCACCTACCGGCTGTTCAAGCTCGATGGACTTGAACCGGCCTGTGAGGACTACGGTCAGGCGGTGATCTATCGCGGCAGCATTCCCGGCGCAGCGCACGCGTTTGTGCTCGACAAGCATCACCGTATCGAAACCGGTCGGGTGTTCCCGGTATGCGGTAATACCTGGCGCATGTTGCAGGACACGCGTTTTGCGCCGCACTTCCAGTTCATCGGCGATTTCAGCCGACACTTCGGCTTGTTCGAAGGCTGTGGTGGTGGTCTTCCATATGACCGACAAGCAGCGGTGACAGCCGCTACCAGCTGCTGCTGAGGGAATGTGAAATGCGCCTATCCAGCAGCTTGATGCTTATTTGCAGCGTTGTGCTGCTGGCGGCCTGTTCGCCTGAACAGAAGCAGACCGTCAGCGTCTCCGGCTCCAGCACTATCGCGCCGTTGATGGCTGACATTGGTAAACGCTTCGAAGAGCGCCATCCGGGTATCCATGTCGACGTTCAGTCCGGTGGAACCTCGCGCGGCATTCAGGATGCTCGCAGTGGCCTGGCGAATATCGGCATGGTTTCTCGGGCATTGAAGGCCGATGAGCAGGATCTGCAGGCCTACTACATTGCCGAAGATGGCATTGCCCTGATCGTGCATGCCAGCAACCCGCTAGAGGCGATCAGCAGCAAACAGGTGGTCGATCTCTACACCGGCCAGCTCGGCGACT
Organism: Aquipseudomonas alcaligenes NBRC 14159; assembly: GCF_000467105.1. GTDB lineage: Bacteria > Pseudomonadota > Gammaproteobacteria > Pseudomonadales > Pseudomonadaceae > Aquipseudomonas > Aquipseudomonas alcaligenes. The sequence continues at coordinate 4,635 of NZ_BATI01000058.1, forward strand.
GGCAGATCCTTGGCGGCCAGGCGGGTAGCGTGGTCAAGGTGCACAAGGCCGAGGGTCGCTCCACCCTGGAGCTGTTTCTTCAGCATTTCAAACTGGATAACGGCGCCGTTCGCCCGGACCTGGTGATAGGTGACAACCAGCAGGGCATCAAATCCGTGGCCGGCAACCCGCAAGCCATTGGCTACGTCTCCATCGGCAGTGCCGAGTATGAGGCCCGCCAGGGCGTGCCGATCAAGTTACTGGCCCTGGACGGGCATGAGGCCTCTACCGAGACGCTGCTGGATGGCAGCTATCCCCTGAGTCGTGAATTGAATCTGGTGGTGTTCGGTGAGCCGGATGCCAATACCCAAGCACTGCTGGCCTTTGCCCAGTCCCGCGAGGTGGCCGACCTTGTCCAGCAGCACGCCTTTGTACCTGCGCCACAGCGCTGATCGCCTGCTGCGCGCCGTCAGCCTGCTCTGTGCGCTGTCGGCTGCGGTGATCCTGTTGTTGATTCTGCTGTTCCTGACGCAGGCCAGCTGGCCACTCTTGCAGTCACCGAGCCCCTTGCTCGGCGCTGCCTGGCAGCCAAGCAAGGGGCTGTTCGGCCTGCAGGCGATGCTCGGTGTCAGCCTGCTCAGTAGTCTGTTGGCGCTGTTGCTGGCCGTACCGTCCGGTTTGCTGGTCAGTATCTGGCTGATTTTCTATGCGCCGACTTCCGTGGCCAGAGCCTACGCGGGTCTCGTTGGCCTGATGGCCAGCATTCCCTCGGTGGTCTACGGACTCTGGGGCCTGGTGGTGCTGGTGCCACTGCTCAATGCCTGGGTGGCACCCGGTGCGAGCCTGTTGGCCGTCGGCATTGTGCTCGGTCTGATGATTCTGCCGCTGCTGATGGTGCAGGCCGATGCGGTGCTGCGCGAGAGTGCCCGCCGTCATTTGCCGGCGGCCCTGTGCCTGGGCGTATCACGCTGGGCGGCGATTCGACGGGTGCTGTTGCCGGCGGCATGGCCACGGCTGTGGCCGTCGATTCTGCTGCAACTGGGGCGCGCCCTGGGCGAGACCATGGCGGTGCTGATGGTGGCCGGCAATGTGGTGCAGTGGCCAGGGTCGATCTTTGAGCCGGTGCGAACCCTGACCGCCAACATAGCCCTGGAAATGAGTTATGCCTCGGGAGCACATCTGCAGGCGTTGTACCTCAGCGGATGGCTGCTGCTGGTGCTGGCGTTGCTGCTGATGGGCTTGGCGCGTCTGTTCGGGAGTCGCACATGAGCCGCGCGGAGCATTGGCGCGGTTGGGCACTGGCACTGCTGGCGCTGCTGGTGGCCCTGGCGCCGTTGAGCCTTCTGCTGACGATCTTCGGTGACGGCTTCAGCTTGCTCGACTGGGCTTTCCTGACCGGTACGCCCGAGCAGGCAGGGCGTAGCGGGGGGATAGGCCCGATCATCCTGTCTACCGCTGCGGTACTGCTGCTGTGCCTGGCCATTGCGGTTCCCCTGGGGCTGGGGACGGCGCTGTTTCTGGTCGAGCAGTTACGTCCGGATGGTCGGCTGAACCTCGGCCTGCAGTGGGCGCTGGATGGGCTGGGGGCGGTGCCTTCGGTGGTGTTCGGCTTGTTTGGTCACCGGGTGTTCGTGGTTGAGCTGGGCTGGGGGTATTCGCTGTTGGCGGGTGGTTGCACCCTGGCTTGCATGGTCTTGCCACTGTTTATCCGCGGTTGCGAGCAGGCGCTGCGCGATTGTCCGCACAGTTACCGCCAGGCCGCGGCTGGGCTGGCCATCTCCCGGTTTGGTTACCTGCGCCGGATTCTTCTGCCATTCGCCGCACCGGGTATCGCGGCCGCCCTGGTGCTCAGTGCCGGGCGGGCGCTGGCCGAGACAGCGGTGCTGCTATTCACCGCCGGATACGTAATGCGTTGGCCTGAGAGCGTCTTCGACTCGGGACGAACCTTGGCCGTGCACATTTACGACCTGGCCATGAATGTCTCCGGTGGCAGTCCGGCGTCGGCGGCTACAGCCCTGGTCTTGCTCGGTTTCGCTCTGCTCATTCAATTGCTGGCCTGGCGTCTGGGCCGGCGTCCTGCCGCATTCGCGAGATAATTCCATGGTTCAGCCTCCGTCCCTTCGTATCGAAAATCTCAGCGTTCACTATGGCGGGCAGGGCGCGCTGCTCGGTGCCTGCCTGGAGGTGGCGCCCGGCGAGCTGATGGCTGTGGTCGGTCCGAGCGGATGTGGCAAGAGCAGTCTGCTATCGGCGGTCAACCGCATGAGTGATCTGGTGCCTGGCGCCCGTGTCGAGGGGCGGATCCTCATCGATGGGGTGGACGTGCTCGATGCTCAGGTTGACCTGCAGCAGTTGCGCCGCCAGGTCGGCATGGTCTTTCAACAGCCCAACCCGTTCCCGCTGAGCATTGCCGAAAACATCCTGTTCGCCCTGCGTGAGCATGGCGTGCGTGGCAAACAGGAGCTGCACGAACGCATGCAGCAAGCCCTGCAGGCGACCGGGCTATGGGAAGAAGTGCATGCGCGCCTGGATCGACCGGCGCTGAGCCTGTCCGGAGGTCAGCAACAGCGCCTGTGCTTTGCTCGCGCCCTGGCACTTGAGCCCCGCGTATTGCTGCTGGACGAACCCTGCAGTGCCCTGGACCCCATCGCCAGCGCCACGGTCGAGAGCCTGATCGATAGCCTCAAGGGCCGCTATACCCTGCTGATGGTCACTCATAACCTGGCCCAGGCCCGACGGCTGGCCGACCATGTGGCCGTGTGCTGGGTGCGCGACGGTTGCGGTTGCGTGCTCGACAGCGGTCCGGCCGGCAGGCTTTTCGACGGCGCCTGCGACCCACTGGCGCAGCGTTATCTCAACGGCTTGTTGTGCTGAGACGCTGAAGTCCTGGCGCTGGCCGGGAGGTGCTGGCAATGCTCTCGGTAGGACGGATATTTTCCCGGCTAATAGTCTCGTGCTTGCTGGTAGGCGTTACCGGTGGACTGGCGCTGACCTGGGCGGCCTGGGACTTTGAGCTGATCATGCGCAAGGCCGAGCTGCGCTATGGCAACCTCGGGCCTGTCGCGGTGCGCCTTCTGGAATGGCGGGACTTGCTCGGCAGCGACCTGCGAATGCCAGAGCTTGAAAAGCTGCGCATGGTGAATCTTTACTTCAACCGACGGTTGCGATTCTCCGACGACAGTCGAATCTGGGGGCAGCGAGACTATTGGGCGACACCCGTTGAGGCGCTGGTCAAGGGTGCCGCAGATTGCGAAGACTACGCACTGGCCAAGTACTTCAGCCTGCGCCAACTGGGTGTGCCTGCCAGCAAGTTGCGTATCACCTACGTAAAAGCGTTGCGTCTTAATCAGGCGCACATGGTGTTGACCTATTACCCCTCGCCGAAGGCAGCACCGCTGGTGCTGGATAATCTCATCAACGAGATCCGGCCTGCCTGGGAGCGTAACGATCTATTACCCGTCTATGCCTTCAATGCCGAAGGCGTCTACCTGGTAAAACAACAGGGATTGGAGCGCACCAGCGATGCCAAGCGCTTGTCACGTTGGCAGGATCTGCTGCGCAAAATGCAGGGTGAAGGTTTCTCCTTCTAGCCGATAGCGTGCTCGCCAATGGCTCTAACGGCAGTGCTGAAAGTCTGGCGATCGGATGGGCAGTCAGTCAGGGCAAGGAAGGCCTCGACTCGATCCTTGATGCGGGTAACGGTGCTATCGAACACTGCATCCACCTCACTGGGCGTAGAACCCAGTCCGTCCGGGTCGGGCAAGCCCCAGTGCGCCCTTATGGCATCGCCAAAGTAAGCCGGGCATGGCTCGGCCGCGGCGCTGTCGCACAGAGTGATGACCAGATCCGGGCGCAATTGTTCATGCACGGCGTGTGCCTTGCTGTGCAGGCCCTCGATGCCGATACCGGCGCGCTGCAGGGCTCGCAGGCTCTGTGGGTGTATCGTCCCCTTGGGCTTGCTGCCGGCACTGTATGCCCGCATGCCCTCTGGGGCCAGATGGTTGAAAATGGCTTCGGCCAGGATGCTGCGACAGCTATTCGCGGTACACAAAAACAGGATTTGCATGGTCTTCCCCAGGGTTAAGTTGGTGCCGAGGTCGTTATTTCATGGTTCTGCTGCGCGGCCAGCACCTGCTGGTTCCAGTCAGTGACCGATATGGGCAGGTAGCCGGTTATTTCCAGCGCCCGATCCTCGAAGACGTCGTGCTGCGGGTGTGCCGCCTGCCATGCCGCAATGACTTGGTCGCGATGGTCCAGTAAAGCCTCGATGTGCGGGCGGAACAGGCGCAGCAGGGCTGTAAGCCAGAGATTGGTCGGCCAGGATGGAAATGCATGGTCGACGCTGAAAGCCGGTAGTAGCTGTTTGACTGCCGAGGCCGGGTACCAGGTTTCACCAGTGACCCAGCGGTTGCAGGCGAACAGCCCGATGGGCTGACCCCAGGCATCCATGGACACAGCGATCAGGTGGGCGATGGCGTCTTCCCCGGTTGGCCAGGCGTCACTCTCCGCGGCAGCCGTGAGGGGTAAAAGATCGGGGGCAATACCCTGACCGCGGATGAACGTGTGGAAATGACCATGTTCGACCGCACCTTCGCGATGCGCGTGATAGTAGTACTGGGCGTGGCTGTCACGGTCGTACACATCCCCTTCGGGGTAATGGTTCATCTCGTAGAAGCCGTCGTGCCCTTTGAGCAGCTCGCCAACAACATTGCGTTCTACCTTGGACAGGGCTGCCTGACAGCGCTGCGCCTCCTGGGCGGCTGCGAGCAGTTGCCGACGTTCTTCGCCACTAAGGCGCACCGCCTGGGGCTCGGTGAGTCGGCATGAGGGCAAGGCACTGAAGACGGAGGACTTCTCTGACATGTAGGGCCTCAAAAAGAACCGGGGCAGAAGGAGGGGCTGCCCCGGTCAAGGGGACAGGGTTACTTAGCCGCGCAAGGCGCAGCTTTTGCCGCACAGGGATTTTTGGCGACACACGGGTTTTTCGCGGCGCAGGGGTTCTTGGCCGCGCACGGATTTTTTGCCGCGCAGGGATTGGGGCTAAATCCAGTTTGTAGGCTGGCGACATAGGTGGTGATGGCGGCCAGCTCCTTCGACTCCCAGCCCAGTGCCTTGGTCGCCATGGGTGCGACCATGCAGATCTGCACCATCTCGTCGAGAAAAACCTGGGACATACCGAACTGGTTCTTGGCCATGGCGACTTCGTGCGGATACGCCTTGGCAAAGCTAGCCTGGAACAGATTGCCACCTTGGTGGCATGTGGCGCAGGACAAGCCATTGCTACTCAACGTGGTGTCCTTGTAGAGCTTTTCGCCATAAGCCATCAGCTCGGCCTGATTGCCCTGGTAGGGGCGGTAATCCGCTGGACGCTTAACCGATTTGATCGCGCACGGATTCATTTTGGCCGCGCACGGGTTTTTGGCGGCACAGGGGTTTTTGGCAGCGCAGGGGTTTTTACTGGCGCAGGGATTCTTTGCCGCGCATAGGTTGGCTGCGCATGGTGTTTTCCCCGCACATGGATTCTTGGCGGCGCATGGATTCAACGCTGCCGGGGCGCAGCGTGCTGCGCAGGGAGCGCATGGAGTGGCAGCCAGGGCAGGGCCCGCCAATGCCATGGTCAGTACGGTAGCGGACACCATGCTGGCAAGCGGCCGTTGTTGATGCTGCAAGGGTTGGTCGGGACAGAAATGGCGCATGGGGGTAATCCTCGTCAGGCAGTCGTTTTTATAACCCTGTCCAATGCAGCTGCAGGGGCGGCGGTTGCCATTCGGCTTAACATGGCGGCTGATACTCCCTGGCCGTCATGCGGCCTGAAGATCAACTGATTCAGGCGCCCGCTGTTTTTCTGATGTATTTCTCCCGTTGTTGTTACGCAGGCACTCGTAAAAAGTTGTGGTGATGGGCTTACCCCGTTTTTCGTTGCGGACCAGGCGAGTACCTTTGGCTAGGGTGTTTACCTGCACTGGTGACGTATCGCTGTAACAATCAGGCTCATTAAGCATCCAAGGCTGAATGCAACTGAGCAGGCTCTTGCAAAGAGGACAATCGATGGACGATGAACAGGCGCTGATCAGACGGTTGCGAGCAGGTGACAGCAATGCCTTTGAGGTGGCGATCAAGCTGCACCATGGCTTCTTGGTGGCCATGGCTACGCCGCTGGTAGGGCAAGAACTGGCCGATGATGTTGCTCAGGAAACCTGGCTGAAGGCCTTTGCCGCCATCGGCAAATTCGAGGGCCGTGCCCAACTCCGGACCTGGCTCGCCAGGATTGCTCTCAATGAGGCCTACGCGATCATGCGTAAGGGGCGTCGCGAGGTGTCTCTGGAGGCGTGGGGGACTGATCCCGGCTCGCCGATCAGTGAACGCTTCACCGAGCAGGGCGCCTGGAACACTCCACCGACTCAGTGGCATCACGACACTCCCGAAGCCTTGCTGACCGAGGCGGAGTTGCACGAGTGCATCCGTAAGCACATGCACAAACTACCCGGTGACCAACAGAGCGTGGTGATGATGCGCGAGCTGGGAGGGTTGGATTACCCAGAAATCGCGAAAGTGCTCGGTTTGGCTGAGGGCAATATCCGTGTCCTCTTGCACAGGGGGCGTCAGCGCATGCGCGCCATGCTCAATCACTTCGAGGAGGTGGGGACATGTTGAGTTGTCGGGAGATGTCAGAACTGGGCTCCGAGATTGTCGATGGTCATCTCACCTTGCGTAGCCGCATGCAGGTGATGATGCATTTGCGCATGTGCACGCGCTGCAAGCTGTATATCAAGCAACTCAAGCTCACTGCCCAGGTGCTGCAGCAGCTTCCGCTGGAGATGGGCGATGTGGATGCCCATAGCATCGCCAGCAAGCTAAAGAAGCCAGATCAGTAGTCGTTTTGACGTGGCTGTAACAAACGCACCGGTCGTTGCTCTTATCTGCGCGGGCTGGCATGCCAGTATTGCCATTCATAGCTTCGGAGAGACCTGTGTTGGCGAGTGAAAGCTTATTGTCTGGTGAACGCTGGCCAGGTCTGGTTCTGCTGTGCAAGTGCCCGGCGCTGGGATATTCCAAACAGCGGCTGGCCGAGCAGATAGGTACCGAGCGTGCCTTCAGCATTGCCCAGCACTTGTTGGCGTGCGCGTTGGAGGATATCCACCTGTGGCCAGGTCATACGGTCCTGGCACCTGACCATCAGCAGCATCTTGCCTGGTCACGTGGCCTGGCGCTGGCGAGTGAGTGTCTGGCGCAGGGGGAAGGCAATCTGGGTGAGCGCATCAATCAGCTGGATGCTCAGTTACGCCATCAGGGTCATCAAAGTCTGATCTACATCGGCAGTGATTGCCCCGCATTGGGTTTTGCCGATTACAAGCGCGTGTCTTACCTGCTGGAGGAAAACGACAGCGTACTGCTCTCGGCTGAGGATGGTGGGGTTGTGCTGATGGCCTCCAATCTGCCCTGGCCGGATCTATGTGCCTTGCCCTGGAGCACCCCGCAATTGGGCGAAGCGCTTGGCGAGTGCTGTCGCCAGGCTGGTCAGCGTGTCGCGGTGGCCGGTCAACTGTTCGATATCGACCACCAGCAAGATCTGCGGCCGCTCTATGCATTATTGGCCGCGGACGCACGTCCGGCGCGGTTAGCCTTGCGCCAGGCGCTTGAACAGTTGGGGGCGTCGGGATGATGGATATTGCCCCTGTCAGCGTGATCATTCCTTGCTGGCACGATGAGTCGGCACTGAGTGAATTGCTCACTCAATTGCAGGGACTGACACAGAACACGCCGCAAAACTTGCAAGTGCTGGTGGTCGATGCGGCGCAGAGTTCCCTCTGTCATGACATCTGCCAACGGCATGGTGCGCAGTGGCTGCCCGCCCAGCCCTGTAGAGGGGAGCAGCTGCGTCTGGGTGTCAGCCATGCGAAGCATCAGATCCTGTGGTTTCTGCATGCCGACGCCAAGCTGCAGGGCAACCCTCTGTTGTCGATCACGCGTGCACTCGGTGCTGGTGCAGTGGGTGGTTACTTCGCGTTCCGCTTTGCCGGCCAGCCGTGCTGGCAAAGCCGAATGCTCGAACAGTTGATTGCCCTGCGCAACGCGTTCGGCGTGCCCTATGGCGATCAGGGTTTGTTCTTTGACCGCAGCATCTATCAGCTGTCAGGTCAGCACAGCCCCTGGCCGTTGTTCGAGGAGGTTGAACTGGTCAAGCGGGCTCGCCTGCAGGGTCGCCTGGTCGTTTTGCCAGATGGCTTGTTGGTCGATGCCAGGCGTTGGCAACGGGATGGCTGGTGGCGTCGTTCGTTACGCAATCGCTGGTTGGCACTGGGGTATGCCTGCGGCGTATCACCTCAGCGCCTGGCGCAGCGCTACAACTCGGGCAGGGCCACCAGTAACAAGGCAAAACCTTAGGAGAACTCATGCGTAATCTGCTCTTTAGCCTGCTGCTCATGTTCAGCGGATTGGCTCAGGCTGCCACGTTTGATCAGGGGCATGAGCAATGGTCCACCTTGCTTGCCCGTCATGTCGCCTGGGATGCGGTCGGCTTTGCCAGCGCCGTCGACTATCGTGGTTTCAAGCGGGATGAGGCCGACCTGGATCGCTATCTGGGGGTGCTTTCGGCAGTGTCGCGCGACCAGTACGACAGCTGGAGCAGGCCGCAACAGTTGGCTTTCTTGATCAACAGCTACAACGCCTTCACCGTCAAACTGATAATCGAGCATTACCCGTTGCAGTCGATCAAGGAAATCGGCGGCTTGCTCAGCAGTCCCTGGAAGCTGGAATTCATTCCCTTGCTTGGGCAGACGATGAGCCTCGATCAGATCGAGCATGGAATGATCCGCGAGCCTGGGGTGTTCGATGAGCAGCGTATTCATTTTGCCGTCAACTGCGCCTCGATTGGCTGTCCGGCGCTGCGCCCGGAGGCCTTTATCGCGGAGCGACTGGATGTCCAGCTGGAAGATAGCCAGCGCCGCTTCCTCAGTGATCATCGGCGCAATCGGTTTAACCCAGAACAGCAGCGCTTCGAGGTCTCAATGATCTTCGACTGGTATGGTGATGACTTTATCAAGCGCAGTGGCTCGCTGCAGGGGTATCTCCAGGCGCACATCCGATGGTTGTCTGCAGGGGCGGAGGTTGCGCCGACTGAGCCTGAGCCAGACATCGAGTTTCTTGATTACGACTGGTCGTTGAACGAGCAGCTCTGACGGTTGTGTAGGCCCTGCGCAAATCACGTGGCGGTCAGCTCGTCACATCCCCTCCAGAAGAATGAAGCCATGAACCGATTCGTTGAGATTAACCGCCAGCTCTGGCTGTCCTTTCGCCGTCTTCCCCTGTGGGTACAGGTTTGGATGGCGCTGGTGCTGGTGCCAGTCAATCTGCTCAGTTTCCTTGTGCTCGAATATCAGGCGGCGCAGATGGTCGCTCTGGCGGCAGTCTTGGCCTTGGGCAGCAATATGCTCCTGCTTTACCGGTATGCAGGATTCAGTCGAGCGATGGCGCTACCGCACCTGGTTGTCTGGGGGCCTCTGCAGATTCTGCTACTGATGCGCGTGTTGCAGACCCCTGCTCCGGATGCAGGGGAAGTGATGTTTATCGGTCTCGTGTTGCTGGTAAACGGCATCAGCCTGATCTTCGATCTGCTCGATACCTGGCGCTGGTGGCAGGGCGAACGTCAAGTGTTCTGATGCACAGCCTTGAGACCGCTATAGGCTGATACCGCAAATGGCACCAGATAGTTCAGAAGCAAGTGCTGCACCGATAGTTCAGCGGACCCGAGCAGAACATCACTCTGGTTGATCAGGTTCAGCAGGGTGCCAACCACCAAGGCTACTTTGCCTGAGCGATACAATAGCCGAGAGTGTGCCGGAGTAATCGGGGGTAAATGCATGGTCATCCCCCCTGCTGGCTCGTGCTGAGCATCAGCTCCAGCGACATGTTGGCAGCGGCCTCAGCTACCACCCGACGGATCAGGCCATGATCAGCTTCAGGTTCCAGGTCACGGGGGGAGCCCTGTCGCCCTGTGGGCTCGGCTACCAGCTTATGCTCTGCACTCTTCAGCTCGAACTCACCCGCACAATTGCGGCAGTAAATGTGTTCCCCTGCATGACTTTCCCGGGTCAACACCAGCGTTGGGCCACACATGGGGCAGCTCTGCAGAGGGATGCCTTCATCTGAGTGGCCCATCACGTGATCCAGTACGCCTTGGCGCCCCAGTTCAACAAAACGCTCACTCAGTTGCAGGTCAAACTGACTGCCGCTCTGGCCCTGAATAATTGCCAGTGCCTGGCCTCTGCTCATGCCAGCCCGATACGGACGGCTGCTGGTCATGGCATCAAAGGCATCGCATAGCCCGACAATTCGCGCATCGATATGCAGTGCGTTACCGCTAAGGCCGCGCGGATAGCCCTTGCCATCGGGGCGCTCATGATGGCTGTAAACGGCCTCGCGCACCAAGTTCGCCAGCGGGTGACCGGCAAGCATGCGCAGGCCTTGCTCTGGATGGGTCTTCACGACCGCATATTCGTCGTCGGTCAGCGATGAGGTTTTACGCAGAATCGCATCGGCGATGCCGATCTTGCCGAGGTCGTGAAGAAATCCGCCCAGGCTTATTCGTGCGGCTTCAGGCGCAGAAAGACCGGCGGCAGTGGCGAGCAGGTGGGCGTAGCGTGAGACACGCCAAAGATGCCCGCCTGTATAGGGGTCGCGAGCTTCAACAAACCAGGCCATGGTCAACAGGCTGCTGAGCAGAGCCTGCGTCGCCTCAGTAGCGGCCGTTGATGAGGTTGAGTTCCTGCCAAACCAGCTAGCAGCGAATGAAAGCATTAGGAGAGTCTCCAGGCCTGTGTAGGGCTTGAAACGACAGTCTTCAGGCTAATGACGGATACGTGCTAGGAAGTACACATCCTTGTGCACAGGGGAAGCCGAAGTGTTCGGCTCGCAGGACCATACCCGAAAAAGCCCGAGAGTTGCCATTATTTCTGGCTGCGGTGAACGTCGCGAATTTTCAGTTGGGAGGCGCGATTTTGATTCGTAGCCCCCTGGCCCTCGGACCATTGCAGGTTGTCCTGCGGACCAGAGGCGGTTGGCTGCGTTTCCATAATCTGCGCCACACGCTCCTCTATTGATACCGCGGAGCGCTCGGCAATCATCGCGTCATTTTGCAGTCTGAAATTCGCGAGACGCTCGCTACCGTCCTCCGCATGGACCGTGACTACGCTACTGGCGAGCACCAGCATCAGGGCTGCTGTTTGGCTCAAAAGTGATTTCATGATGGCAATCCTCGATTGATGTGTTCATCAATCAGATGATTGGCGAGCTGCTTTATTACAGTGCGCTTTTGGCGACCTCTCCGGGGGGGGCAGTCTTTTTCTCGGAGCTCAGGAGTCGGTTTATCGAC
>NZ_BATI01000057.1 GCF_000467105.1 Aquipseudomonas alcaligenes NBRC 14159
CCCCAGTACCTCAACCTGACGAACCTCAAGGCCCAGCAAGCGGCATTGAGCGCCCAGGTCTCGGCCAATCCGCTGCTGGTGGGGGGGCTGTTTTTCCTGCTGTATGTCGTGGTCACAGCCTTGTCGTTACCAGGGGCTGCCTTGATGACCCTAGTCGCCGGGGCCTTGTTTGGTCTGCTGGGCGGCACTGTGCTGGTGTCCTTCGCCTCTACTCTGGGCGCGACCCTGGCCATGCTGATCAGCCGTTTTCTGCTGCGCGACTGGGTTCAGGCCAAGTTCAGCCAGCGTCTGGGGAGTATCGATCAGGGTATCGAGCGGGAGGGCGCTTCCTACCTGTTTGCCCTGCGCCTGGTGCCGGTGTTTCCGTTCTTCCTGATCAACCTGGCCATGGGCCTGACCAAGCTGCCAGCGCGCACCTACTGGTGGGTCAGCCAGCTGGGCATGTTGCCCGGCACCCTGGTGTTCGTGAATGCCGGGCGTGAGCTGGGGCAGCTGGACTCGCTGAGCGGCATTCTTTCTCCGGGCCTGCT
>NZ_BATI01000056.1 GCF_000467105.1 Aquipseudomonas alcaligenes NBRC 14159
TTTCCTTAAGGGGCGGAGCATTACTGGATTTCTATACCCAGCCCCAGCTTTCTCGTGGCGGAGTAACTGTGGTGTCCTGGGCTCAGGATCTGGGATTGCTGTGGTGCCTGCTCATGGCCTTTGCAGTGCTTCGTGCGAGTGCGATCTCGGTACAGCTTCTCTTGGCGGCAAGTGGATCGATGCTCATCCTTTGGGGGTTAACGACCGTTTACCAAGGTCTGAGCCTCAGCGATGTCATGTACTTTACTCATGGCCTCCTTTTCCCATCGCTATTTATTGCGGTTGTGGTGATTGCCAGTATCTTTGATTTTTTCATGGATGAGAACTTAACTCCGTCACTGCGTCGGGGGCTTTTAATTACGCTGACGGCCGCCACGCTTTTGTTTGTTATTCAGCTGAATGCGAGTTCTTATACCCTGTTCAACTGGCGCGAGTCAGCGCCGAAAGCATGGCGTGTACTGGTGGATTATCCCTTTGCTGGCATCAACAAGTTTCTTCCGCCAGCGAGTCAGCTGCATCTTTCTGACTCTCGCACAACCAAGCGCGCCAAGTTAGCCACGCTCAATGGTCGTATGGCGAAATTTAGGCACAGTCTGCTGCAAAACATGCAAGCATATGGCGTATCCGCCGGTGACTCTGCGCTGTTTTTGTCGCGCGAGGTTTTTGAGCAGGAGCTCGTTTCACTCAAGGGTCATATCTGGGCTCAAGGGATCTTGGCGTACGCAGTATGGGGCGTCCCGCTTGTGCACGGTGCTCCGGCCAAGTCTTCCGGATATGGCTTGGCGGCATATGCCACAACCGGAAAGCTCATCAGCCGCGACCAGTTCGATATTCGGGTAGCGTGCGAGCGTTCGAAGGCCAAGGTGATATGGATCGCAGATAGATTATCGCCGCCACAGATTCAGGCCAGAGAGTGCCGTCCATGAGTTTCGACATTCGTAGTAATGAACCCAAGAAAGTCGCAATCCTGCAGTCGAACTACATCCCCTGGAAGGGATACTTCGACATGATCGCCTCTGTTGATGAGTTCATCTTGTTCGATGACATGCAGTACACCCGGCGCGACTGGCGTAACCGCAACCAGATCAAGACTCCGCAGGGAGTGCAGTGGCTGACGGTGCCGGTGAAGGTCAAGGGTCGCTATCACCAGAGTATCCGTGAGACCGAGCTCGATGGTGAGGCATGGGCCGAGGCCCATTGGCGCTCGCTGGTGCAGAACTACAGTCGCTCGCGCTGCTTCAAGGAGGTCGCCGAATGGCTGCAGCCGCTCTATCTGGAAGGTACCTTCAGTCATCTGAGTCAGCTCAATCGTGCTTTCATCGAAGCCGTATGCCGCTACCTTGGCATTGCCACGGTCATCAGCAACTCCTGGGATTATGTGCTGGCGGATGGCAAGACGGAGCGTCTGGCGGATCTCTGCCGACAGGCCGGTGGGCAGATCTATGTCTCGGGGCCGGCCGCTAGAGACTACATCGAACCAGACGTTTTCACGGCTGCTGGCGTGGGGCTGAGCTGGTTCGACTACGCCGGCTATCCCGAGTACCCCCAGTTGTGGGGGGACTTCGTACACGGCGTCACTATCCTGGATCTGCTGTTCAACTGTGGCCGCGATGCGGCCCGCTATATGAGGTATGTCGCGGTATGAAGCTTTCCGTCGTCGCGACGCTCTACCAGTCGGCGAGCTACATAGAGGAGTTCTGTCAGCGCGCAGGCGCTGCCGCGCGCGCACTCGTGGGGGATGATTACGAGATAGTACTGGTCAATGACGGGTCTCCCGACCATAGCCTGGATGTGGCGATAGTCTGTGCCGAGAGTGATCGACACCTGCGGGTCGTCGATCTGTCGAAGAACTTCGGTCATCACAAGGCCATGATGACGGGACTTGCCCAGGCGCAAGGGGAGCGGGTTTTTCTGCTCGATAGTGATCTTGAGGAGCAACCCGAATGGCTGGGCGCCTTTGCCGAGCAGATGACGGAGCAGCGAGCCGACGTGGTCTACGGCGTTCAGGAGTCGCGCAAGGGGGGGCTCTTCGAGCGCTGGACCGGGCGCTGGTTCTACAGCCTGTTCAAGGGTATTACCGGCCTTGACCTGCCGGAGAATATTGTGACGGCCCGGCTGATGAGCAGACGCTATGTGGACGCCTTGCTGCGTCACCAGGAGCGTGAGGTGTTTCTGGCTGGGCTGTGGTACATCACCGGCTTTTCCCAGCGTCCTTGCCAGGTGCGCAAGCTTTCTTCCAGCAACACCACCTATACCTTTCGCCGGAAGATGTCGCTGCTGGTCAACTCCGTCACTTCCTTCAGCAATACCCCCTTGGTAGCCATCTTCTACATCGGGCTGGCCATTTTCGGATTTTCTGCCCTGTACACCCTCTGGCTGGTCGTCAGTTGGATGTTTCTAGCGCGTCCTCTGGGCGGCTGGACTTCGGTCATGGCCTCTATCTGGCTGCTCGGGGGGATGGTCATCTCCTTCATCGGTGTGGTCGGTATCTACCTGTCGAAGATCTTCTCCGAAACCAAGCAGCGCCCCTACACGATCATCAGGCAGATTTATGAAAGTACCGACAAGCGAGATTCTTGATGAGGTCGCGGGCTACTACTCGCGCAAACTCGCGAAGCATGGGGAGACACCGCAGGGCGTCGACTGGAACGGTGTCTCCGGGCAGTTGCTGCGCTTCGAGCAATTGTGTCGGGTGGTAGAGGGCAGTACCGGCTTCTCGCTCAATGACCTGGGTTGTGGTTATGGCGCGCTGTGCGAATACCTAGCCGGGCAGTACCGGGACTTTGCCTACAACGGTTTCGACGTGTCCGCGGACATGATCAGCGCCGCCAATGCCCGTTATGCTGGAGACGCTTCGGTTCGTTTCCTGTGTGCGAGCGAACCTGATCAGGTGGCAGACTACGGTGTGGCCAGCGGTATCTTCAATGTGCGCATGGCGCACTCCGAAGCAGAGTGGCTCGGGTATATAGAGTCCGTGCTGGAGACGCTGGATCGCACCAGCAGAAGGGGTTTTGCCTTCAATTGTCTGACCTCCTATTCCGATGCCGATAGAATGCGCGGCGATCTCTACTACGCAGATCCTTGTCATCTCTTCGATCTGTGCAAGCGGCGCTACTCGCGGAATGTGGCGCTACTGCACGACTACGGTCTCTATGAGTTCACCATTCTGGTCAGGAAGGCTTGAGCAATGTGGACCTTGATCGGTTGGTTTTTGGCCTCTCTAGCGGTGTGTGCGCTGCTGGTGAAATGCGTCCCCGGACTGCTTGGCCTGATGTCCACCTTTGCCGGGAGCATGGCGCCCCGCGCATTTCCTGGTAACTCGGCATTCGAGCACAACAAGTTCGCACTGTTGCGCGTGCTCTTCGGTCTGATCCTGTTCGCCAGGGGGCTGGATGTCTATGGGCTGCTGCTGGACTCGGAGCGCTTTTCGGCAGTGGGACTTTGGGCCGGCGCCGAGATGCTTGCCGGTGCTCTGCTGGCGCTAGGGTTGTTGACGCAATGGGTGCTGGTATTTCTGGTCGGGGCTATGTGGCAGTACGGCGACTTGGTGGTAGCCAAGTCGACCCTGGGCAATGACATCGGCGCCATTCTGGCGGTGCTGTTGTTGCTGGTGAATGCCGGCAAGTACTTGTCCCTAGACTCCGCATTACTCAAGCGCCTGCCCAGCCTGCACTGGCCGCTGTTGTACTACCGCGGGGCGCCGGGGCGGGAGGCGATCTTCTATGCCAAGTTCACTACGCTGGCCAGCTACTGGGCGGTTTGCGTGTACTCCATCGCGATCCACCTCAATGAGCCGGCCTGGATGGATGGCAGCGCCGGCCCTCTGCTGCTGAGCAACAACTTCATGGCCGTCTGGCATGAGCAGTTCAGTGCAGTGTTCGCTTCCAGCGCGGTCGCCGTGGGGCTGGCCAAGGGCTCTCTGTGGATGATGATGCTGTGGTATCCGGCCGTCCTGCCTTTCGTCTTGCTGGGCGGCTGGTTCCGCCTCTATGTGATCGTGTGGGGCTGGTTGTTCTTTGCACTGTCGATGTTCTTCCTGCAGCTGGGTTATCTGGCCGAGATCGAGGTGGTGCTGTGGCTTGCACTCTTCTGGTCTGTTTCCGGCCTGGACCGCCGGCAGCCGCTGGAGGTGCTCTATGACGACCGCTGCAACCTCTGTGACCGGACCGTGCAGGCGGTCACCCTGCTGGACGTATTTGGCCGGGTCAATCTGCGCCCGCTCTCGAAGAACAAGCCGCTGCTGGACGAAATCGGCCTCGACATGGAGCAGGCGCTAACCGATCTCTATGGTGTGGATGGGCCGAGCCGCAGGTTGTTCCGTGGTTACGACTTCTACGTTCAGCTGAGCCGTACCCTGGTGCTGCTCTGGCCGCTGTTTCCCCTGCTGTTGCTTGGGCGGCTGCTGTGGATCGGCCCGCGAATTTACCGATTCATTGCCGAGCGTCGCACCCGGTTGTTCGGGGTCTGTGAGCTGCCGCGGCGCAAATTCCTTTGCTCGATGAGCGTTGAGGAAAGCCGTTCGAGCTTCCCCCAGGCCGTCACCCTGCATGTATGTCTACTCATACTGCTCTACTTCGCGGCGGTGCCTACACCCTATATCGGCTGGAACGGCCTGCCCAATCTCGGTGCGCGCCTGGCGCACATCTATGGCATCACACCGATCAATGTCTTCAACAAGACCGATCTGCGCATGGCGGAGAATTGGTTTGTGCTGGACTCTGTCGACTTTCACGAGCGTGTCCCGCTGTTCGCCGAGGATGGCTCGCGGCTGTCGATGCACGCGTCCGATCGTCTCTATTTCGGGCATACGCTGCGTTTCCGACGTGCGGTGATCGGTAAGGCTGGCTGCCATTTCGAGTCCTGGCGACCGCTCTTCGAGTACATGAGCCGCATATACCTGCAGCAGCGAGGGGCGGAAGCGGGCGAGTACGACTTCAGGTATCGCCAGTTCAACCAGCCGCTGGTTAGTGCCGAGGATATCGCCCGCAATCAGTTCAAGCCTGTGGCGCCTGAAGTGCTCTGCGCGCTCGATTACAAGATTGCCTACCGCAAGTGAGGGGCCAGTGAAGAAACTCGTGATATTTGGCTCGGGCGACATTGCCCAGCTTGCCCATTTCTACTTCACCAGCGACTCACCCTACGAGGTGGCGGCCTTTACAGTCGATGCCGCATACCTGGAGGCGTCTTCCTTCTGCGATCTCCCGGTGGTGCCCTTCGAGGAGGTCGCTGCGCACTATCCTCCGGAGAGCTACGACCTGTTCATTGCGCTCAGCTATTCCAAGATCAATGCCCTGCGCAAAGAGAAGTTCCTTGCTGCCAGGGCGCTGGGTTATCACTTAGCCAGCTATGTGAGTTCCCACGCCACCGTGCTCAACCAAGGGCGTATCGGCGAGAACTGCTTTATTTTCGAAGACAACACCGTCCAGCCGTTTGTGAGCATCGGTGACAACGTCACGCTGTGGAGCGGCAATCACATCGGCCACCACTCGGTGATCAGGGATCACGTCTTCATCGCCTCCCATGTGGTGGTGTCCGGCGGCGTGGAGGTGGGTGAGCAATGCTTCATCGGCGTCAATGCCACGCTGCGCGATCACATCAAGGTGGGCGAGCGCTGCGTACTGGGGGCCGGAACCCTGCTGCTGGCTGATGCGGAGCCCGACGGGCTCTACATCGGTAGCGCCACCGAGCGCTCGGCAGTTCCGAGCAGCAGGTTGCGGAAGATATGAGCCGGCGCTGGCGCAAGCTCGGTTGCCTGTTCGTGCCGCCCACCGAAGGGGGGCACGAGAAGCTGCTGACCCATGCGGCCAATCCCCTGCCGGTACACCTGAAGGATGATGTCTATCGGGTCTTCTACAGCGGGCGAGACAGCCGCAATCGCTCTTCGGTCGGCGCAGTCGACGTCGATATCGTTCAGCGCAAGGTGGTCGAACTGCACCACGCCCCCTGCTTTCAGCATGGCCCGGCGGGCAGCTTCTTTGCCGATGGCGTGAGCATCGGCAACTGCTACCAGGCGGATGGGGTTCGCTACATGCTGTTCATGGGCTGGCAGAACCCCGCTGATGGGCACTGGCGGGGAGATATCGGCCGCCTCGTCCTGGATGCCGAGCTCGCCCTACGGCTCGCGGACGAGCAGCCGTTCATGGGCAGCGACTCCACCGACCCGCTGAGCCTCTCCTATCCCTGGGTGCTGAGCAACGCGGAGGGTGGCTTCGACATGTGGTATGGATCGACCCATAGCTGGGATGCAGGCAACGGCGAAATGCTGCATGCCATCCAGCATGCATCGTCGCAGGATGGCCACGCCTGGCAGCGCAATGGTCTGGCCGTACCTTTCGAACTCGGGTTGGCCCAGGCGTTTTCCCGCCCCACCGTGCTTCCTGCTCTGGAGGGTGATGGCCTGGAGATGTGGTTCTCCTACCGCAGTGGTTCGGGAGAGACCTACCGTATTGGCTACGCTCGCAGCGAGGATGGCGCTAACTGGCGGCTTGCCCTGGATCAGGCGGGCATTTCGGTATCCGCCAGCGGCTGGGATTCGGAGATGATCGAGTACCCCTATGTGCTCGATCATGCGGGCCAGCGCTACATGTTCTACAACGGCAACGGCTACGGCCGCAGCGGCTTTGGCCTGGCGGTCCTGGATGCCGACTGAGAAAGGCCTCTGGCGCACGGCCAGGCAACTGTTCAGCTATGCATTAGTCGGGCTCCTGAGCAACCTTGCAGGCTATGCCCTGTATCTGCTACTGACTCATCTGGGCTTTACGCCGAAGCTGACCATGACGGCGCTCTATGCATCGGGGGCCACCCTGGGCTTTTTTGCCAACCGTCGCTTTACCTTTCGCCATGACGGTCATATCGGTGCGGCAGGCCTGCGTTTCATGCTGGCGCATGCGCTGGGCTATCTGCTGAACCTGACGTTGCTGGTGCTCTTCGTCGATACGCTGGGCTTTGCCCACCAGATCGTTCAGGCCGTCGCCATCGTCGTCGTCGCGGTGTTTCTGTTTGTCCTGTTCAGGGGCTTCGTGTTCGTGCAACGCACCCCGGGGCCCGGAGTCGATCCTTCATGAGAGTCTGCCTGCGTTGTGAACACGCCTTCGTCGCCAGTAACTGGCACTGCCCCGACTGTGGCCACGCTCCCGAGCGGCTCCAGGGCATCGATGCCCATGCGCCGGAGTTTGCCCACGAAGGTGGCGGGTTCAAGGCCGACTATTTCGCCGAGCTCGCTGCGCTGGAGGCGGCGAACTTCTGGTTCAGGGCGCGCAACGAGCTGATTGCCTGGGCCATACGCCGCTATCAGCCGGCCATGCAGAACTATCTCGAAGTGGGCTGTGGCACAGGCTTCGTGCTTTCCGGAGTCGCTGCCGAGCACCCGCAGGCACAGTTGTTCGGCAGCGAGATATTCCTCGCCGGCCTGCCGTTTGCGGCTGCACGCGTGCCGAGTGCCCAGTTCATGCAGATGGATGCCCGGCATATTCCCTTCCGCGACGAGTTCGACGTCGTGGGGGCGTTCGATGTGCTGGAACACATTGAAGAGGACGAGCGGGTGATGGGGCAGTTGCATCAGGCGCTACGGCTTGGCGGAGTTCTGCTGGCAACTGTCCCGCAACACGCCTGGCTTTGGAGTGCCGCGGATGACTATGCCTGCCACGTGCGGCGCTATGCCCCCGGGGAGTTGGAGAAAAAGCTGGAGAGCAGCGGCTTTCGCATCGAATGCACTAGCTCATTCGTCAGCCTCCTATTGCCGGCCATGCTGCTGTCGCGCTTACAGAACAAGCGGGTGGACCAGGATTACGACCCATTGGCCGAGCTCAGGCTGCCTGCCCCGCTCAATGCCCTGTTCCTGGGGCTGATGCGCCTTGAGCAGGGGCTGATCCGCCTCGGCATCAATCTGCCGATTGGCGGCTCGCGGCTGGTAGTGGCAAGAAAGGTGGGCCCATGAGGATTCCCTTCAACAAGCCTTACATGACCGGCAAGGAGCTCGGCTATATCGCCGAGGCCCATGCCAACAGCCACCTGGCCGGCGACGGCGCCTTCACCCGCAAGTGTTCAGGTTGGCTGGAGGCGCAGATTGGTTGCCGTAAGGCACTGCTCACCCATTCCTGCACTGCAGCCCTGGAAATGGCGGCCATCCTTGCCGACCTGCAGCCAGGCGACGAAGTGATCATGCCGTCCTTTACCTTCGTCTCCACGGCCAATGCGTTCGTGCTGCGCGGTGCCATCCCGGTATTCGTCGATGTCCGTCCGGACACCTTCAATATCGATGAGAGCAAGATCGAGACGGCCATCACCGCGCGTACCCGGGCGATAGTCCCGGTGCACTACGCCGGTGTCGGTTGCGAGATGGACGCCATCATGGACATCGCCGAGCGCCATGGCCTGATCGTCATCGAGGACGCGGCCCAGGGCGTCATGTCCCGCTACAAGGGCAGGCCGCTCGGCTCCATCGGCCACCTGGCCTGTCTCAGCTTCCACGAGACCAAGAATCTCAGCTCGGGCGAGGGCGGTGCACTGCTGATCAACGATCCGGTCTATGCCCTGCGCGCAGAGATCATCCGGGAGAAGGGCACCAACCGCAGCCAGTTCTTCCGCGGCCAGGTGGACAAGTACACCTGGTGCGACCTCGGCTCCAGCTATCTGCCCAGCGAGCTGAACGCCGCCTTCCTGATGGCGCAGATGGAGGAGGCGCAGGACATCACACTGCGGCGCCTGCAGCTCTGGCAGCGCTACCACGAGGCCTTTGCCGAACTGGAGCAGCAAGGCAGGCTGCGGCGCCCCCAGATGCCGGCGAGCTGCGGGCACAATGCTCATATGTACTACCTGCTGCTGCCCGACCTGCAGCAGCGCACGGCCTTTATCGAGGCGATGCGGGCGCGCGACATCGGCACCGTATTCCACTATGTACCGTTGCATTCCGCACCGGCGGGGCAGAGGTACGGTCGTGCCCATGACGGCCTGGCGGTTACCCAGAGTGTCGCCGAGCGCCTGGTGCGCTTACCGCTCTGGGTCGGCCTGGAGAGCGATATTGACGAGGTCATCTCGTCGGTAGTGGCCGTATTGGGCGTCTGATCCTGGCAACAAGAAAAAGCCCCGCATCTGCGGGGCTTTTTCATTTGGGCGACGATCAGGCGCGATCACGTTCCAGCAATGGCTTGAGGAAGTGCCCGGTATGCGAAGCCGGGTTGGCCGCGACGTCCTCCGGGGTGCCGGTGGCGATGATCATGCCGCCCTTGGAGCCGCCCTCGGGGCCGAGGTCGACCAGCCAGTCGGCGGTCTTGATGACATCGAGGTTGTGCTCGATCACCACCACGGTGTTGCCGTGGTCGCGCAGGCGGTGCAACACGTCGAGCAGTTGCTGGATATCGGCGAAGTGCAGGCCGGTGGTCGGCTCGTCGAGGATGTACAGGGTCTTGCCGGTGTCGCGCTTGGAAAGCTCGCGGCTCAGCTTGACCCGCTGCGCCTCGCCACCGGACAGGGTGGTCGCGCTCTGGCCCAGCTTGATGTAGGACAGACCGACGTCGACCAGGGTCTGCAGCTTGCGCGCCAGCGCCGGCACGGCATCGAAGAACTCGCGGGCTTCCTCGATGGTCATGTCGAGCACCTCGGTGATGCTCTTGCCCTTGTACTTCACTTCCAGGGTTTCGCGGTTGTAGCGCTTGCCCTTGCACACGTCGCACGGCACGTAGATGTCCGGCAGGAAGTGCATCTCCACCTTGATCACGCCGTCGCCCTGGCAGGCCTCGCAGCGGCCGCCCTTGACGTTGAAGCTGAAGCGGCCCGGCCCGTAGCCGCGCGAGCGCGACTCGGGCACACCGGCGAACAGTTCGCGGATCGGGGTGAACAGGCCGGTGTAGGTAGCGGGGTTGGAACGCGGCGTACGGCCGATAGGGCTCTGGTCGATGTCGACCACCTTGTCCAGGTGCTGCAGGCCGTCGAACGAGTCGTGCGGCGCAGCCTCCAGGGTGGTGGCACCATTCAGCGCGGTGGCGGTGAGCGGGAACAGGGTGTTGTTGATCAGCGTCGACTTGCCCGAGCCGGACACGCCGGTCACGCAGGTGAGCAGGCCGACCGGGATCTCCAGGTCGACGTTGCGCAGGTTGTTGCCGCGCGCGCCCTTGAGCTTGAGCAGCTTCTTCTTGTCGCGCGGGGTGCGGGTGGCCGGGTAGCGGATCTTCTCGCGGCCGGAGAGATACTTGCCGGTCAGCGAGTCGGGGTGGTTCATCACCTCGTCCGGGGTACCTTCGGCGACCACGCGGCCGCCGTGCACGCCGGCGCCGGGGCCGATGTCGACCACGTAATCGGCCAGGCGGATGGCGTCCTCGTCGTGCTCGACGACTATCACCGTGTTGCCCAGGTTGCGCAGGTGGGTGAGGGTGCCGAGCAGGCGCTCGTTGTCGCGCTGGTGCAGGCCGATGGACGGCTCGTCGAGGATGTACATCACGCCGACCAGGCCGGCGCCGATCTGGCTGGCCAGGCGGATACGCTGGGCCTCGCCGCCGGACAAGGTGTCGGCGCTGCGGTCCAGGGTCAGGTAGTCGAGGCCGACGTTGACCAGGAACTGCAGGCGCTCGCGGATCTCCTTGAGGATCTTCTCGGCGATCTCGCCGCGGCGGCCGGTCAGGCTCATGCCGCCGAAATAGTCGCAGGCCTCGCCTACCGGCAGGCCGGTGACGGCCGGCAGGGTGCGCTCGCCCACCCACACGTGGCGCGCTTCGCGGCGCAGGCGGGTGCCACGGCAGTCCGGGCAGGGCTGGGTGCTGAGGAACTTGGCCAGCTCCTCGCGCACAGTGGCCGACTCGGTCTCGCGGTAACGGCGCTCGAGGTTGGGGATGATGCCCTCGAACGGGTGCGAGCGTTTGACGATGTCGCCGCGGTCGTTGAGGTACTTGAAGTCGACGTTCTGCGTGCCGCTGCCGAACAGGATGACCTTCTGGTGCTCGGCGGCCAGCTCGTCGAACGGCTCCTCCAGGCTGAAACCGTAGTGCGTGGAGAGCGAGCCGAGCATCTGGAAGTAGTAGACGTTGCGCCGGTCCCAGCCGCGGATGGCACCTTCGGCCAGGGTCAGCTCGCCGTTGACCAGGCGCTTGCCGTCGAAGAACTGCTTCACGCCCAGGCCGTCGCAGGTCGGGCAGGCGCCGGCCGGGTTGTTGAAGGAGAACAGCTTGGGCTCCAGCTCGCTGATCGAATGGCCGCAGTGCGGGCAGGCGAAGCGCGCGGAGAAGATGATCTCGTCACCCTCTTCGTCGTCCATGGGGGCGACCAGGGCGATGCCGTCGGCCAGCTTGATGGCGGTCTCGAAGGATTCGGCCAGGCGCTGCTGCAGGTCCTCGCGCACCTTGAAGCGGTCCACCACCACATCGATGGAGTGCTTCTTCTGCTTGTCCAGCTTGGGCAGTTCGTCCAGCTCGTAGAGCTTGCCGTTGACCCGGGCGCGCACGAAGCCCTGGGCGCGCAGCTCTTCGAACACCGCCAGATGCTCGCCCTTGCGCTCGCGGATCACCGGGGCCAGCAGCATCAGCTTGCGGCCCTCGGGCAGGGCCAGCACCTGGTCGACCATCTGGCTGACGGTCTGTGCTTCCAGCGGCACGTCGTGGTCCGGGCAGCGCGGGATGCCGACGCGGGCATAGAGCAGACGCAGGTAGTCGTAGATCTCGGTGATGGTGCCGACGGTCGAGCGCGGGTTGTGCGAGGTCGACTTCTGCTCGATGGAGATGGCCGGAGAGAGGCCCTCGATGGTGTCGACGTCGGGCTTCTCCATCATCGACAGGAACTGCCGGGCGTAGGCCGACAACGACTCGACATAACGGCGCTGACCCTCGGCGTAGAGGGTGTCGAAGGCCAGCGATGACTTGCCGGAACCGGACAGGCCGGTGATCACGATCAGCTTGTCGCGCGGCAGGGTCAGGTCGACGTTTTTAAGGTTATGGGTGCGAGCGCCCCGGATCAGAATCTTGTCCACTTAGGGAACCTCTAAAAGCTATCTGCGTTGCCATCGCTGCGTTAAAAGCAGGCTCAGAATGCTCATTTACTACTCGTAAACTGCGCGTCTTCGCCTGCTTTTGCCTTGCGCTGGCTGCCTCGCCAACGCTTTTAGAGGCTCCCGACTGCAGCCTCGCAGGTGGGCGGGCGGAAACCACGCAGTATACGGCCGGCCGTCGTCGCGCGGCAAAGCGCCGCGCCTGTATCGGCGCAGGGATGGCTGCTAGAATCGCCGGCCAATTTGTTCAGGGTTTTTCCATGCACGATCCGCACAGCGAACGCATGAGTGCCAGCGAAACGCGCGCCGCCGGTGGCCTGGCCCTGGTGTTCGCCTTCCGCATGCTGGGCATGTTCATGGTCCTGCCGGTGCTGGCCACCTACGGCACCGACCTGGCCGGTGCCACCCCGGCGCTGATCGGCCTGGCCATTGGCGCCTACGGCCTGACCCAGGCGCTGCTGCAGATTCCCTTCGGCGTGATCTCCGACCGCATCGGCCGCCTGCCGGTGATCTATATCGGCCTGCTGATCTTCGCCGCCGGTGCCGCCCTGGCGGCCACCGCCGACTCCATCTGGGGCGTGATCGCCGGGCGTGTGCTGCAGGGCGCCGGGGCCATCTCGGCGGCGGTGATGGCGCTGCTCTCCGACCTGACCCGCGAACAGCACCGCACCAAGGCCATGGCCATGATCGGCATGAGCATCGGCCTGTCATTCGCCGTGGCCATGGTGGTTGGCCCGCTGCTGACCCGCGCCTTTGGCCTCTCCGGGTTGTTCTGGGCCACCGCCGGCATGGCGCTGGTCGGCATGCTGATCATCGCCCTGTTCGTGCCGCGTGCCTCCACGACGCTGCAGCACCGCGAGTCCGGAGTGGCGCGCCAGGCGCTGCGGCCGACCTTGCGCAACCCCGAGCTGCTGCGCCTGAACCTGGGCATCGGCGTACTGCACGCGATCCTCATGGCCAGTTTCGTCGCCCTGCCGCTGGCGCTGGTGGAGGAGGGCGGGCTGGCCAAGGAAGAGCACTGGTGGGTCTATCTCAGCGCGCTGCTGGTCGGCTTCTTCGGCATGGTGCCGTTCATCATCTATGCCGAGAAAAAACGCCGGATGAAGCGCGTGCTGTGTGGCGCGGTGGCCATGCTGGTGCTCTGCGAGCTGTACTTCTGGGCTTTCGGCCACGGTCTCAAGGCGCTGGTGCTGGGCTTCATCCTGTTCTTCACCGCCTTCAACCTGCTGGAGGCCTCGCTGCCTTCGCTGGTGAGCAAGGTGGCGCCGGCCGGCGGCAAGGGCACGGCCATGGGCGTGTACTCCACCAGCCAGTTCCTCGGCGCCGCACTGGGCGGCATTCTGGGTGGCTGGCTGTACCAGCACGGCGGCCTCGGCCTGGTGTTCGTCGGCTGTGCGTTGCTGGGGGTTTTCTGGCTGCTGGCAGCTGCTACTATGCGCGAGCCGCCTTATGTGACCAGTCTGCGCCGCCCGCTTGCCGAGACGGCGCTGGCCGACAGCGGACTGGTGGGGCGACTCCTCGCGATACCCGGCGTCAGCGACGCCATCGTGGTGGCCGAGGAGGCCGCGTTGTACATCAAAGTGGACACCCAACAATTGGACCGCGCGTTGCTCGAGCAAGTGCTCGAAGAGGCCGCGGGGACGCATTCAGCTTAGGTGTTCAGGGCTAATTCTTTTTGTCCACCCTGGGGGCGTATAGGGGCAATTTATTTTGTCCATTTCTCTTCAGGGGCAATTAAAAATGTCCATTTCCCTCGTAAGCTCTCTCTACTGAAAGCCCGCCTTATGGCGGGCTTTTTTATGCGATGCCGAATGGCGGAAGTGGGCGTTGGTGACAGGCAGCTAACGGCCGATTCTGTTGAAAAAGTAGCTGCCCACCCACGTCGCCGGCAGAATTGCTCTGTCAGCGAGCGCGGGGGCGAACAGCATGATGGGAGAGCTACCGAGTGGACAGCAGCGCCTGTTCTACTCGTTCAATCTGGAAGACCACGTTCCGCCCCAACACCTTTTGCGCAGCATCGACCAGTGCCTGGATCTCAGCGATCTGCGTACACACATGGCCGACTTCTACAGCCCCATCGGACGCCCCTCGATTGATCCGGAGTTGATGGTGCGCATGCTGATCGTTGGCTACTGCTACGGCATCCGTTCCGAGCGACAGCTGTGCGAAGAGGTGCATCTAAATCTGGCCTATCGCTGGTTCTGCCGGCTGGGTCTGGAAGACGAAGTACCCAATCACTCAACCTTCTCGAAGAATCGCCACGGCCGCTTCCGTGACAGCGACCTGTTCCGCTGGTTGTTCAACGAGGTGCTGCGCCGCTGCATGGCAGCTGGACTGATCAAAGGCGAAGGCTTCGCTGTCGACGCCAGCATCATCAAGGCTGATGCCAACCGGCAACGTGGGGTGGCGGGAGATGAGGTCGATTGGCGTGATCCAACGCTCAGCAACCGCGCTGTGCGCGAGTACCTTGAAGCCCTTGATGAAGAGGCGCTGGCTGAAGCTCTTCCCAAGAAAATTTCGCTCACCGATCCGTTGTCCCGTTGGACTGCTGCGCCAGGCGGCCCGGCCTTCTTTGCCTACTCCACGAATTACCTGATCGATACTGAGCACGGCGTGATCATGGATGTGGAAGCGACCCCGGCGCACCGTACCGCCGAAGTCGACTCAACCAGGACGATGGTGGCGCGTGTCGAAGCGCAGTTCGACCTCACGCCGAAACGCCTCATTGGTGATACCGCCTACGGCACTGCCCCGATGCTGGCCTGGATGGTCGAAGAAAAAAACATCGAGCCGCATGTGCCGGTGTGGGACAAGACCGAGCGCAAGGACGACAGCCTCTCCAGTAACGACTTCCTCTGGAATCCGGAAGCCAATGAATACCGCTGCCCAGCCGGCAAACCGCTACGCAGTGAGTGGCGCGCCTTCACTCAGCAAAGATCGCGGGTGACCAAGGCCAATACCATCATCTACCGCTCCAGCCAAACCGACTGCGCCACCTGTCCGCTGAAAGAAAAGTGCTGCCCCAACACGCCGAACCGGAAGATCGTCCGCAGCATCCATGAGGCTGCCCGCGACGTAGCACGACGCATCGCCAAGACGCCGGAATACCTAGTCTCTCGTTGCGAGCGGAAGAAGGTGGAGATGCTTTTCGCCCACCTCAAACGGATCATGAAACTCGACCGTTTACGACTGCGTGGCCTGACGGGTGCGACTGATGAATTCACCTTGGCCGCGACCGTGCAAAACCTGCGACGCATGGCCAAGCTTCTGCCTCACGGGCCGCCACCCACGGGATAGGTACGCCTGCTGTGAGCAGAAACCCTCGAATTAACCTTCAAACCTGAGCCAGAGTGCTCAGCGAAACACCGAAAGGCAACTTGAAGTGGCTTGCAGCCACTTCAACAGCAGGCACACCTGACAGGCCAACTGCCGCTGAACCTACTTTTTCAACAGAATCGGCCCAGAGTGTGTAAAAACGTCCGGAGAAACCCTTGCTATGATTTCTGAGAATTTCATCGCAAGGGAAACCCATGAAACGGTTTATCCAGGGTGAACACCGAGGTCAAAGCACCTTACTTCCTGAAAGCCTCGACGACTACGTCAGTGATACCAATCCAGTGCGTGTGGTCGATGTTTTCGTCGATGAGCTCGATCTTGGCCAGCTGGGCTTCGATGGTGTCGTCCCGGCTGAAACAGGTCGCCCCGCCTACCATCCTGCCGACCTCCTGAAGATCTACATCTACGGCTATCTCAATCGCATCCAGTCCAGCCGCCGTCTCGAACGTGAGGCTCAGCGCAACGTTGAGTTGATGTGGCTGACCGGACGTTTGATGCCGGACTTCAAGACCATCGCCAACTTCCGCAAGGATAACGGCAAGGCAATCCGCGGCGTCTGCCGGCAGTTCGTGGTGCTGTGTCAGCAGCTTGGCCTGTTTTCGGAAGCGCTGGTGGCCATCGACGGCAGCAAGTTCAAGGCGGTCAACAATCGCGACCGCAATTTCACCAGCGCCAAGCTTCAGCGGCGAATGGAGGAGATCGAGTCCAGCATCAACCGCTACCTGACTGCACTCGATACCGCAGATCGTCAGGAACCTACCGTGGCGCAGATCAAAGCCGAACGTCTCCACGACAAGATCGCGACCTTGAAAACTAAGCTGCAAGAGCTCAAGGAAATCGAGGTTCAGCTCAACGAAACACCGGATAAACAGATATCCCTGACCGATCCTGATGCCCGTTCAATGAAGACTCGGGGCAGCGGAATGGTCGGCTACAACGTGCAGGCGGCGGTCGATGCGAAGCACCACCTAATCGTGACGCACGAGGTCACGAACGACGGAGTTGATCGAGACCAACTGAGCTCCATGGCCAAGCAGGCACGAGAGGCCATGGGCGTCGAGAAGCTCTCGGCGGTCGCAGACAGAGGGTATTTCAAAGGTGAAGAAATCCTGGCGTGCCATGAAGCTGGAATCACCGTTTTCGTGCCCAAGACGCTGACCTCGGGAGCCACAGCGGCGGGCCGCTTCGGCAAAGGTGATTTCATCTATGACGCAGCCAAGAACGAGTACCGATGCCCGGCTGGGGAAAGCCTGATCTGGCGGTACTCAAGCGTCGAGAAAGGACTGAAGCTGCACCGCTACTGGAGTTCGCACTGCCAGGGTTGTGCGTTGAAAGAGCACTGTACGCCGAGCCCACAGCGCCGGGTGAGCCGTTGGGAGCATGAGGCCGTGCTCGAGGCTATGCAGAGTCGCCTGGATCAAGCGCCCGAGATGATGCGGATCCGCCGCCAAACGGTTGAACACCCGTTTGGCACGCTGAAGTCCTGGATGGGCGCCACCCACTTCCTCACCAGAACGCTCGACCGGGTGAGCACCGAGATGAGTCTGCATGCGCTCGCCTACAATCTCAAACGCGTGCTGAACGTGCTGGGCAGCGGTGCCCTGATGGCAGCGATGAAGGCCTGAGGCCTGTTTTACGACTCTTGTCGCCCTCCAGCAGGCGCGCCGAAGCCGAAAGTGGCATAGCAACCAGAATCACCGATTGCGCCTGAGTGGGCCTCCGACGGCCTCCTGGACACTGAGAAAATCTCCCGGCAGTTGGTGGCCATCGCTTGCTGCGTTTTTACACGGTCTGGGCCATAAGCGGTCGTCGAGTGTCTACGAAACTAGGGGCGATTCAGCAACCGTCGGAGAGCGACGATTTACGGGGTTTTGCTCGGCAATAACATGCCGATCAACGAAAGAACGAAGATAACGCCGAAGACAAATGCGCCTAGGTTTAGTCCAAGCAACAGCTTCTCGCTGCCGTCTGACAGAACCATGGATCCTCCGTACCAGTCCCGAATGACATAAGCCAGCAGGAACCCGCCCGTAACCAGAGTGGCGAGGAAATTCGGAAGGCGGGTTTGGTTGCGGCCCCAGGTCAGCCAGAGTGAAAGCACAGCCAGTGATGTGTTGGTTGCCAGTTGCCACACTTCATGAAGCCTGGCATGGGCTTCTCAGGCGGGATTGAACACATGCGTCTGATTGAGCTCCAGCAGGGGGACCCCGAGGCCGTAAAGCAGCGCACCGATTGTGATGACTAACTTGGCCAACATGTTCATTTCCTCGTCCAAGGGGTGATCACGACCAGCGACGTACCAAGGCCGTCACCGGTCGCGTTACGAGTGTCAAATCAAACTAGATCGTCAGATCTGTTGCCATGCGCGATCCGCAAACATCTCATCCAGTGGGGTATGGAAAAGGTGGTTGGCGTAGTTGCTCAGCGTTTTTACAGCCAGTGCCAGCACAATTTCCAGCACCTGGCGTTCGCCATACCCTGCGGCTAGGAAGGACTGTACCGCCGCAGCCGATGGCAGGCCCCGGGTGTGAAACAGGACGCGAACGAATTCGGCAAGAGCTACCAGTTTTTCATCAGCGATAGGGGAGCCGTCGCGAATGGCATCGGTTATCTGGGGCGCCAAGCCGGACATCTTGTCGGCCAAGGTGCTGTGTGCCGATACGCAGTACTCACAGCCATTTTCGCGACTGATAACCAGAAAAATGACTTCTTGCTCCGCGGGAGTAAATCCCGATTCCTTACGGAAGGCTGCGTAGCCATCGAGATAGGTTTTCAGCAGCCCAGGGGAGTTGACCATGTTGGCGTACATGTTGGGGATAAAGCCCACTTGCGCCTTGGCGCCTTCCAGAATGGCTTTGGCTGGGCCATCGGCGTTGTCGAGATTGATTGCGGGAAGTGACAGTTGATATTCGCTAAGCATGTCGGGTCCTTGCTGATTGAGCTGGCTGTTTCGAATCTCGGCTCTCCGTCGCAGGATGCGAGAAGGGAGTGCCGAGATGACTTGGCAGGCACGGACAGACTGGCAATGCGCTGTCACGGGCTGCTCAACTCAGATGTGAGTTCGGGAGGCTTGTTACAGGAGGGAGTAGAACGTGGCACAGGGCGGCACTCACGTGGCTATTTTCATGGTCAATGCGTGCAACGTAGTACCTTGGCTGTAACGCTGGAGGCGGGTGCGACTCAAAGGTACAGATTCAAGGAGCAATCACGCTATGCACGCAATGTTACCCCTGCTCAATGCCCTCGATTTTCCGCCGCTGCGACGTGCCCGCCTTGAGGCGCTGCAGGTCAATCTTACCTACCAGTGCAACCAGCGCTGCCTGCATTGTCATGTGAATGCGGGGCCGACCCGAACTGAGGCCATGACCGACGAAAGTCTGGCTTTGTTGCATCAGGTGATCGATACGCACTCTGTTACCACCCTGGATCTGACCGGTGGCGCTCCGGAGATGCACCCTCGCTTTCGGGAGGTCGTGACTCATGCCAGGCGTGAAGGCTTGCGAGTGATCGACCGCTGCAACCTGACTATCCTCAGCGAACCAGGCTATGAGGATTTGGCCGACTTTCTGGCCGATCAAGGTGTTGAAATCAGCGCCTCGTTACCCTGCTACTCGCGTGAGAACGTCGACAAGCAACGTGGCGATGGCGTGTTCGACGCCAGTATCCGTGGTCTGCAGCAGCTCAACCGTCTCGGTTATGGCATCGACGGCAGTGGTCTGCTCCTGAATCTGGTGTATAACCCCCAGGGGCCCAGTTTGCCGCCTGACCAGACCAAGCTTGAGGCCGACTACAAGGCGCACCTGGTCGAGGATTTTGGCATTCACTTCAGCCATCTGCTGACCATCACCAATCAGCCGATAGCCCGTTTCGGCAGCACCCTGGTGAGCAAGGGGCAGTTCAATGGCTACATGCAGCTGTTGCGTGATAGCTACCGCCCGGAAAACCTCGATGCGGTGATGTGCAAGAGCCTGGTCAGTGTCGACTGGCAGGGCTACCTGTACGACTGCGACTTCAACCAGATGCTCGACCTGCCAATGGCCATGCCTGAACTGATTGGTCGTGACCGTCCCCATCTGCGTGATCTGCTCAAGGCAGCGAGCCTTGCAGACAACCCCATCATCACCCGCGATCACTGCTATGCCTGCACCGCCGGGCAAGGCTCCAGTTGCGCCGGTGCACTGGATAACTACTAAGGAGGGGTTGGTCATGGACAAGCGCAAAGCGGCCCTGTTGGCCATTATTCTGCTCGCGATAGCGGGTTTCTTTCTGTTCGACTTGGG
>NZ_BATI01000055.1 GCF_000467105.1 Aquipseudomonas alcaligenes NBRC 14159
GCACCAGCCGGGTGACCCGCCGCGACTACGACTTCGAGAAGCCGCGCCTGCAGCTCGAAGCGGCGCACAAGGGTGACGCCAAGCCGGACCTGGAGGACTACGACTACCCCGGCCGCTTCACCGAGCGCGCACGCGGCAAGCACCTGTCCCAGCGCGCCCTGGAGCGCCACCGCGCCGACCATCAGCTGGCCGAGGGCGAGAGCGATCAGCCGCTGCTGCGCAGTGGCCACTTCCTCGACCTCTCCGCCCACCCGCGTGCGGACTGGAACCAGTTGTGGCTGCTCAACGAGATCCACCACGAAGGCAAGCAGCCCCAGGTGCTGGAAGAGTCCATCACCAGTTTCTTCGGCAGCCGCAAGGAAGACGGACAAGCCGACGACGGCTTCCACCAGGGCTACCGCAACCGCTTCACTGCCACCCCCTGGGACCAGCCCTGGCGCCCGCCACTGGCCCATCCCAAGCCACGCATCCTCGGCAGCCAGAGCGCCGTGGTCACCGGGCCGAAAGGCGAAGAGATCCACTGTGACCCGTACGGCCGGGTCAAGGTGCAGTTCCACTGGGATCGTGAAGGCCAGGCCGACGACACCACCAGCTGCTGGCTGCGAGTGAGTTCGAGCTGGGCCGGTGACCGCTATGGCGGCATCGCCATCCCGCGCATCGGCATGGAAGTGCTGGTCACCTTCCTCGAAGGCGATCCCGACCAGCCGCTGGTCACCGGCTGCCTGTACCACAAGGAACACGTGGTCCCGTACGACCTGCCGGCGAACAAGACCCGCACGGTATTCAAGACCCTCAGCTCACCCAGCGGCGGTGGCTACAACGAGCTGCGCATTGAGGACCGCAAGGGCCAGGAGCAGATATACATCCATGCCCAGAAGGACTGGGACGAGAACGTCGAGCACGACCAGAAGATCCGCATCGGCCACGAGCGCCACGACACCGTCGAGGCCAACAGCTACACCGAGCTGAAGGCCGAGGAGCACCGCACTACCCACAAGGACCGCAAGGCCGAGGTCCGTGCCAACGATCACCTGACCGTGGCGACCAACCAGCACGTGAAGCTGGGCACGGGGCAGTTTGTCGAGGCGGGTAACGAGATCCACTACCACGCCGGCAGCAAGGTAGTCATAGACGCCGGCATGGAACTCACCGCCAAGGGCGGCGGCAGCTGGCTCAAGCTCGACCCCAGCGGCGTAACCCTGAGCGGCGCGATTATAAAGATGAATTCGGGAGGTGCGCCTGGCAAAGGCTCAGGTATTCAGATACTCGGGCCGGTTATTCCTTGGGCGGCGGATCAGGACAAAGCAGGCAATCTTCTGAAGCGGGCACCCCGTAGCCATAAGGCACGCTACCTGTTGTTGGACGAGAAAACTGGTGAACCGCTGGTGGGAGCCCCCTACACACTTAAGCTGGCCGACGGCTCGCAGCTGGCCGGTTACACAAACCATGAAGGCAAAACCTTCCTAGTCCATAGCGCCGAACCCGCCCAGGTCGAACTGCTAACCCCAAGTCGTCAGCCAGAACCACAAGAGCCATTGTTCATGGCCGGCGACAGCACACCCAAGGACATGACACTGGATCTGAAGAACGCCAATCCGGAGGGCGCATAAATGGCGACAGTGCAACCGCAAACGCCACAAGGCTGCACCACCACGAGCGTCGAGGGCACGGTAAAGGAAGCCCCTCTGCCCAATCCAAGCAACAAGCCCTATCTGATGGAGAAAGCCAATTACGCGGTGCGCTTTCCACGCCTGTCGCTCAAGAAATTGCCCAATGGCATCGCTAGTCAGGTGGAGCTCAAACAACTGGTCATGAGCGGCCTGATCCGAGCTGATGAATACCGCTGGAATTATCTATGGGACTACAAGGCAGAGGTCTGCTTCGACATGACCAGACTCCCACCTACGCCCTTCCTCAGCACATCGGGATGGAGTAAGGGTCAAGCTCCCGACCCGATGCGTCGCCATACGTTGATTCCCTTCCCCTCCGGCATGACGCCAGGTCTGCTACGTCGGCCGGATGTCATCATCGTGCAGAACCGAGCAATACGTTGGCCGGGGCAAGCCGGGGCTGATCATCAGGGAGTGATGCACCCGGACAATCTGGCAAGGGTGGTTGAGGTCAAATTTCCGGGAGACAACTTAGGGCCAGGTCAGGAGCGTGCGTATATCCAAATCGCAGGCGGCCCAAACCGCTTTACTGTGCTGGAAATCAATGACTGCCGGGACGACGGCGAGCGTGAGCGTGAACGCCAATACAACGAGGCCAACCAGCCGACCGGGAGCAGCAACCCACTGCACTGGCCAGTCGTACCTCCACTGATGCCACCACCACAGACTCCTGGCAGCAAACCCCGCCCAGCACCAGTGCCGGTACCTGTCTATGGGCCGCAACCCACGCCCAAGCCGGCACGTGTGGAGAGCTGGACCCAGCAGGTACAGGAGGCCATCGACGGGCTTCTGGAACAGGGCGCCGAAGGTATCCGTCAGCTCTCCGCCGAGGTGCAGCAGCATCTGGAGGAAGCTGCCACCTGGCTAGGCAGCAAAGGCGAATGGGTGCGCCGGGAATCGCAAAAGGCTTGGGAGTGGGTCAGCGAGACCGGTGCCAAGGTGGTGCGCTGGACCGACGAACAACTGCGCGCCATATGGCAGAAAATCCAGCACTACACCGATCTGACCCTCGACATGCTGCGCCAGATCGACTGGGTACAGGTGCTGATCAATATAGGTGTGGCGGTAGCCACGGTGGTGGTCACTATCCTCATTGCCAAAGCTCTGGTGGCGCTCAGCATTCCCGCGGCCATCGTGGCCGGACTGCTGGCTATCGTCCACCTGGCCAGGACCTCCTGGGCGGTGCTGGTCTCCATTCTAGGTGGCACCGCCGCGACTGCGGCCGTTGCCGCTGGCTAAGAGAACCCTATGAACGCATTGGAAAAACTTACTAAGCACGCCGCCGATCTAGCATTCGAGCTGCCAGATGGCACTCCAGTAGTGAAGCTGGGATTGATAGCCACTCTTTACTTCAAGGAGGGCTATACAGCAGAAAGTAAACAGAGAGTGGCGGAATGCTTCGAGCGCTTTTATAAATAGTTTGCTCCGCATCTGAAAGGGCAGTATTTCGGGCGCTACAAAAAGCTGACGCCAAGCAACTTCGGTAAAAGCTGCAGCCATATTTTGGCAACCGGACCGAATGAAGAGGTTGAATGGTTTTTGAGTAGCGCTTCAACTGCCTTAGAGGCAGCTGAATACAGCATCTCAACGCTAAACTCCTTCGAAGTTCACGGCGACAAAGTGCGCTCGTATCTCAAGCTCGTTATGCCTTGGTCTTTTCTCTCTGAGCCCAGTGGGCTTGAGCGCTATCAGGAATGGCTTGTTTACCTCTGCAACAAGGTCAAGGCCGAGCATGGCTATGGGGGCTTGTCGAGTATCCTGCCATTCGACTATCACAGTTATATGCCCACCGAGTTTCAACTAGCCCAGCAATATACTGGACTGGAAGTCGACTCCATGGCTCATATTTCAACTCTTAAGCTGATTGAACATATCAAGGGCATCAACTGGTTCACCGTTCTAGGTAACACCTTTACCGAGCGTCTGGGCGGAGAGGACGCCATCCGCCATGCCCTGAACGGACACGGTGATGTGGAAGTCCAGACCTATGATCAGGGCCTCATCATTCGGGCAGGCGAGTATCCAGAACTAGGTGCGAAGGACGATGGCTTACCTGCAGCCTATGTAGCGGTCAACAGAGTGGCCAGGCCGGTGCGTATTCCCAACCCCGACCAGCTGCACAGCTACTCGCCCTACGGTGACTGTTTCGACATGGAAAGCACTGCCCGCTGGTATTCCCGTTTCGACCAAAAGGACAGCGCGCCTACATCTCCGGCGCGCATCGAGGCAGGCAAACGCTGCCCCCAAACCGGCTACTGGTTCAGCCCCGCCCAGCAAAACTCCAGACGTTATTTCACACAGGGCGAGATCATGCCGGAGTTCAAAGACTCACCCTGGGGCGCCACCATCTGGTATTGGGCCAGCGCGACATAAGTAGCCCCCTGGCGCTTACCCGATCTGAGCAATGAGGGGCTTGGCGTCAGCGGCGAGCATATCGCCGACTATATCTGCGCATATGAACTGGGCTGGGGAAAAGACTGGGACGGCCATGACAAGGGTGTCGAGGGGAGATGGCAAGAGGGCAACCTGAAAGCCCTAAATAACCGCGCGCTACGCGACAGCATATTGAGCTCTTATAGTCGCCATCTCTTCTACACCCCCTCTACCACCCCAGCCAGAGCCCCAGCAAGCACGCCGAGGCACGACTGAGAAATCACTCGGAAGAAAGCCACAGCGATCATCAGGCTTCCCACTATGGGGAGGAAGAGATTCGCGCCGCCGTAAATAAGCGAAAAACCGCTCTGACCAAGAAGTATGGCGAGCAGTCCACTCTGCAACTCGAAAAGGCTTCTGTATGAATAGGCGCCAACCCTTCATCAGCGAATCTTACTACCGGGCAGCCATTACCTTCTTTGATGAAACGCCTGATCGCTGGGCGAACCAAAAAATGCAGGCTGACACCCCGGAACAAGAGCTAGCCCTGCGGGCAGCGCACTTTAAAGATGCAACCTTGGATGGCTTGTTTCTCTGCTACACCGCCGGCGATCCCATCGAAGCCCTGCCCACACGCTTGGAGCAGTTGATCAAGGATTACGAAACTTACCAGCATGCGCTAGCAGCCCAAGAGCAGATGCCTGATATATCGCCATTGGCCATCGACGACTGGCCTGGGGAATATGAAGAATGTGTGCAGGTCATAAGCCTGTGCATCCTGCTGCATCGCACAGACCTGTTACAGCGCTTCGTCGTACTGCTGGACAATGCCGGTTATGCCGGTGATGACACCCTCTATGAAGATCTGCTGCGCAAAGTACTGCCCAACCGCACCGATCTGGATGAGTGGTATCACGATCTCTACACACCGCTGATCCGGGCCATCTATGCCCCTACGCCAGAAGAAGCATCCGACCTACTGAAGCAGTACTGCAACCAGTGGTATTCGCCCTTCGCCGACCTGCAGACCACTTGGCACGACAGCCATCTGGATATAGACGGCGACGAAGGCAGCTATGTCGGCTATTGGGCCTTCGAGGCCGGAGCCATCGCCTATCTCTACAACATCGACGACAGCCAGATCGACCATATGGTCTACCCCAAGGATCTGGTCGCCTATGCACGCAGCAACACCCCCAAGCACAACACTCCAAGCCCGGTGCATGCCGGCCAGCCCTGCCCCCAAACCGGCTACTGGTTCAGCCCGGCCCAGCACAACTCCAGGCGGCATTTCACCCAGGGCGAGATCATGCCGGAGTTCACGGGATCACCTTGGGGAGCCACCATTTGGTACTGGTCCAGCGCGACATAGCGCAAAAAATGGCGAAGGGGGGACAGGAGCAGCTGTTTGATACGTGGCGACGGCATCACTGCTGAGCCAGATCAATGCAGCCAGCGCGCAGGCAAGGCAGAGTTCGCACTTTTCTGCCAAGACTTCGCTCTTATGCTGCCACTCCCAGCCCCCGAACTCCTCTCCCCCGCCGGCACCCTCAAGGCCATGCGCCATGCCTTCGCCTATGGCGCCGATGCCGTATATGCCGGGCAGCCGCGCTACAGCCTGCGGGTGCGCAACAACGAGTTCGACCACGCCAACCTGGCCATCGGTATCGCCGAGGCGCATGCCCAGGGCAAGCGCTTCTACGTGGTGGTCAACATCGCGCCGCACAACGCCAAGCTGAAGACCTTTCTCAAGGACCTGGAGCCGGTGGTGGCGATGGGGCCGGATGCGCTGATCATGTCCGATCCGGGCCTGATCATGCTGGTGCGCGAGCACTTCCCGCAGATGCCGGTGCACCTGTCGGTGCAGGCCAATGCGGTGAACTGGGCCAGCGTGGAGTTCTGGCGCCGCCAGGGGCTCTCCCGGGTGATCCTGTCGCGCGAGCTGGCGCTGGAGGAGATCGAGGAGATCCGCCAGCAGGTGCCGGACATGGAACTGGAAGTGTTCGTCCACGGCGCGCTGTGCATGGCCTATTCCGGGCGTTGCCTGCTGTCCGGCTACATCAACAAGCGCGACCCCAACCAGGGCACCTGCACCAACGCCTGCCGCTGGAAGTACCAGGCCCATGAGGGCCAGGAGAATGAGTTGGGCGGCATCGTGCGCGGCTGCCAGCCCACCCTCGGCGAGGGCAGCGCGACCGAGCGCCTGTTCCTGCTGGAAGACGAAAGCCGCCCCGGCGAGCTGATGGAGGCCTTCGAGGACGAGCACGGCACCTACATCATGAACTCCAAGGACCTGCGCGCGATCCAGCATGTGGAGCGGCTGACGCGCATGGGCGTGCACTCGCTGAAGATCGAGGGGCGCACCAAGAGCCACTTCTACGTGGCGCGCACCGCCCAGGTCTACCGCCGCGCCATCGACGACGCCGTCGCCGGCCGCCCGTTCGACCTGCGCCTGATGGACGACCTGGAATCACTGGCCAACCGCGGCTACACCGAGGGCTTCCTGCGCCGCCATGTGCACGACGAGTACCAGAACTACGAACGCGGCAATTCGCTGTCCGAACGTCAACAGTTCGTCGGCGAATTCACCGGCGTGCGCCGTGGCGAGCTGGCCGAGGTGCGGGTGAAGAACCGCTTTGCCGTCGGCGACCAGCTGGAGCTGATGACCCCGCGCGGCAACCTGCAGTTCAGCCTGTCTGCCTTGGAGAAAGCCAGCGGCGAGCGTACCGAACTGGCGCCGGGCGATGGTCATATCGTCTACCTGCCACTGCCGGCGGAGGTCGCCCTGGAGCATGCCCTGCTGCTGCGCCAGTTGGCCTGAGCCGGGTACGCCCCTATACTGCGCGCCCTCGCAGGAGAGCGAGGCGCCCGATGCGCCTCCGCCGAAGGCGCAAACTCCCATGATCGCTCAGGCCCAGCACTGCGAGATTCCGATATAGCCGTCTGGAGAGCGGTCGCCCAGAGCGACCCACCGAAGGGGCAAGCGGCAACGCCGCGTAAACTCTCAGGTACAGGGGACAGGGGGAGAGGCACCTGACGCAGGAATTCTGTGTGCTGCTCTACGTCTATCTGATCGCCATCACCGCCGAAGCCATGTCCGGGGCGCTCGCCGCCGGCAAACGCAACATGGACCTGTTCGGCGTCGCCCTCATCGCCTTCATCACTGCCCTCGGCGGTGGCACCGTGCGCGACATCCTGCTGGGCAACTTCCCGGTGGGCTGGACCCAGCACCCCGGCTACATCTACCTGACCATCGGCGCCGGCCTGTTCACCATGCTGGTCGCGCGCTTCATGCACCACCTGCGCCAGCTGTTCCTGCTGCTCGACGCCATGGGCCTGATCGCCTTTACCGTGATCGGCTGTGACGTCGCCCTGAAGCTGGGCTACCCGCTGCCGGTGGTGGTGATGGCCGGGGTGATCACCGGCATCTTCGGCGGCATCCTGCGCGACATTCTGTGCAATCGCCTGCCGCAGGTACTGCGCCACGAACTGTACGCCAGCGTGTCGCTGCTGGTCGCCCTGCTCTACCTGAGCCTGCGCCACCTCGGCGTCGACGAGGACCTCAACCTCCTCGCCTCTTTCGCGGCCGGCCTGGTCCTGCGCCTGGCGGCGATCCGCTGGCACTGGTCGCTGCCGGTGTTCTCCTACGCGCCGGGTCGCTGGAACGGCTGATCAGCACATCTCCGCCTGCGCCCGCAGCAGCTCGGCGAACTGCTCGGCCGGTACCGGCGGGCTGATCAGGTAGCCCTGGATTTCGTCGCAGCGCTGCAGCTTGAGGAAGTCCATCTGCGCCTGGGTCTCGACGCCCTCGGCCACCACCTTCAGCTCCAGGCCGTGGGCCATGGCGATGATGGCGCGGGTGATCGCCGCATCCTCGCCGCCGGCAGCCAGGTCGCGGACGAAGGTCTGGTCGATCTTCACGTAGTCCACCGGGAAGCGCTTGAGGTAGCTGAGCGAGGAGTAGCCGGTACCGAAGTCGTCGATCGCCAGTTTCACGCCCAGGTCGCGCAACTGCTGGAAGGTGGTGATGACGTTCTCCACGTTGTCCAGCAGGTGGCTCTCGGTCAGCTCCAGCTCCAGCAGGCGTGATGGCAGGCCGCTCTCGTCGAGCACCTGGCGCACCAGGCCGACCAGGTTGCCCTGGCGCAGCTGGTGCACCGACAGGTTGACCGACACGCGCAGGTCGGCCAGCCCCTGGCGCTGCCACTCGCGGGCCTGGCGGCAGGCCTGGCGCAGCACGAACTCGCCGATCGGTGCGATCAGCCCGGTTTCCTCGGCCAGTGGAATGAAGTCGCTGGGCGGCACCAGGCCCAGCTCCGGGTGGCGCCAGCGCACCAGCGCCTCGGCGGCGTTGAGGCTGTCGTCGAGCAGGCACAGCTTGGGCTGGTAGAACACCTCCAGCTGGTGCTCCTCGATGGCCTTGCGCAGCTGATTCTCCAGCTGCAGGCGCTCCAGGGTGCAGGCCTGCAGGTTGTCGGTATAGAACTGGAAGGTGTTGCCGCCCAGGTGCTTGGCGTGCTGCTTGGCCATGTCCGCCTGGCTGAGCAGCGCGGCCAGCTCGCGGGCGTTGTCCGGCAGCAGGCTGATGCCGATCGAGGCGCTCACCACCAGCTCGTGGCCGGCCACATCCATCGGCGTGCGCAGCTTGGCCAGCAGGCGACTGGCCGTGCGCGCCAGGGCCGAGAGGCTGCCGTAGTCGTCGAGCAGGATGGCGAACTCGTCGCCGGCCAGACGCGCCACCGTATGCGCCTCCGGCACGCTCTGGTTAAGACGACGGGCCATCTGCCGCAGCAGCTGGTCGGCCACTTCATGGCCGAGGCTGTCGTTGAGCAGCTTGAAGCGATCGAGATCGATGTGCAGCAGGGCCATCTGCGCGTCGCTGTGCCGGGCCAGTTCGCAGGCCGTGTGCAGGCGCTCGCGGAACAGGCTGCGGTTGGCCAGGCCGGTGAGCTCGTCGTAGTGCGACAGGTAGCGCAGGCGCTCCTCGGTCTGCCGGCGCTGCGACAGGTCGGAGAAGAAGCCGACGATGTGGCTGACCCGGCCACGGCCGTCCTGCACGGCGTTGAGCTGCAGCCACTGCGGGTACAGCTCGCCATTCTTGCGCGTTTCCACCAGCTCGCCGCGCCAGCTGCCATGCAGTTCCAGCTGCTCGCGAATGAGCTGGTACTGGCGGCGCGTCTCGTGGCTGCTGATCAGGGTGGCCACGCTGCGCCCAAGCACCTCGTCCTTGCGATAGCCGGTGACGTCGCTGAAGGCCTGGTTGACCGAGAGAATCAGGTAGTCGGCATCGAGGATGACGATGCCCTCGCCACAGGCCTCGAACACCGTGGCGGCGAGGCGCTGCTGCTCGTCCACCAGCTTGCGCTCGGTGATGTCGCGGCGCGTACCGAGCATGCGCAGCACCTGGCCCTGGGCGTTGCGCTCCACCGCGCGGCCACGGTCCTCGACCCAGCGCCAGCGTCCGTCGGCATGGCGCACGCGGTATTCCACGCAATAGCCGTCGGTACGCCCCTTGAGGTGCTCGACCAGGGCCCGGCGCAGCAGCGGCAGATCATCCGGGTGCAGGCGCGGCTTGAGGTGGCTGAGCACACCCTTCACCTCTTCCTGGCTGATGCCGAAGATGCTCTCCAGGTGGCTGTGATGAACCTCGTCGGTCTCCAGGTTCCAGTCCCACAGGCCCAGCTCGCTGGCCTCCAGTGCCAGGGCCAGACGCTCCTCGCTCTTGCCCAGGGCATGGCTGGCGTCATCCAGCTCCAGGGTGCGCTGGGCCACGCGGATCTCCAGCTCGCCGTGAGCCTGGCGCAGTTCGCGTTCGGCACGGCGACGCTGCTCAACCTCGCGCGCCAGCTCCTGATTGAGGCCCTCGGCGCTCTCGCGGGCGTGTTCCAGGCTCTCGATCAGCGCCTGGTTCTGGAAGCGCCGCAGCAGGCTGCGCTGGATCAGGCGGTTGACCTGCCAGGCGACCACGCACAGGCTCAGCAGCAGGATCAGCCCCAGCACGCCCCAGCCCTGCTGGATCGGGTTGTCGCTGAGCAGCAGGTAGACCGCAGTCGGCAGCAGACACGGCAGGGCGAACACCAGGAAGGCCGAACGACTGATGGCATAGGCCACGCTGGCGGAGAGGATGGCGGCGGCGATCAGGCCGTAGACCAGCGCCTGCAGCAGGAAACGCTCGGCAGGGACCAGGAAAATGGCGGCGAAGGCCAGGGTCAGGCCGGACAACCCGGCGCCCACCAGAAACACCCGACGCCAGTGCGGATTGGCCTGGCGCGACGGCAGCGCGGCCTTGAAGGCGGTCATCTGGATCAGCCGCAGCACCGCCAGCAGCACCAGCCACACCAGCC
Source organism: Aquipseudomonas alcaligenes NBRC 14159 (assembly GCF_000467105.1). Lineage (GTDB taxonomy): Bacteria > Pseudomonadota > Gammaproteobacteria > Pseudomonadales > Pseudomonadaceae > Aquipseudomonas > Aquipseudomonas alcaligenes. The sequence goes on from NZ_BATI01000055.1 coordinate 10,388, forward strand.
AGCCGGCCAGCAGCAGGCTGGGCTGAGGCTGCCACAGCAATGCCGCGCAGGTCAGGCCGCCAAGCAGCATGAACAGGGTGGGAACCTGGGAGCCCTGATAGAGCAGGCGCGTCCGTTCCACCGCAATCTCGGTGGCGAACTGCTGGTGAAGCGCACGCGACTCCTCCCCCACCGAACCGGCGGAGGCCCCCCGAAGAGACTGTGTCATAGGCGATATTCTTGTAATGGGATGCCCGACTTACCCCGAGCATACCCGAGCTAGAGCGGCCGCCCAAGCCCGCTGATGGCTTTTTAGCGGTACGCCGCGATGAGTGGCGAACATTTGTTCACTGACCGAACAGGTGCGCCCGGTCATGGTTTGCTCGGCAGTTGCTCCTTAAAATCGCCCGCCAACAGCCGCAGCCGACTCCACACGCGGCATCAGGGAGAAACTCGCTTATGGATGAGCAAGCCGAGTGCTGGCTCTATGCACTGTCCGCGCCGATGGTGGGGCTCAACCCCCACGCCAGCTACACCGCTCCAGGCTTTCTCGCCGAAGGCAAGGTCAATCTGGTCGATGGCTGGGGCATCCACAACCGGGACGAGTTGCTGGAGATGTTGCGCATGGCCGATAACGGCCACGCCAGACATCTCTCCGACGCCTACTGGCGCTGGCACCGTTGCCTACCCAGCGAGTGGGAGGCCCTGCTCGCCAGCCTGACGCCACGCGAGCGCACGCTGCACCGCTTCGCCAGCCAAACCGCGGGAGAAACCGGCCCCGGCGGAATCCGCGCCTGGGATCTGGGGCGCATGGGTTTTCTGCTGCGCTGCGGTCTCGGCAACGGCTTCATTGATCGACAGGAAAGCTTGTGGCTGCACGGCCGCATGGCCGTACGCGCGCGCCACTACTACAACCACTGGGCCGGCTACGTCGCCGGTTTCTGCATCGGCCGCGCCTTCTGGAACTGCCTGGGCAACAGCGACGAAGAGCTCGCACAGGAGCTGCAGCGCCAGGGTGACGATGGCGGCAGCCGCCAGATGATGCGCGAACTGAGCGACAACCCCGCCATCGCCTTTGCCGACCTGCCCTGGGACCTGCCTCTGAACCTGCCGGAGCGCCCGGCCTCGCTTGCGGAGTTCCACTGGTCATGAGCTGCTGGATACATCTCGGCATCGAGCCGACCCGCGACCTCCAGGCGATCCGCCTGGCGTACCGCAATCTGTTGCCCCGGCATCACCCGGAAACCGACCCGCAGGGCTTCCAGGCTCTGCGTGAAGCCTATGAAGCGGCGCTGCAACAGGCGCGCAGCGACACCCCCGAGCAGGCTGCCAATGCACCGGCAGCAACCGCCGAGGCATCGAGGGCGGCATTCTCGGCCCTGCTGGACGACTCGCGGCGCCGCTTCGACCCCCGCTCATGGCAGCACTTCATCGACGGCCTGGAGGCACTGCCAGTCGAGCAGTTGAGCATGCTGAGCACCGAGCTGCTGGCCCAGGTTCTCGCTGCCGGCCCCCTGGCACATGCCTGCCTGCGCCTGCTGGCCCAGCGCCTGGGCTGGGCTGAGCAGCTGCTGCGTCTGGAGTTCGAGCTGGCTCGCGAAGCCGATCAGCTGCTGCAGCGCATCGAACAGGACGATCCCTTCGACACCTCGCTGCTCAATGAATGGCCACCGAGCGCCCAGCTGGAAACCCTCTGGTACTGCCGCACACTGCAGTACCTCTACGAGAACCGGCCGCTGTTCGAGTTTCGTGAGTTCGTCCAACACCACAGTTGCCTGCCGTTGCCGGCCGACGAGCGCTTCCTGCAGCGTCTGCTGGTGCAATTCAGCCAGGCCGGCATCGGCTGCGAGACGCTTCACCTGATCTGCCGCGAGCGCCACGCCTCGGCCCCGCAGGACCTCGACTGGCGGTACCTGCTGGCACGCCAGAGCAGCGCGCTCGGCCATGAGGCACTGGCTTATGAACACTGGCTGGCACTCTGGCGCGAGGCCCGCCACCCGCAGGCCGCAGGCTGGCTGCTGAAGTGGTGCGCGCAAAGACAACCGCAACGCCTGCCGCTGCTGATTCAGGCCTTCGACCTGGCCGACGCGCCCACGCACTGGCCACAGGACCTAGAAGACCCGACCCCGGAATACGGCAGCCCGAGTCAACGCCCGGAAACCCTGGTGCGCTGGCAACAGGCCGCGCACCGTGAGCTGGGTCCGCTGGCGGACGCCTTCGTGCGCTGGCGCCTGGACGGTGACGAACTGCCGTTGCTGCCCTGGCTGCTCACCAACGATAGCGACTCGCTCGTGCCTCTTTACCAGCAAGCCTGGATTCTGCACCGGGGCGATATCGAGCTGCTGCAGCAATTGCTCGACAGGCCCGCCCCCGCAGATCCACTCGACGCCCTGATCGTCGAGGCATTCCAGGCCCAGGCCCGCCAGCATCTGCGCTGGCTGCAGCAGTCACCGCTGCTGCCGGTGCTGCAGGCCTTTCTTGCCAGCCGTGCAGCCGAGCCGCAGTTGCCGCCACGGCTGGCCGAGGCAGGCGTGGTGCGCGACATGGCCCTGCGCTGGCTGGAGCGCCTGCGCCCCTACACCGCCGATCAACTGCAGCGGCTCGAGTCAGCTTTCGCCCTGGAACAACGCAGCGGCCCGTTACGCACTACCTATCTGCAGGCACGCCTGGCTGCCGCGGGCCGCACCCTGGAGCCGAGCATGCCTGGCCAGACGGCCTGGGACTGGCAGCGCCACACCCTGCTGACACTGACACTGCTCGATCAGCCCGAGCGCTGCCTGGAAGTACTCCCCGCCGATTACTGGGATCGGCTGCAGCTGCCACCCGACCACCCTCTGCACGCGCTACAGCAGTTGCTCCGTGCCACTCAGGGCAGCAGTACGGGCTTGCTGGCCTGGCTCGATGACCGTGATCCGCTGCAGAACCTGCTCGCCCAGTGCCTGCTCGACCCGGCGCAGGCACTGGAGGCCGAGCGCCTGTTGGGCAACGAACGGCTGTTCGCCTGTTATCGGGGGCACCGGCAGGCGCTCGCCGATGATCCGATAGGCGAGATGCTGCTGTGTGCAGTGCTCTACCACGATCCCGGTCTGGGCGATGAACAACGTGGCATCGTCCTGCGCACGCTGAGCAGCTTCACCAGCGAGGATGCCTGGTTCGCGCCTTTCCGCGATGGCCTGCTGCGCGGTCGTGCATCCAGGCCGCCAGGCACGGTGCTGCAGGACCTGGGCTGCACCGCGGAAAACTGCCAGGCCGTCCTGGACACACTCGCCGGCCTGGTCAAGGACGAGTCTCTCGGCGTGCCCCACAACAAGGTGCTGCGCATTCTGCAGAGGGCCAAGGACGATCCGGCCAACGGCCTGGGCGTGCGCCTGACCATGAGCGCGCTACTCGCCTGGTGCGAACGCCTGCTGCTGCGCCGAGCCGAGGCCAAGGCCGTTGCCCCTTGGGCCTTCTGGCGCCTGGGGAGTCGCCTTGGCCGTGGCCAGTTTCTGCTGCAGACCCTGGTGGTGCTGCTGGGCAGCGGCTACCTGCTGCTGGAACTCAGGCAATGGGTGCCAGCCGCCATATTGCTGTTTGGCGGCACTGCGAGCCTGTGCCTGCGCCGCCTGCATGACATGGGCCAGGGCGCGCCGATGCTGCTGCTCTGGCTGGCCCTGACCTTCATGGCGCCCTTCGCTCCCCTGGCCCTGGCCATCATGCCCGGCGAACCGCTGCCCAACCGTTTCGGCATGCCGCCCGGCAGCACCGACCGCCAGGGTCTGGCCGCCGGCCTGCAGGCCGTGCTGCGCCGCCTGAACGGCTGGAGGCCTACAGCAGCAGTTCGTCCAGCGCCGCATTGAGGCGCTGCCGGCTGCTGCTGATCTGCGCCGGCTGCTGTTCGCCGAGCACCCGGTTGAACTCGTCCAGCCAGGTACCGATGCGCTCGCGCTCCTCGCCCAGGGTCTGCATCCAGGCCCGCTCCAGGCGGGCACTGAGCGTGCGGTTGGGCAGGGCATCGCGCGGGTGGATCTTCAGCCCCTGCAAGCGCGCATGACTGGCTGCGCGGGCCGCCTCATCGAGGCCGCTGGGGCTGCGGTCGATGCTGTGGGCATGGCGCTCGCCGTTGGCCAGCAGAGTCACGTCGACCTCCAGCAAGCCGTTGATGTCGTAGCTGAAGCGAACGTCCAGGGCCTGGATCTCGCCGGTTGCCGGCAACGCCACGTCGAAGCTGTCGATGAAGATGTTGTCGCGCACCCAGGGCCGCTCGCCCTGGTAGACCTCGATGCGGATCTGTCGCTGCTGCGGGTGGGTGCTGTAAAAGCGTTGCACCCGCGAGCAGGGAATCACCGTGTTGCGCTCGATGATCGGGGAGAATGCGCCGCTGATGTCCTCGCCGCGCATCGAGGCGATGCCCAGGGTGTAGGGGCAGACGTCGGTGAGAATGATTTCCTCGATGGCCTGGTCGCGCGCCTTGCAGGCGGCCTGGGCAGCGGCGCCCAGGGCAACCAGGGTGTCGGGGTCGAGGTGGCGATAAGGCAGGCGCCCGAACAGCGTGGCCACCAGCTGCTGCACAACCCCCATGCGCGTGGCGCCACCGACCAGCACCAGGCTGTCGAGGTCGGCGGCCTTGAGGCGGGCATCGCGCAAGGCCTGCTCGATCGGCGCACGCAGCCGTGCCAGCAGCGGTGCCCAGATCTGCTGAGCGCGCACCTCGTCCAGCGACCACTCGCGCAACTCCCCGGCAACGCTCCAGACGAGCCGTTGCGGGCCATCGCCGAGCTTGCACTTGAGCTGCTCCAGCGCATCGCCCAGGCTGGCCAGGGCCTGCCCGTCGAGGCTGCCAGGCACCAGTTGCCCGTCCTTGAGACAGGCCTGCAGCAGCGCCGCGGTGAAATCCTCGCCACCGAGGAAGTTGTCACCGGTAGAGGCGTGCACCTCGATCAGCGGCAGACCGTACTCCAGCACGGTGACGTCGAACGTCCCCCCGCCCAGGTCGAAGACCAGCGTACGCTCGCACTGCTGCTCGTGCAGACCGTAGGCCATGGCCGCAGCGGTCGGCTCGTTGATCAGCCGCTGCACGCGTAAGCCGGCCAGTTCGGCGGCGAAGCAGGTACGCTTGCGCTGCTCGTCACTGAAGTAGGCCGGCACCGAGATCACCGCTTCCTCCACCGGGCAGCCAAGCCAGGCCTCGGCATCACGCTTGAGCGTTCCCAACACCAGCGCCGAAAGTTCCTCGGGGCTGAAGGTCTGGCCGCCCAGCTCGAAGCGCTTGTCGCTGCCCATGTAGCGTTTGAATGCGGCCGCGCTGCGCTCCGGGTGGGTGGTCAGGCGTGCCCGCGCCGCCTGACCGACCAGAATGCTGCCATCCTCGTCGACGCTCACCACCGATGGCGTGAGGACCTCGCCCAGGGCATTGTGAATCAGCTCGGCCCGCCCCTCGCGCCAGACGGCAATCAGGCTATTGGTGGTACCCAGATCAATTCCCACCAGGGGCTTGGCGACTTCCGACATATGGACCTCGTGCTTCCTTGTACGACGAGCGGCGATTCTAGCCTGGAGCAATGGATGGCTGGCGGGTGGGGCCGCAAATCGCGAGCGAGTGCACGCCGCAGGCGGTTTGCCGCTCCCGGACACGGCCCGTAGAATGCCGCGATGCATAAAGATCCCGCCCTTCTCGACCCAGAACTTCTCCTCGCCTCCCTCAACGATGCGCAGTGCCAGGCCGTGGCCGCGCCGCTCGGCCGCCAGCTGGTGCTGGCCGGCGCCGGTTCCGGCAAGACCCGCGTGCTGGTGCACCGCATCGCCTTCCTGATCCAGTTCCTCAACGCCTCGCCCTACTCGATCCTGTCGGTGACCTTCACCAACAAGGCGGCGGCCGAGATGCGCCAGCGCATCGAGCAGATGCTCGGCCAGAGCCCGGCCGGCATGTGGGTCGGCACCTTCCACGGCCTGGCCCATCGCATCCTGCGTGCGCACTGGCAGGAAGCCGGGCTCAGCGAGAACTTCCAGATCCTCGACTCCGATGACCAGCAGCGCCTGGTGAAAAGGGTGATCCGCGAGCTGGGCCTGGACGAACAGCGCTGGCCGGCCAAGCAGGCGCAGTGGTTCATCAACGGGCAGAAGGACGAGGGCCTGCGGCCGAAGAACATCCAGCCCGGCGGCGACCTGTTCCTCGCCACCATGCTGAAGATCTACCAGGCCTATGAAGACGCCTGTGCGCGCACCGGGGTGATCGACTTCGCCGAGTTGCTGCTGCGCGCGCTGGATCTGTGGCGCGACAAGCCCGACCTGCTGGCGCACTACCAGAAGCGCTTCCGCCACATCCTGGTCGACGAGTTCCAGGACACCAACGCCGTGCAGTACGCCTGGCTGCGCTTCCTCGCCAAGGGTGGCGAGAGCCTGATGGTGGTCGGCGATGACGACCAGTCGATCTATGGCTGGCGCGGCGCCAAGATCGAGAACATCCAGCAGTTCAGCAGTGACTTCCCTGACACCCAGCTGATCCGCCTGGAGCAGAACTACCGCTCCACCGCCGGCATCCTCAAGGCCGCCAACGCGCTGATCGCCAATAACAACGGGCGCCTCGGCAAGGAGCTGTGGACCGAGGGCAGCGACGGCGAGCCGATCAGCCTGTACGCCGCCTTCAACGAGCACGACGAGGCGCGCTACGTAGTCGAGTCGATCGAGGCGGCGCTGCGCAAGGACGGTCTCAAGCGCAGCGAGATCGCCATCCTCTACCGCTCCAACGCCCAGTCGCGGGTGCTGGAAGAGGCCCTGCTGCGCGAGAAGATTCCCTACCGCATCTACGGTGGCCAGCGTTTCTTCGAGCGCGCCGAGATCAAGAACGCGGTGGCCTACCTGCGCCTGCTCGACGGCCGCCATAACGACGCCGCGCTGGAGCGGGTGATCAACGTGCCGACCCGTGGCGTCGGCGAGAAGACCGTCGAGGCCATCCGCGAGCACGCCCGCCACAGCGACCTGTCGATGTGGGCGGCAATGCAGCAGCTGATCGCCAACAAGGCCCTGCCCGGCCGCGCCGCCGGTGCGCTGAGCGGTTTCATCGAGCTGATCGAGAACCTCGCCGCCAAGGTGCTGGACATGCCGCTGCACCTGATGACCCAGACCGTCATCGAGCAGAGCGGACTGATCGCCTGGCACCAGGCGGAGAAAGGCGAGAAGGCCCAGGCGCGGGTGGAAAACCTGGAGGAACTGGTCAGCGCCGCGCGTAACTTCGAGAACGAGGAAGAGGAGATGAGCCCGCTGGCCGCCTTTCTCACCCACGCCTCGCTGGAAGCCGGCGATACTCAGGCCGAGGAACACGAGGACTGCGTGCAGCTGATGACCCTACACAGCGCCAAGGGCCTGGAGTTCCCCCTGGTGTTCCTGGTCGGCATGGAAGAGGGCCTGTTCCCGCACAAGATGAGCCTGGAAGAGCCCGGCCGCCTCGAGGAAGAGCGCCGCCTGGCCTATGTCGGCGTGACCCGCGCCATGCAGCAGCTGGTGCTGACCTACGCCGAGACCCGCCGCCTTTACGGCAACGAGACCTACAACAAGGTGTCGCGCTTCGTCCGCGAGATTCCGCCGGCGCTGATCCAGGAAGTACGCCTGAGCAACAGCGTCAGCCGCCCCTACGCGGCGCCAAGCCGGAGCATGAGCGGTGGCTCGATGTTCGCCGGCAGCCAGGTGCCGGAGACGCCCTTCAGCCTCGGCCAGCCGGTGCGCCACGCGCTGTTCGGCGAAGGCGTGATCCTCAACTTCGAGGGCAGCGGCGCCCAGGCGCGGGTGCAGGTCAACTTCGCCAGCGAAGGCAGCAAGTGGCTGATGCTGGCCTACGCCAAGCTGGAGGCGTTGTAAGCCACGCTCACCTTTTCTCACACAAGGAATGATCAGATGAATGCATGGAAGCTACTGGGCGGGCTATCGCTCGGCCTGTTCTGCCACACCGCCATGGCCGGCGAGCCAATTGCCGATCTCGACCAGTTCGAGGCTGGCTATATCGCCTGTATCGAGGACGAGAAAGCCTTTGCCGACAGCTGCCTGAGCGGACTCTTCAAGCCGCATGCCCTGCCTTGGCGCAAGGATCTCAATCTGCAGAGCGTCGAGGACTTCCTGAGCAAATGGATTGGCAAAGGCGCCGTCTACAAAGTGCATCCGATCACCCGAAAAGAGACCGCGAATCTGTACCAAAGACGCTGGTACCTCATCGAGAACGAGTCGGGCGGTCTGATGCAGCTGAGCGTGCGCTTCCGCACCGTCAAGGGACAGTGGCACTACGTCGACATGAACCTCACCAACGACGAAAAGGCCATGGGCGCCATCACCCTGGAGTCGACCGAGCCCTGAACAGCCTGAGCCATCCGTCAGCCCGCGCCGAGCGGCCATTCTGGCTAGCCATACTGTCGAGCGGAGGTACTGCGCATGCCCCGCTCGACGCCATCCGCCGCCACGATTCTCGATACCGCCCTCGACCTGGCCGAAAGCTGCGGCTGGGAGCGTCTTTACCTGCATGACGTGGCAACGGCGCTGAACAGCGACCTGGCGACCATCGCCCGGCATTACCGGCAGAAGGACGATCTGGTCGAGGCCTGGCTGGACCGCGCCGATGCGGCGCTGTTCGAGCGCGCCAAGGGCGCCGATCTGGCCACACTGGCGCCCGACAAACGCCTGGAGGAACTGCTGATGGCCTGGCTCGGCGGCATCGCCGTGCACCGTGCACTGACCGGGCAGATGCTGCTGTACAAGCTGGAGCTCGGCCATGTGCACCTGCAGGTCGGCGCCCTGCTGCGCGTCAGCCGTACCGTGCAGTGGTGGCGCGAGGCGGCACGGCGGCACAAACTTCACCTGGCGCGGGTGGCCGAGGAGAGCCTGCTCAGCGCCGTGTTCCTGCGCACCTTCGTGCACTGGCTGCGCCATCCCGAGGTCGCCGACGCCGACCTGCGCGCCCTGTTGCGCCGCCAGCTGCGGGGTGGTCCGCTGGCCTGGCTGCTGCGCGCATAAATCCGGAAACATTCTGCGGCTGGCCAGGCTCTCGCCTCTGCGGCAGCATGACGCGCGAATCACAACTTCAGCGGGATTACCCCACATGCAGCGCTTCCTCAGCATCGCCCTGGCCCTGTGCCTGGGTCTGACCCTCAGCCTCGACGCCAGCGCCGGCAAGCGCATGGGCGGCGGTAAATCCTTCGGCTCCGCGCCGACCCACCAGACCCGCCAGGCCGATGCGCCCACCAGCGCCGCCCAGCCGGCCGCTGCCG
>NZ_BATI01000054.1 GCF_000467105.1 Aquipseudomonas alcaligenes NBRC 14159
CCTTAGAAAAAACAACGGCCTGCATCAGGCAGGCCGTTGTCGATGGAGCACTTGCGCTTACTTCAGTACGGCGATGGCGGCTGCGTAGTTGGGCTCATCGGCGATCTCGCCCACCAGCTCGCTGTGCAGCACCTTGCCCTGCTCGTCCAGCACCACCACGGCACGGGCGGCCACGCCCACCAGCGGGCCGCTGGCGATGGCCACGCCGTAGTCCTTGAGGAAGCTGGCGCCGCGCATGGTCGACAGGTTGACCACGTTGTCCAGGCCTTCGGCGCCGCAGAAGCGCGCCTGGGCGAATGGCAGGTCGGCGGAGATGCACAGCACCACGGTGTTCGGCAGGGCACTGGCCTCGGCATTGAACTTGCGCACGGAGGTGGCGCAGGTCGGGGTGTCGATGCTCGGGAAGATGTTCAGCACCTTGCGCTTGCCGGCCAGGCTGGCCAGGGTCACGTCGGACAGGTCCTTGGCCACCAGGCTGAACGCCGGGGCCTGCTGGCCGGCCTGCGGTAGCTGACCATCGACCTGAACCGGATTGCCCTTGAGAGTTACTTGAGCCATTTGCGAGTTCCTTCAGTGTGTTGATGCCGGGTCACGGCACCCAGCGGTTGAACGGCCGCTAGTGTGACCGGGCGGTGCTGCTCCGGCAACGCCGCCATCAGGCCGAGGCCTGCCGGACCACCTGCGGGTTGGGGTGGAAGAACACGTGTTCGCGGATCGGCCCTACCGCCACTTCACCGATTTCCTCGTAGCCCTGGCGCTTGTAGAACTCCAGGTAATGCAGGTTGCCGGTGTCGAGCACCACGCCCTGCGAGCCGGCATCCTCGGCGCACCAGTCATGCAGGGCACCGAGCAGCTTCTCGCCGAGCTGCTGGCCCTGGAACTGCGGGTGCACGCCAATCAGCGGCAACACGTGGTAGGGCCCCGGCGGCAGGCAGGCGAGCACCGCGTCGTAGTATTCTAGGTAGCGCCGGGTGCAGCGGAAGCCGGTGGTCATCAGCATGCGCAGGCGCCAGCCCCAGCTCTCGGTGATATCCAGACGACGGATCGGCGGCGCGATCAGGGCGATGCCGACCAGGCGCTCCTCGATCACCAGGCCGATGGCCGGCAGCTCCTCGGCAAAATGCTGCTGCACCAGCTCGCGCACGGTGGCGCGCACGCGCTGGTCGAAGCCGGGGCGCTCGCTCTCGAACAGGTAGGCGAAGGTCGGGTCGTGGCGGTAGGCGTGGTACAGCAGCGAGCGGGCCTCGCGGACGCAGCCATGGTCGAGCATGCGGACTTCGGCGTTACGGTGGGGCATCGGGCTGACCTCGGTTGTTATTGGTTTGGCGGGTCGAAGGCCAAGGTAGCACCGCAACCCACCCCCTGCCAGACGCTGGCCGTCGCCGGAGCGCTGGGCTAGCATCGCGGTTTTACCCGCCGGTGCCTTCCCATGAAGATCGTTTCCTTCAATATCAACGGCCTGCGCGCCCGACCTCATCAGCTACAGGCGCTTATCGACAAGCACCAGCCGGATGTCATCGGCCTGCAGGAGACCAAGGTCGCCGACGAGCAGTTCCCCGAGGAAGACATCCGCCAACTCGGCTACCACGTGCACTACCACGGGCAAAAAGGCCACTACGGCGTCGCCCTGCTCTCCCGCGAAGCACCGCTGGAGCTGCACAAGGGTTTCCCCGGCGATGCCGAAGACGCCCAGCGCCGTTTCATCTACGGCACCTTCGCCGATAAACAAGGCAAACCGGTGACCGTGATGAACGGCTACTTCCCCCAGGGCGAGAGCCGCGACCACCCTACCAAGTTTCCCGGCAAGCAGCGGTTCTACGCCGACCTGCAGCAACTGCTGGTTGAGCGCTTCGACCCGGCCCAGGCGCTGGTGGTCATGGGCGACATCAACATAAGCCCGGAAGACTGCGACATCGGTATCGGCGAGCCCAACCGCCTGCGCTGGCTGAAGACCGGCAAGTGCAGCTTCCTGCCCGAGGAGCGCGAGTGGCTGGCGACCCTGAAGAACTGGGGCCTGGTCGACAGCTTCCGCCACCTCAACCCGACCGTGAACGACCGCTTCAGCTGGTTCGACTACCGCAGCCGCGGCTTCGAGGACGAGCCCAAGCGCGGTCTGCGCATCGACGTGATCCTCGCCACCGCCGCCCTGCAGGCGCGCTTCAAGGACGCCGGCATCGACTACGAGCTACGCGGCATGGAAAAACCGTCCGACCACGCGCCGATCTGGCTGGAGCTCAACTAAGCCCGGCCCCCTGCGCGCTGCACAGCAGAAACAAGCCAGCACAAGCGCTGGCTTTTTTATGCTCAGGGCCCATGCCAGAGCGGTGCGCTGTAACCTGACTGCAACTTTATCGACTTATTCTGCGCGGCACTTTCCCCCCCTAGAAGAAGGTCTGCGCCGCATGTCACGCGCACTGCCAGTCAGTGATCGGCAATCCTGCAACCATGCCTACATCTGGTTGATCCTCGGTTTCATCTGCTACGCCCTGCCCTGGTCGGTGTTCGCTGCCGAAGCCACCACCCTGCTGCGCATCCAGGGCTCCAACACCATCGGTGCCAAGCTCGGCCCGGCACTGGTCAGCGGCCTGTTCGAAAGCCAGGGCATGAGCAATGTGCGCATCGCCAAAGGCGCGGAGAACGAGCAGAGCGTGCTGGCCGAGGACAAGCTGGGGCGCACCCTGCAGGTCAACGTCGCGGCTCACGGCTCCGGCACCGGTTTCGTCGCCCTGCAGGACGGCAGCGCCGAGCTGGCCGCTTCCTCGCGGCCGATCAAGGATGCCGAGGCCGCAACGCTGCAGGCTCTGGGCGATATGCGCGGCAGCGCGGCCGAACAGGTGATCGCCATCGACGGTCTGGCCATCATCGTGCACCCACAGAACCCGGTGCAGGCCCTGACCACCGAGCAGCTGGCCGCCGTGTTCGCCGGCGAGATCAAGGACTGGTCGGCCCTCGGCGGCAGGCCCGGGACGATCAGTCTTTACGCCCGCGACGACAAGTCGGGCACCTTCGACACCTTCAAGGAACTGGTGCTGGCCAGCCAGGGCAAGAGCCTGGACGGCGCCGCCAAGCGTTTCGAATCCAGCGACCAGCTGTCCGACAGCGTCAGCCAGGACCCAGGCGGTATCGGCTTCATCGGCCTGCCCTATGTACGCCAGAGCAAGCCGCTGGCGATTGCCGACGGTGATTCGCAGCCCATGCTGCCCAGCACCACGCTGATCGCCACCGAGGACTATCCGCTGTCGCGGCGGCTGTTCCTCTACAACCCGCCGGGTACCACCAACGAGTGGGTGCAGGCGCTGGTACAGTTCGCCCACAGCCCGGCGGGCCAGGCCATCGTGGCCAAGACCGGCTTCATCCCGCAGACCGTGCAGGCGGTGAAGGTCGAGCCCAGCGCGCAGATGCCGGAGCACTACCGCCGGCTGGCCAGCGAAGCGCAGCGCCTGTCGGTGAACTTCCGCTTCCAGGAAGGCAGCGCCGAGCTGGACAACAAGGCCCAGCGCGACCTGGCGCGGGTGCTGGACTATCTCAAGGCCAACGACAAGCTGCGGCAGAAGGCCGTGCTGGTCGGCTTCGGCGACCCGAAGAACGATCCGGCGCGCGCCGCTCTGCTGTCCAAGCTGCGCGCCATGGCCGTGCGTCGCGATCTGGTCAAGGGTGGCGTGATCTTCCGCGACATCACCGGCCTGGGCGAACAGATGCCGGTGGCGGCCAACGATGCCGACGAGGGTCGGGTGAAGAACCGCCGTGTCGAGGTCTGGGTGTACTAACAGCTCCCTCTCCCCCTGGGAGAGGGATGAGGCGGCCCGCGCAGGGTGAGGGACTAAGCCCTCACTCATCGCAACACCCTCACCCCTGGCCCCTCTCCCAAAGGGAGAGGGGGACAGACTTGCGTTTGCCGAACCCGACAGCCGGCTGTAGCCTTGTTCGTGGACGAGCGTAAAAGCGCTCGCCAGTGACGCCGGGCCCCTCTGGCGGCGCCCCCAACGCCGCGATGTCGGAGTCACTGTCTGACCGACAGCGACGGAGGGGCTCATGGAACCGCTACTCGTCTTTCTCACCACTCCCGTACTCGGCACCGCCACCTGGCTGTGGCTGAGCTTCCTCGGCATCGTCATGGCCCTGCTGGTGCTGGACCTCGGCATCCTGCACCGCGACCAGCACGAGATCGAGATGCGCGAAAGCCTGCTGCTGTACAGTGGCTACTTCAGCGTCGGCGTGCTGTTCGGCCTGTGGATCTGGCACGAACTGGGCGCGCAGAGCGCGCTGGAGTTCTACACCGGCTTCCTGGTCGAGCAGTCGCTGTCGATGGACAACGTGTTCGTCATGGCGATGATCTTCGGCTTCTTCGGCATCCCCCGGCGCTACCAGCACCGGGTGCTGTTCTGGGGCATTCTCGGGGTGATCGTGCTGCGCGCCATCATGATCGGCCTGGGCACGGCGCTGGTGCAGGAGTTCGAGTGGCTGCTCTATGTGTTCGGCGCCTTCCTGCTGCTCAGCGGGGTGAAGATGCTGTTCAGCCGCGAGGAGCACCACCCGGACCTGGCGCAGAATCCGCTGCTGCGTTTTCTGCGCCGGCATCTGCGGGTGACCGAGGAGCTGCACGATGGCCACTTCTTCGTGCGCAAGCGGCCGGAAGGCGCCACCCACCACCTGCTCTACGCCACGCCGCTGTTTCTCGCCCTGGTGCTGATCGAGCTGGCCGACCTGGTGTTCGCCGTGGACAGCGTGCCAGCAGTCTTTGCCATCACCCAGGACCCGTTCATCGTCTACACCTCGAACATCTTCGCCATCCTCGGCCTGCGCTCGCTGTACTTCGCCCTGGCGGCGTTGATGCACCGCTTCGTCTATCTCAAGTACGCACTGGCGCTGGTGCTGATCTTCATCGGCGGCAAGATCTTCCTGCATGGTTTCATCGGCAAGATTCCCGCCCTGCTCTCGCTCGGTGTTACCTTCGGCCTGCTGGCCGGCGGCGTACTGCTGTCGCTGCTGAAAACCCGCAATCGCCCGCAGCAGGAGTCCTGATGGACGTACGGATCGACAGGCTGGAGCGCCAGGGCCAGGTGCTCTGGCGAGTGCAGATGGGCCGTCGCAGCCTGATCTTTCACGAGGAGCTGGCGGCGCGCACCTTCGCCGCCCAGCTGCATCTGCGCCTGAGTTGGCTGAACCAGAAGCACCTGGCCGAGGACGGCAAGGAAGGCTGAAACGAACGCAGCGCGGCTCCCCTCTCCCGTTTATGGGAGAGGGGCTGGGGGAGAGGGTAAGCATCCGCAATCCGCCCAAGCCCCCTCTCCCCAAGGGGCGAGGGAGTGGTAGGTGCGCAGCCTGCACCCGATTAGCCAGAAACGACAAGGCCCGCAGATGCGGGCCTCGTGCATTGCCACCGCGGTCAGCGGCTGGCTTTCATCGCTTCGCGCGGCACGTACTTGCCGACTTCGAACTTGCCCACCGCTGCACGGTGCACTTCGTCCGGGCCGTCGGCCAGGCGCAGGGTGCGCTGCATGGCGTACCAGTAGGCCAGCGGGAAGTCGTTGGACACACCGGCGCCGCCGTGGATCTGGATGGCACGGTCGATCACGTTGAGCGCGACATTGGGCGCCACCACCTTGATCTGGGCGATCTCGCTGGCGGCCACCTTGTTGCCCACGGTGTCCATCATGTACGCGGCATTCAGGGTCAGCAGGCGGGCCTGGTTGATCTCGATGCGCGAGTTGGCAATGTGGTCGATGTTGCCGCCCAGACGTGCCAGCGGCTTGCCGAAGGCGGTGCGGCTGACGGCACGCTTGCACATCAGTTCCAGCGCGCGCTCGGCCATGCCGATGGAGCGCATGCAGTGGTGGATACGGCCCGGACCGAGGCGGCCCTGGGCGATCTCGAAGCCGCGGCCCTCGCCGAGCAGCACGTTGTCATAGGGCACGCGCACGTTGTCGAAGATCACTTCGGCATGGCCGTGCGGGGCATCGTCGTAGCCGAATACCGGCAGCGGACGGACGATCTTCACCCCGGGGGTATCGCTCGGCACCAGGATCATCGAGTGCTGCTGGTGGCGCGGCGCGTCCGGGTTGGTCAGGCCCATGAAGATCATGATCTTGCAGCGCGGATCGCAGGCACCGGAAGTCCACCACTTGCGGCCGTTGATCACCCACTCGTCACCCTCGCGGCGGGCGTTGGCCTGCATGTTGGTGGCGTCCGAGGAGGCAACGCCCGGCTCGGTCATGGCGAAGGCGGAACGAATCTCACCGGACAGCAGCGGTTCCAGCCACTGCTTCTTCTGCGCCTCGCTGGCGTAGCGCACCAGGGTCTCCATGTTGCCGGTGTCCGGCGCGGAGCAGTTGAACGGCTCGGCGCCGATCAGCGAGCGGCCCATGATCTCGGCCAGCGGCGCGTATTCCATGTTGGTCAGGCCGGCGCCGTACTCGGATTCCGGCAGGAACAGGTTCCACAGCCCCTCGGCCTTCGCCTTGGCTTTCAGCTCCTCCATGATCGCGGTCGGCTGCCAGCGGTCACCCTCGTTGACCTGCTCTTCGAACACAGCTTCGGCCGGGTAGACATAGGCTTCCATGAACGCGGTGACGCGCTCACGCAGTTCCTGAACCTTGGGGGAATAGGCGAAATCCATGGGGACACCTTGGTGGTTGGCTTCGATGTGGAATGATGCTAGAACAGCACCCACGATTTATCTAAGCTATTTTCCTACCTTATCAACATTCATAAGCAATATGAGATAAGGCTTGAAGCACGGAGAAGACCATGAATCTGAACAAGGTAGACCTCAACCTCTTCATCGTCTTCGACGCTATCTATACCGAGGCCAACCTGACCCGTGCCGGGCAGATCGTCGGCATCACCCAACCGGCGGTGTCCAACGCCCTGGCACGCCTGCGCGAGACCTTCAACGACCCGCTGTTCGTGCGTACCGCGCAGGGCATGGTGCCCACGCCGATGGCGCAGAACATCATCGGCCCGGTACGTAACGCCCTGCAGCTGCTGCGCGTGTCGGTACAGGAAAGCCGCACCTTCGACGCCAAGCAGGCGAACAAGACCTACCGCATCAGCATGACCGACCTCTCCGAGCAGATCCTCCTACCGCCGCTGTTCCAACGCCTGCGCCGCCTGGCCCCGGCGGTGCAGATCGAGAGCTTTCAGGCCAAGCGCCGCGAAACCACCAAGGAACTGGCCGCCGGCCGCCTGGACTTCGCCGTCGACGCCCCGCTCAACACCGACCCGCAGGTGCGCCACGTCAAGCTGATGGAAGACCGCTACGTGTGCGCCATGCGCCCTGGCCACCCACTGGCCAAGGACAAGCTGAGCCTGGACGAGTACCTGTCGCAGGCGCATATCCAGATTTCCAGCCGCCGCAGCGGGCTCGGCTATATCGACCTGTCGCTGGGCAAGATGGGCCTGCAACGCAAGGTGGCACTTCGCTCGCAACACTACCTGATGGCCTCCAGCGTGCTACACAACACCGACATGCTGATGACCGTGCCGGAGCGCTTCGCCCGCCGCCACAACCTGCACCACGTTGACCTGCCAGTGAGCGACGTACCGGCCCTGGAAACCCACCTGTACTGGCACGAAAGCACCGACCAGGACCCGGCCAACCGCTGGATGCGTGAGCAACTGATCGAGCTGGCGCAGCAGATCAGTGCCCAGGAGAAGAAGGCTGCCGAGCCCGCCTGACGGTCAGTCTGTAGGGTGGATGGCCGAAGCCATCCACCACGGTGGACAAGCCTTCGGCGTTGTCCACCCTACGAACTGCCGAACAGGCCTGAGGCTTAGCTCCCTCTCCCTCTGGGAGAGGGCTGGGGAGAGGGAGTGACAGGCAACTCGCAACAAACCTAAGCACCCTCACCCTGCGCGGGCCGCCCTACCCCCTCTCCCAGAAAACCGCAACCCGCCTACAAGCTGCGTGCGATTACCATGCGCTGCACATCGCTGGTGCCTTCGTAGATCTGGCACACCCGCACGTCGCGGTAGATGCGCTCCACCGGGAAGTCCTTGAGGTAGCCGTAGCCGCCCAGGGTCTGGATGGCCGCCGAGCAGACCTTCTCGGCCATCTCCGAGGCAAACAGCTTGGCCATCGAGGCCTCGGTCAGGCAGGGCTGACCGGCTTCGCGCAGCGCGGCGGCGTGATGCACCATCTGCCGCGCCACGGCGATCTGCGTGGCCATGTCGGCTAGGCGGAACGCCACCGCCTGGTGCTCGATGATCGGTTTGCCGAAGGTCTGCCGCTCGCGCGCGTAGTCGCGCGCCGCCTCGAACGCGGCGCGGGCCATGCCCACCGACTGCGCGGCAATGCCAATGCGCCCGCCTTCCAGGTTGCTCAGGGCGATGCGATAGCCCTCGCCCTCCTCGCCCAGGCGCAACGCGGCCGGAATGCGCACCTCGTCGAGCTGGATCTGGCAGGTGTCCGAGGCGTGTTGGCCGAGCTTGTCCTCCACCCGCACCACCGAATAGCCGGGGGTATCGGTCGGCACAATAAAGGCACTGATGCCCTTCTTGCCGGCCGCCGGATCGGTGACGGCAAACACGATCACCATCCCGGCGTGGCTGCCGGAGGTGATGAACTGCTTGGCGCCGCTAAGCACGTAGTGGTCGCCGTCGCGCCGCGCCCGGGTGCGCAGGTCGCTGGCGTCGGAGCCGGCCTGCGGTTCGGTGAGGGCGAAGGCACCGAGCATGGCGCCGCTGGCCAGGGGTTGGAGGAAGCGCTGTTTCTGCTCCTGGCTGCCGAACTTGAGGACGGGCATGCAGCCCACCGAGTTGTGCACGCTCATGATGGTCGAGCAGGCGCCGTCGCCGGCGGCGATCTCCTCCAGGGCCATGGCGTAGGCCAGGTGGCCGGTTTGCGCGCCGCCCCACTCCTCCGGCACCAGCATGCCGAGGAAGCCGAGGTCGGCCATTTCCTTCAAAGCTTCTGCCGGGAAGCGATGCTCGCGGTCCCAGTCGGCGGCGAAGGGTTTCAGCCGCTCCTGGGCGAACTGGCGGGCCATGTCACGGATCAGGATGTCCTGTTCGACGGGAATCATCGGCTCACCTCACTTGGCGGCCATGCGCAGCGCGCCATCCAGACGGATGGTCTCGCCGTTGAGCATGGCGTTCTCGACGATATGCCGGACCAGCGCGGCGTACTCGGCCGGGCGCCCCAGGCGCGGCGGGAACGGCACGTTGGCGGCCAGGGAGTCCTGCACCTCCTGGGGCATGCCGGCCATCATCGGTGTCTCGAAGATGCCGGGGGCGATACACATCACGCGGATGCCCGAGCGCGCCAGGTCACGTGCTGCCGGCAATGTCATGGCCGCTACGCCGCCCTTGGATGCCGAATAGGCGCATTGGCCCATCTGCCCGTCGAAGGCCGCCACCGAGGCGGTGTTGATGATCACCCCGCGCTCACCGCCGTCGTTCGGCTCATTCTTGGCCATGGCCTCGGCGGCCAGGCGCAGCATGTTGAAGCTGCCAATCAGGTTGATCTCGATGGTGCGGCGGAAGCTGTCCAGGCCGTGGGCGCCGTTGCGCCCGATGACCTTCTCGGCCGGCGCTACGCCGGCGCAGTTGACCAGCCCATGCACGGCACCAAAAGCCTGCAGAGCCTCTTCCACAGCGGTGCGGCCGTCGGCCTCGCTGCTGATATCCGCACGCAGGAAACGTGCGCGCTCGCCCAGTTCGGCAGCCGCCTTGGCGCCCGCCTCGGCATTGATGTCCAGCAGCAGCACTTTAGCGCCCTGCGCCACCAGCTCACGGGCGCTGGCCAGGCCGAGGCCGGAGCCACCGCCAGTGATCAGGAATACGGAGTCTTCGATACGCATGCACAGTCCTCGAATCGATGAGGCGTCGGACCCTGCCGACATTGACAGGCAGATTTGCACAGGTTTACGTTAACGTAAAGGTAAACGAGAGCAGGCCATGTCCATCACCTATTCCATCTCCGATCTGGCCCGCGAGCTGGACATCACCACCCGCGCCATCCGCTTCTACGAGGAGCAAGGCATGCTGGTGCCGGAGCGGCGTGGCCAGGAGCGCATCTACCGGCCCAAGGACCTGGTGGCGCTCAAACTGATCCTGCGCGGCAAGCGCATCGGCTTCTCCCTGGCCGAGTGCAAGGAACTGATCGACCTCTACGACCCCAGCAGCGGCAACCGCAAGCAGCTGGAGACCTTCATGGCCAAGATCGCCGCCCGCCGCGCCCAGCTGGAACAGCAGCTGCTCGACATCGAGCAGATGCAGCTGGAGCTCGACAACGCCGAGGAGCGCTGCCTGGCCGCGCTGGCCGCCACCGAATCCGCCGTTTCCTGACTCACAATTACAAGACACAGGTGACCCCATGAGCTACCCAACCCTCAACTTCGGTCTCGGCGAGACCATCGACATGCTGCGCGACTCGGTCCATCAGTTCGCCCAGGCCGAACTGGCCCCGCGCGCCGCGCAGATCGACCGCGACAACGAGTTCCCCATGGACATGTGGCGCAAGTTCGGCGACATGGGCCTGCTCGGCATGACCGTCGAAGAGGAATACGGCGGCACCAACATGGGCTACCTGGCCCACGTGGTGGCGATGGAAGAGATCAGCCGCGCGTCGGCCTCGGTCGGCCTGTCCTACGGCGCCCACTCCAACCTGTGCGTCAACCAGATCCGCAAGAACGGCAGCGAGGCGCAGAAGCAGAAATACCTACCCAAGCTGTGCTCCGGCGAGCACATCGGCGCCCTGGCTATGAGCGAGCCGAATGCCGGCTCCGACGTGGTATCGATGAAACTGCGCGCCGAGAAGCGCGGCGACCGCTACGTGCTCAACGGCAACAAGATGTGGATCACCAACGGCCCGGACGCCCACACCTACGTGATCTACGCCAAGACCGACATCAACGCCGGCTCGCGCGGCATGACCGCGTTTATCGTCGAGCGCGACTACAAGGGCTTCTCCCGCCACCAGAAGCTGGACAAGCTGGGCATGCGCGGCTCCAACACCTGCGAGCTGGTGTTCGAGGACTGCGAAGTGCCGGAGCAGAACATTCTCGGCGCCGAGGGTGCCGGCGTGCGCGTGCTGATGAGCGGCCTGGACTACGAGCGCACCGTGCTCTCCGGCGGCCCGACCGGGATCATGAGCGCCTGCATGGACGTGGTCCTGCCCTACGTGCACGAACGCCAACAGTTCAAGCAGTCGATCGGCGAGTTCCAGCTGGTGCAGGGCAAGCTGGCCGATATGTACGCCGGCATGAACGCCTCCAAGTCCTACCTGTACAACGTCGCCAAGGCCTGCGACCGCGGCGAGGAATCGCGCAAGGACGCCGCCGCGGTGATCCTCTACACCGCCGAGATGGCTACCAAGATGGCCTTGGACACCATCCAGCTGCTGGGCGGCAATGGCTACACCAACGAGTACCCAGCCGGCCGCCTGCTGCGTGACGCCAAACTCTACGAGATCGGCGCCGGCACCAGCGAGATCCGCCGCATGCTGATCGGCCGCGAGCTGTTCAACGAGACGAAATAGCCCTCAAGCAACACGGAAAGTCCCCTCTCTCATTTATGGGAGAGGGCTAGGGAGAGGGGCTCTACGTCGCCTGCACTGCCCTCTCCTCCGGCCCCTCTCCCGTGAACGGGAGAGGGGAGATTTAAAGCACATCGGAGCGCGCCAGATGGCCATCCTGCATACCCAGATCAACACCCGTTCGCCGGAGTTCGCTGCCAACCAGGCGGCCATGCTTACCCAGGTGAACGACCTGCGCGCCCTGCTCGCCCGCGTCCACGAAGGCGGCGGCGCCAAGGCCCAGGAACGCCACACCTCGCGCGGCAAGCTGCTGCCGCGCGAGCGCATCAACCGCCTGCTGGATATCGGCTCGCCCTTCCTCGAAGTCGGCCAGCTGGCCGCCCACGAGGTCTACGGCGAAGAGGTGCCGGCCGCCGGCGTGGTCGCCGGCATCGGCCGGGTGGAAGGCGTCGAGTGCATGATCATCGCCAACGACGCCACGGTGAAAGGCGGCAGCTACTACCCGCTGACCGTGAAGAAGCACCTGCGCGCGCAGACCATTGCCCAGCAGAACCGCCTGCCGTGCATCTATCTGGTCGACTCCGGCGGTGCCAACCTGCCGCGCCAGGAGGAAGTGTTCCCGGACCGCGAGCATTTCGGCCGGATCTTCTTCAACCAGGCCAATATGAGCGCCCAGGGCATCCCGCAGATCGCCGTGGTGATGGGCTCCTGCACCGCCGGCGGCGCCTATGTGCCGGCGATGAGCGACGAGACCATCATGGTGCGCAACCAGGCCACCATCTTCCTCGCCGGCCCGCCCCTGGTGAAAGCCGCCACCGGCGAAGTGGTGACCGCCGAGGAACTGGGTGGCGCCGACGTGCACTGCAAGACCTCCGGCGTGGCCGACCACTATGCCGATGACGACGAGCACGCCCTGGCCCTGGCCCGCCGATGCATCGCTAATCTCAACTGGCGCAAGCTTGGCCAGCTGCAGGCGCGGGAACCGATCGCCCCGCTGTATGGCGCCGAAGAGCTGTACGGAGTGATCCCAGCCGACGCCAAGCAGCCCTTCGATGTGCGCGAGGTGATTTCCCGTGTGGTCGACGGCAGCGAGTTCGATGAATTCAAGGCGCTGTTCGGCACCACGCTGGTCTGCGGCTTCGCCCATATCCACGGCTACCCGGTGGCCATCCTGGCGAACAACGGCATCCTCTTCGCCGAGGCCGCGCAGAAAGGCGCGCACTTCATCGAACTGGCCTGCCAGCGTGGCATCCCTCTGCTGTTCCTGCAGAACATCACCGGCTTCATGGTTGGCAAGAAGTACGAGGAAGGCGGCATCGCCAAGCACGGCGCCAAGCTGGTGACCGCCGTGGCCTGCGCCAAGGTGCCGAAGTTCACCGTGATCATCGGCGGCAGCTTCGGCGCCGGCAACTATGGCATGTGCGGCCGCGCCTACGATCCACGCTTCCTGTGGATGTGGCCCAACGCGCGAATCGGCGTGATGGGTGCCGAGCAGGCTGCCGGCGTGCTGGTACAGGTCAAGCGCGAGCAGGCCGCCCGCGCCGGCCATCCGTTCAGCGACGAGGAAGAGGCGCGTATCAAGCAGCCCATCGTCGCCCAGTACGAGCAGCAGGCCCACGCCTACTACTCCAGCGCCCGCCTGTGGGACGACGGCGTGATCGACCCGGCGCAGACCCGCGACGTCCTCGGCCTGGCCCTGTCCGCCAGCCTCAATGCGCCGATTGAACAGACACAATTCGGTGTATTCCGAATGTGAGCCATTTAATTCCCCTCTCCCGCGGGGAGAGGGAGCACAACCGAGTTGCTTGGAGCCGCCATGACCGACTTCACCACCGTACAGCTGGAAAAAGACCCGCGCGGCTTCGCCACCCTGTGGCTGAACCGCCCGGACAAGAACAACGCCTTCAACGCCGAGATGATCCGTGAGCTGATCCTCGCCATCGATGCAATTGCCGCCGACAAGACCTTGCGCTTCCTGCTGCTGCGCGGGCACGGCAAGCACTTCTCGGCCGGCGCCGACCTGGCCTGGATGCAAGCCAGTGCCAAGCTGGACTACAACGCCAACCTGAATGATGCCCGCGAGCTGGCCGAGCTGATGTACAACCTCAACGGCCTGAAGATACCGACCCTGGCCGTGGTCCAGGGCGCGGCCTTCGGCGGTGCGGTGGGTCTGGTGAGCTGCTGCGATATGGCCATCGGCGCGGAAGACGCACTGTTCTCGCTGTCCGAAGTGCGCATCGGCCTGGCCCCGGCGGTGATCAGCCCCTTTGTGGTCCAGGCCCTTGGCGAGCGCACCGCACGCCGCTATGCGCTGACCGCCGAACGTTTCTCCGGCAGCCGCGCCCGCGAGCTGGGCCTGCTGGCCGAGGCCTACCCGGCCGCCGAGCTGGATGCCCAGATCGAAGCCTGGGTGAACAACCTGTTGCTCAACAGCCCGCAGGCCATGCAGTCCAGCAAGGACCTGCTGCGTGAAGTGGCCTGCGGCGTGCTCAGCCCCAACCTGCGCCGCTACACCGAGAACGCCATCGCCCGCATCCGCGTCAGCCCCGAAGGCCAGGAGGGGCTCAACGCCTTCCTGGAAAAACGCACACCCGCCTGGCAGGAGCAATAAGCATGATGATCCACTCCCTGCACGCCCTGCTCGGCAAAGCGCTGGATAAACGTTCAAACCTCCGGCAGGAGCCGCAAGCATGAGCCGCACGCACATCGACACCCTGCTGGTCGCCAACCGCGGCGAGATCGCCTGCCGGGTGATGCGCACCGCCAAGGCCCAAGGCCTGAAGACCGTGGCCGTGCACAGCGCCATCGACGCAGGCGCCCGCCATGTGCGCGAGGCCGATATGGCGGTCAACCTCGGCGGCGCCAAGCCAGCCGACAGCTACCTGCTGGTCGACAAGATCATCGCCGCGGCCAAGGCCAGCGGCGCCCAGGCCATCCACCCGGGCTACGGCTTCCTCTCGGAGAACGCCGGTTTTGCCCGCGCCATCGAGGCCGCCGGCCTGGTGTTCCTCGGCCCGCCCGCCTCCGCCATCGACGCCATGGGCAGCAAGTCTGCGGCCAAGGCACTGATGGAAGACGCCGGCGTGCCGCTGGTGCCCGGCTACCACGGCGAAGCTCAGGACGTAGAAACCTTCCGCGTCGCCGCCGAACGCATCGGTTACCCGGTACTGCTCAAGGCCGCTGCCGGTGGCGGTGGCAAGGGTATGAAGGTGGTCGAGCGCGAGAGCGAGCTGGCCGAAACCCTGGCATCCGCCCAGCGCGAAGCCCAGTCCGCCTTCGGCGACTCGCGCATGCTGGTGGAGAAATACGTGCTGCAGCCGCGCCACGTGGAGATCCAGGTGTTCGCCGACAGCCACGGCAACTGCCTGTACCTCAACGAGCGCGACTGCTCGATCCAGCGCCGCCACCAGAAGGTGGTCGAAGAAGCCCCGGCCCCGGGCCTCTCCCCCGAGCTGCGCCGCGCCATGGGCGAGGCCGCGGTCAAGGCAGCACAGGCCATCGGCTATGTCGGCGCCGGCACCGTGGAGTTCCTGCTGGATGCCCGCGGCCAGTTCTTCTTCATGGAAATGAACACCCGCCTGCAGGTCGAGCACCCGGTGACCGAAGCCATCACCGGCCTCGACCTGGTGGCCTGGCAGATTCGCGTGGCCCGTGGCGAAGCGCTGCCGATCAGCCAGGAGCAGGTGCCGCTGAATGGCCACGCCATCGAGGTGCGCCTGTACGCCGAGGATACCGATCACGACTTCCTGCCCGCCTCCGGCGACCTCAAGCTGTATCGCGAACCAGTCGCCAGCGAAGGCCGTCGGGTCGACAGCGGCGTGGCCGAGGGCGATACCGTCTCGCCGTTCTACGACCCCATGTTGGCCAAGCTGGTCGCCTGGGGCGAGGACCGCGAACAAGCCCGCCAACGTCTGCTGGCCATGCTGGAAGAAACCGCCGTTGGTGGCTTCGCCAGCAATCTGCCGTTCCTGCGCCGCGTGCTGGCCCATCCGGCCTTCGCCAACGCGGAACTGGATACCGGTTTTATCGGCCGTCATCAGGAACAACTGTTGCCGGCCGTGACCGAGCTACCGGGCGAGTTCTGGCAACTGGCCGCCGAAGCCTGGCTGCACAGCGAAGCGCCGCGCCGCAGCCACGATGACTATCACTCGCCCTGGGCTACCAGCAGCGGCTGGCGTTCCGGCCTGGCGTCGGAAACCGATGTACACCTCGCCAGCGGCGAGCAGCGCCATACCGTGCACCTGCGCGGCCCGACGCAATCGCGCCTGCAGGGCGAGCAACTGTGGACCGAGCAGGACGGCCTACGCCGCGCGCACCGAGCAATTCGCCGGGGCGATGCGCTCTATCTGGAATGGCAGGGGCGCCTGTACGAGGTACGCCGCGTCGACCCGATCGCCGAGGCCGAAGCCAGCCACGCCCAGCACGGCGGGCTGACAGCCCCGATGAACGGCAGTATCGTCCGCGTGCTGGTCGAACCCGGCCAGGCCGTGGCAGCCGGCGCGGCCCTGGTGGTGCTGGAAGCCATGAAGATGGAGCACAGCATCCGCGCCCCCCACGCCGGCACGGTCAAGGCGCTGTACTGTGGCGAAGGCGACATGGTCAGCGAAGGCGCTGCATTGGTAGAGCTGGAAGAAATCCCTGCCTAGCACGGACAGTTCCCTCTCCCCCCGGGAGAGGGTTAGGGTGAGGGCATCACAGGCGACTCCACTCCCTCACCCTACGCGTGCCGCCCCGCCCTCTCCCGGGTGCCGAACTATTCTCACGAGGTATTTCATGAACCTGCCGCAACACGTCCGCCTGGTCGAAGTCGGCCCGCGCGACGGCCTGCAGAACGAGAAACAGCCGATCAGCGTGGCCGACAAGGTACGCTTGACCGACGACCTGAGCGCCGCCGGCCTGAGCTATATCGAGGTGGGCAGCTTCGTCTCGCCCAAGTGGGTGCCGCAGATGGCCGGCAGCGCCGAGGTATTCGCCGGTATCCAGTACAAGCCCGGCGTGGTCTACGGCGCCCTCACCCCCAACCTCAAGGGCTTCGAGGCTGCCGTGGAAGCAGGAGTTAAGGAAGTCGCGGTATTTGCCGCTGCCTCCGAGGCCTTCTCCCAGCGCAACATCAACTGCTCGATCGCCGAGAGCCTGGAGCGTTTCATTCCGGTGATGGAAGCGGCCAAGTCTCACGGCATCACCGTGCGTGGCTATGTCTCATGCGTGCTCGGTTGCCCCTACGAGGGCGAAGTGGCGCCTGAGCAGGTCGCCGCGGTGGCGCGCGAGCTGCTGGCCATGGGCTGCTACGAGGTGTCCCTGGGCGACACCATCGGCACCGGTACCGCCGGCAAGACCCGCACCCTGTTCGAGGTGGTCGGCCGCGATATCCCGCGCGACAAGCTGGCCGGGCACTTCCACGACACCTACGGCCAGGCCCTGGCGAACATCTACGCCAGCCTGCTGGAAGGCATCGCCGTGTTCGACAGCTCGGTCGCAGGTTTGGGCGGCTGCCCCTATGCCAAGGGCGCCACCGGTAACGTCGCCACCGAGGACGTGCTCTATCTGCTCAACGGCCTGGGCATAGCAACCGGCATCGACATGGACAAGCTCATCGCTGCCGGTCAACGCATCTGCGAGGTACTCGGCAAGCCCAACGGCTCGCGAGTTGCCAGGGCCAGACAGGCTTAGCCAAGGCAGGCACGGACAGTCCCCTCTCCCATTTATGGGAGACGACTGCAGGGATGCAGGAGCAGGACGCTCGAACCGAGGGTTAGGGAGAGGGAAAGCGCTCGGGTAGCCCGGATGCAATCCGGGGAGAAACCACCCACACCTAACCCTGTCAGCTTTTCCTGACAGGCTGTAAAGCGCGCAGCGCCCGCCATCGCTGCACCGTAGTGCCCACGCCACAGCGGCGTAGCTCAAAGGCAGGCCGACCGACGGCAGCGGCTATGGCCGCCTCCGGACAACACTTTAGGCTGTGCCATCCGCCGCCTCAGGGCTGGCGCGAACGACAAGAACCATCGAGGAATCGAGATGCAACAACCGCTCTGGGCGCCCTCCGCCGAACGCATCGCCGCCACCCGCATGGATGCCTTCCGCCGCTTCGTCAACCAGCGCCACGCCCTGCAACTGGCCGACTACCCCGCCCTGCACGCCTGGAGCGTGGCGCAGCGCGAGGCGTTCTGGCAGGCCATCGTCGACTTCTTCGAGGTGCGTTTTACCCAGCAGCCAGACGCGGTTCTGCGCGAAGGTCCAGCCATGCCCAGCGCGCACTGGTTCCCCGGCGCCACCCTGAACTTCGCCGAGCACCTGCTGCGCCGCCGCGACGAGCATCCGGCGCTGGTCGCCATTGGCGAGGACGGCTCGCGCGAGCAGCTCTCCTATGCCGAACTGGCCGCCCATGTCGCCGGCCTGCAACAGAGCCTCAAGGCCGCCGGTGTCGGCATCGGTGATCGCGTGGCTGCCTTTATGCCCAACACCTGGCAGACGGTAGTCGGCATGCTCGCCACCGCCAGCCTCGGCGCCACCTGGTCGTCCTGCTCGCCGGACTTCGGCACCCAGGGCGTGATCGACCGCTTCGGTCAGATCGAACCCAAGGTGCTGATCGCCGCCGCCGGCTACCGCTACGCCGGCAAGAACCTCGACCTGACCGCCAAGCTCAACGAAATCCTCGAGCGCCTGCCCTCGCTGCAGCAACTGGTGGTGATGCCCTACTCCAACCCGACAGCCGGGGCCGGCGACTTCCGCAGCGCCGCCCGCGTCAGCCTGTGGCAGGACTTCTACCAGGCCGGCGGTGAACCGCAGTTCACCCCGGTGTCCTTCGAGCAGCCGCTGTACATCCTCTATTCCAGCGGCACCACGGGCGTGCCCAAGTGCATCGTCCACGGTGTCGGTGGCACCCTGCTGCAACACGTCAAGGAACTGGGCCTGCATACCGACCTGACGGCCGACGACACGCTGTTCTACTACACCACCTGCGGCTGGATGATGTGGAACTGGCTGGTCTCAGGGTTAGCCTTGGGCGCCAGCCTGGTGCTGTTCGACGGTTCGCCGTTCCACCCAGGTGCCGAGCGCCTGATCGACCTGATCGACGCCGAGAACATCAGCATCTTCGGTACCAGCGCCAAGTTCATCGCCGCACTGGAAAAGGCCGGCGCCAAGCCGCGCGAGACGCACAAGCTGAGCCGCCTGAAGGCCATCCTCTCCACCGGCTCGCCGCTGGCACACGAGAGCTTCGAGTACGTCTACCGCGACATCAATGCGGACCTCTGCCTGTCCTCCATCTCCGGCGGCACCGACATCGTCTCCTGCTTCGCCCTCGGCAACCCGACCCTGCCGGTGTGGCGCGGCGAGCTGCAGTGCAAGGGCCTGGGCATGGATGTGCAGGTGTGGAACGAGGCCGGCCAGCCGGTCATCGCTGAGAAAGGCGAGCTGGTCTGCGCCCACCACTTCCCGTCGATGCCGGTCGGCTTCTGGAAGGACGCCGATGGCGAGAAATTCCGTAGCGCCTACTTCGACACCTTCCCCGGCATCTGGGCCCACGGCGACTACGCCGAAATCACCGAACACGATGGTCTAGTGATCCACGGCCGCTCCGACGCCGTGCTCAATCCCGGCGGCGTACGCATCGGCACCGCCGAGATCTACCGCCAGGTAGAAAAGGTCGAGCAGGTGCTGGAATCCATCGCCATCGGCCAGGAGTGGGACGGCGATGTGCGCGTGGTGCTGTTCGTGCGCCTGCGTGACGGCGTGGCGCTGAGCGACGAACTGCAGGCACAGATCCGCCAGGTGATCCGCGCCAACACCACGCCGCGCCATGTACCGGCCAGGATCATCGCCGTCGCCGACATCCCGCGCACCATCAGCGGCAAGATCGTCGAGCTGGCCGTGCGCAACGTGGTGCACGGCAAGCCGGTGAAGAACACCGATGCCCTGGCCAACCCGCAGGCACTTGAGCTGTATCGCGATCTGCCGCAACTGCAGTCATGAGCCGGTAAGCGACACCCTAAGGGCAATGGACTGCCACTCCAGCATCTATAGTGGATGCGCATAATCCGGACAGGATGTTCCTGATGCAGATGGTTTTCTGCCTGCTGGTTGCCTTGCTGTATGTCGGCGGCGTGGCCGCTGACGAACCACTGGCCTTGCATATGCCGGACGCCCCGCCGCTGACCCTGTACCACGACGAGCGCGGCCACGGCATAGTCGGCGACATCACGCTCGCAGCCATCACCCTCAGCGGCCGAACGGCACGCATCGTCGACGAGCCCTGGGCCAGAGCCCAGGTGAACGTCGCCAGCGGCCAGAATCAACTGATCATCCCGCTGTCGCGCACCCCGGAGCGTGAGCAACGCTACACCTGGATCGTCCCGATCATGCCGCTGGAGCGCGCCTTCTTCAGCCTCGACGAACCTGTCAGCAGCTTCGCGCATGCACGCCAGCGCTACCGACGTATCGGCGTCGGGCTCGGCACCGCCCAGGTGGAAATCCTGCGGCGCGAGGGCTTCGCCGACGAGCAGATCATCCAGCTCAAACTGGGCGAAAACCCGGCCATCCTGCTCGAGCGCGGGCGTCTCGATGCCTGGTTCACCGGGATTCCGGAGGCGCTGTACATCTGGCACAAATCGTCGGAACAACGCCGCAAGCTTTATCAGAGCCCGGTCCTGGCCAGCACCGACCTGTACCTGGCCTGCTCCAGGACCTGCGACCTGCAGATCGTCGAGCAACTGCGGGCCGCCGTGCTGCAACTGGAGTCCAGCGGCGTCAGCCCGCGCCTGCGCCAGGCCTATCTACCCGAGCTCGATCGACGGTGAGCATCCAGCCCACGCTGCCAGGCCTATAGAACAGATCATCCACGCCGCAGGCCTGCGCCGGCTTGAGCAAAACGCCAGCACTGGGGCAGACTGCGACTACCCCGCACAACCCCGGTGACAATATGGACGTTGTCAAAACCCTCAAGCCCGGCAAACCCGGCACCAAGCGCTTGCAAGAACGCTACGGCGAGCAACTCGTCGCCGTCCGCTACCGCCTCGACCGAAAAACCAACACCCACTACACCACGGTCGAGCTCATCGTCGAACAAAAGTACGCCCTGTACAAAACCCCGCCACCCGCTCCCACACCTCCGGTAGCCCTGCGCATCTTCCGCCACGAGAACGACCTCCAGCGACTGATCAGAAGCGCCGGCGGCAAGTGGGACCGCGAGAATCAGGTATGGCTGATCGAGCGAAGCGAGGCCGAGAGGCTGGGGTTGGCGGAACGGATCATCTGGACATAATGGCTATATATGGACATCAAGATGCCTAGTAATAGCCACAAACACCCAGTATCGGACATTATGCCTACCCCTAGGCATGTCGTATAAACACTAGTTAGGCTTCGCAGATGCCAAAATCCAGAAAAATTAAATTCAGCCAGCATCTTCGAATATCAAGCTACGCACTTATAATATTTGCAGTGGTTATTTTTTTAGCCACCCACAAAACACCCCCATTAAAAAATGAACTTATAGTAGCCCACGGAGAGGCGCTTAATATTAAAGAAATCCGTGGGAAATATGGAGGTACGGGATTTTCATTTTCCCTATCTACGGACTCCAAAAAATATGTATTTACGGCTTACGGCATAGATTATGAAAATATCCTTAGCGAACTCAGGAAGAGCCATCGCGTAGCCGTTAGAATTCTAACTTCTAAGTCGGGAAATAAATACGAACTCAGCCAGGAAAAGACCTTTCCTGTATATGAAATAAAAATTGATAACGGTCAAGAAATAACGTACGAGAAGCTTTCTAAATCATGGGAAAAATCAAGAATCTCAACCATGTCCTACGCAGCACTAGGTGTAGCAATAGGACTGTTCTTGATCATTGCTACCTTTCTTTCTGTACGCCACCAGCCTAACTAGTGGTTCAAGTCGTTCGCTTCGCTCACTGGGGACCGGCTAAAGCCGGCCCCTTAACCAAACGTTATACGAACCAACCCTGAGACATATTCATGGCAAAAGTAAGCAATCCCCTTTCAGTCGTAGCCATCTTTTCCACACTCGCAGAAGGGTTCGCCACAATATCGCTCATAAATTTGCCACCTGAAATTCAAGAAACTTTTGTCTATTTTGTAATGGCATTTCCAGTCCTTATTGTTGCCGTATTCTTTGCCATCTTGAATTGGAATCATACAGTTCTATATGCACCAGGAGATTTCGAGAACGAGGAAATGTTTCTTGAGTCCCAAAGATTTAAGGAAGCAGTAAAATCTGAAGTAATAGGCAGCGTAACATCTGCAATAGGCGCAGAAATAACATTGTCTGCAGAGCAGGTACAGAGAATCACCGAGAAAGTTGGTGGCGCGGTCGAGCAAGCATCAATGGACTCTCGAAAGGAGAAGATTCTCAGCATCCTTGCGGAGGGAGAAAAACCCACGCTCGAAATTTACGAAAAAATGGGTGTCAGCAAAGTTTACGTCTATAGGCTTCTTAGTGAATTACTTACAGAAGGCCAAATAATTCAACGCAAAGAAGGGAGAAACGCATTTTGGTCCATTCCAAGCTAAAGTACGGCCTCGTATAACAATGCGCTCAACTATCGCTCACTCCGTTCGCTGGACAGCCAAAAGCTACGCTTTTGTCTGCCCGTTAGCTTAATCGTTAGGCCCTTCAGGGGAAATCTATGATATTCGCCGAAATGGAGTACCCAAAAGAATATTGGGAGTTTCATGAAGAGCTAAAGCAGTAGCTATCTCAACACTTCTAGAGTGTCGAGCATGGATTGCAAACTGACTCTTGGTTTTGGATACATATAGAGAAAAACAAGGTCGTTATAGATACATTTTCATCAATGAAGCATCAAGTCAAATCCGCCGAGCCAGGTGCGCACGTTCAACAAGTCATCAGTGTGCTTCAGAACAAGTACAAAGTTAATGTTTATTCAGCTCCAGAACTGGAAGGGCATGAAGACTGCTTATAAGCTGGCCCGCAGCAACGAGCCTAACTACTGGCTCAAGTCGTTCGCTCCGCTCACTCGGGACCGGCATAGCCGGCCCCTTAGCCAAACGTTAGGGCAAAGGAATAAACTATGGAACCCCAATACTCCATTCGCTTTACTGGAAAGTTCCTGAACCCAAGCGAGCAAGTCGCTATAGAAAATCTTGCTTCATTTTTCCCAAGCCTGAAGATTGAAGAAATAGAGCCGCTAATAAAAAACAAAATGATATTCAAGAAATCCATAGATCTCACCCTTGCAAATAAAATTAAATCTAAATTTGAGCAAGCTGGTGCTGAATGCTTAATTTTTACAGAAAGCCCAGAAAGCTCTCAATCTACTCAAGAGAAGGAGGCTATAAGCCTCGCGAACAGTAACAGCGATAAGAAATCCGGAATACTCATTATAGCTGCCTCTATCTTTCTTATCCTATGTACGTTCCTGCTCTCTAACGGCTACGACCCAAGAGGTGGATTACTCTGGAGCTTAAGCGAAAGCATGTACCTTTACGAAGGTTATCCGTTCGGATGCAGTGAGATTAAGTATCACGGTGGCGGAGCTCATAGAACCCCAGATGGAAAACTATCGCTCGACATCTCTTCAATGACTACAACAGGCGGTTGCGCTGACTCATTGCGTATAGAAATCTCTACTAGGG
>NZ_BATI01000053.1 GCF_000467105.1 Aquipseudomonas alcaligenes NBRC 14159
GACCTACCGTCAGATCGCCCTCGATGACCAAACGCGCACCCAGCCACAGGGTAGCCACGGTGACCAGCTTGCCGACAAAGCCGACGCTCTCGTTGGCGATGGTCGACAGATTCTGGGTCTTGAAGCTGGCGGCCACGTAGCCGGCCAGCTGGTTGTCCCACTTGCGGTTGATCTGCGGCTCCACCGCCATGGCTTTCAGGGTGTCGATGCCGTTGACCGTCTCGACCAGGAAGGCCTGGTTCTCCGCGCCACGACTGAAGCTCTCGTTAAGCCGGGCGCGCAGCACCGGGGTGATCAACAGGGAAATCAGGAAGTACAAAGGCAGTGAGAGGATCACCACCAAGGTCAGCCAGCCGCTGTAGTAGAACATCACCGCGATGAAAACCACCGAGAACAGCACGTCGAGGATCAGGGTGATGGCGTTGCCGGTGAGAAAGCTGCGGATGTTCTCCAGCTCCCGCACCCGCGCCACCGAGTCGCCCACTCTTCGCGCCTGGAAATAGGCCAGCGGCAACGTCACCAGGTGGCGGAACAGCCGTGAACCCAGCTCCACGTCGATGCGGCTGGCGGTGTGGGCGAACACGTAGCTGCGCAGACCGCTGAGCAGGGTCTCGAAAACCATGATGCCGAGCAGGCCAATCGCAATCACGTCCAGTGTCGACAGGCCACGGTGCACCAGCACCTTGTCCATCACAACCTGGAAGAACAGCGGCGTCAGCAGCGCAAAGATATTCAGGACAAAGGACACCAGCAGCACTTCGCCGAGCAGCTTGCGGTACTTGACGATGGCCGGGATGAACCAGGTGAAGTCGAACTTGGACAGCTCGCCGGCCAGTGAGGCCTCGGAGCGAATCAGCAACAGCTCGCCGCTCCAGCGCTGCTCCAGTTGCTCGAAGGTCAACACCTCCGGGCGCTGCGCGCGCGGGTCGTGAATCAGCGCCTTGCCGTCATCGAGGCGGGCGATGATGAAGTAGCGGCCCTCGTTATCGGCGGCGATGGCGGGAAGTGGCGTGGTGTCCAGCCGGCTCAGTGAGCTGCGCGTGGACTTGGCCTTGAGGCCCAGCTTCTTGGCGGAAAGAAGGAGTTCGGCGCGGCCGAAACGCCGGCCATCCTCAGCGAACTCATGAGCCAGTTGCTCAGGCGAGGCGGCCACATTATGGAAGCGCGCCAACATCACCAGGCACGCCAGGCCAGTATCCAGCTCGGGCGGGGCACCCGTTCCTTGGGGTTCGTCCAACATCTGCAATCCCTGCATAGACATGTGTCAGTTGCGAGAAGCTATCACCTTGCCTAGATAGGTCAAGTAGGGATATCTACTAGGCCAAGAAGCAATATAGCTTCTGTGACAACTCTCATCGCCAGTCTAGTGCCTGCAAACAGGTAAGCAGCCCCACATGGGAGAAAGGAGGCCCCAGCGAAGGGCTGCTAATGGCCGATTTCAGCCAGTCCCAGCAAGCAGCTATGGGCCGGTTAGCGCCCCATGCCCTGGCTAATCATCGTTGTCCTCCCGTACGCGGAGGACAAATCCATGAACACCATTGCTACCTAACCCAGAAACAACAAGGGCCGCAGTCGCGGCCCTATCGTGCAGCTTTAAGCTTACTGCAGCCAGCTCTCAACAGTCTCGGCGCCGTACTGTTCTTTCCAAGCTTTCAGTACCTTGTGGTTGCCGCCTTTAGTTTCTACAACTTCACCGTTATTCGGGTTCTTGTAACGCTTCAGAGCACGCTCACGACGAGCACCTTTCACCGGCGCTGCGGCGGTCTTGGCAGCATTCGGCTCGAGGAGGGCGATAACGTTGCGCAGGGAGTAGTTGTAGTCGGCCAGCAGGGCGCGCAGTTTGGTTTCAAACTCGATTTCACGCTTGAGTTTCTCGTCGCCTTTCAGAGCTTCGAGACGCTTTTGCTGCTCGGCGATTTGGGCTTCCAGAGCTTTGTATTCGGCAATGATTGACATTGATATTTCCCTAGTTTTTTGGGGGGTGTGTCGAAGAGATATTAAGTGGCTATAGGGTATTAGAAACGGCAGGTCGAAAGAAGCTTCCACCCGCCTGAATCGAACGCACAAATACGATGAACCGCGCCGTCTTTCCTAGACACTTGATGACTGTTTTTGGCCTGGAGTCGCCGGTCGCGGCAGGCTGGAACCGGCCAGAAGCAGTCCGTCCATCCTCTATCAGTCCGGGATGGCCACGCCGCGCTGCATTAGGCTGCTCCAATAGTGCGGTATGACGGCCAACGAGTCGCACTTTACGAAGCTATGGAAGATCGGTTAGCCGGTATTTGCCGGTGTCGATCTTCACTATGAGCTTCTGCGCGCAGAGGCTACTGATCGTGCGCCCCACAAGGCTCTCGAGGGAGCCAACTAAATCGTCGACTACCAACACTTCGCATAACCATCGCACCATCTGAGATTTGGTGGCGACAGCCGCCTCGCGGCGCATCCGAAACTCAACGATCGTCGTGGCTAGTGCCAGGAAGTCTACCTCGGTAATTCCTCTCACGATGTCATGAGCACCCGGGAAATGGTAATCCCCAACCAGTGCCGCGACCTCAATGATAGATTGCCCCTTCGACGTTGATCGCACGGAGCCCAGATCAGCCGCTTGCAATACAATCTCTGAGACCCTGTCCTCGTCCAATGGCGTGGCCTGGCAGGTCTGACATCCACCGAGCACTTCATGCGGCGTAGTGTTATTGCATTTGGCGCAGATTCGGAGAATTCCGTCAGTCAGCCCGTTATGCGCATGGTCAACACCAGAGATGCGTAGGCTTGTCGATAATGAGAGCCACCAGCCCCAAAGCTGAGCCCCGCGGCTGTTCCATTTGGTGCCGCCTTCATAGATCCATCGCCTCCAAAGGCTTGCATAGACAAATCCTTCACCGAAGACCTCATGCCTTCCAATTAAGCCTGCATACTTCTGCACCCTGTTGTCGATGAACCGCGGGGCTTGATCACGGGCATCCTTTTCGAGGAATACGGCGCGGCTCGTATTCTTCAGTCCATTGCGCAGAAAATCTGACTTTACGCTGCGCAGCCCAATGAGCATGTCGATGGGCACAATGATGTAAGCACACGTAGTGGCTCGCCCGAGAGCGCATGCCAATGTGGTGTCGTCCATTTCAAAACCCGCTACGACAATTACAACGGGTTTTTCCATACCGCGATACGCCGAGATCGTGGAGCATGAAACATCGCTCCCCTCAAGGGTCAACGAGAACTGACTGAGTACAATCATGTCCTGCTTCGTGACACCGGCCTTCGTGAAGTCCGCCGTTATGGTTTGGACACTCTTTGAGACATCCCAGCTGATGCTTCTAGACAGGTCTTGCTTGGAGGTTGGCCGAGGGCTGTACACTTCATGGTTTGGCGGCCGCATCCCCATCATGGTCTGAGTGATGCCGCCGGGATTCCTGTAGACCGTCGTCAGGTAGAAGAAGCGCTCACCGTAGGCATCCTCCAGGAATCGATAGGAACAGCCCTTCTCGATACCGGGCAGCACCTGCAGCTCATCTGCAAATACGAACTTGCGTGCATTGGCGAAATGGTCACGCAATGCTAAGTGATCATCCTCATTGAGGGCCTGGGCCTCGTCGACGATCAGCGCTGCATACTGGTGATCCACCGTTCCATGCAGAGCTAGGTGATGCTTGTCATAGTTGGGCTCAACAGCACGGTTTTCTCTATTCCGTATACCGAGGGACTCGCAATACGAATGAAAGGTCTGGACCGTGACCGAACGGCCAAAACGGCTCAGTTGACGAGCAACTTTCTGCGTGATTTGACGGTTCTTCAGCAGGAAAAGCACCTTGAGCCCCTGGAGCGCAAATTGCTCAGCCAAGGACCGCGCAATGAGCGTCTTACCGCTACCGGAGAAGCCCGCAATCAGCCGCTGATCAGTATCAAGGCACAAGGAGACCTGACTCGCCTGCTTGTCGTCTAATCGAAGCCACAGCGCTCCATCTGCGACGATCTTGCGGCCAAGATATCCGTCCCGAACTTCCCGCGGCCAAACCGCGTCAAGGAATTGCTCGACCTCACGGCCGAAATTGTCCTGAACACCATAATTTAGTGCGGCTTTCCAGTGCGCCATAAGTTGCAAGATGCGCGCGGGCATGTCTCTACGATGCTTCTGCAGAATCAGAATACCATCGGGGATCGGACGATCGAGCGGTACGTATGCGCTGGCGATTTGCGAACTCTCAAGATCGAAGTCCGGAAAGTGCACTGCGTACCCGACTGGACACTTTAACTGCCACGACTGCAGCATCTTGGTGAGGACGAAAGTATTGTCCCTGACCTGATTCAGTGGATCGATTTCGTATCCATCACGCTCGTGAATGAATCGAACGCCGGAAGGCTTGTAGAGCCCCGACTTCGTTTCGATGCAAAGCATGCCCAGCTCCGCATGCAAGATCACGAAATCCACTTCGCCGGATAGGTGCTTTCTGTTTATGGAGACCTGCAGGTACGCCTGCAGCTCTTGCGAAAACACCCGCTTGGTCCTGCCCAGCAGCCAAGGCAGCGAATGGATGACGGTGAAGTTATCGTCGAGCGCCGCCAGCTCCTGAAAGAGGGTGTATTCGCCTTTGCTGCGGAATTCCGCTTGATCGAATACTGGAAAGAATCTGGCCATGCTCTCGCCTTATACTCTAGGTGTCGGGCTGGCCCACTGGGCTATGAAGTCGCCGATTCTTTCCTCTATACGCCAACGAATTCTCGGAGCAAGCAGTCTGAGAATACACGGTGCGCTGCACCCTCGGCTACTGGCCGGAGTACGGCTGGGTATGGAATACAGGCGACCAGCAAATGCTGCTGCGACAATGCGGGCCGGAGGCCTGGTTAGAAGGCAATCAATTATCTATGCCGAGATAATTGCAGATAATCTCGCGATCCAGGGCCGGCTTAAGGACAGAAAACCTGCCCGAAGGCTTGCGTCAGAGCACCTGCGGACAACGGAGCCGAAGCTTCATTCCGCATCAGCGCGCTCACAACGAGCTGGGGAGCCTGGTCGGTGGCTCAGCGCTGATGCTGCTCCTGAAATGACAAAGGCGGCCTCAACGAGACCGCCTCAAACCAAGTTTCATCACCGGTATACACACCCGGGAGAGGAAGCTCTTGGGCAGGGGCCAAGAATAACACCGATCAAAGCGTCACTGCGAAGACGATGCTGCCACGCCGAGCCTCCTTCAGGTAGACCGTAGATCCGCAACCTCCGCTTGGATACTGCTGAGAATCTCATCCGCCTCTCCCTCCGGTGCCTGTTTTAGATAGGCAAGGATGAGCAGGGAGGCGGGATGAACCGAAAGAATTGCTGCGACTTGCTCGATCTTCTCCAACGAAGGCTTCCACTTGCCGCGCTCAATTGCACTGATGTAGCTCTGGCTGGGGCCCAGTCCCTCCTGGGGCAATTCCCTCTTTTGCCGAAGCTCTTTAATCACCAGCCCAAGCGCTTCATTCAGTTCCAATTTTGCTGCCTCGCAAAAGGAACGATGAAGCCTTTTCGAGGCCGAATGAGCTATGCTGTATATAGCTTAAATGTAGAGAGCCATCGATGTTCACCACCCACCGGCATGCCGAAATCCCGCTCGCGCCAGTATTTGGGGAACCTTACCAACTGTGGCGCTTTGTTGAGCTTGAGCAGCATCGTCCCTGGTTTTGCGTAACCCTGAACATAGGTAAGGGTCGAGCGAACTGGAGAACGATGTACCTTGTTGCGTCCGAGGCAGAGCTAGAGCAGATGCTGGAACGTGTCGCTGCCCACGCCAAAGTAGAGGACGTGCAGGTCATCACTCCTGCACACCTGAATGGAACCGGCACATGGCAGATGGAGCCGCTTGCCGAACTGGTCCGCATCTCCGATACCGATGAACAGGTACTGGGCTATGACCTCAAAACCGCGTCAGGGGTTATCTACTCGGATAGAGATCACATCAGCTCGTCCAGTGTGGGGCGCGCTCAAATCTACCGTTCCACGGTCGCCTAACTACACGTGTGATGGGCAGTCTCTCTGAGGAAATCCTCAAACGAACTCAGTGCCTAGCTGAAGGGAGCCTGTTGTTGGCTCGAGACCTTCTTCATCTAGGTAGTCGCAGGGCAGTAAATCAGGCCTTATCTCGGCTAGCGAAGGAAGAGCACTTATTACGTTTGGCACGCGGCCTATACGTAGCGCCAATCGTTAGCCGCTTTGGTAGGCGATCTCCTGCGCCGGAGATGGTGATCCGATCCCTTGCTGAAGCAACCCGTGAGGTGATCGTCGTCCACGGTGCACGGTCAGCCAATGCCTTGGGCTTGACGCAACAGATGCCTGTCCGGCTGATATTCCTCACCAGTGGGAGATCAAGAATCCTGCATTTGGGTAAGAGCGAGATCGTGATCAAGCATGCGCCGAAGTGGCAGATGGCTCTCGGAGCTTCATTCGCGGGCGAAGCGGTCAGAGCACTGGCCTGGATGGGTCCACGTCACTCACATGAGTCTGCGGCGAAGTTAAAAAAGCTGCTGCCTGCTAGCGAATGGCGGGCCGTGCAATCAACTAGATCTCTGCTCCCGGCCTGGATGGTAGAGACCATTTAACACACAAAACGGGATCGCTGAAGTATGCCAGTCGGAGCGATTCATCGTCGGTTGGGTTTACCAATAACGCCTTACCAGATGCACCATGCCGCCCTGGATGGACTTCCGATAAAACTAACTGCAGACCTAGCGCATGAGTTAGGCCTGCCATGCTCTCAAGTCGCAAAGTGGTTAGGAGCATCACCTCGTCGAGCCATTATGGCTCCACGATCAAGCGAGGTTCTCTATCACCTTGTCGAGGTTTTGGATGCTCTTTTGGAGCTCTACGATGGCAATCTTGATGGGGCCCTCCGATGGCTGACCTCGCCAAATCTGACGCTCGCGTCCGAAAGGCCGGTAGAGCTGCTCGTCACTGGGCCTGGCTGTCGGGCAGTGCTCCAAGTAATCCACTCGATCGAGCATGGCCTGCCTGTCTAAACAGTCTCCAATCGGTATCGGTTAAAGAAGGCACGCCTGGTCCAACCACCGGCTGTGCCGACTGCCGACCAGCTTTTGAAAGGGTTTACTGTTCAGTGGTCAAGCGGCTCGCGAATTTTTCGATCCGCCTGCTCAAGGGAGTAGAAAGTGTGTGTCCGCAGGGCAAACAGAATCCACCGCTACGCAAGCAGCACTGCACCGTCGGCTTTCGCCTTATCTTTGGGCGATCGTGGTCGCGTAGGGAGCGGCGCAATACCGTAGTAGCGGCACAGTGCCTGGTAGCTCGGGTTGATTTCCGGCCCCAAGCAGTCAGCCTTGGTCACGGCAGCCTTGAGATTGTCAGGAACCAAGAAGCGCGAGACGCCACCGAATGCTCAAACATGTGTATGTGCGAGCTAACTCAGTCGATGATCCGTTGTGTTCAGGTTGCTTCGCAGTACGTGTAGCTAGAGCCTCCTAGTACACTGACGAAAACCTGCGCCGGCCGACCGAACAACTCCAAGGTCTTGGCCTAAAGCGTGGTGATAAAGTCGTCAATGAACTGCCCAGACTATTCTTCCTGTAACTCCTTGAGGAGCTTGCGAAGCCGAGCATTGTCCTCTCTCAACTCCTTCAACTCCAAGTTTTCTTTTCTTAAAGTAGACGAAAGTTTAATTTGCGCCCTTGAGACGTAAGGCAACAGTGACTCAGGGTTTGACTGCCCCATAGACGGAGCTACCGAGTACGCTATTGAAGAATCCGACGTGTCTAAGCCTGCTTCCTTGCGTTCCAAAATCTCGTCGTGGATTCTATCATTCGCGTATTTGTGCCTAAAGGCGTGAGCGGATGCTCGCTCTGTTACGCCAATACTTTCGAACGCACTTGAAAAAATACCGGTGACAGACGAATTAGAAAGGGGTAGCCCTGTGGTATGTGACAAGAAGATCCTGTCTTGAGTATCCCGCCCTGACACGTTCTTTTGACCAATCAAAGTGGCTCTATGGGTCTCAATAAAATCTTGAATTTTATATGTCAGCATGGGAGGGAACTTGTATGACTTCTTATACCCAAACTTCTGAGAGTCCGGGACAACCGTTAAGAAATCACGCTTCTCAAAGTAATCATCTGCCACCATAAACTGCGAAACCCGCAAAGAGTTAACTGACCCCCTTCTCAGGCTAACTTGAGACATAATATCCATCATCAATATATTGCGAGCGGCAATATATGAAGACCGCCCACCGAGAAAATGTGTCTTTATGTCGTCGCAGTCTTGCTCTGTTGCTTCATATGCCGATCTATGACGAGACGATGAGCCTGAATCGGAAAACAATAATGGGTAGCACCCTTTCGCTCGACGCTTTGACTTAATGAGCTTCCCAGCACTGTCGATGACCAAGTTGCTGGTTACCTGCCCATCTGGACCAATTAACTTAATGTAATCTGGGCGTTTCCACTGAAGCCACACCAGATACTGATAAACACATACGAGTCGACTATTTACGGTTCTTTTATGAGCTTTGACGGAGTCACCGAAACGCTTTACCAAACGTTTCTGTTCATCATCTCTAAATTTGGTAATCGAATGATTTCCGATATGGGAAATTAATATGTTATTCTCCGAAATCCATGCCAGAAATGGAGTCACATGATAGACCATGTTACGAACAGTAAGAGAGCTTAAAGCCAGTTTCTTCGCCAGATGAATTGAATAATCAAGCAGATTATAATCGACCATCTTCGTAACCGAATCATAAGCGACTGCATATCTATAATCTTCAACCTCCACCCAAGAAACAGATATTCGATTTTGGCTACTCATCGGAAATATCTCGAAGCGGAGCGACCTTTTTGAGAGTCGCAGTCAGTTCAGAAATCCTCCGTTCAAGGTTGCCATTCTCCTTCTTAAGCAGAAAGAAAAGCGACTTCTCCTCCGCCAATATATTCTGCAATCGCGAAATTTCCGAGCGAAAAGCGGCCTCTTGCTCTGAACTCTGCAACCGAAGTATAACCAGTTGTCGCTCTAAGACAGACGAATACTCCTGGTATATTGCCAACCTCTCTTTTAATGCCTTGATCTTCTCTAATTTAGTAGCGCCGCCCTCCGCCCTCTGCCGAATAGCCACAATGAGAGTCTCAATGTGAGCCCGCAAGTGCGGATACTGATTGAGCGTATCATTTGCACTGCGTGCGCAATTTGGATTTTGCTCTCGCACGCATATTGAATTCTCAGAAAGATCCCAAAAATTAAACTGCCGCACACTCTTCGGATAGAACTCCTTCCCGCCGCCATCAGGCCTACCTGGCACTCCTGTTGCAGCCCAGGACTCAAGCAGGGCTATTTTCGATTCGATCCGATTAAGCGCTTTAAGTTTGTTGGCAGATACCTTACTCATCATTAACTTCCAAACTGCAAATTATAATGCTGGATGAGTTTCTCTAAATTATCAGCATCTGTCTTTAGCGCCCGAAGCTCTAACGAGCCGGCTTGCATCTCCGCAGCCCGATCTTTCATAGCAATAAAATCAGCTTTCAAATTCTCCAAAAACTTAACGTTTGTACAATGCAGAGAGCACTTAGAGCACAACTCCGGGGACGCCCGCATCTTTTGGGGCCCAGTCCCGTCAGAACTGCGACATGCCGCAGTCAACTGAGCGCGGGCCGAGCCTGCCATACAGTTCCCGTGTTTGAAGGGTTCAGGCAAATACCCCTTACCTTGAAGCCTACTGGCAACCTTATTAGCTCTCGCCTCAATATCAAGCTCGCCAAAATCGACGCTCTTCATGAAACGCTTGTAAATTGTACGAACGAACCTTGAGAACCCTCCCGCATGACTATCACCAGTAATAATCGAAAACACTATATCGCCTAATTTTTCATTTGCGACTTCGCGCATTTCAGACTGAATATCAACTATATGCTTCCGGCTAGATAACGAAGCGTGCTTGGAGCCATAATAGGTATCAATACTTTCGAGCTCAGAGACATTATCCGGATCTGTAACGTAAGTTTGCGTTTGAACCAGATCACCATGTCGAAGATGATGAGATAGATAACGAATATCTGAAAACTCATACCTATACATGAAGAGGAGGCAATACATTCTTCTGAACATATGAGGTGTCACTGGAAAACTTCCAACATCTTCATTCAAAGCCAAAGAGAGAAACTGACTAGCCGCCCCCTCTGGGCCGCCTTCGAAATGGAACCAACATTTCTTCTTGCCAACTCCATCAATTCTACTCATCCGGCGGTAGCTAAATAAAACTCTCTCGCGGACAGGAGCTGCATCCCAAACATCTCGACCAAGAAGCTTGTCGAGAGAAACATAGCAATCCTGCAGCCGCTCAAGAACTGATATAGCTTTAACAGTAGATTCCCCGACATAGAATATGTCGTAATCCTTAAGGCTCTTCTCCACATATATCGTCAACTCAAACAGACCGGCGCTTTCTTTGACTTCCTGACAGCATCCATAATGAACACCGAACTTGCGATGCTCAATTTCATCTCGCCGACGCGCATTTAGTGCTGCAATAACAATAAAGCAAGCGGTCTGCAAGCATTGAATCAATTCACGCACGGACAAACCATCTCGTCCATAACGGCTATCAACCCATTTTATTTTTAAGCCTGTCAGTTCTTCAATTTCTTTTCTCGCTAAAGAATTATTGAGGACCTGCGCGTGATAACAACCTAGAGTTGTCTTTCCTTCCCTAGAGGCATTAACCACAGAATCGCAGAGCTCGGAAAGAATTTTTATCACATACTCAGAGCAATCATAAATCCATTTAAATGCGCTGGACAAGAGTATCCCAGCAATGGCTGGCGACATATTGATGGTTTTACCTGGCGGAGATGTAGCCCTTTTTGCACGCGTTACGTGCTCAACATATGGGAATATATGAGATCCATCAGTAATACCGTACAACATATTAATTGCTTCAAGTGTCTGACGTAGAATGCTATACCCATAACCATCAGGCGAAGCGGACTCCTCTTCAGCCGCCTTGGGCAACTTCGAGAGCCAACCTCTCTCTAACTGGAAGAGTTTAATCATTCGGAAGTAAACAGCCACCTCTCTAGCCTCGATATTCGTAGCCAAGAGCTTTTTTACTTCTTGCGACCTGACCGAATTGTTTTGATTATTACCTATAAAAAGAGCATGCCCCCTATCTTCTTCAGAGAGAGCAGAAAGCGCCTTCTCCAATCTCACATTGATGGACAGTGCGCTATGCCATCCACCCTCAACCAGCAAGTCAAACAATCTATCAAACAGCGCCTCCGTCAACTGACTTAACTTATAAACATTGTTGAACCACATGTATTCAAAAAATTTGGCAAGCGTACCAACAATAAATGCCACCCTAGTATGTCTTGACTTTGAAGGCTCCACTCGATACAAAAACGCATCAACCACCTCAACTATTGCAGCCGTTAAGTCAGTCCTGCTCAGCAATGGCAAGCCATCTGGATATACAACATTTGGCGCCAACCAATATTTATTCAAATCCACTGGATAGAACTGTTCTTCATCAGCGCGTGCATCCAGCCTTCTAACTAGCAGTACGAAATCTTCCGTAACCACTAGGTCAGGATGTAGTTTTCTTACCACTGTGGGTGTCGCGCTTTGTCCTATTGGATTTTTATCCCCACCCTCAAAATCCTGCGAACCACGGAGTTTTCCTTCAATTTCCATCATCCAATCTCCCTCTCTACCTCGCGAAGAAACCCCGAGTAGCTTGAATCCTTTATGTAATCGTAAAGCGCGATATTAAATAGAAATGCAGCAGCATGAATTGCCTCAAACTTGTGCCTGTTCTC
Organism: Aquipseudomonas alcaligenes NBRC 14159; assembly: GCF_000467105.1. Classification (GTDB taxonomy): domain Bacteria; phylum Pseudomonadota; class Gammaproteobacteria; order Pseudomonadales; family Pseudomonadaceae; genus Aquipseudomonas; species Aquipseudomonas alcaligenes. The sequence continues at coordinate 11,794 of NZ_BATI01000053.1, forward strand.
AAGGTACAGTCTCTGCCAATTACCTATGTAGTACTTCCGCTTTCTGACTAGGGCGCGCAGCGCTTCCTGATCGATCACGATCATCTGATTTGGACAACCACCATTTACATGGCATTGCTCTGCACGACAAATACCATCAACCAGTTCTAAGCCAGGAGGGACATCAGTCGGGGATCTACAAGAAGTACCATCACCGACTGGAGTCAGGTCTAAGAGATACTTTGGTCCGCTCGTTGATTTGGTGGTACCTGCAACATCCTTCTCCTTCAGGCGCCATAAAATTGTCGATTCAAACTTGCGCTGAAAATCTAAGTTGACCGCTGAGGCCAACCTATGGAAAACCAGTTGCTGAAGGTAGCCATGAGTTGTTATAGAAAATTTATGACCTGCACCCCGACGCACAGGATCTATACTGCCTTTATTTGCCAAAATATCTTTAGCCATGACTTGCGTGCGAATTTGCTCATATGAGTAATTAGGCAAACCGTGACGTTTCGTAAACGATCTCAGATCTATAAATATGCCAATGCTTTGATCCTCATACGCCGCAAACCCCAGCCCCCAAGAAAACCATAAACGCTGATCATCCTTATCGAGCAATCCAAATTTTATTAATTGATCTCTATTCCAAATAAGCAGGCCAATTGCTTTTATCCCATAGGGATAGTATTTATCCAAATGAACAGGAGGGGTATAGTTACCCGTTTTTTGCTTGAAACCCATTAGCTCATAACCCCCGTCTTGGGGCGAGATGGAGCTCCGCTCCATCTCTATTAATGAACCAGTGTTCCAACCTGTATGACAAAGCAAAATATTTAATATCGCCTTCATTTCCAGAGTTTCAAGTCGATATTCTAAGAAAAATAGTCGCCTACCCAATATAGGCACACTGAATCTTTTACTTAGCTGATCGGCATATCGACTAAACCACTCAAAGGAGGGTTTGTACTCACGATCAAGATGACACAATCGATCATCGTCAATTACCTGCAGAACTGCCGACACAATACTTTCACACGAATTGTTGAAGATTCCGCATGATTCCCAAGCTGGCCTTGAAATTTTCTTGCGCAACAGGCGGCGAACTATTTGTAGCAGTGTACGGCCAGGGTCTATCTCCCTACACTCTTTCAAGTACTCTCTAACTTCTTGATGCCACTCTAACTCGCGACCACCCGCCTCAACAATTTTGCTCAGATCAAATTCAACTTTCTCCAACGCCTTACTATGGAGTTCGTTAATAGCATTAAACTCAATTGCCCCAATTGGTACATTAAGACCTTCAGGCGCGGTTGAATCTGCGAAATCGCTAATCATTTCTCGTGGATTTCGCTTATACTTCAAGCTTGACTTGAATCCAACTGATTGTCTGTGGATGGGGCTTTCCAAGCCTAATCTGTCAATCCACTCAAATATCAAGCCTCTGAAATTTTGAGATAGCTTGTATTTTGTTGACAGCGACAGCTCTGACTGGCGCGCCTCCTCCTCCAAATGAAAGAACATCTCTCTCAGCTTAGAGTCGGCCAATTCGGTCACCATGAGATTTTTAACTTTATTAAATATCTCATTTTTACAACCCAATTTAATGGCATCAATAAATAGCGCCACAGTCGAAGTATGCAGCTTTTTAACTTCCGAATTTTCAGAGAGAAGTATCAGCAGCCGATAAACCCAAGAATCTGGATTTATTTCCAATTCTTCAGTTCTGATCTCGACAGTAGTCGCATAGATCCGTGAATACATTTTGCCTTCACAGAATATAGAGATGATTTTTTTCATGCCTTGCTCAAGCAGAGTCTTAGAGTCCTAGCCAAGCGGCAAGGTACGCACGATATGAGTACCTTGCTCATCCCTAATATGGCATTTACGTCCACCCTCAACCTGGCGCCTGCCGACCTGCCCAAGGTCTTAGAAATTACGCTATTTGCGAATAGATTTCGCTTTTGACACTATCTCTTCTTTTTTGAGAATGGGATGTGTGGATGGCTCGTCTACCCCACCACAAACTGCTCCATCGGGACGGCCTATGGCGCATCTTGGACCTCAAGTATCTAGAGCGAAGAGACCCAAACCCTCAAACCGATGCGGTTCAATCGGATGACTCCAAAGAGGATTTATGGATCCAGGTCACCATCGGACGGGTTGTGCAGCTCGGAGAGCGGACAGAAATAGAGGATACCGAAAACGTCTCGGTGCCGATTGGCGACATCCCCTTGATGCTGAGAAACAGGCTCATCCGAGACGGCCAATTGCTTCCTGAACAGTATGAGCTGGACGAAGAATCAGAAGTTGAAATCACTCTCGATCTCTCCCCCGAGAACCTGAAGCTCTTCAAGCGCTTCGACACAGAAAATTCAGAGACTATATTCAAGAGTACAAAATTCAGCTCACCGGAAGATAAAGACCTGCTATTTGTAGGCATCGGCCACAATGGCGACCCCTACAGCATAATAGTTTCATGCACAGATATCTTCTCATTTTTCTATGCCAACTCTACCTTCTTGACCCAACTAGTTCTGAGCGAGTCAATTCTAAGTCCAGAATCCATAATCTATGACCGCGACAAGTCCATAACCAGTGGGCGTTACCGCAAAATCTGGCTGAAGGATGGCATCCCATCGAAAGATGCCCGCTACTTAGCAATGCTGCTCTTCGACGATTACGCATTAGAATCCGCAAAGAGCATATTTCTACACAGAGGCCCAGATGGTCGAAAAAAAGCCAAAAAATGGGCTATCCGAGCCATCCCCCCCATAAAAGGGAAAGTTAAACTCAAACTTAAAGGCAGATACTACGGTAGCCGCTTGATAGTTACTGAGATCGTCAAATGCGGATGGATACCCCCTTTCGACCATCTTGAATGGGAGCGTGATAAGAAATCCAGCAAGGCCACATATAGAGCTGCCGAACCTGAGGCCACTAGGAAGCTGGTGGATGTAGAAGCTCCAAAAACCATCACGGACGAACCAGGGGATCGCAGAACAGTTCCGAGCGAAGTGAAACAAGCCCATCTCGGTCAACGTTTCCCTCGCCTCAAAAATGTCTCCCTAAAGCGCTCTATGCAGCCAAAGTCAGAAGACAGAAAAGGCGCTCGCTATGCCAGAGAAAATGTAGCGACTGAAGAAGCCTCCACTGCACAGGGTGGATCCGGCCCAAGCAAACGCAGAGCCGACGCCAGAGAGGCAGAAGAGTCGCCACCGGAGACGTTAGAGAGTCACAGAGAGTTAGAAAATGTTCAACTTTCCGCCAAAGACGTTCACGACCAGTGTGTATTATCTTCCCTAATGTTACTTGCCGCACACAAAGCCAAGCTCGCCTCAGTTAATTTTATTAACCCCGACCTTGCAAGTACGACACTAGTTTGTGGAGACGATCGAGTCCCACTCTGCTTACTACCACGAGAGGTTGACGGAAAAGAGAAAGCTTGGCTATTTAGTGACAAACTAAAACTTCGACAACGCGCCGCCCTTATAGCCAGAGTCGAGTTTCGAGGCGAAATACGTTTCGTCTTTGAGCTGCAAATGCGGATGGATCAATATATTTCAACTGCACTTGTTTGGGGGAAGCTACACAGTGAAGATGAGAACTCACTACTGAAGGATTTATTGCTGCTAATCGCTGGCTCAACCTCATCGACAGAGCGCACACTAACCACTAAAAGCCACGGCCTTTTCTGGGGTCCTTGCAGGCATAAAACTTTGACCGGAACGATGGTGGAGCGCGCCGAAGAATTTCTAGTCCGGCTTTTCGACACCCCTGCTTTCCAAGAGCAGGATGAGAGGGAGTAAAAAGTCGATGCTGACCACGGAGCCTTCAGAGCGGAAAATTCCTGCACCGCTCGTGGACAATCCAGGCAATCAATTACTTAACCGAGGAGCTGAAGACAGGCCCCAAAGCCTCGATGGGTAAATTTTCAGATTGCTCCTCGATCTTACCGGCCAGGATAACGTCATCCCGTGTTGGATAATGGCGTAGGAGAAACTTGGCGTCGTGGCGCACCTTCTCTGGCAGCGCGCTATCTCGAGAAAGCGCTACGAGGAAGTCCCGGGTGTTCACCACCGCTCGTGATCGCTCATTTGGCATTGTCATGTCCACCTCCACAGGAGTTGTGGCCAACAGTCCCGTGCTGGCACCTTGCTAAGCCTAGACGAGCCCCGAAGCCTTGAAAGGCGTCGGTCTTCCCGAGGGATTACTGACGACGAGCCCGCAGACGCTCGGCTTGCTGCCGCTCACGAGCTTCAGCCTGTTGAGCAATCACGGCTTGGATTTGGGTATAGAGTTGGGCGTTCTCGTTATCCCTGTCTGCGACAGTCACAACCAGCGCGTATGGCTCTTCATCGAGCACATCTGGATGGTTCCACTCGCGATCCTGCCTGACCACCACCACAAGCCACTTTTCATCGGGATTTCGACGCTCGAACGTCCAGCGCGACGACTGGACGGTGCCCCGGCTTCGCTGCTGGGCCGAAATGTCGCGATTGGGTACTGCGTCGTCATTTCGGGACTCGACATCGGCCTTGCTGACTTGGTTGAAGTGCTTTTGCACCTCATCCAACGAGGTGCCTTTCACCAAGCGGAAGCTGATCTGGGTCGCCAGATATTCCACCCTGGTCGTACGTACTGCCGGCGAGTACGCCAGCGTTACGGTCAGCTCTCGTGTGGCAAACCGCCCCTACTAAAGAACCTCTGAGCTGCCACGTCTGTCAGACCACCTCGCGACTGATAGACATGGCCAACCAAGACGGCAGTAGGTGCCGGACAGAGCGCAGCTCCTGCCAATCCCTCGGGGATAGAAGCTTGCGCAGCTTTTCCATCGCTCCACTTATGTGCGCTTCCCCCAACCAAGCGAGCGCCCGAATCACTGCACCGGGGCGCGTCTCACCGAGCAAGAGCATCCACTTGGGCGCCCGTCTGATCTCGACCTTCGACTTACCCAACGTAAGCATGCGTCCTCGCCCACTGGTGAGGAACACAGATCTAGCCGGCACCTGGGTGGTCAGCCCAAGACCGTTTGCTGCTCGCGCCCCACTGTCAGTAATCACATCCTGTGTCTTCTGAGCCAAAGACTGGACCGTCTTTTCTACCGCGGGGGGACGCGCTCCGAATCGGCTCGAAACTGGCGCCACATAAAGCCCGCGCGCGGCACGCATGAGCAACCCCGCTTTCGCCAAACGTGAAAACGCCTGGTCCACAGCCGCCCGACTGCCGAGATGCAGGAACTCCTTAGGCATCAGCATGCCCCCTTCGGGCAGTTGCCTGCTGTGATCCAGGATGGTTTCAGGAAGAGTTTTCATCACTCACGGGCCTACGCCGTCTTTAATGTCAGAAATCTATATCATTATCTGACATTGGTCAAATAACGATCTGACAAGCCTTAGGACCTATACTGCCGAGTGGCATTTAAACATCAGTCAAATGACGGGCAGGTGTGCGATGACAGTCAAGAAGCGGAGCGGAAACGAAAAGTCCAAGCCTGGGACTAGGAAGGAGTCCGCCAAATCGCTAGCCGGATCGACTGTGAAGTCGAGCGTCAAAGACAGTCTGATGAGATCGTCCGGCTCCTCAGCGGAAACAGACCTTAGTGCTGGCAGGCCAAAGAGGTCCGGGGCTGATCCTAACAGCAGGACGGACTTCTGGAGCTTGGCAATGAAGATCGCCAGCGCGAGTGAACAGGAGCGAATAGCTCGGATTTCCCAGGGCTATTCAGCTAACCACCTGGTGACGATCAGGTCTGCACTTACGTTGACGGCATCCCTTGCAGAGCAGCTATTCAGTGTGTCGCAATCAACCCTGTTACGACGCCTGAAAGACCGACAGCGATTGAGCTCTGTGACGTCAGAGAGATTGGATCGACTCGCCTCCGTGGCCAACCTAGCGCACGAGGTCTTTGAAGATCGGGACCAAGCACTCACGTGGCTCTCATCTCCCAACGCAGCCCTCGGCAATCAGCAACCGATTATGCTGTGCGAAACTGAGATTGGCGCGAACCAGGCTCGTCGAGTCCTGCGCGCACTGGAATGGGGAGGCGTCGCTTGAAGACTGCTTGGCGGCTGCCTAAGGCGAAGCACGGCAATGATCTGCCTGGGACAGGGGCTGCAATCAACGGAAGACGATGAAATATCAATGATCTCCCCCGCTGTATCTGGGGGAAAATCCAGCCATCTGCCGCCTAGAACACTTCGTTAACGCGTCGGGACCACCCTCGACGGCCATGATGCTGAGCCAGCTCGATCTTCCCGAAGACGAATACCTGTACTGGGCGCTCAATGAGCTCCCGCCAGGCCGGGACAGTAGGCGTGCCTACGAATCGTGGGCAGTTCACTAGAACGGAACGTTGTCATACTCAGCGCTAGCGCTCGGATCTTGGTTGGAACTCGCTGACGTCGAAGGTGCGAGCACCTTGTGAATGTCTTCCAAGCGCTGCTGCAGCTCATCAAAAGTCACCACAGACACATCTTTAAGAGCATTTCGGTACTGCTCGAACGAGCGCCGCTGGTGTTTATCAGTGGGTGTGCGACCAATTATGATGATGGCTGGAATGGCGTGCGCGTGTACCTCATCCTCCAACTCTTCTTTAAGGTCGTGAATTTGTCGCTGCAGGCTTGCCCGCTGATTGATTATTTGGGCGACACTGCCACTCAGCTCGAAGGAGGGGCCATACGTATTGTTTCTGTATTCAGGGACTTTCAGCAGATCATGTTGCGGGTGCTTGATCTCGATGATCGCAACGTTGCCTGTCGATTTTGCCGCAACAAGGAAGTCTGAGAAGTTTCCGCCCCGCCCAGAGAGGCGCTTGCTGCCCACGTACGGTCGTTCGCAGACCACCTTCACTGGATAGGGAAACGCCATATCCAGGATGAACGGATTCTCAGCGAGAAACTTCTGCCACTTGCCTTCCGGCGCGCCGGCAGACATGAGTTTTATATAGCGTTCAATCAGCTCTCCTAAGGTTACCCGCTCAATGTCCGCCTTGAGTTCAAGCAGCATCTGGGGCGCCTGCTTGACGATTACCTCGGCGTTGTCTTTCACCAGATGAACCGCTGATTTTTGGTCGGCCCTAGACAGCTTAGAGCGCCCCCGGCCTAGCTTGATGAGGCCCGTCAAGACATTCGCCGGAAGTTTCTTTGGCCGCTCGGGGTTTCGAATCGGGTCTGCGGCGTGGGCTAATCCCGTGTAGCAAACTAATTGCTTGTCCGCTCGTGTTTCGCGTTGGTGCCTTTGGCTCAAGCGATCAATGCTGCGCTTGAGCTCTAAATATCGATCGATGCCGAGGTAGTAAACACTGCCAACAATCTTTGCGTCATCTGAGCCATCTTCGCCATGAATGACAATGGTGTTTATACCGCCTATGTCGGCTATCGATTCGATGACGAAACGGTACTCCCACAGCAGGCCCAAGCCAATTTGCCAATCCTTCGCGAAGCCACTAGGAAGAGAGCTGAGCAGTCCTTCAAGCTCGTCGCGATTGATGGGAACGCTGTATGGATGGGCCTTTGGCCGGGCGAGGATAATTTGCTCTATAGGACCGTGCTTAGGGGTCCCATAGTCCGTTTTCCCCACTCGCTGATGAATGGGGAAGATGCATATCTCTTCGGGAGTTATGGACAGGATTCGATGCCAGGTTTCCAACGCATCAGGAGATTCAAGCTCTGGAGTGATGTCGCTGAAATAGACATCACAGCTTTTCACTTCCTGAGCATCATCGCTCGGAGCCCCCTCGTCATCGTAGAGTAGAAAATCTATGAATGGCCCTCCATCAGTCCGAGATTGGAGAGTCATCTGCGAGGGGCGTCGAGAGGGCATTCACTTGCTCCGCTAGTGTGCATTGCGGGAGCGTGTCAGTTAGCCTGGCAAAACGTCAATTACCCGGCCTGCTGGTCGCTCGCCATTGGATATGTATACAGGTCGAACACCGCCTATGGCGCACGTTTCTTCATAAGCGCCTCCGCGCCTGAGACGACCACGAAATGCGAGGTGCAAGAAGTGCCTATGATTTGCGTTGAATGTGTAACACCAGCTCCACTCAAGAAGTTGTTTGACACACACGGGACGGCGGGTTACTGCAATTATTGCGGCCGTCAAGGGTACGCGATGGAGTCGAAGCGACTGTTCGACTACGTTTACGAGCGCGTCGCGGAGAATGTTGCCCGCAAGGACGACCTCTCTCACTATGAGCTCGGCATGCTGTATGACTGCGGGTCGGACTTCATCAACGTTTCGGTTATCGATATCGTCCTCACGGAGTGGTTTGAGCTCGGTAACGAGCCCTACTCAGCGGATCTCTGCGATGGCGCTCCACATGAATTCAGGGTGGACGACCAGGGGGACGAAACGCATTTTTACGACGACGATGGCTCGTTGGAGCAGAACATCTACGAGACCCGCTGGAAGAAGTTCGTTGAGGATATCCACTACAAGCACCGCTATTTCAATGTCGGAGCCGACCAGTTCCTCGATTCAGTGTTTTCGGTGCTGGTCAATGACGACAAGCAGCTCAAGCCGGAGGTAGTGCGGACTATCGTTCATGGCGAGCTGCTCTACCGGGCACGCCATGCCCAGAATCAAAAACAGGCAGAGGAAATCATCGGCAATCCCGCAGGCCAATTCGGCCCTACGCCAAAGCATCTTGCCAGCAGCCAGCGGATGACCCCGAATGGAATCTCCGCCCTATATTGCGCCTTGGAGCGAGAAACCTGCCTCAGCGAAATCCGCTCAATCACCGGTGACTACGTGGTCAGCGCAGCACTGACCCCCATCGGCGAGCTAAAGCTTCTGGACCTCACCGTGCTGGACCGAGTAGAGCCTCCGGCGCTCACGTTACTGGACGAGGGATTCCGCGAGTCACTGCATCGGAAAGTGTTCCTGGGTTCGTTGGTCAAGAAGATGTCCCGGCCCAAGGCGCGCAACGACGAGTTGAGCTATCTGTCGACGCAGGTGGTCTTCGAGTATCTGCGACTGCGCTTCGGCAAGTACGTGGATGGCCTGGTGTTCCCTTCCGTCCAAACGGGTGAGACCGGGACCAACGTGGTTCTCTTCCCAGAGGCTAGCCGTCTCTCCTACGTGCATCCGGCCGATCACGATCTGGCGGATGGTCCTGTCCCCATTTCTGTGCCACCGGAAAACCCATTTGGGCCGCCAGCCAAACTGGCTGTAGTAGTTGGCTCCATCCGGTTCCACAAGGTCACTGCGATTGAAACTAAGGCCAAAGAGTACAACCATATCTTCAATCTATTCATGAGCGACTTGAACCGTAAGCGCCTGGGCCCAAACTTCGACTGAGTGAGGTGCTGGCTGAAGGTGTAGCTTTTGCCTGGAGAAGGGAGACTTGCCCCCACTGGTTTGCTTACTTCACGAGCCTTAGAGCTCGGCCCCGTTACTGTCGACGCATTACCTGCAACGGGACCGGAGCGCAGCCATACGCTATGGGGCGATTACCGTCAGTTACGACAGGCAGCTATTGGCCAATTCTGTTGAAAAACTCGGTGTGCGGCAGAGCTGCTTGTTCGCAGCCTGAAAAACATCCTAATCGAACGTTTCTACGTGAAATCTAGAGCTGCTCGACCACCGCAGCGAATCAGATTTCAGCCTCAGTTGCGTGCTTTTGGCAAAGGAAATCGTCGAGGGAGTTTTTCAACAGAATCGGCCGGTTTCTGCCAGTCGTGATTAGGGTCTGTGCTGGTCAAGTCGAACTCAAAGGCTTGGTCAGCTGGAATGCAATTGACTGGTCAGTGGTTGTGCAAATTGTTGGTAAAATCACTACAACTTCGCAGATGAAGCTGCAGAGGGGGCTCCGGATTATGATTCAGACGCATTGGTTCCTGGATTTCGGCTTGCATTCCCAACAGCTGTGAGAGAATTAGCCACTGTAGCTAGGAAGAACTAGCAGCCGTTATTCTGGCTACTAGTAACTGACAAAATCAGGTTCACCTGCCGCAAACAATCAATCCACAAAGGAGGAGAAGAAATGGCTTGCACTGTAGAAATCCACAAAGGAGCCCAGGTAATCATCGTTGACGGTGTTTCTTTTAACGCCCCGTTCAATGAATCGAGCATCGAAAGCGGGCACCCGCACGGCCCTGTCTTCAGCAATGGCGCAGCCAAAGCTGTGATCAGCGAAGCGGATGCTGCGATGTTGATTGCTGCTGGCGTAATCGACCGTCGCTAAAGACCAACTGCCGCGAGTTTGGGGCGATCCATCATGGCCATCGCGCTGAGACTCCAGTGCATCAACCAGCCCCCCCTCGACTGGTTAACAGCTGTACTTCGTCGGAAGCGAACACCCAGTGATGGATACTACGCTCCCATTTCTCGGCTAAGAGCATAGACCGACCTGCTGCAGATCCAGCTGGAGGCTGCTCGCAGGCAGTCTGCCGAGGCCGCTGCCCGCGCGCCCCACTGCCGGAGCTGTCTTAGCGCAATGCTGGAGGGCCAAGCGAGAGGCCCATTACGATGCCGAAGATCGAGTAGCAATAACTACCTGAACATGGAGCAATCCAATGCGCTCTCTCCTCACCATCCTCGCGGTTGCTGTGCTCGCCGGTTGCGGCGGCAGCGAGCCGTTTCCCCGAGTGGACTTCCCTATGCAGCCTGGAAATTATCTCCAGTTCTACACCCAGTCTGGCCACCCGGTGGTCGAGTTTGTCCAGGTTGATCAGCGCCGCGAGGCCCACTCCGTGCAGTCCGGCAGCTGGCATGGGAAGGTTCCTATTGCACAGCGTATGACGAACCAGACGGCCCTTCTGCAGGAGTGCGGGCTTGTCACGTTCAGGGAGGACGACAGCGAAAAGGTGCCTGTTTCCTACTCCCGCTACAACGCGACGGGAGAATGCCCGTTCAAGCCCTTCCCGGCACTTTGGACTCGCGTCGGTCGAGTGCCCGCTAACAACTAGCTCCCTTGGGATTCCGGCAGGCCGGCATAGAGTCATGGCTGTCCAAGCCATTTGGCGGAGCCGCCGCGATGCCAACCTGAGCACACCTCCAGACTAAAAATGAAAAGCCCCCCCCCAGGCTCCAGTCTGAAACGCCCCGAGTTTCTTAGGTACGCCTGAAGGTCCGCCTATGGCCGGTTAGCGACCCATGCCCTGGCTAATCATCCTTGTCCTCCCGTACGCGACGGACAAATCCATGAACACCATTGCTACCTAGCCCAGAAACAAAAAGGGCCGCAGTCGCGGCCCTATCGTGCAGCTTTAAGCTTACTGCAGCCAGCTCTCAACAGTCTCGGCGCCGTACTGTTCTTTCCAAGCTTTCAGTACCTTGTGGTTGCCGCCTTTAGTTTCTACAACTTCACCGTTATTCGGGTTCTTGTAACGCTTCAGAGCACGCTCACGACGAGCACCTCTCACCGGCGCTGTGGCGGTCTTGGCAGCATTCGGATCGAGGAGGGCGATAACGTTGCGCAGGGAGTAGTTGTAGTCGGCCAGCAGTGCGCGCAGCTTGGTTTCAAACTCGATTTCACGCTTGAGCTTCTCGTCGCCTTTCAGGGCTTCGAGGCGCTTTTGTTGCTCGGCGATTTGGGTGCGG
>NZ_BATI01000052.1 GCF_000467105.1 Aquipseudomonas alcaligenes NBRC 14159
GGGGGGTTTGATGCTTATTTGGTTCTGGATATTTGCTGTGTATAGAACGCTCAGCAGACTGTTAAACCAACGAATTCTTCACAAACTCCAGACGTTGTCTTCACATCCCCGTCCCTAGGCTGCGCTCCAACTTTCAAGTGCAGTTCCTGGGGGACCTAAGTGTCTACTTCTCCGCTACATTCTCTTACCCAACGCCTTAGCAGTTGGCGCTTCAGGGCGACGCCCAGCAAGCTGGTTTTGATAGTCGCAGCGTGGCTAATGCTGACGGCAAACTGGTCTTTCTGGCGTGTTGTCTGGGATGGGGTTAGTGGCTGGGGTAACGGGAACATCCTGTTTCTGGCCAGCCTGCCAATCTTCGTGCTGTGCTGGCTTTACCTATTGCTCAGCCTGCTGGCATGGGGGCGGTTAAGTAAGCCGGTACTCTGCATGTTGGTTCTGGTTTCTGCAGGTGCGGGCTATTTCATGAATACCTACGGCATCGTGATTGATTATTCGATGCTGACCAATGTGGTACAGACCGATCAGGCAGAGGCGCTTGACCTGGTCAATGGGCGCCTGATTGCCTGGATTGCATGTTTTGGCGTGGTTCCAGCGCTACTAATTCTGCGCACTCAGCTGACCTCGCGTGGTTGGAAGCGTGAGGTCTCTGCCAAATTAGGTGGTATGGGTGTAGCGACCGTTTGCCTGCTAGCGGTCGCCTTCGCTTTTTACCAACCTTACGCCTCACTAATCCGCAATCACCGCGAGGTTCGTTTGTTGCTTGTCCCATCGAATGTGGTGGCGGCAGCACATGGCTATCTCAAACGTGAGTTAGCAAGCCCAACTAAATTGGAGCTCGTCGGCGAGGATGCCCATCGCGTTGCCCGAGCAGGCTCTGGTGGGAAGCCTCGTGTGACTGTGGTCGTGGTTGGTGAAACGGCGCGCGCTGCCAACTTTTCCCTTAATGGCTACGCCCGTGAGACCAACCCGGAGCTAGGGCTGCGTGGCGTGGTGAATTTCCCTAAGACTACTTCGTGCGGTACCTCAACAGCCGTTTCTGTGCCGTGCATGTTCCTCGACGTGGGGCATGACAACTACAAGGACAGCATGGCGGGGAACCGTGAGGGGCTGCTGGATGTGTTGCAGAGAGCCGGGGTCGAAGTGCTTTGGCGTGACAACAATTCCGGGTGCAAGGGTGCCTGTGATCGAGTACCCCATGAAGATCTATCGAATCTGGACGTTCCAACGCTATGTGCCGAGGGAGAGTGTCAGGATGAGATCTTGCTGTATGACCTACAACGCTACCTTGATCAGTTGAATAAGGACGCGGTAATCGTATTGCATATGAAGGGCAGCCATGGGCCTGCTTACTACAAGCGCTATCCCAAGGCTTTTGAGACGTTCACTCCGGTGTGCGAGAGCAACCAGCTAGACCAATGCTCTCGAGAAAGCATTGTGAATGCATACGACAACAGTATTACCTACACGGACTACGTGTTGTCCGCGGCCATCGATCTACTGCAAAGCAACTCGAAGCGCTTGGACACCGCCATGCTTTATGTCTCTGACCATGGTGAGTCCTTGGGGGAGGGTGGGATCTACCTGCACGGTCTACCTTATGCGATGGCGCCTAGCGAGCAGACCCATGTCCCAATGGTTCTGTGGTTGTCCAGCGGCATGGAAGAGAGTAGTGGGGTGAGCAGTCAGTGCATGAAGCAGCATGCTGAGACGGAGGTGTCCCAGGACTATCTGTTCCACTCGGTGCTCAGCTTGATGCAGGTGAAGACCTCTGCATACCAGCGAGATCTAGATCTGTTTCTTCCCTGCCAGGCTGAGCGCACAGCTCAAGCTGATTAACTGAGGCTGGCATCCAAAGGGGCAGGTAGGGGTAGTCGGTTGTTCCGATACCACGCTAGAGATCAAGGACAGAGTTGTTCGAGGGTGATGCTTTGCAGCGTATCCGTCCGGCCAACTCACCTTCCGAACTCCAGCATTAAGGACGATGGTGTCCGCGTATTTTTAAGCGGACGCGATAGCCCTTATCGCCGGGATTTCCATGCGCCAACGAAGCTCTTACCCCAAACCGTTCAAGGCCCAGGTTGTTCAGGAGTGCCTGCAACCCGGTGCGACCGTTTCCAGCGTTGCCATCCGCCACGGCATCAATGCCAACGTCATTCGCAAGTGGCTACCGCTTTATCGAGATCAACTGCCAGCGGCGTTGCCGGCGTTCGTTCCTGCGAGAGTTACGCCAAAACGACCAGTTGAACCAGCTGTGATTATCGAGCTACCGCTGGGCGAGCAATCGATCACAGTGAAATGGCCAGCTTCCGATCCTGAAGGATGCGCCCGCTTTGTCCGGGGGCTCGCCCAGTGATCCGTATCGATAGTATCTGGCTCGCCACCGAACCCATGGATATGCGCGCGGGCACTGAAACCGCGTTGGCCCGCGTGGTGGCGGTGTTCGGTGCGGCGAAGCCGCACTGCGCCTATCTGTTCGCCAATCGCCGCGCCAACCGCATGAAAGTCCTGGTGCATGACGGCGTGGGTATCTGGCTGGCCGCGCGGCGATTGAACCAGGGCAAGTTTCACTGGCCAGGCATCCGCCACGGCTCGGAAGTTGAACTCGACACCGAGCAACTTCAGGCGTTGGTACTGGGGCTGCCCTGGCAGCGGGTCGGTGCGGGCGGCGCGATCACAGTGCTGTAGCACCGGCTATTAGCCCATCGGTGTATCTGCGCAGAGCGTCTGCTCTGGCACAATCAGCAGCATGAACTCCTCGCCCAATCTCGACCAACTGACAGCTGAGCAACTGCGCACACTGGCCGCGCAGTTGCTGACGCAGGTCGACGTGATGGGCAAGAAAATCCACCGTGATCAAACCATCATTGAGCAGCTCACACACGAAATCGCTTGGTACAAACGGCACAAGTTTGCCAAGCGTAGCGAGCAACTGAGCCCTGACCAGGGTAGCTTGCTGGACGACCTGCTCGACACTGACATCGCCGCCATCGAGGCGGAGCTGAAAGCTGTCAATCCCCCGGTTGCTCCAGCCGAACCCCGCCAACAGCCCAAGCGCACACCGCTGCCGGCACAATTTCCGCGCACCGTGATCCGCCACGAACCGGAGAACACCCAATGCGCCTGCGGCTGCCAGCTGCAACGCATCGGTGAAGGCTGAATCGCCCCAGGTTTTCTAGACACTCTCCAAGCTCTGGAAATAGCGCTTTTCAAACTCCACTGGCGATAGCTGCATAGCGCTGCTGTGCCGGCGCTTGGGGTTATAAAACATCTCGATGTAATCGAACACATCACTGCGGGCTTCTTCGCGGGTGCCGTAGGTTTTCCGTCGGATGCGTTCCCGCTTCAGCAACTGGAAAAAGCTTTCCGCGACCGCGTTGTCGTGGCAGTTGCCGCGTCGACTCATGCTGCTGATCAGGTTGTTGGCCTTGAGGAAGCTCTGCCAGTCCGAGCTGCTGAACTGGCTGCCCTGGTCGGAGTGGATCATCACTTCCTGCTTGGGCTTTCGCCGCCACACCGCCATCAACAGGGCATCAATGGCCAGGTCGCTGCACATCCGTGGCTTCATCGACCAGCCAATCACTTGGCGCGAAAACAGATCCAGTACCACCGCCAAGTACAACCAACCCTCATAGGTGCGGATGTAAGTGATGTCGGTGACCCAGACCTTGTTCGGTTCACTGACGTTGAACTTCCGCTCCAGACGGTTGGGCGAGGTCACAGTCGGCTTGCCACCATAGTACCCGGGGCGCCGACGATAACCGGTCTGCGAGCGCAGTCCCTCTCCCCGCATCAGGCGAGCCACGCGGTGCCGACCACAAGACTCGCCCAGCTCACGCAGGTCGTCGTGGATCTTGCGGTAGCCGTAGACCCCGCCGCTTTCCAACCAGGCATGCTTGATCAATCCGAGCAGACGCTGATCCTCCTTGGCGCGTGCAGATTTCGGCTCGGCCAGCCAGGCGTAGTAACCGCTGGGATGTACCTGGAGGGTCTGGCAGAGGCGCCGCACCGGGTACTCCACCGACAGCTTGCTGATAACGGCGTACTTCAGCCGGACTCCTTGGCAAAGTACGCGGCGGCCTTTTTTAGGATGTCTCGCTCTTCGGTCACTCGCTTGAGTTCAGCGCGCAAACGACGCAGTTCGGCTTGCTGATCATCTACCTGCTGCCGCTGTACTTGGGGCTTGCTGTAGCGCTTTACCCAGGCGTACAGGCTATGTGCGGACACACCTACTCACCTCGGGGGAGTATGGAGAGAGATGGCATCGGAACACCTAAAACGATACTGTATGAACAAACAGTATTTGAGATGATCCGACGCCGGTCAATCAGAACCGGAAGAGACGCCGACAGGTGGAGTGGACGGTCTCAGTCCTCGACCAACTCAGCGCGGCTGATCTGGATCTGCTTCGGCGCCTCGATGCCCACGCGGATATGCCCGTTGTGCTGACCTCGATGCATGTGGATGGTGATGCCATCGCGCAGTAGCAGCGCGAGTAGTTTCTCAGTGTCGACGCCGGGGTCGATGGTGAGGCGGATGGTCTCGCCTTCGCGGCGAGTGACGGTCAGAAATCCCATGGCGAAATCCTTTTCCGGTTGGGGAATGTGCGTCCTGCGCGAGCAGTCTAGAACAGGAAGACGAGCACCAAATGTGCAGCTGCGCGCAGCTCGAGGAGGTAGTCGATGTGCGGAGGTGTTGAGGCCCGCGAGGCTGAGAAGGTCTGGAAAATCTACTTCCCCAATCCCAAGGCAGCCCTACCAGTGCTTCTGGAAGGCTCCGGCCAGCTCGATTGGATTCAGTGGGGCCGGCGCAAGGAAGAGCCTGGCGAAGGTCCACCTGGTGGCTGGGCAAGGCTCAGCACTGTGCAGGCCGGCGGGTGGGCCAAGTATCGGCCGCGGCAAGGGCTGGCAATGGTGCAGCGCTTCATGGAGAAGGACGGTCATCCGGGCGACAAGAACCGACAGTCCCACTGGTTCGATGTGCCGGAGGGCTCCGCTTTGGAGTGCTTGGTCATTGGGGAGGGCGAGCAGCGCCGGGTGTATATCGTGACTACCAACGCACCGGCTGAGTACACCTGGATTCATGATCGATGGCCGCTTCTCGCAGGTAGCTGCTAGCCCTTGGGTATCGCTCCGAGCGACAAGGTGACTGGGCAGTCAGTGACATTATGAATTTTCGCATAATTCCACATAATTCTCATGATGAGGCTTCGATTGCCAGGACTCCTTGGGAAAACGCAGTGACCTGCACACCGAATTGCATTCACACTGAGCACCCAATTGCAACGCCACTGAACAGCAGTTGCATTCGCCCTGAACAGCGATTGCATGATTTGCACACAGACCAAGGCCAATTTTCGCTCAAATGAAAAGCCGGTCACTGGTGACCGGCCTTGGGGTTAAGTCTCGGATGACGTCAGAGCTTCTTCCCTTTGCGCTTACGCATCGACTCGCCACTCAGTGGCAGTATGTGCGCGCGATGAACGATGCGATCCAGAATGGCGTCGGCGATGGTTGGGTCGCCAAACAGGTCGTACCACTTCTCTGTCGGGAACTGACTGGTCAACAGCAGCGCGCCGTTCATCGATTGTTGATCGATAATTTCCAGCAACGCAGGCCCAAGGTGCTTCTCTATTCCACCGATGCCTAGGTCATCGATGATCAGCAACTGCGTCCTGATGAGTTGGCGGCGCAACTTGGGCAGAGAGCCGTCGGCATGCGACCGGCTGATGTCTTCAAACAGCCGCGTCGAGGTGCAGTAGTAGGTGGTGAGGCCTTGGCGGCAAGCCTGGTTGCCAAAGGCACAGGCGAGCCAGCTCTTGCCAGTGCCGGTGGCCCCCGTAAGGATCAGATTCTGCTTGCGCCGAATCCACTCACCCTCCGCCAAGGCCATGACCTGGCTACGATCCAGTCCTCTGTCGCTCCTGTATTCAACATCCTCAAGGGCTGCCTGACTAAAGCGCAACTTGGCAGCCTTCAGGTAACGCTCGATCTTGCGACTGTCGCGCTCCGCGGCTTCGACATCCAGCAGGTTGCCCAATCGCACGTCGAAAGCTTGGGTCTGGATGGCCGGCTGATCGCGCTGACGCTCGTAGGCCATGGCCATGCCACGCAACCCCAATTCGACCAGCCGTTGAGTGGTATTGGCGGCCGTCATGCGGTTTCTCCAGATTGGGTGATGTAATAGGTCGCACCGCGCAGGTTCGCGTGCTCAATCACGGGGCTATCCGCTGCTGCCGGGCGGTTGCGATCGGCTCCACTGCGCAAGATTGACCGCAGGCGGCCGTAGCTCAGGCAGTTCAGTTCCAGCGCGTAAGCGCAGGCGGATTCCAGGCGGTCATGCAGTTGTTCCTTGCGGGTATCACGCTGCAGGGCAATCACAGCCTTCAAGCCATTGGCAAAGTCCGGGCGCTCTTCCAGATTGCGTCGGGCATAGGCGTATGTGGCGGGACCAATGGATTTAGCCCAGGCCAGCAAGGCTTTCGGCTGGGAGTCCCACTGATGGCGGTGCTGGGGTGGCAGGTGCTCCGGCACAGTGGTAACGCCAACTCCTTGTGCCAGGGTATGACTGGCAATCTGGCGTCGCTGATAAAACACCATCAAGCGATCACTGTTGACTCGGATATCTACCAGCAGGTGGATGTATTGAAACGGTACCGAGTAGTGGTGGCCGTTGTGCTCCAGGTGGTAGTCGTTGGCCACCCGGATTTGGTAGCGCCACTGGCTGTAGGCATACGGCTCCACCGGGAGGTCCTGAAGTTCTGGGGCATCCAGCTCCTGAAAGCGGATCAACCGACTTTTAGGATAGGTGCGGGTCGTGCGCTCATTCAGGCGGCCCATCCAATAGTCGAGGCGCTCATTCAGTTCCTCCAACGAGAAGAAGGTGTGGTTGCGCAGACGCGCCAACACCCAGCGCTGCACGATCTGCACACCGATCTCGGCCAAGGACTTGTCCTGCGGGCGCCGGGGCCGAGCGGGATGGATGCTGAAACCATAGTGCTCGGCGAACTCCTGGTAGGCGGGATTCAGTTGAATGTGGTCTTTCCCACTCCTGAGCACCGCTGCCTTCAGGTTGTCTGGCACCACATAACGCGGCACACCACCAAGATGCTCCAAAGCCACTCGGTGGCAGTGCAGCCAGTCCGCTATGGTTTGGCTGGCTACCGCCGTGGCAAACAGGTAGCCCGAGGCGCCGAGAGTGCCGACGAAAACTTGTGCCTTGGATACTTCGCCGGTGTCGCGATTGACGATGGGCATGGTGCGTCCGCAGAAATCCACAAACAGCTTGTCACCGGGCTTATGGATCTGCCGCATGCTGATTTTCTGCTGGTTACGCCAGGCTCGGTAGAGGCGAGTGAATTGCGCGTAGGACACGCTGTCCGGTTCGCCCACACGGAATTCCTGCCAGAGCAGATCCAGCGTGACATCCCGCTGCTGCAGCTGCTCATGGATGCTCGCCCAATTGGGTACGGCTCGACGGCTGCCGCCCTCTGTGCGAGCGCTGAAGCGGGCCTGCAGGGCGTCATCGTCTAACCCGCGCAGCTGTTCCCAGCCCGCATCTCGTTGGCTCAGTCGATCCCGCAGGCCCCGAACGGTATTAGGTGATATCCCAGCCAGGCGCGCGACCGCCCGATGCGAGAGCGAAGGATTGCAGGCATGGCGCACGGCCTGCCGGAGTTGATCACTGGTCAGTCTCATAGGTTCTCCCCGCGACAGGCGCGGTTACGCCTCGCCTGTCACGATCAATGCAAATTCATGGATGAATGGGCAGGCGGCCGGGTTGACGCCCGGCACGGGGAAACACAGAATGAGGACGTCTGGGGTTCAACCTGACGTTTCTCGAAAGGCCTGGGGGCGCAATCCCCAGGCCTTTTGCATTTCCTTGGCCTGCAATGCTGCGAATCAGTCAGGGGTCATGGTAATTCTCCTCGTTGTTCAGGCTTCCAATGGTCGAACATGTGCTCAGCTGTCGCTCGATGGCATTGGTTGATTGCGCGAACCATCAGGTTCGCTGCTCTGCACTGCGTGGCGCTTACAGGCAATCCAACCGGCAATGTCTTTCGCCAGCGCGAACCTGCCGCGTCGATTGGGCAGTGTAAAAAACGGCACGTCGATCATCCCTCTCGACAGCGCCACGCGAAAAGCCGCCGGCGAGCGAAAGCCCAACTCTCGCCACAGGGCGTTGCTACCCAGCATCACCCCATAACGCCCCGTCTAATCATGTTCAAGTTCGTCAGTCAGGCGCTGAATAGGGCTCTGTTCGTTCATGGCGCTCGTCGTTTCGCGTAGTTGCAGATCATGGTAGAGAAGTCGCTGGCCCTGTACGAGCCGTAACCTCTTAACCAACTTTTACTGTATTTACTCGCGCAGGATGACGCTAAGTGACTGAATTTCAACGCATCAATGCGCTGCTCATGAGTTTTCGCGCGAGCCTGCGAAACAGACGGAACCGAACAACCGTTCCCGCCAAGCGCGATCAGGCGGACGTTCTGCGCGTGCGGTATTGGTATGAAGGGCTGAGGCAGCGCACGGGGTTGGCGACGGCCTATAAGCTCGAACAGCATTTCGAGCCGGAGTCATTTCGCAAGCGGGATGGGATCACCAGTAATCGCTGCAAATGGCAGCGCTATGCGGCTGGCCGGCACACCCCGCAGGCCAAGTTGGCGGCCCGCATTGATGCCCGAGTACCAGGCTCATTGCAGGAGCTGCAGCATCCCCTTTGGGCCATCCTGAAACATCAGCCATCCCGCACCACGCTAAGCGAGGCGTTTCTGCAGCGCTTGAAGCCGGATGTGCAGGCGGTATTGTTCGAGCCTGTCGGTGGTATCGAGGTTTACTGGCAGCGGGCCAGAGTCTCGGTTGTACTGATGAGAAAGCTGGAGCGCATCGCCAGCTTGGATGCCCTGGCGGCATTGACCTGGCTGCTGCGAGAAGCCATCGCACTGGGCAATCGAAAGAATACGGAGCGATTGGCGCACAGCATCTATACAGTGCTGTTGATCATGGGCATCGAGTGGCAAAACCGGGAGTTGGCAGAGCCGTTGCTCAAGTTGTTTGCGTACCGCATTTTGCCGCTGGGCTCGCCACCGCATCGCCGATTCTGCATGAGCGGAAGGGACATGCTTGAGTGCTCGGCCGCACTCAATCTGATTGTGTATCAAACCACCGAAGGCAAGCGACGTGGCCTGACCTGGCTGCAGCGAGTACACATCATGCGCCGATTGCTGGCTGGCATGACGGGCGTCGACGTGGTGCATGCTCTGGCCCCCCAGTACATACCATCGGGCACCGATGTGCCGGCGGAAGTGCTGCATCGACTCGAACAAGATGAGCGCTGGCGGCAATGGGGGTGGAGCAGTATTAACTCTACAAAGCCCGAACCATTCCCGCCCAAGAGCTTTTGGACCCAGCGCTCATCAGGCGTAGAGGGGAGCACGCGCCCTAGATGATGCATCTTTGCATCTTCGGCGAGCGTCACCACCAATGACCATGCAGACTCTGTAGGGTGAGGCTGTATTGGGTGATTGCCGCGCAAGGCGCCATCAGCCCATCGGCTTGGTAGAATTCCTGACTTGACCTGCAGAAGCAAAGTGATAGCTTCTCGCAACTAGTACATGTCTATGCAAGGACTGCAGATGCAAGACGAAGCCCAAGGAGCGGGTGCCTCGCCCGAGCCCGACACAGGCCTTGCATGCCTGGTGATGCTGGCGCGTTTTCACAATGTCGCCGCCTCACCGGAACAGCTCGCTCATGAGTTCGCTGAGGATGGCCGCCGTTTCGGCCGTGCCGAACTTCTCCTCTCCGCCAAGAAGTTGGGGCTCAAGGCCAAGTCCGCACGCAGTTCCCTCAGCCGTTTAGATACCACGCCGCTCCCGGCCATCGCCGCCGATCACGAAGGCCGCTACTTCATCATCGCCCGCCTCGACGACGGCAAGGCGCTGATCCACGACCCGCGCGCACAACGCCCGGAAGTGCTGACCTTCGAGCAGCTGGAGCAGCGCTGGAGCGGCGAGCTGCTGCTGATCCGCTCCGAGGCCTCTTTGGCGGGCGAGCTGTCCAAATTCGACTTCACCTGGTTCATCCCGGCCATCGTCAAGTACCGCAAGCTGCTCGGCGAAGTGCTGCTGGTTTCCTTCGTGTTGCAGATCTTCGCTCTGCTCACGCCACTGTTCTTCCAGGTGGTGATGGACAAGGTGCTGGTGCACCGCGGTCTGTCGACCCTCGACGTAATCGCCATCGGCCTGCTCGGCATCATGGTCTTCGAGACCCTGCTCAGCGGCCTGCGAAGCTACGTGTTCGCCCACACCGCCAGCCGCATCGACGTGGAGCTGGGCTCACGGCTGTTTCGCCATCTGGTGACTCTGCCACTGGCCTACTTCCAGGCCCGGCGAGTCGGCGACTCGGTGGCGCGGGTGCGCGAGCTGGAAAACATCCGCAGCTTCCTCACCGGCAACGCCATCACCCTGATCCTCGACGTGCTGTTCTCGGTTGTGTTCATTGCCGTGATGTTCTACTACAGCGGCTGGCTGACCCTGGTGGTGGTCTTGTCGCTGCCGCTGTACTTCCTCATCTCCCTGCTGATCACCCCGGTGTTGCGCGCACGTCTCAACGAGAGCTTTTCGCGCGGTGCGGAGAACCAGGCCTTCCTGGTCGAGACGGTCAACGGCATCGACACCCTGAAAGCCATGGCGGTGGAGCCGCAGATCAACCGCAAGTGGGACAACCAGCTGGCCGGCTACGTGGCCGCCAGTTTCAAGACTCAGAACCTGTCGACCATCGCCAACGAGAGCGTCGGCTTTGTCGGCAAGCTGGTCACCGTGGCCACCCTGTGGCTGGGCGCGCGCTTGGTCATCGAGGGCGATCTGACAGTGGGCCAGCTGATTGCCTTCAATATGCTGGCTGGCCGTGTGTCGCAGCCGATCATGCGCCTGGCCCAGTTGTGGACCAACTTCCAGCAGACCGGTGTGTCGGTGCAGCGCCTGGGTGACATTCTCAACGCTCGCACCGAGCTGTCCCAGGCCACCCGTAGCGCCTTGCCGCCGCTCAAGGGGCAGATCGAATTCGACCAGGTTCACTTCCGTTATCGTCCGGACGGCTCGGAGGTGCTGCGCGGGGTCAGTCTGCAGATCCACGCCGGCGAGGTGATCGGCGTGGTGGGTCGCTCCGGTTCCGGCAAGAGCACCCTGACTCGCTTGCTGCAGCGCCTCTACACCCCCGAGCGCGGCAGGGTACTGGTAGACGGTATGGACCTGGCCCTGGCCGACGTCTCCTCGCTGCGCCGGCAGATCGGCGTGGTGCTGCAGGACAACATGCTGTTTGCCCGCAGCATTCGCGAGAACATCGCCCTGACTGACCCCGGCGCGCCGCTGGAAGCGGTGATCCAGGCGGCCAAGTTGGCGGGTGCCCACGAGTTCATCTTGGAGCTGCCGGAAGGCTACGACACCGTGGTTGGTGAGCACGGTGCCTCGCTGTCTGGCGGCCAGCGCCAGCGCATTGCCATCGCCCGCGCGCTGATCGGCAACCCGCGGGTGCTGATATTCGACGAGGCCACCAGCGCCCTGGACTACGAGTCCGAGCGAGTGATCCAGCAGAACATGCAGGCGATCTGCAAAGGCCGCACGGTGATCATCATCGCCCACCGCCTGTCCGCCGTGCGCGATGCCAACCGCATCGTGGTCATGGACCGCGGGCAGATCGTCGAACAAGGCAGCCATGCCGAACTCCTTTCCCACCAGGCCGGCCACTACTCGCGCCTGCACCGACTGCAGCAGGGCTGAGCCATGGGCGCCAAACGTGAATTACTCAATCGCTACCGCAGTGTCTGGCGCCATTCCTGGCAACGGCGCAAAAGCATGGATGCCCCCGCACGGCTGAACCACGAGGTGCAGTTCCTGCCCGCCGCCCTGGCCCTGCAGGAAGCCCCAGTGCATCCGGCGCCGCGGATCATCCAGTGGACCATCATCGCCTTCGCCGTGCTGGCACTGATCTGGGCCTGCGTCGGCGAGATTGATGTGGTCGCCACCGCCAGCGGCAAGATCGTGCCCAGCGGCAAGAGCAAGATCATCCAGCCCAGCGAAGTGGCAGTGGTCAAGGCCATTCACGTCTACGACGGCCAGGCAGTGAAAGCCGGCGAGCTGCTGGTGGAACTGGATGCGCAGATCACCGGTGCCGATGTTGAACGTCTGAAAAGTGACCTGCTCGCCGCCCAGGTCGACAGCGCGCGTGCCAGTGCCTTGCTCGAAGCAATCCACAGCAACCAGCCCCCGGCCTCGCTGGCCAACCGTATTCCCCAGGCCACCGCACAGCAGCAGGCCTCGGCGCAGACCTGGCTGCAGGGCCAGTACTTGGAACTCCGGGCCGCCCTGGAGCAGGGCGATGCCGAGATCGCCCAGCGCGTGGCCGAGATCCAGGCTGCCCAGGCCTGGGTGGCGAAGCTGCAGGAGTCCCTGCCCATCACCCGCCAGCTGGCCGCCGACTACAAGCGCCTGCTGGATAAGGGCATCCTCGGCAAGCACGCCTTCCTCGAACGGGAGCAGCGGCGCATGGACCAGGAGCGTGAGCTGGCCATCCAGCAGGCCCGCGTCGTCGAGCTCCAGGCCGCCAAGCTGGAGGCCGAACGCCGTCGCCAGGGTGTGATCGCCCAGACCCGCCGCACCATGCTCGATCTACAGCACGAGTCGGAACAACGCGGCGCCGCCCTGCAACAGGAGCTGGCCAAGGCCGAACAGCGCGATCGCTTGACCCGCCTCACTGCCCCGGTGGACGGCACCGTGCAGCAGCTGGCCATCCACACCCCGGGCGGGGTGGTCACCGAAGCCCAGCCACTGATGGTCATCGTGCCTAAAGACCAGCCGGTGGAAGTGGAGGCCATGCTGGAGAACAAGGACATCGGCTTCGTGCGCGCCGGGCAGGAAGTCGAGGTCAAGGTCGAGACCTTTAACTTCACCAAGTACGGCGTGGTGCACGGCACCGTGCTTAACATCTCTAACGACGCGATCGAGGACGAGAAGCTGGGGCTGGTTTACAGCACTCGGATTCAGCTGAAGGAAAACAATATCCAGGTCGGCGAGAACCGCATTGAACTATCGCCAGGCATGGCAGTGCGTGCGGAAGTGAAGACTGACAAGAGAAAGGTGATTGATTACTTCCTGAGTCCGCTCAGGGAGTACCAGAACGAGAGCCTGAACGAACGCTAGCGGTACCGATGCCAGGGAGAGCGCATCCGGATGAAAGTGCTGTTCATACACCAGAATTTCCCCGGCCAATTTCGCCATATCGCGGCGCACCTGGCCAAGCAACCCGACTATCAGGTGTTGGCCATCGGCCGGGACACGTCGCCCGGCCTGCCGGGGGTCAAGTTGCTGCGCTACAAACCACACCGCACGGCCAGTCCGCAGACTCATCCCTACGTGCGCTCCTTCGAGGACGCCGTGCTGCACGGCCAGCAAGTGCTACGGCTGTTGCTCGACCTCAAGGGCAAGGGCTACCGGCCCGACGTGATAGTCGCCCACCCCGGCTGGGGCGAGACGCTCTATGCCAAAGATGCCTTTCCCAACGCCCGGCTGATCCACTTCTGCGAGTACTACTACCACGCGCAGGGTGCGGATATGGGCTTCGACCCCGAGTTTCCGCCGACGGTGGACGACTACGCGCGCATCCGCAGCCGCAACGCGTTGCACCTGCTCAACCTGGAAAACTGCGACCAGGGCATCACCCCAACGCACTGGCAGCACAGCCTGCATCCGGCGGCCTATCGGGACAAGATCCAGGTCATCCACGAAGGCATCGACACCGACCTGCTCGGCCCCGATCCAAACGCTACCCTGACGCTACCCAATGGGCAAGTGCTCAAGGCCGGTGAGCCGATCATCACCTACGTGGCGCGCAACCTGGAGCCCTATCGGGGCTTCCACACCTTCATGCGCGCACTACCGCAAGTGCTGAAAGAACACCCGACCTGCCAGGTGGTGATAGTCGGTGGCGATGGGGTGAGCTACGGCAGCAAACCCAAGGATGCGCCGAACTGGCGGACCAAGATGCTGCGCGAGAATCCGGTCGATCTGGAGCGGGTGCACTTTCTCGGCAAGGTGCCTTACGACACCTACCGCAAGGTACTGCAGGTGTCGGCGGTGCATGTCTATCTGACTTATCCGTTTGTGCTGTCGTGGTCGCTGTTGGAGGCGATGGCGAGTGGGTGCTTGGTACTTGGGTCGGATACAGCCCCCGTGCGAGAAGTGATTACGCACGGTACAAATGGGTTGTTAGTGAGTTTCTGCCAGGCGAACCAAGTTTCCGAGTGGGTTGCGACCGCGTTGGTGGAGCCCCATTCCTTTAAAGAGCTGCATCGTGCGGCCTATGCCGAAGCGTCACAATACTCGATTGATAAAGGTAACTTGCATTACATGGAGCTCTACGACCTAAACAACCGCAAGGCCATGCAGCACACTACTATGCCGGCTCTTAATTAAGGGTGAGCTATGCATTAATTTGCCCGCACTTTGAGCGCCGTCAAAAGCAGCTGGAGAATAGTGGCTACATGTGCTTTCTTCTTGATGCATATAGGCATATCAGTGAATTTTATGATTGTTTGAATATGAGGATTTTAGCTATGCTCAATGCAGTGAAGTTTAATCGGATGCTGCGGATGCTATTCTTGCCCTGCTACGGAGCTTTCCTTGCTTCACTTGTGTCCCCTGCTGTTGCTGAAAATGGTGCGCAAGGAGGCTGGACACAGTACAAAGGAGAAGGATATGTGCTGTGTGATGCTCTGCTCGAAGAGTTAAATCGTTATAAGTACCCTGAGAGGCCGGGCTCTTGTCCATGGGCAGCGGTGGTTGGATATCCAGAGCTTAAGGATCCGCCGTGGGAAGAGTTGGATGCAGAAAAACATGGAGAGTTGTTGTATCAGTTGCAGCGACTTAATTATTTTGGGGGGGGCGTTTATTTCTCAGGTATTGAAGATGGATCTAAGGAAGGCGGCGCATCACGAGCCGAAAGTTACTTGCGCGAAAAAGTTAGGGCTTTTCTGCAGAATGGAGGGCAGATTCGCTTGTGGCGTACTCCGCTGCCAAAAAATTTTGGGATGCTGGCTGGGAGCCCTGAAACGGCTGGGCCGCTTAATATTCTTCAGTTACGCTCTAAGGTTCCTTTGCATAGAGCAAAGGACTTAGGGCTAGATCAGTGTCCTGATATTTCTGTGCCCGAGTGGTCTAGTTCTATCATGCTAGTAAATGATGATCTGACGGGGCCAGACCCACGTCTTAATCCCAGCGTTACTCAGGCAGGACTGAGGAATATAAATAATACCGAAATATGGATGTATAAAGAGATACCACATCGTTTTAGTATCAGAGAAGAGAGCGTGGAGATTTATCGCGATGATCTTCCGCTGTCAGAGTTTTGTCGTCTTGTCTATAGCCGTTCAGCCCAAGGAGAGGAATGAAAATGGCACTTAATTGGAAGCAGGTTGACGGTGACTTTAATGCTCTGCTATTTGAAAAGCTAAGGCTGCTTGAGGCTCCAAGAACAGCTGATCGCTTTAACATACATGTGGTTAATGGAAATCCAACAATAGGTATTGGTTTTGATCTGCGCGCGGGTGGTGACTTAGTGCGAGATGCTGTACTTGAAAAGCTGGGGTTTAATGCAGCACTAATTCAGGTCCGAAGAGCAGAAGATGTACCAGCAGTGGGAACCCCGGCGCGCCGCGAATATGACTATATTCAAGAGTTGCGTGGGCTAATGGCAGGCAATAATGGCGCAGCTGCCTTTGACGCTGTAATGCAAGAGCGCGCCGCCGATAACGATGAGGCTTATGCCGCCTTCATCTCCCCTGCGAGTCGGCGCGCCAGTTTCAGCTTTGCTAACGATGCGGAAGTCCGGGCTGTTTTCGATGTGTTATGGCCGGACGTTTATCGCGCAGGACTGCTGAACCTTCGGCCGGAACTACAAGCCGACACGGCTTTTCACACCTCATACGAAATGATTGTAATTGCCAGTCTGACCTGGAACGGTGGTCCTGGTCTGAAAGGCGTCTTTGGCCCGAGATTGCGCGCCGCGTTGCAGAACGATGATCGCGCCGAAGCCTGGTTCCAGATTCGCTACGGGGCTAACGGCGGAAGCTCCGAGAATGGTGGTTTGGCCGCCCGCCGTTTCGTCGAAGCTGAGCTTTTTGGCCTTTATGACGACCAGGCTGGAAATGTTGCGAGCACCGATGAGGCCAAAAGCATATATGCGATGTTTACGCGTAACCGAGACGCAATTTTTAAATATGAAGCCAAATACGGCGAACCTGCGGATGGATCAGCGGCCACTGAAAGAAATCGGCTCAATGAGGCTGCCACCGACGCATTTAAAAGTGCCGTAGCGATTCCTCAATCTCTTATCGACTCCCTAACTCCAGCCCGTGATGCATTGGTAGCTTGGCTCAACACAGAGCTTCCTGCCGGTGAGGCAAGCATCTATGGTAATGATTGGAATCCTGCGGCAATTTTTTATCGAGACATTACCCCTCCCAGCGCTGTCGAAGGGTTCGTTCTCTCGAACACCTCGTTGGACGCGAGTGTGCACGACGGCAAAGGCAATGGCCTGGATAAGAATCTGCTAATCGGTAACGACGGTAACGACTACCTTTCCGGCGGTCAAGGCGATGATCTCCTGATCGGCGGAAAGGGTAACGATAACTTGCAGGGTGGCGCTGGCAGAGACACGCTCTATGGCGGCGAAGGTTTCGATACCTATGTAATTGATCTACGCGGCGGTCCTAACCATGACCGAATCGTCGACAGCGACAATCAAGGCAAGATTGTCATTATCGATCGGAATGGCAATCTGCTGAGCCCCATCGTTTTGCAACGGCTAGGCAGTGGTGAGGTATGGGAGGATACCGAGGGCAGCCTAACCCTAAGCCACACCGACACCTGGCGACTGAGCTTAGGCGACGGTAGCGTTATCGACCTCGGATCGAGCTTCAACCCCGCCGGCTTCGGTATCGCATTGGTGGAAGAGGCCCAAGGCACCAGCAATACTCTAATCGGTGATTTCAAGAAGGCCTTTACCTCCGACGAAGAAGAGTATTACCAGGCCTCTGTCAGTGGTTATGTCTCTGACGGCGCTCAGGCCAATACCGACGATATCCTCCTGGGCGGCGGGGCCGCCGACCATATTCTCGGCCTGGGTGGCAACGATGGCTTGGCCGGGTTCGCCGGCGACGATGTCTTAGAGGGCGGTGCTGGCGCAGATTTGCTCTTGGGTGGTGCGGGGCGCGACGAGCTTTATGGCGGTGAGGGAGGCGACTATATCTTCGGTAGCGGCGCGGGTGGTTTCAGTCTGCCTTATGAAGTCGACTTTACCCCACCACCGTCGTCGGGCGTCGAACTGGCTCGAGGTTTCTCCTGGGTAGTCTTCGATCCACCTGGTGAAGACGGCTACGGTCGCAATGTCACCTATTACAGCGGCGCGGGCATCGGTAGCGTGGCTGGTGACGCCGGCAACTTTATTGACGGCGGTGCGGGCAACGACAACATAGCTGCCGGTACTGGCTCGGATTTGGTGCATGGCAGCGATGGTAACGACTCCATCGATGGTATGCACGGACATGATGTGCTGCACGGTGATGCCGGTAACGACCTCATTTACGGCGACGGGCCGCTAGGTCCCTACGCCAATGCCACTCCATTGGAGCAACACGGCAATGATCTGCTGCTCGGCGGTACGGGCGACGATACTCTGGTGGGTCAGGGCGGCAGTGACCAACTGCAGGGCGGCGATGACAACGATACCCTGATCGGTGACCAGTTACCGGACGGAGCCATCGACGATACGCCGGTGGCCTTCCATGGTGACGATTTTCTCGATGGAGGTAACGGTCAGGACTACCTAGAGGGCGACGGTGGAGCGGACAATTTGCTCGGCGGTGCGGGCGACGACCGCCTTTTCGGCGATGCCGCGGGTGATCGTCTAGACGGGCAATACCACGGGGCAGACTACCTCGATGGAGAGGCCGGCAATGATTACCTGGAGGGCGGCGGTGGCGACGATCATCTTCTCGGTGGTAGCGGGAACGACAACCTCTGGGGCGATGGTGGTCCTGCCACTTTGGATGCCCAATACCATGGGGCTGACTACCTGGACGGTGGTGCCGGCGATGATGGTCTGACGGGAGGCGCCAAAGCTGATGTCCTGTACGGTGGCAGCGGCAGAGACAGCTTGTTCGGCGATGGAGATGCGGCCCTGCTCGACGGCGAGGCACACGGAGCTGACTACCTGGATGGTGGTGAGGGCGACGACTATCTACGAGGCGATGGGAAAGCTGATGTCCTGCTGGGAGGTGTTGGTAATGACACCTTGCTCGGCGATGCTGCCACTTCCGCGTTGGCCTTGGAGGCTAATGGCGCGGACGACTTGCAGGGCGGTGCTGGCAACGATTACCTCATTGGCGGCGGTGCGGACGATTCTCTGGATGGTGGCGATGATGACGACAATCTGCGAGGCGACAACGAAACCTCAGTTGTAGATGCGGCCGGCCACGGCAATGACTACCTGGATGGTGGCGCAGGCAATGACGTTCTACGCGGCGATGGCGGCGACGACGAGCTTTTTGGCGGCGAAGGTAGCGATTGGCTGGCTGGTGAAGACGAGCTTAGTTCAGTTGTCGTATCCGCGCTAACGGGCAATGACCTGCTTTCGGGGGGCGCCGGGAATGACAGCCTGATTGGCGGCAACGGAAATGACAGCCTCGATGGTGGTACAGAAGACGATTTGCTCTGGGGCGGTGCCGGAGTGGACTGGCTCGACGGCGGCGATGGCGTGGATCGCCTGGAGGGGGGCGAAGGGGCCGATACTTTGAATGGCGGCGCCCAGAACGACAGACTGCTCGGCAACGAGGGGAATGATCTGTTGCGTGGAGGAGCAGGGGCTGACCTGCTAGAGGGGGGCGCCGGGGATGATATCTACGTGGCCTCTCTGGGAGAGCTGCTTCAAAGCGATGGTCTCTTCGACGAGGTCGTCGATGGAGAAGGTGATAACCGGCTGAAACTGGACATGTCCCCCGTCAGCTTGACCGTTGCGGAGAATGGGACCGCAGGAGGCGTTCTGCTATCGGTCGATGCCGAGCATTCCCTGACGGTTCGCAATGCCACTAGCGGGACTTTGCTGTCCGTCGAATTCAATGACGGCAGCGTGGTGGGGATGGACCGGTTGATTGGTGAGCAATTCACCCGCCAGGTAACGCTGAGCTCTGGCGAGGCTGGAACCAAGCAGTTCGGCGGTGTCCTGGGGGATACGCTGGTGGCCACCGAATCTGCGGCCGGCGCCATGCTTTCGGGCGGCCGAGGCGACGATGACCTTACCCTAGCTGCCTTAGGCGGTGGCACGCTGCTGTTCTCGGTGGGCGATGGAGTGGACCGGCTCGAAACCCACTACACCATGGGTACCAGCCGCACGGGAGAAAATCTACTGCGACTCGGTGCAGGGCTGGCCTTGGCTGACCTTCAGTTGGCTCAAACCTCTACGGGGACGTTCCAGTTACGTATCGGCACGGGTGGCGATGCGATTGCCTTCGCCTTGGACCGCAACGATGTTGCGGGAAGCTCGCGCCCCTTCGACCGCATTCTATTCAATGATGGAGAAATGGCGACCTGGGAAGAGATCGTCGCGCGCGGTGTTCTGATCAATGCGCCCCAAGCCAGCGGTGTGCAGGTCAACGGAACCAATCGGAACGACATCATTCGTGGAAATGCTGGGGATCGCATCTTCGACGCGGGCGATGGCGACGATCGACTGATCGCAGGCAGCGGTAGCGAAACGCTGATCGGCAGTCGTGGCAACGATACCTACGTCTTCTCCGCTGGTTTCGGCAGCGATGAAGTTAACAACTCGTCGTCCTTGGCGGACGAGGTGAACAGCATCGTTTTCTCTAGTGAGCTCGCCTATGGCGAAGCCAGGTTCGTGAGGATACAGAATGACCTCATGGTTACCTTCGACAGAACGCGCGATGCCTTGAGGGTGGCGGGGTTCTTCACCAATTCTGGCACGGAGATCATTGAGTTCGCCGACGGGCATCGCTTCGATCGGGCAGCACCTCCCCCTTACATCACTTCGTTGCAGCACCTCGCCACGGCTGGAAACGACAGCCTCAGCCTGACCTCCTCGGACGATACCTTCGATGCCCTGGCCGGCGACGACAGCATTTCCGGCGGCAGCGGAAATGACAATATCCAGGGAGGAGAAGGCAATGACACTCTGGGTGGCGGCAACGGCAATGACCGGCTCGACGGTGCGCTTGGCAACGATTCGATCCGTGGCGATGCTGGCAACGACGCGCTGTTTGGCGGAGCGGGAGCGGATCAGCTTTATGGGGATGACGGGGATGATGTCATTGAGGGGGGAGACGGCAATGACTACATCGTGACGGGTAATGGCAAGGATGTTGTGTATGGCGGCGATGGTAATGATGTGATCAAGGCTTACTACGGCTCGGACATCGTGGATGCTGGCCGCGGCGATGACACTATTTCCGGTGATACCGGGCTGAGTGTTATCTACAGGCGAGGCGATGGTTTTGACAATGTTGATTTCGCCAAGATTGAGCTGAGGGAGAATCTGCTCCAATCCAACTTCCACTACCTGCGCGCCGCTTCGGGGATAGTGCTGGCGAACAAGGACGATCACCGCGACAAGCTGCTGTTCAAAAACTTTTACCTCCCCAATGCGCAGACCAGTAAAGCGCAAGCCTTTTCCCTGACCTATTCCGATGGCACGCAGGTCGGCGATATCGCCGAATCTTCGCTGACCGGCGTCTACCTGGATGCGCAACAGATACTGAGCGACTCTTCGTGGTATCAGTACGTTTACTATGGGAGTACCAACTACTCTCCCAACGCCGACAAATACGGGCAATACGCCAGTCTGTCCGGTGGCGGCTTATTCTTGGGGGACAGCAAAGTCGGCAACGATATCCTGGTGGGCTCCAACTTGGCGGACACTTTCGTGGTGCGCGAGGGTAGCGACGCGGTCTATGGCCTTGAAGGGAACGACTCAATCAGACTCTACGGCGGGAACGATACGGTGGCCGGTGGTCGTGGAGACGACTTTATTGAGGTCCATGCCGGCGGCGCCATAACCATGCTTTATTCGTCCGGCGACGGACGCGACAGCTTCCGCTATAACGGGACCCCAGGCGCATCCGCGAATATTCTGATCGAGGGCTACTCGTTAAACTCGCTCACATACAGCCGCTTGAATTCGGACGCTTATCTGAATTTCTCCGGTTCGGACGGTATCGTCCTCAAGGATTTTATCGACCTGTATAGCGGTGGCTTCAATACAGCATTCGCTAACACTTACATCCAAGTTTCCGGCGGGGAAACACTGACTGCACAACAAATCCTAGACGCAGTGAAACTTAACGAAGCGCCCCCGCAAGCGGTGCTGGATACCGTATCGACAGTGGAAGGCCGGGCGCTGAGCATCGCCGCCTATGACCTGAAACTGAACGACTGGGACCCGGAAACCTCGTGGATTGATAATCTGCAGGTGACCGCCGTGGGTGGCGCGCTGCACGGTCAGGTAGCGTATGACGTCAACGCAGGGGTGATCACCTTCATACCCGATGCTGGGTTCACCGGCATCGCTTCGTTCACCTATACGCTCTCGGACCGGATCAAAACTTCCGAGGGACTGGTGAATGTCAGAGTCAACAGGAACTATGAAGTTGTCGAAGGTTCCTCCCTTGCCCTCTCGACTTCTCAGCTCCTGATTGAAGATGTGGATCCCAGCAACGACAGCCACCAAATTGTTGGCGTTGGTGACTCCTCGACCGGCAGTATCGAGTTTAATTCCCAGACTGGGCAAATCACCTTCGTGCCCAGCGCGGGCTTCCGGGGTCAAGCCTGGTTTGAGTATGACGTCTCCGACGGGCTGAACACCCGTCGCGAGAAAGCCTACGTGCTGGTAGGCACGTTGCAGAATCTGACCCTGAACGGCACCAGCGGTGCAGATACGCTCGAAGGCAGCTTCGGCAACGACACCCTCAATGGTTCGGGTGGCAACGACACCTTGCTCGGTGGCAAAGGCAACGACCGGCTGAACGGCGGAACCGGCCTCGACGCCATGTTCGGTGGCCTAGGTAATGACACCTACGTGGTGGACAACCTTGGCGATCTCGTTAGTGAGGACGGTAACGGTGGAACCGATACGGTCGAATCGAGCATAACCCTGACTCTGGCCGCCAACGTCGAAAATCTGCTGCTCACCGGAAGCAGCGCCCTGAACGGCACCGGCAATGCGCTGGATAACGTGCTCACCGGCAATACCGGTGTGAACACTCTGGTCGGCGGCGCTGGCAATGATCGGCTGGATGGCAAGGGCGGCGTCGACAAGTATCAGGGTGGTACGGGTAACGACACCTATGTCGTGGACAACGCCAGCGAGACGGTGACCGAGAACGCTAATGAAGGGATCGACACTGTGGAGTCCAGCGTCACCCTGACTCTGGGTAACCATGTCGAAAATCTCACCCTGACCGGCACCAGTGCGCTCAACGGCACCGGCAATGCGCTGGACAACGTGCTTACCGGCAACAGCGCGGTGAACACGCTGGCCGGCGGTGCAGGTAACGACCGGCTGGATGGCAAGGGCGGCATCGACAAGTATCAGGGTGGGGCGGGCAATGACACCTACGTGGTGGACAACGCTAGCGAGACGGTGACCGAGAACGCCAACGAAGGGATCGATACGGTGGAGTCCAGCGTCACCCTGACCCTGGGCAATAACGTCGAGAACTTGACCCTCACTGGCAGCACGGCTCTCAACGGCACCGGCAACACGCTGAACAACATCCTGATCGGCAATAGCGGTGCCAACAGCCTGAGCGGCGCAGCGGGCAACGACACTCTGGACGGCCAGGGTGCTGCAGACACGTTGACAGGAGGAGCAGGCAACGACACCTATGTACTGGGGCGAGGGTATGGTGCAGACACTACGGTGGAGAACGATACTACTGCAGGGAATACCGACATAGCCCAATTCCTGGGGGGGATTGCGACTGACCAACTCTGGTTCCGCAAGCTGTCGAACAACCTTGAAGTAAGCATCATTGGGACTTCCGACAAGCTGACGGTCAAGGACTGGTATCTGGGCAATGCTTATCACATCGAGCAGTTCAAGACCGCCGATGGTAAGACCTTGCTAGATAGCCAAGTACAGAACTTGGTCAATGCGATGGCTGCGTTTGCTCCGCCCGCTGCGGGGCAGACATCACTGCCAGAAAATTACCAAGCGTCGCTGGCATCGGTGATTGCAGCCAACTGGCAGTGATTGACTGCTAAGTGAGCTCAAGGCTCGCAAGGGCCTTGAGCTTTTTTGTGTGCGCACTGTTCACCACTGATGTAACTCAGTGTGCAGATCCAATGCGATTGAGTGTTCAGAGGCAATGCAAGTCTGTGTGCAGGTGCGTGCAATTACGCAACTCCTGGCTTGCGCGGTGATTAATTGTCGATTCTCCTGGTTATGCGCTCGTTCCTGTCCTCCTGCGACTTTATAGAGAATTATTCCAGGGCGATAATTATTGGCCTGGAATAATTCTCTATAAAAGGCTGGGGCAACCGGTTGATCACCTATCGGCCTTGCCCATGGCGGATCATGTTGTGTGGAGAGAGCTAATGCGGGGCGATGCCACGCGGCAGCTACCGGCTGTCGGTTAAAGCTGAGATTGTCCCTTCTCGATTTCGCCGAGTACTCTATCGCCCCTTGCAACGGCTCGAGCTCGATTAATCTGAGCGTCTCTAGTGAGAGCAGGATCACTGAAGGCTCAGCCGTTGAGCGCATCAGCTATAGTCGCCTAAAGGCAGTTGGTCAGGAGACTCACTTCCGAATGAATCCGTCTGACAAGCTGGGCGACCATTTAGAACATTGGAGATTGGGAT
>NZ_BATI01000051.1 GCF_000467105.1 Aquipseudomonas alcaligenes NBRC 14159
CCGAACTATTAGTTCTTGTATCTTTAATCAGCCTTTTAGCAACCATTGCTCTACCAGCATGGGCGAGTTTGGTCAGGCGCGAACAGCAACGGGCCGACGTCAATCAACTACTCAGTGCAATTCATTACGCCCGATCCCAGGCAGTCCAAAGCCAGCAATTCGTCACACTCTGCTCAGGCCGCCAACGTTGCACGGGGAGTCAGCTGTGGCAAACCTCAATCCTTGCTTTTGTCGATGGCGATCGTGACGGCGACTACGATGAGGACGAAACCCTTCTTCAGAATTTCTCACTGAGCCCGGGCGTGAGCTGGCAATGGAGCAGCTTCCGTCAGAAGAGCTACCTGCAATTCGAAGGAAATGGAACCACGCGCGCCCTCAACGGCACTTTCAGTCTGTGCTCAAGCGGCAAGGTCGAACGCCAGATCGTGATCAGTCTCACAGGCCGACCTCGCATCAATCATCAAGATGCAATCGACTGCAACCAGTAGTGCAATCCATCGCCACATCGGTACGCTTGTCGCCAACACGTGGGCCCACCGACTTGCCCCGCATATTATGCAAGCGTCGAGAAAAGGATTGTCCTATGTCCCAGCAAAAAGCCTTCACACTTGTCGAGCTGATGGTCGTTCTGGCGGTACTGGCCATCTTCGCCATGATCAGCGCACCGGGACTCCAAGGAATTCTGGAAAGCAGTCGCGTGACCTCCAGCACAAACACCATGCTCGGCATGCTGCAGGTTGCACGTAGCGAAGCCATCACACTGCGCTCCCGCACCCGAGTGTGTGGCACCACGGACCTGCAAAGCTGTACCG
This sequence comes from Aquipseudomonas alcaligenes NBRC 14159, assembly GCF_000467105.1. GTDB lineage: Bacteria > Pseudomonadota > Gammaproteobacteria > Pseudomonadales > Pseudomonadaceae > Aquipseudomonas > Aquipseudomonas alcaligenes. Next base: position 813 of record NZ_BATI01000051.1, read on the forward strand.
GAGCCCCCTGGAGCAACCGTATCATGGCCTTCCGGGACACCAACAACAACGGCCAGTGTGATGGATGCAGTGCAGGTGCTGGGGAGCTCATTCGGATAGCCAATCTGGATGGAAGTGTAAGCGTCACCGGGTCCAACGTGATCACTTTCGCCGGCACCGGCCAATTGACCAGCGCAGTCAACCTGACGGTCAGCAACAGCAGCAAGAGCAAGTCCATAAGCATCAGCCGTATCGGCCAGAGCAGGAGCTATTAACGCATGGCAATGCTTCAAAAACAGGCCAAGGGCTTTACCCTCATTGAGGTCATAGTTGCGATGGTCATCTTGGCTATTGGCCTTCTGGGCATGGCTAGCCTAGTAATGACTAGCATGCAGTCCAATCAGGGCGCCTACTTGCGGAGCCAAGCCAGCATGCTCGCAGCCGATATGGCGGAGCGTATACGAGCAAATAGCATCCAAACATCCGCCTATGTATCGAGCAGCCAACCTGCGGCCGAGAATTGTTCGACCTGCACTCCCGCTCAGCAAGCCAATGCTGATCTTTACCAATGGTGGAGCAACTTGACAACCGCAATCCCGGGCGCCACGGCTCGAATTACGGCACCCAGCCTTGGCAACTATCTAATTACCATCAACTGGGTCGAGTCCGACGCTCAGCTCAAAACGACAAGTGCGAAGTCGTATGTACTGAGGGTCGAGCTATGAAATTTCAGGCCAAAGGTTTCTCCCTGGTTGAACTAATGGTGGCCATGGTAATCAGCCTAATATTGCTGATTGGTGCGCTAGATCTTTTCCAGCGGACCAGCCAGACCGACCGCACCGGTACTGAACTAGCTCGACTCCAAGAAAGTGGCCGCGTAGCACTGGAAATCTTCGGAGCAGATGCCCGGAGAGCGGGGTACCAAGGATGCTCTTCGGCTGACAGCCCGATAACGGTCGACGGCGTGACATTTCCTGCGGACGCCATCAGCGCAGTTAGCGGCACCAGCATTACGTTCAACTACGCTCGCCTGGAATCCACGCCAGTCGTTATGCCCGCCACCCGCAGAGACTGCAGCAACATTCAAACGCTCTATCTGCACAAAGTCACCTACAGCAACTGCGGTGCAAACCTATGCCTGGCAGAAGACGCCAGTGCCTCTAGCGCCATCATCGATAATGCCTCCATTCAGAGCATTCTCCTCGGCATTGACAACAGTGGCACCACCACTTGGGTCAATGGCTCATCCGCCACAACCAACGACCGCAGCAATGCTCATGTTGTCCGCATCACCTTTCAAATATCTAGCGCCAATGACCCCAACATGACCGCACGTCAGTTCACTGGCACTTTCGACTTGAGGAATCGACTGCAATGAATGCACATGCACGTCAGCACGGCATGGTTCTGCTGGTCAGCCTTATGCTGCTCCTCATATTAACCATCGTCGCCATTACTGCAGCCAGCACTGCAACCCTTCAGGAAAAAATGGCATACAACAGCCAACAGCAAAATCAGGCGTTCGCAGCGGCCGAGAGCGGCATAAACCTGTGGATCAGCAACTTTGTTAAAACCCCGATAGCCACTGACATCACCAACCATGCAATTGCCGACGGCAGTGGCAACCGCATGGCATTTACCTCAGTTAGCACCCCAAGCCCCACAAACTGCGCCACAGTTGTTCCGTCATATTCATTGAATGCTGGGGAAGGTGCGGGGACGCCTCAATACGCCTGCTATGAAATTACCAGCGTTGCAAAAGCCTGCGCCGATCCGGCCAATGCCAGCACCAGCAATTGCGCACCTAACGTATCTGACAACCAAGCTCGCGCTCTTCATGTTCAGGGCTACCTGAATCGCACCATTCAGTAGCACCGAGGAATGCATACCATGAGAAAACCCATTAATAAAAGCCTGCAAACCTTCCTTGGTGGAGCCTTGGCGAGTAGCCTTATCCTCAGCTCCGCGCTCAGCTATGCAGACGACACCGAGATATTCTTTGGCGGCTCGGCCATCGACGAGGGCATTCGCCCGAACGTGCTCTTCATACTTGACGACTCGGGCTCAATGCAAGGCACTCGCCTGGCTCAACTGAAAAGTGCCTTCAGTAGCATCATCACCAATGCCGGCCCTATAAACGTCGGTGTAATGGCGCTCAATACCAAGACCAACAGCTCTCGCTTGCTCTCACCAGTGAAGTATATTGATGAGCCGCTCAACGTGAAGCTGTCCTCACCCGCAATCAAAGTCAGTGGTGACGACGCTACGCGCCAGACAACCTCCCCAACATCAACTAACACTGGTGACTCCACCCTAATCATGGGCTACGTCACCCCTCCGGGAGGAGGAACCATCTCACGCAGCTTGGGCAGCGGGTCAACTTATACGACCGACTATGCCTCCTACTATGTGGTCGGTAGCACGGCCTGCTCCGCCAAAATTGCCGCCGCTGGTGTTACATGCCCTGCCGGAACTAGAACCACTATCAATGCCCGCAGCGGCACTGGCGGTAATGATGGTCTCCTGCTCTTTCGCAATCTTAATGTTCCAAAGGGAGTGACGCTCACGGGAGCAAAACTGGTTCTAACCAGGCAAACCAATACCGCTGCACCAGCCTTCTCCATTAAGTTGGAGAACACTAAGACAGCCGCCGCCTTCAACAATGACTCAAGCATCGACGACCGTGATTTTGGCAATTCCGCGCTAAATACAACCTCCATCACGCCAACGTTGGCAGGCAACGAGCTGACGTTCAATCTTCTGAGCAATTTCAATAATCTGAGACTACTTGCCCCCAGCAGCAACCCTATCGGCGACGTTGCCATACGAATTCGGGCAACTAGCGATACAAGTTACAACTGGTTCCTCGGTGACGGTTCGGTGGACTCCCCTCGCCTTGAGCTCACCTGGAGCGGTGCGGAGGCGGCTGAGCGTACCCTAGGCCTGCGCTTCCAAGAGGTTGCTATTCCGAAAGGAGCGACAGTGACGTCGGCACGCATCGACTTCGTACCCGCCGCCTCCGATGATCGCCCAGTGACTTTCGCCGTTACAGCTCAGAACGCTGCCGACGCCGGAGTCTTTAGCACGGGAGAAGACTTTTCCGGCCGTGCCAAAACAGCCGCGACCGTCAATTGGAGTCCCGCTGAATGGCGGACCGAGAGCCCTTCAGTGCATGTCGAAGGACCAAATGTCACGTCACTGGTGCAGAGTGTTATCGATAGCAATAGCGACTGGTGCGGCAACAACTCGATGGCATTCTTCTTCACACCGACCTCTGGCTCCGGCAGCAGGACGATGTACAGCTTTGATGCAGCTAAAAACTTACAGCCAGTCCTCAATGTGACCTACACCGGAGGCGACTCCGGGTGTCTGAACCCCATCCTCAATATCTCGGTGGCAGACGGCAAAGATGACGCGCGTCAGTACCGCCGCAATAGTACAAGCACGACATTCATGAACCTGACCGAAAGCAGTCTCGCTTTTGGTGGAACCAACTACTCGCTGACCTATATCGGCGCCCGTTACCAGAAGCTACCCATTCGTAGTGGCGCGACGGTGCTGGAAGCACAATTACTAGTAACTGCCGACAACACCAACAGCGGAACTGCAACAGTCCACCTGGAAAATACAGGCAACTCTGCTGCATTTACCTCCAACAGCGGTGACCTGAGCGGTCGCTCCAGAACTACAGGCACCAGCTGTAGCTTCGCTCCCTCTGCAGCCGGACAACAGCTGGCCTGTAGCAACAGCAATATCCGGCAGGAGCTACAGGCCCTGTTCGCTCGACCCGACTGGGCCGACGGCAATTCGCTCAGCGTGATATTACGACCGACTGCCGACAGTAACTTGGCGCTTAAGTCCTACGAAAGCAGTCCAGCAAGCTCTATCCAGCTGAGAGTCAAACTTCAGTTTGGCAGCCTGGGCACCAACATATACACCGTTAGGGATTACACCAACGGCATCGTGCAAGGCCTCGCGGCAAACGGAGGCACACCTCTGGTTCCAACCATTTACGAAGCCGCAGGCTACCTTACCCAGCTGCCCAGCAAGCACTTCGGCCCGGACAGCCCAATTACCAGCGCCTGCCAATCAAATTATCTGGTACTGCTGACGGACGGGGGCGCCAACGGTTGGACAACCGCTTCACAGACAGGTATCACCAGCCTTACTGGCTCAAATTGCACCGGCGATGCAGCCGACGACGATGAGAAATGCGGACGCAGCGCCATAAAGTGGCTGCACGAGGAAGACCAGGCGACATTCGAAAGCAAGAACACTGTTACAACACATACTATCGGTTTCAACACCAGCGGCGCAGCTCAAACCTTCCTCAACGATGTAGCCCGCCTGGGCGGGGGGACAGCCTATCAAGCAAGTAATGCGAGCGACCTTGCTGCAGCTTTCGACCAGATCGTTCAGGAAGCCCTTGCCACCAACACCACTTTCGTCAATGCCAGCGCGCCAGTGAACAGCTTCAACCGAGCAGACAACCTCGACGAACTGTACTTTGCACTGTTCCGCCCGACGGAGAACGATCGCTGGCCAGGTAATTTGAAGCGCTATCGCCTGAAAATAGAAAATGGCACAGCATCCATCGTCGACGCAGACGGAGCCGCGGCAATAAACCCGACTACCGGCTTTTTCAAAAGTAATGCTCGAAGCTTCTGGAGCGCAACACAGGATGGCGATGACATTGCAAAGGGCGGCGCTGCTCTGAAGCTTCCGATTCCGGCTGGTCGCAAACTGCTGACTTATTACGGCCCCTCACCCAGCGGCTCAGCAGTCAGTCTGAATAATACTGCCTACGAGCTTAAACCAACGAACAACAACATCACCAAGACGATGCTCGGCAACCCCAGCATGAACGATACGGACAGAAGCAATCTGCTTAAGTACATTCGGGGTCTAGATACCGATAACACGACAGCGCGCTATGCTCTGGGCGACCCTATTCACTCAACACCACGCTTGGTTACCTTTGGCTGCAGCAGTTATTCCAACGGCGTTTGCACCGACCCTGACCAAAGTGCAATTCTCGGCACCAACGAGGGATTCCTGCAGTCTTTCAACACAGATACTGGCGTTGAAGAATTTGCGTTTATGCCAGAGGTACTACTGAAGAATATCAAACAATTGCGCGACAATGCTCGCTCAACCAGTGCTAAGCCTCGCTTGTACGGTATGGATAACACTCCGACCATCTGGGTAAATGACGCCAACAAGAATGGTGTGATTTATGGCGACCCCACAACCAGCTCTACCAGCGGCCTCAATAGTGGCGAGTTTGTTTATGCCTACGCCACGATGCGACGTGGTGGACGCAACATCTACGCACTCGACATCACCGACCGCAACAACCCAAAACTGCTTTGGCAGATCGAGGGAGGCGTTACCCCTGGATTTACTAAGCTGAGCGAAACTTGGTCAGCTCCGGTCAAGACCAAGATCAAAATTGGCAGTACGATTACTGACGTTCTGATCTTCGGAGGCGGCTACGACGCAGATCAGGACTCGGCAACAGTGCGCACAGCAGATGACACGGGTAATGCAATCTATATCGTGAATGCACGAACTGGAGCACTTATTTGGTCCGCCAGCAACAGCGCTGGTCATACACAGTCACTGAGTAGCATGCAGTACAGCATCCCCAGCCCTGTGCGCGTTATCGACATCCAGAAAAATGCGAACAACACTCTGGTTCTCGATGAGGAACAACTAGCCGACCAGTTCTTTGTGGGCGATATGGGCGGACAGATCTGGCGCTTCTACATCAACAACGGAAGCAGCGGCTCGGGCCTAATCTCTCCTGCAGGAACCGATGGCGTCTTCGCGCGCGTGTCCGGTACCAGCGAGTCAACCAACAGGCGCTTCTACGAAGAACCCGATATCGCGCTACTCAACGTAGCAGGAACCCCTGCCTTAACAGTTAACATTGGTTCAGGCTATCGAGCGCATCCGCTGAATCAGGCAGTGGCTGATCGTTTCTATTCCTTCCGCACGCCATTGACCACGGGCCCGGCAGGTAGTGACACGACCCTTACCGAGAGCAACCTTTACGACGCCACCAGCAATCTGGTGCAGAGAGGAAGCTCGGCGGAAAAGGCCACCGCCGAGGCCAATCTCGGGTCAACTTCGGGTGGCTGGTACATCCGTCTAACCCGTCCAGGCGAAAAGGTACTTACTCGCGCACTGACCTCCAATGGGGTGTTGTTCTTCAATACTTACGAACCCAATACTGCAACCGAGGCGTGCCAGGCTGCGATTGGTATTAACCGAGCCTATGCGGTCAATCTGTCGAATGCGACGCCCTATCAGACGTCGGTATCGGGCAATCCAGACGATCGGTTCACCCAGGCCAGCAGTGGCGGCGGCTTGCTAGCGCCCCCTCAAATCTATTGCCAAGGAAAGACCTGTGTCGTGCTGAAGGGCGGTCCTTCCCTGCCGCCGGTTACGCTGGATATGCCGCCGATTGGCAAAACCTTCTGGATGGATAACGGAGAAATCAACTGATGAAATGGTGCCTGCCCCTTCCACGCCAGCAAGGCTTCACCCTGATTGAGTTGATGATCGCGGCAGCCATACTCGCAATCCTGGCCGCAATAGCAATTCCAAGCTACACAGCCTATTTGCGCAAATCCGCCTGCGAGGAGGTCAAATCCTCGCTGGTTGGAGCGGCGAACATGATGGAAAGGTTCAGAGCCCAGAACAACACCTACGTCGGCGCCACAACGGCTAATTTAGGCCCTATAAGTCAGTACACAACGGTGGCGGTCACCACACAGACTGCGACGGCCTTTTCCCTAACTGCAACGCCGACTGGCGTGCTGGCAGGAACAGGCACACTGACTTTGAGTGGGACAGGGTTGCAAGGTGGTAGCGGCGCTCTGGCAAACGCTTGGAATAGCTGCAACGGTATTTGAAATAGATAAAGGGGCCAAAGGCCCCTTTATCTGTGGTTACAGAATAGTCAAATCTCTTTGACTCTCAGCTCCTTCGGCATCGAGAACGTCACGTTCTCCGGCCGCCCATCCAGCTCTTCGGCACCTACCGCCCCCCATTCGCGAAGCTGGGCAACCACCCCGAGCACCAGCACCTCGGGCGCTGAAGCACCAGCGGTAATGCCGATGCGCGCCTTGCCCTCGAACCACGACTGGCGCAGATCCTCTGCCCCATCGATGAGGTAGGCCGGGGTGCCGATGCGCTCGGCCAGCTCGCGCAGGCGGTTGGAGTTGGAGCTGTTGGGGCTGCCGACCACCAGCACCACATCGCACTCGGCGGCCAATTGCTTGACCGCATCCTGGCGGTTCTGGGTGGCGTAACAAATGTCATCCTTGCGCGGGCCGCCAATGGAAGGGAACTTGGCGCGCAGGGCGTCGATGACCTTGCTGGTGTCATCCATCGACAGGGTAGTCTGGGTGACGAAGGCCAGATTCTCGGCGTCGCGCACCTGCAGGGCGGCCACGTCGGCCTCGTCCTCGACCAGGTAGATGGCGCCGCCATTGCTGGCGTCGTACTGCCCCATGGTGCCTTCGACTTCCGGGTGGCCCTGATGGCCGATCAGAATGCACTCGCGGCCGTCGCGGCTGTAGCGCGCGACTTCCATATGCACCTTGGTCACCAGCGGGCAGGTGGCGTCGAACACCTTGAGGCCGCGGCGCTCGGCTTCCTGGCGCACGGCCTGGGACACGCCATGGGCGCTGAAGATGACGATGGTGTTGTCCGGCACCTGGTCCAGCTCCTCGACGAACACCGCACCGCGGGCACGCAGGTCCTCGACCACGAACTTGTTGTGCACCACTTCATGACGCACGTAGATCGGCGCGCCGAACACTTCCAGCGCACGATTGACGATCTCGATGGCGCGGTCGACGCCGGCGCAGAAGCCACGGGGGTTGGCGAGTTTGATTTGCATGCTGGGAATCTCGGCGCGCGATGGAGGCGATGGGGAGAGTCTACGCCTCTCCCCGGTCAAGCAGGTCAGGCCGGACGAACCTCGATGATCTCCACATCGAAGCTCAGGGTCTTGCCGGCCAGGGGATGGTTGAAATCGATGGTCACCTGCTGCTCGTCGAAGGCCTTGACCACGCCCGGCAGCTCCGCGTTGGCGGCGTCATTGAAAATGATCAGCAGCCCCTCGGACAGCTCCATGTCCTGGAACTGGCCGCGCGGCATCACCTGCACGTTCTGCGGGTTGGGCTGACCGAAGGCGCTCTCCGGCTCGATCTGCAGGCTGCGCTTGTCGCCGGCCTTGAAGCCGTAGAGTGCGACCTCGAAGCCCGGCAGCAGGTTGCCATCGCCGACCTTGAAGGTCGCCGGCTGCTTGTCGAAGGTGCTGTCGACCACGTCGCCGTTTTCCAGCTTGAGGGCGAAATGCAGGGTGACTTCCCTGTCCGGCCCGATACGCAGCTCTTGTGAGAGTGAATCAGTCATGCGCAGGTTCTCCGGACTTCTTGCTCTTGAACATATCCAGCGCCAGCATCACCGCGCCGACAGTGATACCGCTGTCGGCCAGATTGAAGGCAGGAAAGTGGTGCACATCACGCCAGTGCACCAGGATGAAATCGACCACATGACCGAGCACGACGCGGTCGTAGAGGTTGCCCAGCGCACCGCCAAGGACCATGGCCAGGGCGATGGCCAGCCAGGTCTCGTCGACCTTCAGGCGCTTCATCCACACCACCAGCACGGCACTGACACCGATGGCGATGGCGGCGAACAACCAGCGCTGCCAGCCGGACTCACCGGCCAGGAAGCTGAAGGCGGCGCCGCGGTTGTAGACGTGAACCCAGTCGAAGTAGCCGTCGATCACCGTCACGCGCTGACCGTACTCGAGTACCTGCAGGACGATCTGCTTGCTGCCCTGGTCGAGGACGAACACCAGCACGGCCAGCCACAACCAGGCCAGGCGGCCGAAACGCGAGGCATCAGACATGCTTGCGTACCTCGCCTGCACCCTCGATGTTGCTCACGCAACGCTCACACAGCTCCGGATGGGCCGCATTGCTGCCCACGTCGGCGCGGAAGTGCCAGCAGCGACCACACTTGGCGTGGGCCGACTTGACGATCTTCAGCTTCAGGCCCGGCACCTCGGTAGCCACCGCATCGGCCGGCGCGTCGGCCAGCGGCGCGACGGTGGCGGCCGAGGTGATCAGGGCGAAACGCAGCTCGTCCTCGAGCTTGGCCAACGACTGCTGCAGCGCCTCGTCGCCATACAGGGTGACCTCGGCTTGCAGGTTGCCGCCGATGGCCTTGCTGTTGCGCAGGTTCTCCAGCTCCTTGTTCACCGCGGCGCGCACCTCGGTCAGCTGCTCCCAGTAGGCGCGATCCAGCTCGAAGCCTTCCGGCAGACGATCCAGACCCTCGTACCAGGTGTTCAGCATCACCGACTCATTGCGCTCGCCCGGCAGGAACGACCAGATCTCGTCGGCGGTGAACGCCAGGATCGGCGCGATCCAGCGCACCAGCGCCTCGGCGATGTGGTACTGCGCGCTCTGGCAGGAGCGGCGCGCCGCGCTATCGGCGGCGGTGGTGTACTGGCGGTCCTTGATCACGTCCAGGTAGAAGCCACCCAGCTCCTGCACGCAGAAGTTGTGCACCTTGGAATAGACGTTCCAGAAGCGGTACTCGGCGTAGGCCTCGATGATCTCGGCCTGCAGGCGCGCGGCGGCGTCCACCGCCCAGCGGTCGAGGTCGAGCATCTGCTCGGCCGGCAGCAGGTCCTTGGTCGGATCGAAGTCGCCGAGGTTGGCCAGCAGGAAGCGCATGGTGTTGCGGATACGCCGGTAGGCGTCGGCGCTGCGCTGCAGAATGACCTTGGACACGGCCATCTCACCGGAATAGTCGGTGGAGGCGACCCACAGGCGCATGATGTCGGCGCCCAGGCTGTCGTTGACCTCTTGCGGCGCCACCACGTTGCCGAGCGACTTGGACATCTTGCGGCCGTTCTCGTCGACCACGAAGCCATGGGTCAGCAACGCCTTGTACGGCGCGTGGCCATCGATGGCGCAGCCGGTCAGCAAGGATGAGTGGAACCAGCCGCGGTGCTGGTCGGAGCCTTCCAGATAGAGGTCGGCGCGCGGACCAACTTCGTGGCCCAGCGGGTGCGAACCACGCAGCACGTGCCAGTGGGTGGTGCCGGAGTCGAACCAGACGTCCAGGGTGTCGCTGATCTTGTCGTAGTCGGCGGCCTCGGCGCCGAGCAGCTCGGCGGCGTCCAGCTTGAACCAGGCCTCGATGCCCTCCTGCTCGACACGCTTGGCCACTTCTTCCATCAGCTCGACGGTACGCGGATGCAGCTCGCCGCTGGCCTTGTGCAGGAAGAACGGGATCGGCACGCCCCAGTTGCGCTGGCGCGAGATGCACCAGTCCGGACGGCCGGCGATCATGCCGTGCAGGCGCGCCTGGCCCCAGTTCGGCACGAACTGGGTCCGCTCGATGGCGCTCAGGGCGCGCTCGCGCAGGGTGCTGCCGTCGTGGGCATGCTTGCCTGACGCGGCCCGGTCCATACCAACGAACCACTGCGCGGTGGCGCGGTAGATCAGCGGGGTCTTGTGCCGCCAGCAGTGCATGTAGCTGTGCTGGATGGCTTCATGCTTGAGCAGCGCGCCGACTTCGTCGAGCTTGGCGACAATGGCCGGGTTGGCCTTCCAGATGAACTGGCCACCGAAGAACGGCAGGTCGGCCACGTACACACCGTTGCTCTGCACCGGGCTGAGGATGTCGTCGTTGTGCATGCCGTAGCCCTTGCACGAACGGAAGTCGTCCTCGCCGTAGGCCGGCGCCGAGTGGACGATGCCGGTACCGGCGCCCAGTTCGACGTATTCGGCCAGGTAGACCGGAGAGAAGCGCTCATAGAACGGATGGCGGAAGCGGATCAGCTCCAGCGCGCGGCCTTCGGCGCGGGCGATGATCTCGCCGCTCAGGCCGTAGCGCTGCAGGCAGCTTTCCACCAGCTCATCGGCCAGTACCAGCAGACGCTCGCCGGTGTCGACCAGGGCGTAGGTGAACTCGGGATGGACGTTCAGCGCCTGGTTTGCCGGGATGGTCCAGGGCGTGGTGGTCCAGATGACGATGGCAGCGGGCTTGCCCAGCGCGCCGAGGCCGAAGGCCGCGGCCAGCTTGTCGGCGTCCTCGACCGGGAAGGCCACGTCGATGGCGTCGGACTTCTTGTCCTGGTATTCCACCTCGGCCTCGGCCAGCGCCGAGCCGCAGTCGAAGCACCAGTTGACCGGCTTCAGGCCCTTGAACACGAAGCCCTGCTTGACCATCTCGGCCAGCGCGCGGATCTCGCCGGCCTCGTTGGCGAAGGCCATGGTCTTGTAGGGATTGTCCCACTCGCCCAGCACGCCCAAGCGGATGAAGTCGGCCTTCTGCCCCTCGATCTGCTCGCCAGCGTAGCTGCGGCAACGCTCGCGGGTCAGGTCGGAGGGCTGGTTCTTGCCGAAGGTGGTCTCCACCTTGTGCTCGATCGGCAGGCCGTGGCAGTCCCAGCCCGGCACGTAGGGGGCGTCGAAGCCGGCCAGGGTCTTGGAGCGGACGATCATGTCCTTGAGGATCTTGTTGACCGCGTGACCGATGTGGATGCTGCCGTTGGCGTAGGGCGGGCCGTCGTGCAGGACGAACTTCGGCCGGTTCGCGCCGATTTCCCGCAGCTTCTGGTACAGGCCGATGCTGTCCCAGCGCGCCAGGGTCTCCGGCTCGCGCTGCGGCAGGCCGGCTTTCATCGGGAAGGCTGTTTCCGGGAGGTTCAGCGTGGCTTTGTAGTCGGTCATCTCAGGCTCTTCGATCAATCAAGCGGTTGGCCAAGCCAGTAGGCCCGGGCGGCGGCGACATCCGCGTCGATCGCCGTCTTCAGCGCCTCCAGAGAGGCGAAACGCTGCTCGTCGCGCAGCTTGTGGTGAAACTCCACTGTCAGGCGCTGGCCGTAGAGGTCGCCAGCGAATTCCAGCAAATGCACTTCCAGGTGCGGGCTGCCGTCGCCGGCCACCGTCGGGCGCTGGCCGATATTGGCCACGCCATGGAACCTGTGCCCCTCGTGCAGCGCGCTGACCAGAAACACCCCGCGCAGCGGCGGCTTGCGCCGCTTGAGCTGCACATTGGCGGTCGGCGTGCCGAGCTGGCGCGCCAGCTTCTGCCCATGCAGCACGCGGCCGGCCAGGGCGTAGGGGCGCCCCAGCAGGCGCTCGGCCAGCTCCAGCTCGCCGGCCTGCAGGGCCTGGCGCACGCGGGTGCTGCTGATGCGCTCGCCGTCCAGCTCGACGGTCAGCGCCGCCTCGACGCTGAACCCCTGCTGCACACCGGCCTGCACCAGAAAATCGAAATCCCCACTGCGACCGGCACCGAAGCGGAAGTCGTCGCCGACCTCCAGATGCTTGATACGCAGGCCTTCGACCAGCACCTGGCGCACGAACTCGTCAGCCGACAGCTCGCGCAGGCGGCGGTTGAAGGCCAGGCACAGCACCCGATCGACGCCCTGGGCGGCGAGCAGTTCGAGCTTCTCGCGCAGACGGGTCAGGCGTGCCGGTGCGGTGTCCGGGGCAAAGAACTCTCGCGGTTGCGGCTCGAAGATCACCACGCAACTCGGCACACCCAGTTCAATCGAGCGTTCGCGCAGGCGCGCCAGGATGGCCTGGTGACCACGGTGCACGCCATCGAAATTGCCGATGGTGGCAACGCATCCCTGGGTGAGGGGTAGCAGATTGTGGAGGCCTCGAACCAGCTGCATAACGCGCTTCTTGCTTACAAAGTGGTCGATTATACGCACAGCCGGCCAGCGGCAACAGGCAGCGCGTCCGGCTCAGTGCACGGCCCGGCGCGAGAAGTCGCGCGGGCGGAACCCCAGCAGCGCCAGCACCGCGAAATAGGCTGACGCGCCGGCAGCCACCAGCACACCGAGACGCAGCAGGCGCAGCAGCATGCCGCCCTCCTCCCAGGTCGGCATGTAGTGCATCAGCGCCAGCAGCACGGCCGCCATCACCAACACCGCCAGCACCAGCTTGGCGAGAAATTTCGCCCAGCCCGGCTGCGGCAGGTAGATGCCCTTGCGGCGCAGCTGCCAGTAGAGCAAGCCGGCATTCAGACAAGCCGCCAGGCTGATCGACAGCGCCAGGCCGGCGTGGCGCAGATCGATGACGAAGATGAACAGGGCATTCATCGCCTGAGTCGCCAGCAGACTGACGATAGCAATGCGCACGGGCGTCTTGATGTCCTGCTGGGCATAGAAGCCGGGCGCCAGAATCTTCACCAGGATCAGCGCCAGCAGGCCTACCGAGTAGGCGACCAGGGCCTGCTGAGTCATCGCCGAATCGTGGGCGGTGAACTTGCCGTACTGGAACAGCGAGACGATCAGAGGCTCGGCGATGATCGCCAGCGCCAAGGTACAGGGCAGCACCAGCAGGAAGCACAGGCGCAGGCCCCAGTCGAGCAGCTTGGAGTAGTCGCCACGGTCGGCACTGGCATAGGTCTTGGCCAGCGCCGGCAGCAGGATCGTCCCCAGCGCCACGCCGAGCACCCCGGAGGGCAGCTCCATCAGGCGGTCGGCGTAGTACATCCAGGACACCGAGCCGGCAACCAGGAACGAGGCGAAGATGGTGTTGATGATCAGCGAGATCTGCCCCACCGACACGCCGAAGATCGCCGGCCCCATCTGCCTGAGCACCCGCCACACACCGGTGTCGCGCAGACTCAGACGCGGCAGCACCAGCATGCCGACCTGCTTCAGCGCCGGCAGCTGCCAGAGAAACTGCGCCAGGCCGCCGACCAGTACCGCCCAGCCCAGCGCCATGATCGGCGGATCGAAATAGGGCGCCAGCCAGACGGTGAAGATGATCATGCTGACGTTCAGCAGGGTCGGCACGAAGGCGGGTACCGAGAAACGATTCCAGGTGTTGAGCACCGCGCCGAGCAGCGACGACAGGGAAATCAGCAGGATGTAGGGGAAGGTCACCCGCAGCAGGTCGACAGTCAGGGCGAAACGTTCCGGCTCGTCGGCGAAGCCCGGCGCGCTGACCCAGACGATCCAGGGCGCGGCCAGCATGCCGAGCAGCGTGACCAGCGCCAACACCAGGGTCAGCAGGCCCGCCACATAAGCAAGGAAGGTACGGGTCGCTTCCTCACCCTGCTGGGTCTTGTACTCAGCCAGGATCGGCACGAACGCCTGGGAGAAGGCGCCTTCGGCGAAAATGCGTCGCAGCAGGTTGGGCAGCTTGAAGGCAACGACGAAGGCGTCCGATGCCACGCCGGCACCAAAGATGCGCGCAATCAAGGTATCGCGGACGAAACCCAGCACGCGGGAAACCATGGTCAGGGAGCTGACGGCGGCCAGGGACTTGAGCAGATTCATGGAGTCTCGACGATCCGAAAGGCCGGCGCGACGGGCCAGCACACTAGAAGGCGAGGAGTTTAACCAGCCACCGCTGGTCAGACCAGCACATGAAGGCACTTCCGCACTTGACAGGCACGCGATGCATCGGCATGATTCGCGGCCTTATTTGTTGCTATCCCCCCTAGTTTTCGAGGAGCTTGACGGTGGCCAATACACCTTCTGCCAAAAAACGCGCCAAACAGGCTGAGAAGCGTCGTAGCCATAACGCCAGCCTGCGCTCCATGGTTCGTACCTACATCAAAAACGTGGTCAAGGCTATCGACGCCAAAGACCTCGCCAAGGCACAGACCGCTTACACCCTGGCTGTTCCGGTTATCGACCGCATGGCTGACAAAGGCATCATCCACAAAAACAAGGCTGCTCGCCACAAGAGCCGCCTGAACGGCCACATCAAGGCGCTGGCTACCGCCGCCTGATTGGTTGTGTTCTTGAAAAACCGGCCCTAGGGCCGGTTTTTTATTGCCTGCAATCTGCACAACTCACATAAAAAAGCCGGAGCATGCTCCGGCTTTTTTCTTACTGCGCCGCCCAGGGCAGGATCGGAATAGCCGTCACCGCATTCTGCGGACTGCCTTCGATCACCCGGTCGCTGTACACCAGATAGACCAGGGTGTTGCGCTTCTGATCGAAGAAACGCACCACCTGCATGGTCTTGAACACCAGCGAAGTGCGCTCCTTGAACACCTCCTCGCCATCCTTGAGCTTGCCGGTGAAGCGAATCGGCCCGACCTGACGACAGGCAATCGACGCCTCGGCACGATCCTCGGCCAGGCCCAGACCACCCTTGACACCACCGGTCTTGGCCCGCGACAGGTAGCAGGTCACCCCTTCCACCTTGGGATCATCGAAGGCCTCGACGACGATCTTGTCGTTCGGACCAACCCACTTGAACACCGTGGAGACCTCGCCGATCTCCTCCGCCTGCACGACCAGCGGCAGCGCCAGACACAACCCCAGCAATCCCTTCGCAACACGCATGGCGCTCTCCCTAAACCAAAATCAGATTATCCCGATGCACCAGCTCCGGCTCATCGACATAGCCCAGCAGCTTCTCGATGGCATCGGACGGCTGACCGACGATCTTCTGCGCCTCCAGGGCGCTGTAGTTGGCCAGGCCGCGGGCGATCTCGCGACCATCAGGCCCCACGCAGACCACCATCTCGCCGCGGCGGAAGCTGCCCTGCACTTCGCGCACCCCGACCGGCAGCAGACTCTTGTGATCGACCGCCAGCGCCTTCACAGCCCCCGCATCCAGCACCAGGGTGCCACGAGTCTGCAGGTGCCCCGCCAGCCACTGCTTGCGCGCCGCCAGCAGGCCGCGCTCAGGCGCCAGCAGGGTACCCAGACGCTCGCCCGCCTTCAGACGATCGAGCACCCGCTCGATACGCCCCCCGACTATCACCGTATGCGCACCGGAACGCGCCGCCAGGCGCGCCGCGCGCAGCTTGGTCTGCATGCCACCACGCCCCAGCGCCCCGCCAGTACCGCCCGCCACCGCATCCAGCGACGGATCGTCGGCGCGCGCCTCGAAGATCAGCTGCGCATCGGGGTTGTGCCGCGGGTCGGCATCGAACATGCCGTCACGATCGGTGAGGATCACCAGCAGGTCGGCCTCGACCAGGTTGGCCACCAGGGCAGCCAGGGTGTCGTTGTCACCGAAACGGATCTCGTCGGTAACCACGGTGTCGTTCTCGTTGATCACCGGCACCACACCGAGGTCGACCAGGGTGCGCAGGGTGCTGCGGGCGTTCAGGTAGCGCTTGCGGTCAGACAGGTCATCATGGGTCAGCAGCACCTGAGCCGTATGCCGGCCGTGCTCTCCGAAGCTGGACTCCCAGGCCTGCACCAAGCCCATCTGCCCCACGGCCGCCGCCGCCTGCAGCTCATGCATGGCACTCGGCCGCGAGCTCCAGCCCAGCCGACTCATGCCGGCCGCCACCGCGCCGGACGACACCAGCACCAGCTCCACCCCCGCCTCGCGCAGGGCCACCATCTGCTCGACCCATACCGCCATGGCGGCACGATCGAGACCCCGCCCATCGGCGGTCAGCAGCGCGCTGCCGATCTTCACTACCCAGCGCTGCGCGCCGGTCACCTTGTCCCGCATGATGCCCTCTACCCCAGCCAGTCAGCACAACGCCGCTATAAAGCGGCGCTGCACGATACCTACTCTCAGTCCCGGACGTAAATGATCTCGGGACCGTCTTCATCATCCTCGAAGTCATCCCAGTCATCGTCGTCGCCGACATCGTCGACACTCTTCAGACCGGCCTTGCGCAGTGCGCGCTTGTCGTCCAGCGCCTGCAGGCGGGCACGCGCCTCGTCCTCGATGCGCCGATCCAGCTCGGCCAGCTCGGCGGCATAGTCCGGCTCTTCCTCGATACGCACCGCACGCTCGTCCATGTAGCGCATGATGGCCTGGCTCAGCGCCTCGGTACCCTCGCGCTCCAGAGCGGAGATGACAAATACCGGCCCCTGCCAACCCAGACGCTCGACCACCGCACGCATGCGTTCCTCGCGCTCGTCATCGAGCAACTGGTCGGCCTTGTTCAGCACCAGCCAGCGCTCACGCTCAGCCAGCGCCGGACTGAATTTCTCCAGCTCGCGAATGATCACCTCGGCCGCCTCGGCCGGATCGCTCTGGTCCAGCGGCGCCATGTCCACCAGATGCAGCAGCAGGCGGGTACGCGCCAGGTGCTTGAGGAAGCGAATACCCAGACCGGCACCCTCGGAAGCGCCCTCAATCAGTCCGGGAATGTCGGCGATGACGAAACTCTTGTAACGCCCGACGCTGACCACGCCCAGGTTCGGCACCAGAGTGGTGAAGGGATAGTCGGCGACCTTCGGCTTGGCCGCGGACACCGAGCGGATGAAGGTGCTCTTGCCGGCGTTCGGCAGACCGAGCAGACCGACGTCCGCCAGCACCTTGAGCTCCAGCTTAAGATCACGCTGCTCGCCCGGCTTGCCCGGCGTGGTCTGCCGCGGCGCACGGTTGGTACTGGACTTGAAGCGGGTATTGCCCAGGCCGTGCCAACCACCCTGCGCCACCATCAGGCGCTGACCGGCACGGGTCAGGTCGCCAATGACTTCCTGGGTGGAAGCGTCGATCACCGTGGTACCGACGGGCACCGGCAGGATCAGGTCCTCGCCCTTGGCACCGGTACACTCGGTACTGCCGCCCTTCTCGCCATTCTGCGCCTGGAAACGACGCGTATAGCGGTAGTCGACCAGGGTGTTGAGGTTCTCGTCGGCCTCGAGGAATACCGAGCCGCCGTCACCACCGTCGCCGCCGTTGGGGCCACCCTTCTCGATGAACTTCTCGCGGCGAAAGCTCATCATGCCGTTACCGCCGTCGCCGGCTTTTACAAATATCGAAACTTCGTCGACGAATTTCATTGGGTTGCCTCCCACCGCAGCGGCGGGCTAGTGAACACTGGAATACAGGATATACAGAAACAAAAAAGCCCCGTCGCAAGACAGGGCTTTTTCAGCGAGCAGCGACTTAGGCAGTCACGACGCTCACGTAGCGACGGCCGAAAGCGCCCTTCACTTCGAACTTGACCACGCCGTCGACTTTAGCGAACAGGGTGTGGTCTTTGCCCATGCCAACGCCGTAACCGGCGTGGAACTGGGTGCCGCGCTGACGCACGATGATGTTGCCGGCCTTGATGGCCTGGCTGCCGTACATCTTCACGCCAAGGCGTTTACTTTCGGAATCGCGGCCGTTACGAGTACTACCGCCAGCTTTTTTGTGTGCCATGAGTCATAGCCTCCTAAAAGGGGATCAGGCCTGGATGCCGGTGATCTTGATTTCGGTGAACCACTGACGGTGGCCCTGACGCTTCATGTGGTGCTTACGACGGCGGAACTTGATGATGGTCACTTTGTCGTGACGACCCTGGGAAACCACCTCGGCAACAACCTTGGCACCATCGACTACCGGAGCGCCGATTTTCACGTCGTCACCGTTGCCGATCAGCAGAACGCGGTCGAAAGTCACGGATTCGCCGGTGGCGACTTCCAGCTTCTCGACCTTGAGGAATTCACCTTCGGCGACTTTGTACTGCTTGCCACCGGTAACAATTACTGCGTACATGGATTTTTCTCCGTTAAACCTGCTCACCCGACTCTTTATAGGAAGAGTTATTGGCCGGCATGGCTGCATGGGGCCGGACTGACACCCGTGCAATTGCGTAAGGCAGGGAGTTGCCCATAGAAGTTTGGGGCCGCGATTGTACGGAAAGACCCGCCGCGAGGCAAGCCCCGCCTGGCCTTGCCTTGACAGCCCCCACCCCGGACCCTAGCATGCCGCGCAGCCCGGTCCGGCCCCGTCCGACCCGACCTTTCGCCGCCTCCCGCACCCGGGATGCCGGCAACGTTCCAGGAGCCCCTGTCACCGATGCAACCCCAGGCCTTCCAAAGCGTGGTCGCGGACGATTTCACCGCCGTCGACGGCATCATCCGCCAGCAGCTGAAGTCGCACGTCCCCCTGGTGGAAAAGATCGGCGACTACATCATCTCCGCCGGCGGCAAACGCCTGCGTCCGCTGCTGGTGCTGCTCAGCGGCAAGGCCCTGGGCTACCAGGCCGACGACCTACGCCTGCTGGCCGCGACCATCGAGTTCCTGCACACCGCCACCCTGCTGCATGACGACGTGGTCGACATGTCCGGCATGCGCCGTGGCCGTGCCACCGCCAACGCCCAGTGGGGCAACGCGCCGAGCGTGCTGGTCGGCGACTTCCTTTATTCGCGCTCCTTCGAAATGATGGTCGAGCTCGGCTCCATGCCGGTGATGCGCATCCTCTCGCGCGCCACCCGGGTGATCGCCGAGGGCGAGGTACTGCAGCTGTCCAAAGTGCGCGACGCCAGCACCACCGAAGACACCTACATGGAAGTGATCCGCGGCAAGACCGCCATGCTGTTCGAGGCCTCGACCCACAGCGCCGCCGCCCTGGCCGGCAGCACCGAGGTGCAGAGCGAGGCGCTGCGCCACTTCGGCGACCACCTGGGCATCGCCTTCCAGCTGGTCGACGACCTGCTCGACTACCAGGGCGATGCCGCCACCCTGGGCAAAAACGTCGGTGACGACCTGGCCGAGGGCAAACCGACCCTGCCGCTGATCTACACCATGCGCGAAGGCAGCGCCGAACAGGCCGCCCTGGTGCGTACCGCGATCCAGAAAGGCGGCATCGAGGACCTGGAGAGCATCCGTGCTGCCGTGCAGGCCAGCGGCGCCCTGGACTACACCGCCCGCCTCGCCCGCCAGCACGCCGACCAGGCCATTGCCTGCCTCGACGCCCTGCCGGGCAACGCCTACCGCGATGCCCTGATCGAACTCAGCCGCTTCGCCGTCGCCCGCACCCACTGAGGCACGCCCGGCGACACCCGAGCCCGTCCCTGTGACGGGCTTTTTGTTGCCCGACGAAAAGCACGATTGAGGCTTGCTATTTTGATAATAGGAATTATTCTCATATCCAGCCGATTGGACGACAAGGAGATGAGCCATGACCTATTTGATCGATGCCTGGCTGGATCGCCCGCATCCCTACCTGCGCATCCTCAACCGCGAGACCGGTGAGGTCTGCGCCATGCTGCACGAGGACGCCCTCAGCGAGCTGCGCGAACAGGGTGAACTGGATCTGCACGACTTCGGCTCGAGCGAACCCGGCGTACTGAAGGAGCTGGTGCGCGGCCTGTTCCTGTTCTGCTATGCCCGGGCGCTGCGGCCGCAGGGCGAACTGCACTGAGCGTTGCAAGGCGAGCGACCAACGGCGGTCGCTCTGCGCATCCACCCCGGCACAAGGAGGCGCCGGGACATGGGCACGACCCATGAGCAGAAG
Source organism: Aquipseudomonas alcaligenes NBRC 14159 (assembly GCF_000467105.1). GTDB lineage: Bacteria > Pseudomonadota > Gammaproteobacteria > Pseudomonadales > Pseudomonadaceae > Aquipseudomonas > Aquipseudomonas alcaligenes. Next base: position 21,015 of record NZ_BATI01000051.1, read on the forward strand.
CAATGGCGCTTCTGCGGATGCCCGGATCGGTCAGGACGACCGCTCCGGGCATCGCTTCTTACAGGATGTCGAGCAGCTCGACGTCGAACACCAGCACGCTGTGCGGCGGGATGCTGCCGACGGCCTGGCCACCATAGGCCAGCTCGCTCGGCACGTGCAGGCGCCACTTGCTGCCGGCGTTCATCAGCTGCAGGGCCTCGACCCAACCGGCGATCACGCCGCCGACCGGGAATTCGGCCGGCTGGCCGCGATCGTAGGAGCTGTCGAACACGGTGCCGTCGATCAGGGTGCCGTGGTAGTGAGTGCGCACGTGGTCTTCGCGCGACGGCTTGGCGCCCTCGCCGGCGACCAGCACTTCGTACTGCAGACCGGACTCGAGCACAGTCACGCCTTCGCGCTTGGCGTTCTCCACCAGATAGTCGCGGCCAGCGGCAGCGGCCTTCTCGGCCTTGGCGGCGGCTTCGGCCTGCATGATTTCACGGATCACACGGAAGCTGGCGTTCAGTGCTTCAGGATCAACCTGGCTGGGCTGGCCATGGAAAGCGTCGCGCAGACCGGCGACGATGGCTTCCAGGCTGGCGCCGGGCGGCGGGTTGTCACGCAGCTGGTCACCCAGCTGACGGCCGATGCCATAGCTGACGCGGGCTTGGTCGGTGGAAAGATCGAGTTCGGACATGGCCGGCTCCACAGGGGTCAAAAGGCCGGCCAGACTAGCACAGGCGGCGACTCAAGACCCGCCGGGACGCGCGCGGTTGCGCCGGCAGCGCTCGGAGCAGTGGCGCACCTCGTCCCAGCAGGCCGCCCACTTGCGCCGCCAGACCAGCGGCCGGCCACAGGTCGCACAGGGCTTGCTGGGCAGGTCGGCCTTCTTCCTCACAGCATCTCCCCGGCATCCAGGCGCGCCAGCAGCTGGTCGCCGCGCTGCCAGAGCGCCTGCTGGCGTTCCTCCGTCATGCGCTCCAGGTTGCGATAGACCATGCCCAGGCGCTGGTTGCCGCGCAGCTGGTCGCGGTGGCGCATGAGGAAGTGCCAGTACAGCGCATTGAACGGGCAGGCCGACTCGCCGGTGCTTTCGCTGACCTTATAGGCGCAGTCGCCGCAGTAATCCGACATGCGCTTGATGTACTGGCCGCTGGCGCAGTAGGGCTTGGACCCCAGGTAGCCACCGTCGGCATGCATCACCATACCCAGGGTATTGGGCAGCTCGACCCAGTCGAAGGCATCCATGTACACCGCCAGGTACCAGTCGCAGACCTGCTGCGGCACGATGCCGGCCAGCAAGGCGAAGTTGCCGGTGACCATCAAGCGCTGAATGTGATGGGCGTAGGCCAGTTCCAGAGTCTGGCCGATGGCCTGGCGCATGCAGTTCATGCGGGTCTGCCCGGTCCAGTAGAACTCGGGCAGCGCACGGGTATTGCCGAAGGCGTTGCGCGTGGCGTAGTCCGGCATGTGCAGCCAGTAGATGCCGCGCACGTACTCGCGCCAGCCGAGCAGCTGGCGGATGAAGCCCTCGGCTGCGTTGAGCGGCACCCGCCCGGCCCAGTAGGCCGACTCGACGTCGGCGCACAGCCGGCGCACGTCGAGCAGACCAATGTTCAGCGCCGCACTGATGCGCGCGTGGAACAGATAGGGCTCGCCGCTGGCCATGGCATCCTGGTAGTCACCGAAGGCCGGCAGAGCGAAGTCGAGGAAATGCTGCCAGAGCTGCTCGGCCTCGGCGTGGGTCACCGGATAGTCGAAGCCCGCCAGCGAACCGTAATGCGCGGAGAAGCGCTCGCCGACCAGCCGCAGTACCTCGCGGGTCATGGCATCGGCGGCGAAGCCCGCGGCAGCTGGCGCCTTGGTGTGCCGGGGCAATGCCTTGCGGTTCTCCGCATCGAAATTCCAGGCACCACCAACCGGTGTGCCGTCAGCGTTCATCAGTACGCCATGCTTGCGCCGCATCTCGCGGTAGAAGAACTCCATGCGCAGCTGGCGCTTGCCATGCGCCCAGCCGGCAAACCACTCGCGCGAGCAGAAGAAACGCCGGTCGGCATGCCAGACCAGCGGCAGACCGCTGTCGCACAGCGCCTGCTGCAGGCGCCACTCGCCACACTCGGTGAGATGAATCTCGCCGGCGCCCAGCTGCTCCAGCCCACGCCGCAGCTCGCCAACGATCGAGCCGCTGTTGTGCGGATCGTCCAGGCGCGAATAAAGGACGCGCCAGCCACGCTGGCGCAGGGCCTCGGCGAAGTGGCGCATGGCGCTGAAGATCAGCGCGATCTTCTGCGGGTGATGGGGCACGTAGGTGGCCTCTTCGACCACCTCGGCCATCAGAATCGCATCACGCTCGGGGTTCAGTTCGCGCAGCGAGGCCAGCTCGAAACTCAGCTGGTCACCCAGGACCAGCGCCAGGCGGGGCGCACTCACCAGGCGGAGCGCATGGAGATCGGTACGCGCAGGGGCTCTTTGGCGGCGGGCGGCATGCCACACATCTCGTCATGCACTTCGGCGTGCACCAGATGGAAAGGCAGTAGCGGAATACCCTGCAGCAGGTCGCGCGCATGCTCCACGGAACGCAGGTGCAGGACCACGCCATTGGCATCCTTCACCGACACAGGGTGCCCGCCCGTCACCGCCTCGAGGACATAGGTGCCACCTTCGAGGGAAATCAGCTCAAGCGAATCCACCTGCCCCGCCTGCGCCCGGACCAACAGCTCTTGCAGCTTCATGTCGTTCACCTCGCCGTTAAAAACTGTACAACAAGATAATGTTGTACAAATTTGATTATCGCAAGGCGGAAATGAAACCGCCCGTCCGCTGAGCAGCGAACGGGCGGTCGGGTGAAGCGGGAAAGGCTGCGGCGTCAGTGCTCGTGCTTGGTCAGCTTGTCCAGGTAACCCATGGCGAAGGCCGACAGCACGAAGGTCATGTGGATGATCACGTACCACTTCAGGTACACCGGCTCGATGTTCTTGGCATCCATGAACACCTTGAGCAGATGGATCGAGGAAATCGCCACGATGGAAGCCGCCACTTTCATCTTCAGCGAGCCGGAGTCCATCTTGCCCAGCCAGCTGAGCTTTTCCTTGCCCTCCTCAATGTCCAGCTGGGAGACGAAGTTCTCGTAGCCGGAGATCATCACCATCACCAGCAGCCCGCCCACCAGCGCCATGTCGATCAGCGACAGCAGCACCAGAATCAGGTCCGCCTCGGCCATGCTGAACACGTTCGGGAGGATATGGAAAACCTCCTGGAAGAACTTCAGCGT
>NZ_BATI01000050.1 GCF_000467105.1 Aquipseudomonas alcaligenes NBRC 14159
GCCCGGACCATCGGCACCGTGGTTGGCGGTGGCCGAGAAGGCACCGCTGAAATTGCTGCTGGCCGAGTCGAAGTTGATCCCGATCGTTTCGGCATCCTGGGTGTTGAGGGCGACGGGCTGCTGGCCACTGAGCACCGCATCGACACGCGGAATGTCGTCCTCGACATTGATCACGAAGCTGCCATCGGCAAAGCCATCCACCGGGTCGCCATCGCCGTCGGTGGCAGTCAGCACACCGGAGAAGTCGATCGGCAGTCCGAGCAACTGGTCATCATCGGTACTGCCGGGCAGCGGATGATCCAGCGGCCCCTGCAGCTCGAAGCTGTAGCTGCCGTCGGGATTGACCGTGAGGGTGAAGACCGGGTTGCCGCCGGCAGTGGCGGTGAGCACATTGCCCACCACGGTATAGGTCAGCGCAATGGAATCAGAAGTCAGGCCCTGCGCTTCCAGGGTCGCAATATCGAGCGGATCATCGCTCAGGCCGAAGTCGCCGGCACCATCCGCGCCGAAGTTGACCAGCGCATTCAGCGTACCGATAGGACCGGAAACCGAGGTACCCTCGCCATCGCCATCACCGATGCCACCGGCCAGCTCGTCCTCGTCGACGTTGGCCGTGACCACCGGGATGGGGTTCTGCTCGCTGTCGTACTGCGGCGGCACCGCCACGGGAATGTCGTCCTCCACCCGAATCACGAAGCTGCCCGGGTTCAGGCCGCTCAGCGGGTCGCCGTCACCGTCGGTGGCGGTAATCACCGACGAGAAGTCGATGCCAGAGGCAGACAGCTCGTTGTCGCCAGCCGGCGTACCGTCAGCCACCGGATGATCGAGCGGGCCGGACAGGGTGAAGGTATAACTGCCGTCACCATCCACCTGCAGAGTGAAGATGGTATTGCCGCCAGCGGTGGCGGTCAGCAGGTTGCCGACCACGGTATAGCTCAGCGCCACACCGCCGGAGGTCAGGCCCTGCGCCTGCAGGGCGCCAATAGCCGCCGGGCTGCCAGTGAGGCCGACCGTGCCGGGGCCATCGGCCCCGAAGTTGATGGCCGCGAACAGCGCACCAGCGGCGCCTGTAGCCACGGTTCCGGTGGTATCGCCATCGGTGATACCGCCGGGCAGCTCATCCTCGTCGACCTGGTTGCTGACCCACGGGCGCTGGCCGATCTCACGAGCGACCGGCACGTCGTCCTCGACATCGATGGCGAAGCTGCCGTTCGGCAGATTCACGGCCATCGGGTCACCGTCGCCATCGGTGGCTGTGATCATCTGCGAGAAGTCGATGCCCAGGCCTGCCAGCGTCTCACCATCCAGAGCGCTGTCTGCGATCGGGTGATCGAGCGGACCACTCAGTACGAACTCGTAGCTGCCATCGGCATCCACGGTGAGAGTGAAAATGGTATTGCCGTTGGCCGTCGCGGTCAGCACGTTGCCGACCACGCTGTAGGTCAGCTCGGTACCCTCGGACTTGAGGTCCTGCGCGTCGAGCGAACTGGTGTCGCTGGAGAGCCCTACGCTGCCGGGACCATCGGCACCGAAGTCGATCAGCGCGAACAAGTCGCCCGGATCGCCTGCGGCAATGGTGGTCTGGCCACCCTCCTCGTTGCCCTCATAGGGAGCGCCGTCGAGCAGGGTCAGCGCGTCTTCCTGAACCTCCTGATGGATGACCGTCTTCTCACCACCATCCGGACGCGGCACGTCGTCCTCGACATTGACGGTGAAGCTGCCGGTCGGGAAGCCGCCGGCCAGCGGGTCGCCATCACCATCCGTAACGGTCAGCACACCGGAGAAATCGATGCCCAGGCCCGGCAGCTGTTCGCCGTCGAAACTGCCATCAGGAACCGGATGATCCAGTGGTCCTTCAAGCACGAACTCCCAGCTGCCATCGGCGTCGACGGTAAGGGTGAAGATGGTTTCGCCGCCGGCGCTGGCGGTCAGTACATTGCCAACCACCGTGTAGGTCAGTGGATCACCGCCGGAGGTCAGGCTCTGCAGCTCCAGCGAGCTGACATCACTGGAAAGGCCGAAGCTGCCAGGGCCATCGGCGCCGAAGCTGACCAGGCCGCTGAGCGAGCTGGTGGTAGCGCTGCCCACGGTCGTGGTTTGGCCACCTTCCGAATTACCCTCGTGGGGAGCACCGCCACCCACGCTCAGCGCGTCCTCATGAACCAGCCCCGAGACGCTGCTGCCTTCTTCGCCGCCGGCCAGTACCGGCACGTCGTCCTCGATATCGATGGCGAAGCTACCGGACGGGAAGCCTCCTACCAGCGGGTCGCCATCGCCGTCGGTGGCGGTGAGGATACCGGAGAAGTCGACACCCAGACCCGGCAGGTCCTCGGAATCGAAGTCGCCATCCGCGACGGGATGGTCGATCGGGCCTTGCAGCACGAATTCCCAGCTACCGTCGGCATTCACCGTCAGGGTGAAGATGGTTTCACCGCCTGCACTGGCGGTCAGCACGTTGCCGACCACCACATAGGTCAGCGGATTGCCATCGGATGTCAGGCCTTGCAGGTCCATGGAGCTGACGTCACTGGACAGCCCGAAGCTACCAAGCCCATCGGCACCGAAATCGACCAGGGCCGACAGCGAGCCTTCCGCGCCGGAGGCCGTGGTGGTCTGCCCACCTTCCTGATTGCCGTCATGCGGCGCGCCGTCGCCGGTGCTCAATGCATCCTCGTGAACCAGGTCGGTCACCCGCGGGAAGAACTGTTCCTCGCTCTCGTCTCGGCCACCCGCCCACTGCGGCACGTCGTCTTCCACATCGATGACGAAGCTGCCGCCATTGAAGGTGCCGACCGAGTCGCCATCACCATCGACGGCAGTCAGTACGCCGGAGAAGTCGATCGGCAGCTCGAGCAGTTCGTCGTCATTGCCATCCGGAGTCGGATGGTCCAGCTGGCCGACCAGGGTGAAGTTGAAGCTGCCGTCACCGCCCACCTGCAGGGTGAAGATGGTTTCGCCACCGGCCGATGCGGTGAGCACGTTACCGGCCACGCTGTAGGTCAGTGCAATGCCACCGGAGCTGAGCCCCTGGGCCTGGAGACTGGCGATAGCCGCCGGGCTGCCCGACAGGCCAAAGCTACCGACACCGTCGGCGCCGAAGTTGACCAGCGCGCCCAGCGCACCGGGACCGCCGCTGGCGACATTGGTGACGGAGTCTCCGTCGGTGATGCCATCGGAAGTTTCGTCTTCGTCGACGATGGCGGAAACCTGAGCGCCCTCGCCTTCGGTAAGGATGGGGCCGTCATCGTTCACCAGCACATTCAGCTGCACGGTCGGCGAAACGTCGCCGTCCAGGTCGAACATGCGCACGCCGAAGCTCTCGCCTACCTGGTCGGCAGCACCGGTCGCGTTGGGATTACCGTGATCCAGGGTGTTGTCGGTCAGGGTGTAGGTCCAGTTGCCGGCGGCATTCACCACGAGAACGCCGTACTGGCCCTGCACCACGCCACCATTGGTGACATCGATCCAGTTGCCGTTGACGTCCTGGATCTGGATGGCGGACACGCCATCGGGGGAGCTGATGATCAGAGAGCCGGAAGCCTGTTCGGCATTGCTGCCGGGATTGGTCCCATCGGACAGGCCTTCCTCGTCGACCACGGCCGGGCCGGTCACGATGGCGCCACTGGCATCCTCGTACTCGACGTCGATAGTCGGCGTGAAGTCCGGAGCCGGGTCATCGGTCACGATAGGTTCCGGATCGGGGAATTCCGGCCCGGTATTCAGGCCTTCGGTAGGGAAGCCGATCACCGGGTCCAGAGCCCCGCCGACCTCACTGAGCAGTACGAAGCTGTGACCGCCCCCCAGGCCGCCGGCACCACCGGCGCCGCCAGCCCCACCCGCTCCGGGGCCCGCTGCGGTTGCTTCACCTTCAACGGTCGGGTCGACACCTGCCTCGATCGCTGCCTGCAGCTGCTCGACGTCGGTCAAGTCGCCATCGGTGGGCGCGGTCTGCTGATCCTGGGCCTGATCCTGTGCGGGCTGGCCATCCGAGCCCGCCAGCAGTTGCTCGTTGAGACTCAGGTTGCTGTCGCGCCCGAGGGTGAGGACCTCACCATTGCTGAGGGTTACCGCAACCGCGCCACCTGCACCGGTCACCAATTGTTCACCGGCATAGACACGATCGCCTTCGACTAGCGGTCGACGCGTTCCATCGCCGGCTACCGCAAAGACCTCGCCGACAACCTGACTGACGACACCAATCAAAGTAGCCATGATTCCTTCCTCCGCACTACAGCTGCCGACCACCGCCGACACGTTTCAAAAGGGCCAACTCACCTTTCGAATCCGGGAATTCATGCGAAGAAAGAACTGGTGAAACGAACGGTGCGCATGCGCAAAACCTGTAACGCGACAAAAAAGTGTCGCCCCAACTGCACCGACCTACTCCATCAGAAACATCCCCGCCCCTTATTCTCCAAACTGCGATTGACCGACTGTCTTAGCTACGAAATGGCCTAGAGGCCCCGTTTTTCGCGGCTTACGGAGGAAACAATGTGCCCGATCTCACAGAGTGCATAAGACTTTTTTCTCATAAATCTTGTGACGATTTTTTCTTAGCTACGCTTGAGGATGTTCTTAGCTGTGATGGTAAAGGCCTGAAGTGCCTTTTCAGGCAAAAAGCGACAAATTTTTGGCGACAGGAACTGAGCATATAAATAAGGAGAAAACCTCATGCGCGTTCTCAAACCGCTCTACAGCGCCATTCTGCTGGCCGTTGCCTGCTCCCAGGCACAGGCGATGACACTGTCCGAGGCCATCCAAAGCACCGTCGACAACCACCCTGAATTGCACGCCAGCGTGAATGACCGTCTATCTGCCGATGAGGACGTGAAAGTCGCCAAAGGCGGTTACCTGCCCACCGTCGACCTGATTGCCGGTTATGGCCGCGAGCAGACCGACAGCCCCAGCACCCGCGCCCTGGGCAACCACAACAAGGAAACCCTCAACTACAGCGATGCCGAACTGCGGTTGCGGCAGATGCTGTTCGACGGTTTCAACACCCCCAATGAAGTGGCCCGCACCCAGGCGACGGTGAACTCCCGCGCCTACTACATCCAAGGCACTGCCGAGAGCCTGGCGCTGCGTACCGTCGAGGTCTACCTGGAGGTACTCAAGCGTCGTGAGATGGTGGCGCTGGCCAGGAACAACCTGCAGGCCCACGAGCGCGTCAACGACCAGATCAAGCTGCGCAGCGAGCGTGGCGTGGGCAGCACCGCCGACCTCGACCAGTCCGAAGCACGTCTGGCTCTGGCAGCCAACAACCTGTACACCGAAGAGGTCAACCTGGCCGATGCCGAGGCCAACTTCTTCAGCTCCACTGGCCGCCTGCCGGACGAGCTGGAACAGCCGGCGTCGGTCAAGGGTGAAGTCCCCGAGAACATCGAGCTGGCCCGGCAGACGGTGATGGACAACAACCCCTATCTGAAGTCCGCCCAGGCCGACGTGTATGCCGCCGAGAAGCAGTATGAAGTGGCCAAGGCCCCCTTCTACCCGCGCTTCGACCTCGAACTGGCCACCAGCGCCGACGACAACGTGCAAGGCGATGAAGGCCACTACAACACCTGGCGCGCCGCCGTGGTGATGAACTACAACCTGTTCAACGGCATGCGCGACAAAGCCCGCCTGCAGGGTGCCGCGCACAAGATCAACCAGTCGATGGACATCCGTAACAACGCCCTGCGCGTACTCAACGAGAACCTCGCGCTGGCCTGGAACGCGATGGAAAACGCGCGCATGCAGACGCCCAAGGCGCGTGACTACGCCGACTACACCGCACGCTCGCGTGAGGCTTACCAACAACAGTTCAGCCTCGGCCAGCGCACCCTGCTGGACCTGCTGGACAGCGAGAACGAGCTCTTCACCGCCAACCGCCGCTACACCGAGGTGCGCTACACCGAAGAGTTCTCCATGTATCGCGTCATCTCCGCCATGGGCGAGCTGTTGAGAAAACAGAACGTCGTAGTACCGGCCGAAGCTGTAGCCCTCACCGAAGTGAAGAGCGAGGCCCGCCTGCCGGAAATGAGGTAGTACCGGCGAAGACGTTGCCCGGCCTCGCCGGGCAACTCTCAGGAGTAGTGACCCTTGACCACCATGGAACGGAGACCTTCCGATGACCAGCGGCAGAGTCACGACGACCCGCTGCTGGACGGACTGCTCATTCTTTGTAACCTGCACGACTGCTCTGCCAGCCGCGCCAGCCTCACAGCCGGATTGCCACTGCCCGAGCAGCGACTGAGCGCAGACCTGCTGCCACGCGCCGCTGCCAGGGCCGGCCTGCAAGGTCGCGTCCTGCGTCGCACGCTGGAAGCCATCTCGCCGCTCAACCTGCCCGTGCTGCTCCTGCTCAAGGACGGCCGCAGCGCCGTGCTGCGCAAGATCGGCCCGAAGAACCAGCTGCTGATCCTGCCGTGCGAGGCCGATGGCGGCGAACAGTGGGTCAACCGCGAGCACCTCGATATCGAGTACAGCGGCCAGGCCTTCTTCGCCAAGCCACAGCATGAACTCGAAGAGGCCCGCACGCCGCTGGTGCCCAGGGTCGAGGCCTGGTTCCGCGACACCCTCAAGCTGTCGCGCTGGCTGTATACCGATGCGGTGCTGGCCAGCCTGTTGATCAACCTGCTCGGCCTGATGGTGCCGCTGTTCGTGATGCAGACCTACGATCGGGTGGTGCCCAATCAGGCCACCGCCACGCTCTGGGTGCTGGCCATCGGGCTGTTCATCGGCACCGCCTTCGAGCTGCTGTTGCGCGTGCTGCGCGCCTACCTGCTGGATGTCGCCGGCAAGAAGACCGACGTGGTGCTGTCGGCCACCCTCTTCGAGCGCATCACCGGCATGTCGATGTCCTCTCGCCCGGCCACCATCGGCGGCTTCGCGCAAAGCATCCACGACTTCCAGGGGCTGCGCGAGTTTCTCACCGCAGTGACCCTGACCAGCCTGATCGACCTGCCCTTTTCCTTGCTGATGATCGTGGTCATCGGGCTGCTCGGCGGCTGGCTGGTGATCATTCCGCTGCTGGCCTTCCCGATCACCGCCATCTTCGCCCTGATCATCCAGGCACGCCTGCGCGATACGGTGCAGAAAAGCCTGGCGCTTGGCGCCGAGCGCCAGGCCCTGCTGATCGAGACGCTCGGCGGTCTGGAGACGCTCAAGGCGTGCAGCGCCGAAAGCGAACGCCAGCATCGCTGGGAAAAGACCCACGGCGCCCTCACCCGCCTGGACAGCCATGCACGCTTCCTCGCCGCCCTGGCCACCAACGGCACCATGTTCCTGCAGCAGTTCGCCGGCATGGCCACCATCGTTTCCGGCGTCTACATCATCATTGCCGGCCACCTGAGTGTCGGCGCCCTGGTGGCCAGCTACATGCTCGGTAGCCGCGTGCTGGCGCCGCTGGGACAGATCGCCGGGCTGATCACCCGCTACCAGCAGGCGCAACTGACCATGACCAGCACCGACGCCCTGATGGCATTGCCGCAGGAGCGCCAGGCCAACCAGCGGCCGCTGGAACGCACACACCTGAAGGGGGCGCTGGATGTGCGCCAGGTCAGCTTCAGCTACCCCGGGCAAAGCGCCCCGGCGCTGAACAAGGTCAACCTGCGTCTGGCCGCCGGCGAGCGGGTCGGCATCATCGGCCGCAGCGGTTCGGGCAAGAGCACCCTGGCGCGGCTGCTGATGAACTTCTACACGCCGAGCGAAGGCCAGATTCTGCTCGACAACCTCGACCTGCGTCAGCTGGACGTTGCCGACCTGCGCCATCAGATCGGCTACGTGGCCCACGACCTGCCCCTGCTGTCCGGCAGCCTGCGCGACAACCTCACGTTGGGCGCGCGTTATGTCAGCGACTCGCGCATGCTGGAGGTGGCCGAGCTGACCGGCGTGACCGAACTGGCTCGGCAACACCCACAGGGCTTCGATCGCCCGGTCGGTGAGCGCGGCCAGTTGCTCTCCGGCGGCCAGCGCCAGGCTGTTCTGCTGGCCCGCGCACTGCTGCTCGACCCGCCCATTCTGCTGCTGGACGAACCCACCAGCGCCATGGACAACACCAGTGAGGACATCCTGCGCAACCGCCTGCAGAGCTGGTCCCAGGGCAAGACCCTGCTGCTGATCACCCATCGCTCCTCGATGCTCAGCCTGGTCGACCGGCTGATCGTGCTGGACTACGGCCATGTGGTAGCCGATGGCCCCAAGGAAGCGGTGATCGACGCCCTGCGGCGCGGGCGTGTCGGCCCGGCGGCCGTGTAGCGGAGGTGTCTCATGGAACTAGCCCAATCCCTGCGTGACTACTTCAGCAGCCTCAAGCGCGAGAAGCAGGACACCGAGTTCATGCCCGAGGTGGACGGCGCCATCCTCGAAGACTCGCCCTGGCTGGCCCGCGCCACCGTCTGGTCGGTCAGCGCCTGCCTGCTGGTGGCGCTGATCTGGGCCAAGTTCGCCGTGCTGGAAGAAGTCACCACCGGCGAAGGCAAGGCGATTCCCTCCAGCAAGGTGCAGGTCATCCAGAACCTGGAGGGCGGTATCGTCACCGAGATCTTCGTGCGCGAAGGCCAGGTGGTGAACAAGGGCGACGTACTGCTGCGCCTGGACGCAACCCGCTTCATCTCCAACAAGGGCGAAACCGAGGCTGATCGCCTGGCCCTGCTGGCCCGCGTCGAACGCCTCGGCGCAGAGGCCGAGGGCCGCCCCCTGGCCCTGCCGAATGACCTGGTGAAGCAGGCACCGCAGCTGGCCGAAGACGAAATGGCCCTGTACCGCTCGCGCCAGCAGCGTCTCGACAGCGAGCAGAACACCCTCAAGGAGCAGCTGCGGCAGAAGACCCAGGAGCTCGCCGAGTTCCGTGCCAAGGCCCAGCAGTACCGCTCCAGCCTGGGCCTGATCCAGCAGGAGCTGAACATGTCGCAACCGCTGGTGGACTCTGGCGCCATCTCCGCAGTGGAGATTCTGCGCTTGCGCCGCAGCGCGGTGGAGATGCGCGGCTCGCTGGAGGCCACCAATCTGGCCATTCCGCGAGCGGAAGCGGCCATGCAGGAAATCGAGAGCAAGCTCAACGAGTCGAACCTGATCTTCCGCACGGAAGCATTGAAGGAACTCAACGAAGTACGCACCGAATTGACCAAGATCACCTCAACCAGCGTTGCCATCGAGGACCGGGTCAGCCGTACCACGATCAGCTCGCCGGTGTATGGCGTGATCAAACTGCTCAAGGTCAACACCATCGGCGGCGTGGTCCAGCCCGGCGACCCCATGGTCGAGGTGGTCCCGCTGGAAGACAACCTGCTGATCGAGGCACGCATCCGCCCACAGGACGTGGCCTTCCTGCACCCTGGCCAGAAAGCCATGGTCAAGTTCACCGCCTACGACTACACCATCTACGGCGGGCTCAAGGCCAAGCTGGAGGTGATCAGCGCCGACACCATCACCGACGAGGAAGGCAACAGCTTCTATCTGATCCAGGTGCGCACGGACAAAAGCCACCTGGGCAGCGACGAGCATCCGCTGCTGATCATCCCGGGCATGGTGGCCACCGTGGACATCGTCACCGGCGAGAAGAGCGTACTCGACTACCTGCTCAAGCCGGTACTCAAGGCCCGCTCGGAGGCCATGCGCGAACGCTAGCCGCCGTGATTGCGCTGGTAAACCTCCGTCCCCATCGCCGCGATCTGCCCTTCGATCAGTGCTTCGAAGGGGCGTAACAGCTCGGCAAAGCACCTCCCCTCCTGCAGCTCCAGCGCCGCCGCGATGGCCTCGATGGTGGCCAGCGCGCCTGCGGCCGGCGCCTTGCGCAGACGGTAGCGCGAGTTCAGGCCCGGCGGCAGACAGACACGCGGCAGTGCCGCCAGCGCGGGGTTGAGGTGCAGCAGCTTGCGCGCCTTGCGCCAGGTGCCATCGGGCACCACCAGCAGCAGTGGACGCTTATCGGCATCTGGCGTTGCGAGCGGCAGCGGCTGCGCCATCTCGCCGGGGAACAGCAGGCAGGCCCGATAGGCAGGGTCGAAGTGCAGATCGGCGAACACTTCACCGACCCGCAGCTCGGCGTTTTCCAGGCCCAGCGCCGCCAGGCGCGCGGTATTCAGCGCGTGACCGACCTCGTCCGGGTGCTGCAGGATCAGCACCCGGGTGCGGCTGGACAGTTGCGGAATCAGGTGACAAAGACAGTGGCTCAGCGGGCGGACACAGCGCTCGCAGCGCGCTCGGGACATGGCGGCATTCCTCCGGGCGCGCAGTGTGCCACAGCGCTCGGATCAGCGGTTGAAACGCTCCGCCAGGCTGTGCAGGTACTCTGCCATCTGTTCCAGCTCCTGACTGATACCGACGCCCTGCTGGGCCTGACCGGCGCTGTGGTCGGAAAGCTGGGCGATGCGCGTGATCTGCCGACTGATGTCCTCGGCGACATGCGCCTGCTGCTCGGAGGCTGCTGCCATCTGCTGGCTCATGCCGGTGATGCGGCTCACCGCCTGGCTGATGCCATCCAGCGCTTCACGCACCGCTTCGACACTGCGCACGCTGTCGCGGGAGATCTCCTCACCGCGGCTGGCGGTATGCACGGCCTTGTCCGCGCCGTTGCGCAGGGAAGAGATGATCTGGTGAATCTGCTCGGTGGACTCCCGGGTGCGCCCGGCCAGAGCCCGCACCTCGTCGGCCACCACGGCAAAGCCCCTGCCCTGCTCGCCGGCACGCGCGGCCTCGATGGCCGCGTTGAGCGCGAGCAGGTTGGTCTGCTCGGCGATGGAGGTGATCACATCGGCCACGCTGCCGATGGACTGGGTCGAAACCGCCAGCTCGTTCACCGCCTGGCCGATCTCGTGCACCGCATCGGCCATCTGCTGCATGGCGTTCAGACTGCCACCGGCCAGATCGCGCCCTTGCAGTGCCAGGCGATCCGCCTCCTCGGCCGCGTGCGAGGTGTTCTGCACGTTGTGCGCCACCTCCTGAATGGTCGCCGCCATCTGGTTGATGGCCGTGGCCGACTGGTCCGTCTCGCTGCGCTGCTGCTCCAGCAGGTCGGCGCCGGAGCGCGACAGCTCGGCGGACTGGGCAGCCCGTTGGCGCACATTCTCGCCGGCGTCCTCCAGGCGCGTCAGCGCCGTCTGCAAGCGCGCCTCCTCGCTGATCATGGCCATGTCCAGCAGCGCCTGGGCGCCGCGGTTGTCGCTGTAGGTCAGGGCCACCAGGGCGCTGGTGAAGGCCTTGGGATGTTCGGCCAGGGTGCGGCGGATCATCTGCCGCCGGCTGTACAGCTGGTAGGAACCCAAGGCGAACATCACCGCGACGATGAAGACCGGCAACAGCGGCCCGCTGAGCACCCAATGCGCGGCCATGATGACCAGCCCGGCGAGAATCAGTGGCCAGGAGCTGATGAAGTCATGGGTCCAGTATTCGATCATCGGCACCGGCGGCTTGCCGGCCCGCAGCCGGGCATAGAGCGCCTCGGCACGGCGTTTCTGCTCCCCGCTCGGTACCGAACGCACCGATTCGTAACCCGCCAGCTTGCCGTTCTCGTAGATGGGGGTGACGTAGGCGCTCACCCAGTAATGGTCGCCGTTCTTGCAGCGGTTCTTGACGATCCCCATCCACGGCTTGCCCTGCTTGATGGTCTCCCACATGTGGCCGAACACCCCCGGCGGCATGTCCGGGTGACGCACGATGTTGTGTGGCTGACCGACCAGCTCTTCGCGCGAGAAGCCACTGATGGCCACGAAGGCGTCGTTGACGTAGGTGATCTTGCTGTTGAGATCGGTAGTGGAAATCAGGCGCTCGGCGTCGGTGAAGGTACGCTCGCGCTGTGTCACGGGCAGGTTCTGACGCATAGACAGACCGTCCTTGGGAGAATGGGAAGGTGGTTATTACTTCCGGGCCTTACTCCTATTGTGTCTAGCACATCCGTGCCAGAACGGCATAAGGCCACCACCACCGTCCAAACCTCCCGACAAACGGTAAGAACGCCTCAGACGATCTGGCCTGCCTTGCGCCGGTAGGGAAACACGTCGATCACCTTGCCGGCACGAATGGCCTCCTGCAGCCCCTTCCAGTAATCGGCGTCGTAGAGATCGCCATGCAGCTGGTTGAACAGGCGGCGCTGGCCGATATCGCCGAACAGGAAGCGCGGGAACTCCTCGGGGAACACATCGTTCGGCCCCACCGAATACCAGGGCTCGCTGGCCATCTCGTCTTCCGGGTAACGCGGCGGCGGGATACGGCGGAAGTTCACCTCGGTGAGGTAGCTGATCTCGTCGTAGTCATAGAACACCACGCGGCCGTGACGGGTGACGCCGAAGTTCTTCAGCAGCATGTCGCCGGGGAAGATGTTGGCGGCGGCCAGCTGCTTGATGGCCAGGCCATAGTCTTCCAGCGCCTCCCTCACCTGCACCTCGTTGGCATGCTCCAGGTAGATGTTCAGCGGGATCATCCGCCGCTCGGTCCAGCAGTGGCGGATCAGCACGGTATCGCCGTTCTCGATCTGCACCGTCGAGGGCGCCACTTCCAGCAGCTCGGCCAGGCATTCGGGGTCGAACTTGGCCAGCGGGAAACGGAAATCGGAGAACTCCTGGGTGTCGGCCATGCGCCCGACCCGGTCGACGCTTTTGACCAGGCGGTAGCGGTCGATCACGGTGGCGTGGTCGATGGTCTTGGACGGCGAGAAGCGGTCCTTGATGATCTTGAACACGGTGTTGAAGCCCGGCAGGGTGAACACACTCATCACCATGCCGCGCACGCCGGGGGCCATCACGAACTTGTCGTCGGTGCTGGCCAGGTGGTTGATCAGCGAGCGGTAGAACTCCGACTTGCCGTGCTTGTAGAAGCCGATCGAGGTGTACAGCTCGGCGATGTGCTTGCCCGGCAGGATGCGCTTGAGAAAGCCGATGAATTCCGCCGGGATGTCCACCCGCACCATGAAGTAGGAACGGGTGAAGGAGAAGATGATCGAGACTTCCGCCTCGTCGGTGATCAGGGTATCGATCTGGATACCCTTGCCTTCGCGGTGCAGCAGCGGCAGCACCAGCGGCCACTGCTCGTCCGGGGTGAAGATGCGCCCGACCAGGTACGCGCCCTTGTTGCGGTAAAGGGTCGAGGAGAACAGTTCGATGGTCAGCGCCTGGTCCTTGCACACCCAGTCCGGCAGGTTGGCGCGCAGCTGGTGCTCCAGCTTGGCCAGGTCGCGCTCCAGGTCTTCGAAGGGCGCGCTGTAGCTGTAGTCGGTGAAAATCTGCCGCAGCGCCTGGTTGAGGTCGCCGCGCGGCTGGTAGCTGCGCGTCTGCGGCGTGCGCTCGTGCGGGCGCAGCGAGGGCCGGGTGGTGTGGATGAACATGCAGCCATCGCTGATCTTGTCGTGGCTGAACAGCCCGCAGAAGATCGAGTTGTACCAGGTCTCGGCCAGCTCATCGTCGTTGCGTAGGTCGATCAGGCGGATGTAGGCACTCTTCACCACCGGCCACAGGTCGATATCCAGCAGCTGCTCGCTACTGAATGCCTGGCGCAGGCGCTCGACCACCTCACCGACCTTTTCCTCGTACAGGTTGATCCGCGCCGCCGAGGCCCGCTGCGCCTCCTGCCACAGGGCCTGCTCGAAGCGGGCACGGGCACCGTTGGTGATCTCGCGGAAGTGCGCGCGATAGTCGTCGAAACCTTCGAGAATCGTGCGGGCGATATCGGCGGCCGGGCGTTGCTGCGACATGGAAGAGCCTCTGCTGCATGGGCGGAACCGCGAGCTTAGCCAGAGCCGGCGCCGAGGAAAAGCTGCGGTCTCGCCGGTCACGTTGCGACGGATAAAAAAAGCCCGTCACAAAGGACGGGCCAGGAGAGTGCCGCCCCGCTGCAAGGGCGGCGCAGAATCAGGCTCAGGCCGCTTCGCGCAGGCCCTCCAGCGAGGTCGACTTGCCGCCCTCGGCCAGCTCGCGCTGCAGGGTGCTCTCGTCGAGCTGCTTGCACCACTTGGCGACCACCAGGGTGGCCACGCCGTTGCCGATCAGGTTGGTCAGGGCGCGCGCTTCGGACATGAAGCGGTCGATGCCGAGGATCAGCGCCAGACCGGCCACCGGCAGATGGCCCACGGCGGACAGGGTCGCGGCCAGCACGATGAAGCCCGAACCGGTGACGCCGGCAGCGCCCTTGGAGGCGATCAGCAGCACGGCCAGCAGGGTCAGCTGGTGGGTGATGTCCATGGTGGTGTCGGTGGCCTGGGCGATGAACACGGCGGCCATGGTCAGGTAGATCGAAGTGCCGTCGAGGTTGAACGAGTAGCCGGTGGGAATCACCAGGCCGACCACCGACTTGTTGGCGCCGAGCTTCTCCATCTTGTTCAGCATGCGCGGCAGCGCGGACTCCGAGGACGAGGTGCCCAGCACGATGAGCAGCTCCTCGCGGATGTACTTGATGAACTTGAGAATGCTGAAGCCGTGGGCGCGGGCGATGCCGCCGAGCACCACGAGGATGAAGAACACGCAGGTGATGTAGAAGCACAGCATCAGCTGGCCCAGCTGCACCAGCGAACCGACGCCGTACTGGCCGATGGTGAAGGCCATGGCACCGAAGGCACCGATGGGCGCGACCTTCATGATCATGTTGATGATGCCGAACATGACCTGGGCGATGCGGTCGATGAACTCCAGCACCGGCTTGCCGTAGTCACCCATGCGCTGCAGGGCGAAGGCGAAGATCACCGAGAAGAACAGCACCTGCAGGATATCGCCGCTGGCGAAGGCGCCGACGATGGTCGAGGGAATCACGTTGAGCAGGAAGGCCACGGTGCTCTGCTGCTCGCCGGCGGCGGCGAAGGCGGCGATGCCCTTGGTGTCGAGAGTGCTCGGATCGACATGCATGCCGGCACCCGGCTGCACGATATTGACCACCACCAGGCCGATGACCAGGGCCAGGGTGGAGACGATCTCGAAATACAGCAGCGCGTAACCGCCGGTCTTGCCCACGGCCTTCATGTCCTGCATGCCGGCGATGCCGCTGACCACGGTGCAGAAGATAATCGGCGCGATGGCCATCTTGATCAGCTTGACGAAGCCGTCGCCGAGCGGCTTCAGCGCCACACCGGTCTCGGGGTAGAAGTGGCCGAGCAGGATGCCGATGGCGATGGCCACCAGGACCTGGACATACAGGCTCTTGTAGAAGGGTTTGCGGGTCATGGCAGTTCCTCGCTCGCCGCCGCCCGACCGCCATCCCTGGGTGATCACGCGACTGCTCAAAGTGCTAACCCTCCTGCTCTGGAGGGATTTGTTGTTGGGAGCCCCCCGACTGCGGGGCTGTAGCACCTATGGCAAGCGCTGTGCCAGAGCCTTAAAAAATTAAATATCCTTAAATTACAGTGGCTTACGAAATAAATAAGCACTCATCGACGATGAATTTGGCGGATTTCCGCCAGGCACATGGCGGGATTTCGCCCGCTCGAAGGCATCGCGGGAGGCCATCGCCGATGCACCAGCACGGATCACAATGGCGCAAGGCAAAGGTCATGCGCCTCCTTTTGGGTCCGTCATCGGCACTGATCCCAGCCCGCCAGATCGCCTGAAAGCCCCGCAGTACAAGGGCCTCTGCCTTCTCAGAGAAAACTGGCACAAGCACTGCATAGTCCACAGCGAGCCCACCCCATACGGGCAGTCCCGCCGATCAATGGCGATCAAGGCGATGGACACGAGGCGCCCACGTAGGCACCGCACAGAACAGGCAAAGGCGCCTGAGACCGCAAGGTTTCAGGCGCCTCTTTATTTGCCGCGGAAAAACCTGATGAGCTTTGGCCGGGAAACGCTATGAACAGCACAGACGCCTCCACTGACAAGCAACGACTGATCGTCGTCGGCAACGGCATGGTCGGCCACCACTGCGTCGAGCAACTGCTCGCCGGCGGTGCCCTGGCGCACTACCGCATCGAAGTGTTCGGTGAGGAGGCGCAGCGCGCCTACGACCGCGTGCACCTGTCCGAGTACTTCGGCGGCCGCGACGCCGAATCCCTGGCCATGAGCGCCGCCTCCCTCTATGAAGAAGAAGGCCTGACCCTGCACCTCGGCTGCCCGGTGCTGGGCATCGACCGCGAGGCGCGCGAGGTGATCACCGCCAACGGCAGCTTCGGCTACGACAAGCTGGTGCTGGCCACCGGCTCCTACCCCTTCGTGCCGCCGATCGAAGGCGCCGAGGGCGACTCGCGCCTGGTCTACCGCACCCTCGACGACCTCGACGGTATCCGCGCCGCCGCCCAGGGCAAGCGCCGTGGCGTGGTGGTCGGCGGCGGCCTGCTCGGCTTGGAAGCGGCCAACGCGCTGAAGTCCCTGGGCCTGGAAGCCCACGTGGTCGAATTCGCCCCGCGCCTGATGCCGGTGCAGCTGGACGACTTCGGCGGCGCCGCCCTCAAGCAGCGTATCGAGGACCTGGGCGTCGGTGTGCACCTGTCCAAGGCCACTCAGAGCATCAGCGCCGGCAGCGAGTACCGCTACCGCATGAACTTCGCCGGTGATGACTTCCTCGAGACCGACCTGATCGTGTTCTCCGCCGGCATCCGCCCGCAGGACGCCCTGGCCCGCGCCTGCGGCCTGGAGCTGGGTCCGCGCGGCGGCATCGACATCAACGACCAGTGCCTGACCAGCGACGAAAACATCTTCGCCATCGGTGAGTGCGCGGCGTGGAACGGCAGCATCTTCGGCCTGGTCGCCCCCGGCTACCAGATGGCGCGCCTGGTGGCGGCCCAGTTGTGCGGCCAGGAAGGCCAGCCGTTCCTCGGCGCGGACATGTCGACCAAGCTCAAGCTGCTCGGTGTCGACGTCGGCTCCATCGGCGACGCCCACGGCGCCATGCCGGGCGCCAAGAGCTACCGCTACATCGACGAAGCCACCTCCAGCTACCGCCGTTTGGTCGTGTCCGCCGATGGCAAGCAGGTGCTTGGCGCCGTGCTGGTCGGCGACAACAGCTACTACGACACCCTGCTGCAGTACGCGCAGAACGGCATCAAGCTGCCGGAAGACCCGGCCAGCCTGATCATGCCGGCCGGCGAAGGCGCCCCGGCCCTCGGCGCCGATGCCCTGCCGGACAGCGCCACCATCTGCTCCTGCCACAACGTCAGCAAGGGCGCGATCTGCTCGGCCATCGACAGCGGCTGCACTGACATCGCCGGGGTCAAGGCCTGCACCAAGGCGGCCAGCGGTTGCGGCGGCTGCGCGGCCCTACTCAAGCAGGTGGTCGAACATGAACTCACCGCCCGCGGCGTGGAAGTGGACAAGAGCCTGTGCGAACACTTCGCCTACACCCGCCAGGAGCTCTACCACTTCGTCCGCGTCGAAGGCATCGAGAGCTTCGAGGCGCTGCTGGCCAAGCACGGCAAGGGCCATGTCGGCTGCGACATCTGCAAGCCGGCGGTGGGCTCGATCCTCGCCTCCTGCTGGAACCAGCCGATCATGAACCCGAGTCTGGTGCCGCTGCAGGACACCAACGACACCTTCATGGCCAACATGCAGAAGAACGGCACCTACTCGGTGGTACCGCGCATCCCCGGCGGCGAGATCACCCCGGACGGACTGATCGCCATCGGCGCGGTGGCGAAGAAATACGACCTCTACACCAAGATCACCGGCGGCCAGCGCATCGACCTGTTCGGCGCCCAGCTGCACGAACTGCCGGACATCTGGGGCGAGCTGATCAAAGCCGGCTTCGAAACCGGCCATGCCTACGGTAAGTCCACCCGCACGGTGAAGAGCTGCGTCGGCAGCACCTGGTGCCGCTACGGCGTGCAGGACAGCGTGAAGATGGCCCTGGACATCGAGCACCGCTACAAGGGCCTGCGCTCGCCGCACAAGCTCAAGTTCGCCGTCAGCGGCTGTACCCGCGAGTGCGCCGAGGCGCAGAGCAAGGACATCGGCGTGATCGCCACCGAGAACGGCTGGAACCTCTACGTGTGCGGCAACGGCGGCATGCGCCCGCGCCACGCCGAGCTGTTCGCCACCGACCTGGATGACGCCACCCTGATCCGCTACATCGACCGCCTGCTGATGTTCTACATCCGCACCGCCGACAAGCTGCAGCGCACCTCGGTGTGGCGCGAATCGCTGGAAGGCGGCCTGGACTACCTCAAGGCCGTGGTGATCGACGACAGCCTGGGCCTGGCGGCCGAGCTGGAAGCGCAGATGCAGCTGGTGGTCGACCGCTACGAATGCGAATGGGCCAACGCCCTGCAGGACGAGGAGAAGCTCAAGCGCTTCCGCACCTTCGTCAACGAGCACGGCGGCGACCCGGCCATCCACTTCGTCCGCGAACGCGGCCAGCGCCGCCCGGCGCGCGCCGATGAACTGCACCTGATCCCCGTCACCGAGGAGGCCGTCTGATGAACATCGCACTCAACCTCAAATGCAACTGGCAACCGCTGTGCAGCACCGCCGACCTGGTCGCCAACTCCGGCGTGGTCGCCCTGCTGGAAGGCCAGCAGGTCGCCCTGTTCTACCTGCCGGAAAATGAGCAGCAGGTGTTCGCCATCGGCAACTGCGACCCCAAGTCCGGGGCCAACGTGATCGGCCGCGGCATCGTCGGCCACCTGCAGGGCGAGCTGGTGATCGCCTCGCCGCTGTACAAGCAGCACTACCGCCTGCGCGATGGCGGCTGCCTGGAATACCCCGAGCTGAACCTGCCGGCATGGCCGGTGCGACTCAACGGCGAGCAGGTCGAAGTCGCCCTAAGTTGAGGCGCTATCCGAGAGCCCGGCCGGGTACGGACCGGGCTTTTTTGTGCCGATCGCTATATAAAGACGAACGCAAATCTCGTCCCAGGAGCGATACATGGCACCTCACTCTCGACGCATCAGCGGCCTGCTTGTCGCCCTGATCCTTAGCGGCCAGGCCCTGGCGGACGACGTCCAGGTGGCCGTGGCCGCCAACTTCAGCGCGCCGATGCAGGCCATCGCCCGCGCCTTCGAGCAGAGCAGCGGGCACCGGGTCATCGCCGCCTATGGCGCCACCGGCCAGTTCTACGCGCAGATCAACAATGGCGCGCCTTTCGAGGTGCTGCTCGCCGCCGACGACAGCACCCCGGCCAAGCTGGAGAGCGAAGGCGCTGGCGTGCCCGGCTCGCGCTTCACTTATGCGGTCGGCGCCCTGGCGCTGTGGTCGGCACAGCCCGGCTATGTCGATGCAGCCGGCGCCGTGCTCAAGAACGACACGTTCCGCCACCTGGCCATCGCCAACCCGCAGACCGCACCCTATGGCCTGGCCGCCACCCAGGTGCTGGACAAGCTCGGCCTCACCCAGGCGGTCAAGCCCAAGCTGGTCGAGGGACAGAACATCGCCCAGGCCTACCAGTTCGTCGCCAGCGGCAACGCAGAACTCGGCTTCGTCGCCCTGTCGCAGGTCTACAAGGACGGGCAGATCACCCAGGGTTCGGCCTGGCGGGTGCCGGCGCAGCTACATGAGCCGATCCGCCAGGACGCCCTGCTGCTCGCCAAAGGCCAGGACAATCCGGCGGCCAGGGCGCTGCTGGAATACCTGCGCGGCGAGCAGGCGGCGACGCTGATCCGGACTTACGGCTACCAGCGCTAGTCATCTTCTTGTAGGGTGCAGCCTGCTCGCCCGCAGGGCGCTGCGCCCATCCACCGCCCCGAAGAGGACGCCGTCAGCGATGCCCCTTACCAGCGCCGACTTCGCCGCGATCTGGCTGACCCTGCAACTGGCCTCGCTGACCACCGTCCTGCTGCTGCTGATCGGCACCCCCATCGCCTGGTGGCTGGCCCACACCCGCTCGCGCCTCAAGGCTCCGGTCGGCGCGCTGGTCGCCTTGCCCCTGGTGCTGCCGCCCACCGTGATCGGCTTCTACCTGCTGGTGGCCATGGGGCCGCACGGCCCGGTCGGCCAGCTGACCCAGAGCCTGGGCCTGGGCACCCTGCCCTTCAGCTTCGCCGGGCTGCTGGTCGGCTCGCTGATCTACTCGCTGCCCTTCGTCGTGCAACCCATCCAGAACGCCTTCGAGGCCATCGGCCGGCGTCCGCTGGAAGTCGCCGCCACCCTGCGCGCCAGCCCCTGGGACTGCTTCCTCAGCGTGGTGCTGCCGCTGGCCAGGCCGGGCTTTCTCACCGCCAGCGTGCTGGGCTTCGCCCATACCCTCGGCGAGTTCGGCGTGGTGCTGATGATCGGCGGCAACATCCCGGACAAGACCCGCGTGGTTTCGGTGCAGATCTTCAACCACGTGGAGGCCATGGAGTACGCCAAGGCGCACTGGCTGGCCGGTGGCATGCTGCTGTTCGCCTTCCTGATCCTGCTGGTGCTGCACCTCAAGGGCCGCCCGAGCCTGAGGAGCGCCTGAGCCATGAGCCTGGACATCACCCTCGATCTGCCCTTCGCCGAGTTCCGCCTGCAGGTCGACCTGCATCTGCCGGGGCGCGGCATCACCGCCCTGTTCGGCCCCTCCGGCTCGGGCAAGACCAGCCTGCTGCGCTGCGTGGCGGGCCTGGAGCAGGCGCCGCACGGGCAGATCAGCGTCAACGGCGAGTGCTGGCAGGACAGCCCGCGCCGGCACTTCCTCGCTCCGCACAAACGCGCGCTGGGCTACGTATTCCAGGAGGCCAGCCTGTTCCCGCACCTGTCGGTGCGCGGCAACCTGGACTACGGACAGAAGCGCATCGCCCCCGCTGCGCGGCGCATCGCGCTGGACCAGGCCGTGCAGCTGCTGGGCATCGGCCACCTGCTGGAGCGGCCGCCTGCCACCCTGTCGGGCGGCGAACGCCAGCGCGTGGGTATCGCCCGTGCCCTGCTCACCAGCCCGCAACTGCTGCTGCTCGACGAGCCGCTGGCAGCCCTCGACGGCAAGCGCAAGCAAGAGATCCTGCCCTACCTGGAACGCCTGCACGACGAACTGGACATCCCCATGCTCTACGTCAGCCATGCGGCCGACGAAGTGGCGCGCCTGGCCGATCACCTGGTGCTGCTGGACAGCGGCCGCGCCCTGGCCTGCGGCCCGCTCGGCGAACTGTTGCCACGCCTCGATCTGCCGCTGGCCCAGAGCGACGATGCCGGCGTGGTGCTGCAGGCCCAGGTCTGCGGCCACGATGAGCGTTACCAGCTGCTCGCGCTGTCGCTGCCCAACACGCCACTGACCCTGCGCCTGCCCCACGCCGCACTGCCGCTCAACCAGGGGCTGCGGGTCAAGGTACAGGCGCGCGATGTCAGTCTGAGCCTGGAGCCGCCGGGCCCGAGCAGCATCATCAACCGCCTGCCGGTACGGGTGCTGGAGCTGGCCGACGCCGGGCAGGCGGCCCAGGTGCTGGAGCTGGCCGACGCCGGGCAGGCGGCCCAGGTGCTGGTGCGCCTGGATCTGGCCGGCCAGCACCTGCTGGCGCGTATCACCCGCTATTCGTGCGACCAGCTCGGCCTACAACCGGGGCAGATGCTCTGGGCGCAGATCAAGGCGGTGGCGCTGCTCGGCTAAGCGCACGGCTTGTCGGCGACGAAGCCCAGCGCCTAACATCCGCCCAGCCTTGTCACGAGCCCGTCCATGCGCGAACGCACCATCGCCAGCCACTTCATCCGCGCCGCCCTGCATGGCGCCGAGCGCCAGCAGCGCGACGTCAGCGGCCTGCTGCGCGAGGTCGGCATCCAGCCGGCACTGCTCGACGAACCGCGCGCACGCCTCGACCCCGAGCAGTTCGCGCGCCTGGTGCAGGGCCTGTGGCAGCTGCTCGACGACGAATACATGGGCTTCGGCGCCATACCCAGCCGCCGCGGCACCTTCGCCATGATGTGCCACGCCATCATCCACTGCCACAGCCTGGAAAAGGCGCTGGTACGCGGCATGCTGTTCTACGGCCTGTTCCACGAAGCGCCGCGCGTGGCCCTGCAGCGCGAAGGCGAGCGAGTGCGCCTGAGCCTGGACAGCTCGGCCCTGAGGGACCCCGACCATTTCCTCACCGAGAGCCTGCTGGTGATCTGGCACCGCCTCGGCAGCTGGCTGATCGGCCAGCGCATCCGCCTTGAGGAAGCCAGCTTCGCCTACCCCGAACCGGCCCACAGCGGCGAGTACGACCTGCTGTTCCCCTGCCCACGGCGCTTCGACGCGGAAAGCACCAGCCTGCTGTTCAGCACCCGCTACCTGGGCATGCCACTGCTGCAGGACGAGCGCACGCTCAAGCACTTCCTCGAACACTCCCCCGCCGACCTGCTGGCCCGCCCGGACGGCGGCGACAGCCTGACCAGCCGCATCCGCCGCCTGCTAGGCCGCGACTGCGCGCACTGGCCGGACCTGGAAAGCGTGGCCGAGCAGCTGCATGTCAGCCCGCAGACCCTGCGTCGCCACCTGCGCGAGGAAGACACCAGCTTCCAGGAAATCAAGGACCACCTGCGCCGCGACCTGGCCATCTACCACCTGGGCCGCGACGAGCTGACCATCAACGCGCTGGCCGAGCAGCTGGGCTTCTCCGAACCCTCGGCCTTCCACCGCGCCTTCAAGAAGTGGACCGGGCTCACCCCCGGCGCCTACCGCGCGCAGGAGAGCTAGCGCAGCCACACTCAAAACTCTCAAGGAAGAACATGAACACCACGGACCTGCTTGCCATCGCCCTGCGCCTGTTTGCCCTGTTTCTGCTGTACAGCGCCTTCGTCATGGGCATCCAGCACTACCAGTACATTCACCAGACCGCCCACACCGGTGCCAGCGACGACATCGGCGCGCTGCTGGTGCTGGGCATCATCCAGGTCGGCGGCCTGCTGCTGGCCGCCGCCATCCTGCTGAAGTTCCCCCTGACCCTCGCCCGCCGCCTGGCCCCGGCACCTGCCGTCGAAGCGAACAGCGGCATCAGCGCGGCGGAACTGCAGTCGGTGGCTTTCTGCGTACTCGGGGTCTACCTGCTGGCGCGCGGCCTGGCGGACCTGTTGTTCAACGCCACCTGGATCATCTACATGGTGCGCGGCACGCCGGCCGACCAGCAGAACCTGGCGGCCTACGTCATCCAGGAGCTGATCACGCTGGTCGAACTGTGCATCGGCCTGCTCCTCTGCCTGAAGGCCGACGGCCTGAGCCAGCTGATCCGTCGTCTGCGCAGCGCCGGTGTGCCATGAAACGCCCGCGTCCACGCCACCTACTGCTCGCCCTCCTGCTGCTCGGGCTGCTCGCACCGCAATGGCTTCGGGTGCCCGTGCAGGGCGCCAGCAACCGGGACTGGCACCCGCAAAGCTTCTGGTACGAACCCTGGGGGCGCTCCGGCACGCACAAGGGCATCGACATCTTCGCCCGCCAGGGCACCCCGGTGCTCGCCCCCAGCTACGGTATCGTGGTGTTTCGTGGCGAACTGGACATGGGCGGCAAGGTAATGCTGATGCTCGGCCCCAAATGGCGCCTGCACTACTTCGCCCACCTCGACAGCTACAGCGCCCTGCCCGGCCAACCCGTACTTCCCGGCGCCCCACTCGGCACGGTAGGCAGCACCGGTAACGCCCAAGGCAAGCCGCCCCACCTGCACTACTCGATCGTCACCCTGTTGCCCTATCCCTGGCGCTGGGACACCAGCACTCAGGGCTGGAAGAAAATGTTCTACCTCGACCCCGCGCCGATGCTGAACGAAGTGGCAGTGGACAGCCGAAAAACCAGCCAGTAGCGTCGCAGGGAAATGCACCACCGGTCTTGCCCGATCCGCCTGTCCTTTTACCGATCACAGAAGAGTCGCTTTTGCCGAATCGTCTGCGAGGAAAAACAAGGACTTAGCGGACGACAAGGAACGTTATGCGACACAAGTGGCGGAAAACATTACGCCACTTGTGTCGTCTACTTATAGTTAGGTGCACCAATGAAAGGAATCATCTACGCCCTTGCAGTATTCGCCCTGCCAGCTATAGCCGGAGAAAACGGAGTTATTACCTACTCGTTCTCCAAAGAAGAAATGAGAGTTAACGGGGCATCCACAGCAATCGAAAAAGCCGTTGCGCTTTATAACTCCAACCCCAAAGCACCGCACGAAACATGCATTGAGTTCGAGGCCGACTGGAGTATTTTCGAGAAATGGAACTCTCAATTAGTAAACGATGGTCCGGATAGAGCCAAAGGCTGGAGCTCAAAAAAGTGTCCGTGAAGCACCTAACTACTGGTTCAAGCCGTTCGCTCCGCTCACTCGGTACCGGCTAAAGCCGGCCCCTTAACCAAACGTTAGGTGTCGTATGGAAACGATAGTCATCAACTGCCAAGAAGTGCGAGACGAGGAAGGCTTCTGGCAGCTTTATGTCGAAACAGTACGTCCCGAAGGTGCAGCTTTCTTTGGCCGAAATATCGCGGCATTCTGGGACGCAATATCTGCTGGCGGGCCAGGCTGGCCCGGCGAAGTGGAGTTACTTTTTACTCATGCCGCGCCTCTTGCCTCAATAGAAAACGGCATGCTTCTCCAGCGCTTACAAGAAATACAGCATCAATCAAAGCAAATACGAGTAACTCTGAGCGAGGTCACCTAACTATGCGCTCAACTTCCGCTCACTTCGTTCGCTGGACAGCCAAAAGCTACGCTTTTGTCTGCCCGTTAGCTTAATCGTTAGAGGCAAAGCGTGAAACTTAAGTGGCTAACCTTACCGCTGATTGCCATCTTGGCAGGCTTGACTGGTCTATATAGCTATGCACACAGGCTGCCCACTCTCATCTGGCCCTTAAAATCAATTAATGCTTTCGCTCTTTCTGATGGTGGTTCTCTAGCAATCGAGTTAGCGGATGCAAAGGGCAACGAATTCTATTTCGGCATCAAAGGGGACCTAGACACACCCCGTGAAATGTATCCATCTTTTTATGCGCGCACTTTCCTAGGCATCCCTCTAATGGTTACTCCAGAAATTGGCAGCGCAGAGGAGCTAAAGCTTGCTGGCTTCGCTAAGGAACTAGCCGAGAGAAACCTAAATCCCACTTCACTAGAAAAAGTTAAGAACAACGATCTAGATGGGCTCTCAAAATCTGAATTTTCGTACGCCGTTATCTATTCTATATACAGCAGCCTCAGTGAGCGCCATGCCTCTAACTAATGGTTCAAGTCGTTCGCTACGCTCACTCGGGACCGGCTAAAGCCGGCCCCTTAACCAAACGTTAGAGGCTCCATGTCAGGACCACGCATTCACCCGATACTTGAGTGCCCATCGCAATATCAGATTGAGGCGCTTGCCTGCTACTTCGATCCAGAAGATGAAGACCAATCGTATCTAGACCTCACGCTCCGCAAGGAGGAAGCGCGCGTAACGCTTAGGTTCAAACGCCCAGTAAATATCGCTATCGAACCAGGGTTCCCACATCACACTGGCGGTATGGTCATCTACGACAGGAGCAAGAATGGTCTGGAAAATATCGGGGTTGAAGTAGCGGATTACGAGTCATCGCACGGCGCTATTACTTTTCTTGCAAAGTCAGTTGGCCGCCTCTAACAATGCGCTCAACTGCCGCTCACTTCGTTCGCTGGACGTCCAAAAGCTACGCTTTTGGCCGCCCGTTAGCTTAATCGTTATATGCAAGGACACGCATGAAAGTAACTATCAACATCAAAAAACTCGACCTGATCAAATTTAATCTATCCCTTCTCCCGAGAATGCGGTCAACCTACATAACAATTTTAATAATTGCCTGTCTAACATTTTTGTTCATAGCTTGGGATAAGGGCCTTCCAAACACCCCCAGCAAGCTAACTATCCACTTGGTGAGCTCGGCAATTGGCGGGCTATCGGGAATGCTGCTTGGAGTGACATTCAACATGATCATGATTTTATTAATGTCATCCAAAAACAACGGAATCCTAGGTAAGCACACCTACACACTACTTCCCGAAGGGCTCCATGAAGAAACAATAGCGAATGAAGGTCTAAACAAGTGGCATGGAGTTATTAGCATAAAGCCTGCCGGTTCATACTTATTAATTCAGATAGCTGCCTGCTTATTCCACATTATCCCGAAGAAAAGCTTTGACTCCTCAGAGCAATTTGAAGAATTTACAAGCCAAGCAATCAGCTTTTGGCAGCAAGCCCAAGGCAGTACTAATGCATAGCAACCAAAGCACTCAAAGGAGCCCGAGCCAATTGCATATAACAATGCGCTCAACTATCGCTCACTTCGTTCGCTGGACGTCCAAAAGC
>NZ_BATI01000049.1 GCF_000467105.1 Aquipseudomonas alcaligenes NBRC 14159
CCCTTGCAGATGGCCTGCATGTTCTGCTGGATCACCCGCTCGGACTCGTAGTCCAGGGCGCTGGTGGCCTCGTCGAAGATCAGCACCCGCGGGTTGCCGATCAGTGCGCGGGCGATGGCGATGCGCTGGCGCTGGCCGCCGGACAGCGAGGCGCCGTGCTCGCCGACCACGGTGTCGTAGCCTTCCGGCAGCTCGAGAATGAACTCGTGGGCACCGGCCAGCTTGGCGGCCTGCATCACCGCTTCCAGCGGCGCGCCGGGATCGGTCAGGGCGATGTTCTCGCGAATGCTGCGGGCGAACAGCATGTTGTCCTGCAGCACCACGCCGATCTGCCGGCGCAGCGAGGAGACATCAGCAAGGGCCAGATCCATACCATCAACCAGTACCCTACCACGCTCGGGGGTGTAAAGACGCTGCAGCAGGCGGGTCAGGGTGCTCTTGCCGGAGCCGGAGCGGCCGACCACACCAATCACCTCGCCGGCGTTGATCTGCAGGCTGACGCCACGCAGCACCTCGGAGCCGTCCGGGCGGTAGCGGAAGTGCACCTGGTCGAATTCGATCTGACCCTTGAGCGGCGGCAAGGCGCTGCGGGTAGCCTGGGACAGTTCGGTGCGGGCATTGAGGATGTCACCCAGGCGCTGCACCGATACGCCGGTCTGCTGGAAGTTGGTCCACAGCTGAGCCAGGCGCATGATCGGCTGCGACACACGGCCGGCCAGCATATTGAAGGCAATCAGCTGGCCCACCGTCAGATCGCCCTCGATGACCAGACGCGCGCCCAGCCACAGGGTGGCCACGGTGACTAGCTTGCCCACCAGGCCCACGCTTTCGTTGGCGAGGGTCGACAGGGTCTGGGTCTTGAAGCTGGCGGCCGCGTAGCCGGCCAGCTGGTTGTCCCACTTGCGGTTGATCTGCGGCTCTACCGCCATGGCTTTCAAGGTGTCGATGCCGTTGACCGTTTCGACCAGGAAGGCCTGGTTCTCCGCTCCGCGCGAGAAGCTCTCGTTGAGCCGCGCGCGCAGCACCGGGGTAATTAGCAGGGAGATCAGGAAGTACAGCGGCAAGGACAAGATCACCACCAGCGTCAGCCAGCCGCTGTAGTAGAACATCACGGCAATGAAAACCACCGAGAACAGCACGTCGAGGATCAGGGTGATGGCGTTGCCGGTGAGGAAGCTGCGAATGTTCTCCAGCTCGCGCACCCGCGCCACCGAGTCGCCTACCCGGCGGGCCTGGAAGTAGGCCAGCGGCAAGGTCACCAGATGGCGGAACAACCGTGAACCCAGCTCCACGTCGATGCGGCTGGCGGTGTGGGCGAACACGTAGCTGCGCAGGCCGCTGAGCAAGGTCTCGAAGACCATGATGCCGAGCAGGCCGATGGCGATCACATCCAACGTCGACAGGCCGCGGTGCACCAGCACCTTGTCCATCACCACCTGGAAGAACAGCGGCGTGAGCAGCGCGAAGATCTGCAGCACGAAGGACACCAGCAGCACTTCGCCGAGCAGCTTGCGGTATTTGACGATGGCCGGGATGAACCAGGTGAAGTCGAACTTGGACAGCTCACCGGCAAGCGACGCCTCGGAGCGGATCAGCAGCAGCTCGCCGCTCCAGCGCTGCTCCAGCTGCTCGAAGCTAAGCACCTCAGGGCGCTGCGCGCGCGGGTCGTGGATCAGCGCTTTACCGTCGTCCAGGCGGGCGATGATGAAGTAGCGGCCTTCGTGATCGGCGGCGATTGCCGGCAGCGGCGTGGTATCTAAACGACTAAGGGAACTACGCGCGGACTTGGCCTTGAGGCCCAGCTTCTTGGCGGAAAGAAGGAGTTCGGCACGACCAAAACGCCGGCCATCCTCGGCGAACTCATGGGCCAGCTGCTCGGGCGAAGCCGCCACATTGTGGAAGCGCGCCAGCATCACCAGGCACGCCAGGCCTGTATCAGGCTCGGGCGCGATATCCGATCCTTGGATTTCGTCCAACATCTGCAGTCCCTGCATGAACATGGATTAACTGCAAGAAGCTATCACTTTGCCTCTACAGGTCAAGTCAGGAATTCTACCAAGCTAACGGTGTTGATTGCCTTTTACTCGGTAACTGCCAAATACAGCCTCACCCAGCAGAATCTGCATGGTCAGGTGTGGGGGCGTCCGTCGGACATGCAAAGATGCATCATCCAAGGAGCATGCTTCCCTCTGCGCCTGATGAGCGCTGAGTCCAAAAGCTCTTGGGAGGGAATGGTTCAGGCTTTGTAGAGTTAATGCTGCTCCAGCCCCATTGCCGCCAGCGCTCATCTTGTTCAAGTCGGCGAATCACTTCCGCCGGTACATCGGTGCCCGATGGTATGTACTGGGGGGCCAGGGCATGCACCACGTCGACGCCCGTCATGCCTGCCAGCAACCGACGCATGATGTGTACTCGCTGCAGCCAAGTCAGGCCGCGCCTCTTGCCTTCGGTTGTTTGGTACACAATCAGATTGAGCGCAGCCGAGCACTCAAGCATGTCCCTTCCGCTCATGCAGAATCGGCGATGCGGTGGCGAACCAAGCGGCAAAATGCGGTACGCAAAAAGATTGAGCAACGGCTCGGCCAACTCGCGGTTTTGCCACTCGATACCCATGATCAGCAGCACCGTATAAATGCTGTGCGCCAGACGCTCCGCATTCTTACGACTACCCTGCGCGATGGCTTCTCGCAGCAGCCAAGTCAACGCTGCCAGGGCATCCAAACTGGCGATGCGCTCCAGCTTTCTCATCAGCACAACGGTGACTCTGGCCCGCTGCCAGTAAACCTCGATACCACCGACAGGCTCGAACAGCACCGCCTGCACATCCGGCTTCAAGCGCTGCAGAAACGCCTCGCTTAGCGTGGTGCGAGATGGCTGATGTTTCAGGATGGCCCAAAGGGGATGCTGCAGTTCCTGCAATGAGCCTGGCACTCGGGCATCAATACGGGCTGCCAGCTTGGCCTGAGGGGTATGCCGGCCAGCCGCATAGCGCTGCCATTTGCAGCGGTTACTGGTAATCCCATCCTGCTTGCGAAATGACTCCGGCTCGAAATGCTGTTCGAGCTTGTAGGCCGTCGCCAACCCCGTGCGCTGCCGCAGCCCTTCATACCAATACCGCACGCGCAGAACCTCCGCCTGATCGCGCTTGGCGGGAACGGCTGTTCGGTGCCGTCTGTTTCGCAGGCTCGCGCGAAAACTCATGAGCAGCGCATTGATGCGTTTAAATTCAGTCACTTAGCGTCATCCGGCGCGAGTAAATACAGTAAAAGTTGGTTGAGAGGTTACGGCTCGTACAGGGCCAGCGACTTCTCTACCATGATCCGCAACTACGCGAAACGACGAGCGCCATGAACGAACAGAGCCCTATTCAGCGCCTGACTGACGAACTTGAACATGATTTGACGGGGCGTTATGGGGTGATGCTGGGTAGCAACGCCCTGTGGCGAGAGTTGGGCTTTCGCTCGCCGGCAGCATTTCGCGTGGCGCTGTCGAGAGGAATGATCGACGTGCCGTTTTTTACACTGCCCAACCGGCGCGGCAGGTTCGCGCTGGCGAAAGACATTGCCGGTTGGATTGCCTGTCAGCGCCACGCGGTGCAGAGCAGCGAACCTGATGGTTCGCGCAATCAACCAATGCCATCGAACGACAGCTGAGCACATGTTCGACCACTGGAAGCCTGAACAACGAGGAGAAACACCATGAGCCCTGACTGATTCGCAGCATTGCAGGCCATGGAAATGCAAAAGGCCTGGGGATTGCGGCCCCAGGCCTTTGCGAGAAACGTCAGGTTGAACCCCAGACGTCCTCATTCTGTGTTTCCCCGTGCCGGGCGTCAACCCGGCCGCCTGCCCATTCGTCCATGAATTTGCATTGATCGTGACAGGCGAGGCGTAACCGCGCCTGCCACGGGGAGAACCTATGAGATTAACCATTGAGCAGCTCCGGCAGGCCGTGCGCCATGCCTGCAACCCTTCGTTATCGCATCGGGCGGTCGCGCGCCTTGCTGGGATATCACCCAATACCGTTCGCGGCCTGCGGGATCGACTGAGCCAACGGGAGGAGGACTGGGAACAGCTGCGCAAGTTAGAAGATGCCGCCCTGCAGGCCCGCTTCAGCGCTCGCACAGAGGGCAGCAGCCGTCGAGCCGTACCCAATTGGGCGAGCATCCATGAGCAGCTGCAACAGCGGGATGTCACGCTGGATCTGCTCTGGCAGGAATTCCGTGTGGGCGAACCGGACAGCGTGTCCTACGCACAATTCACTCGCCTCTACCGAGCCTGGCGTAACCAGCAGAAAATCAGCATGCGGCAAATCCATAAGCCCGGCGACAAGCTGTTTGTGGATTTCTGCGGACGTACCATGCCTATCGTTAATCGCGACACTGGCGAAGTATCCAAGGCACAAGTTTTCGTCGGCACTCTCGGCGCTTCGGGCTACCTGTTTGCCACGGCGGTAGCCAGTCAAACCATCGCCGACTGGCTGCACTGCCATAGGCTTGCTCTGGAGCATCTCGGCGGCGTGCCGCGCTATGCCGTGCCAGACAACCTGAAAGCAGCAGTACTCAAGAGTGGCAAAGACAACATTCAACTGAATCCTGCCTATCAGGAGTTCGCCGAGCACTATGGTTTCAGCATCCATCCCGCTCGTCCTCGGCGCCCACAAGACAAGTCCTTGGCCGAGATTGGTGTGCAGATCGTGCAGCGCTGGGTATTGGCGCGGTTGCGCCACCACACCTTCTTTTCGTTGGCGGAACTGAATGAGCGCCTCGACTACTGGATGGGCCGCCTGAATGAGCGCACCACCCGAACCTATCCGAAGAGCCGACTGGTTCGCTTTCAGGAGCTGGATGCTCCAGAGCTCCAGGATCTTCCGGCAGAGCCGTATGCCTACAGCCAGTGGCGCTACCAAATCCGGGTGGCCAACGACTATCACCTGGAGCACAACGGTCACCACTACTCGGTACCGTTTCAATACATCCACCTGTTGGTGGATATCCGGGTCAACAGCGATCGCTTGGTGGTGTTCCATCAGCGTCGTCAGATTGCCAGTCATACCCTGGCTCTAGGAGTTGGCGTCACCACGGTACCGGAGCACCTGCCACCTCAGCATCGGCATCAGCGGGACACCCAGCCAGAAGCCTTGCTAGCTTGGGCCGAGTCCATCGGTCCCGCCACGCATGCCTATGCCCGGCGGAATTTGGAAGAACGTCCGGACTTCGCCAATGGATTGAAGGCGGTGATCGCCCTGCAGCGTGATACCCGCAAGGAACAGCTGCATGACCGCCTGGAGTCTGCCTGCGCTTACGCACTGGAACTGAACTGCCTGGGCTACGGCCGCTTGAGGTCAATTCTGCGCAGCGGCGCAGATCGCACCCGGCCAGCAGCAGCGGATAGCCCTGTGATTGAGCACGCCAACCTGCGCGGTGCGACCTATTACATTACCCAATCTGGAGAAACTGCATGACTGCCGCAAATACCACTCAACGGCTGGTCGAATTGGGGTTGCGTGGCATGGCCATGGCCTACGAGCGTCAGCGCGATCAGCCGGCTATCCAGACCCAAGCTTTCGACGTGCGATTGGGCAACCTGCTGGATGTCGAAGCCGCGGAGCGCGACAGCCGCAAGATCGAGCGTTACCTCAAAGCGGCCAAGTTGCGCTTCAGCCAGGCAGCCCTTGAGGATATTGAATACAGGAGCGACAGAGGACTGGATCGTAGCCAGGTCATGGCCTTGGCGGAAGGTGAGTGGATTCGGCGCAAGCAGAATCTGATCCTTACGGGGGCCACCGGCACTGGCAAGAGCTGGCTCGCTTGTGCTTTTGGCAACCAGGCTTGCCGCCAAGGCCTCACCACCTACTACTGCACCTCGACGCGGCTGTTTGAAGATATCAGCCGGTCGCATGCCGACGGCTCTCTGCCCAAGTTGCGCCGACAACTCATCAGGACGCAGTTGCTAATCATCGATGATCTGGGCATCGGCGGAATCGAGAAGCACCTCGGGCCTGTGCTACTGGAAATCATCGATCAGCAATCGATGAATGGGGCATTGCTGTTGACCAGTCAGTTCCCGACGGAGAAATGGTACGACCTGTTTGGCGACCCAACCATCGCAGATGCCATTCTGGATCGCATCGTTCATCGGGCACATATGCTGCCGCTGAGTGGAGAGTCGATGCGTAAGCGTAAAGGCAAGAAGCTCTGACGCCTCCTACCGCTTGCAACCCCAAAGCCGGTCACCAGTGACCGGCTTTTTCATTTAGACCAGAAATGGCCACGGCATGCGTGCAAGTCATGCAATCGCTGTTCAGGTTAAATGCAACTGCCGTTCAGCTGCTATGCAATTGGGTGCTCGGAGGGAATGCAATTCGCTGTGCAGATCAATGCTTTTCCCCAAACGGCTGAAGGATTGGGCACGATGTGCCGACCTTCAAGGAAGATGGGGCCCAGGATGGGCAGATTCAAAGCTAAAGGCGCCTTCAGGCGCCTTTTTTGATTCTGGCCGACGTGCAAGCTCCTCGCTGACTCTTGCTCCAAAAAACCTGCTCGTTAGGCACCATGGCGCAATAATGGTGGTGCCGATTGTCTCGCAGAGACACGGCTGCCTGCCCACACACTGCGCTCAATCCACCTGCAGGCTTCCCGGGTAGAGCGGAAAGGTCTGCTCTACTTGGATGCGGATTCCACGCCATTCGGACACTCAGCCCACGCTGATCCGGACACCTGTTCCACGATCATTCGGACAGGCAGTCGGAGCGCAGCGACGCAGGGATGGCATTGTTAGTCTGGGGCTCCCGGCGTCGTCAATTTCTTCGCTCGTTTGCGCATCGACTCGCCCTTGAGGTGGATCCGATAAGCGTTGTGCACCAGACGGTCGAGGATGGCGTCGGCCAATGTCGGATCGCCGATCAGTTCGTGCCAGTTGTCCACCGGCATCTGGCTGGTAACGATGGTCGAGCGCTGGCCGTAGCGGTCGTCCAGTAGCTCCAGCATGTCGCGCCGCTGTTCGGCGGTGAACGGGGCCAGGCCCCAGTCATCGAGGATCAGCAGGTCGGTCTTGGCGTAGCTGCTCATCAGCTTGGCGAAGCGCCCGTCGCCGTGGGCCAGGCCCAACTCTTCCAGTAGGCGCGGCAAGCGCAGGTAACGCACGCTGTAGCCCTCTCGGCAGGCCTGGTGCGCCAGGGCGCAGGCCAGCCAGGTCTTACCCACGCCGGTGGGGCCGCCGATGATCAGGTTGAGGCCGTCGCGTAGCCACTGGCCGCTGCGCAGCTGGAGGATCAGCGCCTTGTCGAGGCCGCGCGGGCTGCGGTAGTCGATGTCTTCGAGGCAGGCGTTGTGGCGCAGCCTGGCCTGACGCAGGCGGCTGCTCAGGCGCTTGTCGTCGCGCTCGGTCAGTTCGCGGTCGACCAGCAGGCCGAGGCGTTCCTCGAAGCTTAGGCTGTCGATGTCCGGGGTTTTCAGTTGTTCGGCGAGGGCCTTGAGCATGCCGTGCAGGCGCAGGGTCTGGAGCTTGTCCAGGGTCGGATGGGGCAGCATGGTGGGATTCCTTGGGGTCAGTGGTAGTAGCCGGGGCCGCGCAGGTTGGCGTGGTCGTCCGGCAACAGGGGCAGGTTGGCTTGAGCCAGTGGCAGGTTTTCCAGGCCCTGACGCAGGATCGATTCGAGGCTCTTGTAGCTGCACGCGCCGAGGCTGAGAGCGCGGCGACAGGCCAGCTCCAGGCGCACTTCGCCATGGGTCTTGCCGAGGCGCAGGATGCCCAGGCAGGCCCGGTAACCTTGGGTCGGGTGGATGCGCCGCTCGAGGATGTGACCGATCACGCCGGCGGTATTCGGCCCGGTCTGTTCGGCCCAGCGGATCAGCCGTTGCGGCGTCCATTCGGCATGCTCGCGGTGGCTCTTGGGCATGTGCTCGGTCTGCGTGCTGTGCCGGCCCTTGTGCGGCGAGCGCAGGTGGCTGGCCACCCGCTGATTGGCGTGGAAGCACTCCACCGTGCGCGCCGTCAGGCGCACCTCCAGCGGCTTCTTCACCAGTTGGTAGGGCACCGAGTAGTAATGGCCGTCGACCTCGACGTGGTAGTCGATATGCACCCGCGCCTTCTTCCACTCGGCATAGACGTAGGGCTGCTCCGGCAGCGGGCGTAGCGCGGGCCGATCCAGGGCTTCGAAGGCCGAGTGCCGGGAGCCCGGCAGCTTGCGAAACGGTCGGCGGTTGAGCCGCTCCAGCAGCACGGAGATGGCGCTGTTGAGTTCGTCCAGGGAGAAGAACTGACGGTTGCGCAGGGCGGCGAGGATCCAGCGCTCGACCACCTGCACGCCGACTTCGGCCTTGGCCTTGTCGCGCGGCTTGCGCGCCCGCGCCGGCACCACCGCCACACCGTAGTGCTCGGCCAGGTCGCGGTAGCTGGGGTTGATGTCCGGCTCGTAGCGATGGCTCTTGCTCACCGCACTGCGCAGGTTGTCCGGCACCACAATCTCCGGCACCCCGCCGAGGAAGGCGAAGCAACGGACGTGGGAGCCCAGCCAGTCCGGCAACTGCTGCGACCAAGTCGCCTCGGCAAAAGTGTAGCTGGAGGCGCCGAGCACCGCGACGAACACCTGGGCCTGGCGGATCTCGCCACTGTGGCGGTCGATCACCGGCACCGTCTGCCCGGCGTAGTCGACGAACAGCTTCTCGCCGACGCGGTGCTCCTGGCGCATCACCACGTCCAATTTGCCGGCCCAGGCTCGGTAGTGTTCGCAAAACCAGCTGTACTGGAAGCCCTGCGACTGGCTCAGGCGGTACTCCTGCCAGAGCAGTGCCAGGGTCACGCCGGGGCGGCGCAGCTCGGCATGTACCCAGGCCCAGTCGGGCAGTGGCCGCTGCTCGCTGGGCACCGCCGGGGTAGGTGGAAACAGCTGGCGCTCCAGCTCGGCATCGGACAACGAACAGGGCCAGCTGAGGCCGCTGGCGGCAAAGCGACAGAGGTAATCACCGGCACTGCTGTGGCCAGTGCCCAGACTGCGGGCGATCTTGCGCACGGACAGGCCGCAGTCGAACTTGAGGCGCAACACCTCTCGGATTTTACGCATGGATAAACGCTCCACGACGACCTCTTTGCTTCGAAAAAGAGGTCGATGGTAGTGAATAAATCCTGCGTAGCTGCCTGCCTGGAAAGTGTCCGGATGGCCGTGGAATCGGTGTCCGGATCAGCGTGGAATCACTGTCCGGATGTGCGTGGAATGGGTGTCCGAGTCAGCGTGGAATCCGCAACTTGGATCCAGTCGCGACTTATGGTCAGGCTCTCAAGAGAGACGAATACGGTATCAAGTGGCGGTTCTTGAAATCCGGGCAAGTCGTTCCAAGGGTCAAAGACGACAATGCCGAAAAGCGGGTGAGAGAAGGCGACAACCCAGTGCCAGTGAGTTCTTCCCCTTGACCTGCCGGTGACGCACTTTAGGCATCCCAGACCCTTGAAGTTGCTCCAACCCGCCCACTTCTTCATTTCGGTGTGCCGGCCGGTCGACGCTAGAGCCATTAGCATTTCGTAGCCGGCGGTGGAGTAGGGCGGTCGTGATTTCCTTCGAACCCCGAGACCAACGCGCTTGAAGTGGGCCCGCGCTACCTCGTATGTCAGACCAGTAGCCATGGCCAGGCACGCCGTTCCGCAGCCGTAGCTGTCCTCGATCATGAGCTTTCGCACTCCGCATGACTGAATCCAGCTGGGATGGTTCATGTTGTGCCTGCAGCTGTGCGAATGACTGGCATCCAGCCGCGGATCTCGCGCTTGTCGAGGGCTTCGCCGGTGGCCACGTCGTACCAGGTGGTTGAGACGCCGTTTGTGTCGATAACAACGGTTACTCGAGCAGTCAGTTCGCCTCTTGATCGGTGGAAGGCACGGATCAAAGCGCCAGGGGAGGGGAGGGCTGATAGAGGCTTCATGAGAGGTACCACCTGCATAGGAAGCCTCTCTGTAGGAAGACCTTACGCCCCCGCATGCTGTGTGCGAGGGCGCGATAATGGCGTCTCAGAGAGGGTTCGAACCTCCGACCTGCCCCTTAGGAGGGGGCCGCTCTATCCAGCTGAGCTACTAAGACATGTTTGGAGCGGGCAGCGGGAATCGAACCCGCGTCATCAGCTTGGAAGGCTGAGGTTCTACCTCTGAACTATGCCCGCGTGGCGGGTGAGAAGGGATTCGAACCCTTGGACGGTTACCCGTCGGCGGTTTTCAAGACCGCTGCAATCGACCTCTCTGCCACCCACCCGCAATCGTTGCGGCAAGGTCATCGTAACGGCGGTTGACATGGATTCAAGCCAAAAGCCGCTCGTGAAGTGCTTTCGACCTCCAGGTTGCCGGTGAAGCTAACCACATGGGATAGTTGGCCATGCGCAGAGCAGGCTGCGCGCCGCCCACAAAGGCGAAGCTCCAGTGGCACCTGACTTCCGCAACACCTCGATCTGAACTCTCAACCGATGCTGGTTGAGGGAAGTGGGCTCACCTCATATGCCGGCAACCGGAGAGAGCTATGGATCTCGATCGCCTGAACAAACGGGCCAAGAACCTCAAGAAATTCCTGCCGGAGTTCGTCGCCGTGCACGGCGCAACACCCGCGCTATCAGCCTGCCAAGAGCTGGCAGCCAGGCTCGAAGGAATACCCAGCTACCATGCGGCGCAACAGCGCGCCAGTTCCGGTCCTGCACCAGCGAAGAAGGTGAGTTCTGCCCTGGGAGCACTAGAGTGCTGGATTTGGGAGGACATCAAGGGCTGGCGCAAGCCCCGGGCCTGGCAGGAACCTGGTTCTGCAGTCCTATCACTATCACGGCGCGACTCAGACATGGCAGAGATCGAGGGCATGCTTGATGACCACCTCGAAAAGTCTCTGCCCGGCCCCGTCAGCTATCTGAAGGAGATGTCACCCAAGGCTCTACAGAAGCTGGTGAAGCTGTCCGAAAAGGCTCGGGAAATGGAGCCCGGGTTTCTGTATGCCACGGCACTCCAAGTCGGGGCTCTTACTGAGTTGAATCGGGCAGAGGAGGCTGCATGGTTGGGGGCTGCTCAGGTTGCACTTGTCGACTTCCAGGTGCTCCCTCCAGGTTTCGCTGGGGAGATTAGCTACCTAGAAGCTTCAAACCGGGGGTACCACCGACTGAACCACCATCTGGTTCTTGCGCTGCAGGCCTGCGGCCGCCATGAGGAGGCTGCGGCAGTAGCCCACAAGATGGTTCGCTTCTGGCCCAGGGACAATCTTGGATTCCGGCTCCTCGTGCCTTAGTAGGGTTTGTGCGTAGCCTCCTGCAGAGTGAATCACCGAAGCCGCTTCCGCAAACACAGTTTGGCTTTGCAAGGAGAGGGCAGCTGGCCAGAATCACGGCCTCAACACTCATCAACTAAGGAGCGCTCTGTGGAACTGGCCGTGCAAAGGGAAGAAGCCCCCAGGGCTCTAAGCTGGACAAGATTGCCTTACGCAATTTTGCTGTTCGTGCTCTGGCTGTTCACACAAGAAGTCGCGGGGTACCTGGCTGTATCGAACGGCTTCACAAGCTATTTGCTGGCCAGCAAGGTTACGGGAGGGGCGCTGTTCATGATGGCCGCGGCATGGGCTACACGCCGGTCAACAATCTGGCCCGCTCTGTGGTGGAGGTTCAAAGCTCGAGATTGGGCGATCGGCAGCATCCTGGTGCTGGTCGTGTATCTCACCGGCTTCGCAGCAGCTCAGCTTCTGGGCACACCTCAAGAGCAGAGGATGGCCAACCTCTTTGTCGGCCTTTCCAGCTTTGAATCGTTGATGCTGATCGCCGCGGTCATCATTGCAGCGCCAATCGGCGAGGAACTCGCATTCCGACATTTCCTGCAGGGCGGCCTGACTTTCCGAGAATCCCCGTTCTGGAACTGGGTTGCAGCGCTCCTCACCGCAATTGTTTTTGCGAGCTTGCACTCGAGTTACGCGCAGATGACGACCTACGCGACGCTTTTTGCGCTCGCAATGGTGCTCGGATGGATGAGGTTTCGGTCGAAATCCATCGCTCTGTTGGTGCTGCTACATGGTCAGGCCGGAGCAGTCGCTTTGCTACTAAATTTGCTTTACTGAAAGGATATCCCTTAAATATCAATAAGTTACCTCCGATAACGCTCATAATCGGAGGTTCTAGGCCCGCGCTCCATTATGCCTATTTGCTTACTGACAAAAAAAGCGACGAAGCCTGATCAAATAGAATCCCTCAAATTCACAGGATGCCAGGCAAGTGCGCGATGACGCCCGCAGTTGCAACGGCCAGGGCGGCCCAAAGCAGGCAAAGGACTGGCCTGGAAAGGCTGATCGTGAGGATCTGATCGCTAGCTGCACCAGAAGCCCTTGGTACTTTTGAGCCGGCGTCCTCCAGTTGCTGATGCAGAAACTCGGTTTTCTCGCTCAACACCACATTGAGCTGGTTGAGTTCCTGGATCCGGGCCTCCCGCTCGCTAGCCTCCCTGCACAGCACCTCTTCCCGATCAACGCTCGCCTGCAGCTCGCCAGCATACTGAGCAGCCTGCTCGCGCAGTTCGGTTCTCAGCTGTTGCACCTCGCGGCCGGCCGCTTCAGCGGCGGATTGAGCTGCACCAGCAGTCTTCTCTGCCGCCAGCTTTCCGCGGTGCCACTCGGACGCCATCTCGACAAAGCGCGGGAAAGCGAGGAACTGCACTCGCTCTTGGTTCCACCAGCTCTTCAGGTCGGAGATCTTCCTGGCCCCGATTGTTGGCGTGCCAGACGCTGAGGAATAGTAGAAACCAGCCCTCGTCACCATGCGCTCAATTCGCCGATCGTTATCAGTCCCATTGAGCTGGGCCGCTACAGGCAGCGTCACACTCTGGATCGCGTAGTTGCCGCGGAGCTCCACACTCTGCAGTTGGCGCACCAGCTGCCCCAGCAGGTAGGAACCAATCCCCTGATCCCGGTGCCGGATGTCCATCCCGTCTTCTGGGCCAAACACGATCGCAGCTTCTCGGTGGTCGACAATGGCCCATACGGTGTCCTGGGCCAGGCTGTACTCAGTGCCCGGCTCCCCTTCCCCACCTACCAGCTTGAAGCTCACCCTGAAGAACTCAGCACCCTTGTGTAGGTTCCCGTGCTGCCTGGTGCTCACCAGCTGAAACATCCCCAGCCGTTCGGCTCCGTCCGCGGCTACCAGCAGGCAGGCCCGTTCCTGGCCACTTAGGGGGGATTCATGGAGCTGCTTGCCGGCCAGTGCCAGGGTAGAGATGTTGCGGGTGCGTGAATTCATGGACTTCCAGATACGAGTGCCGGCCTGTGGCCTGAGGTGCTTTGTTGTGCCCGCAGCGACGTCCCCCCGTCTTCAGTAGCAGCTGGCTTTAGAGTCCTGGGGCAATGTAACGGTTTTCAAAGCCAGTTGCTCGGCATAGGCAGATGGGGTTAACCCACCAAGCCCTTTCTTGGGTCGCTCTTCGTTGTATTCCCGTCGCCAGGATTCAATAACCACCTTGGCGTGCGGCAGGCTGGTGAACCAGTGCTCGTTCAGGCATTCATCACGAAAGCGCCCATTGAACGATTCGATGTAGGCGTTCTGATTGGGCTTTCCCGGTTCAATCAGGAACAACTGAACGCCCCGCAGATGAGCCCAGGTCAGCATGGCGCGGCCGCAGAACTCCTTGCCGTTGTCCGTGCGGATGGCCTTGGGCAGCCCTCGTGACATCGCAAGACGATCCAGAATGCGTGTCAACGAGTGCCCGCTAATGGCCCGCTCCGGCACGATGGCAACTGCCTCATGGGTGGCGTCATCCACCACGGTCAGGCTCTTGATGACACGCCCCTCAGCCGTGCGATCAAACACAAAGTCCATCGACCAGACCTGGTTGGCGGCACGAGGGCGGCCCAGCGGCTGTCGATCTGCAATCGGGATCTTCTTGCGCTTACGCCTTTTCACCTGCAAGCGGGCTTCGGCATACAGGCGCTCCACCCGCTTGTGGTTGACCACCTCGCCAGCCTGGCGCAGCTTCAAATAGATCATCGCGGCGCCATAGCGGCGATGCCGATGCGCCAGGGCCACAATGCGCTCGCGCAGGCTCTGGTTGCGATCCGGCCTCGGTTGGTAGCGCAGAGCACTGGCGCTCATGCGCATCACCTGAAGCGCTCGGCGCTCACTCAAGCCGCGTGCCGTCATGTGGCGCACCAGCTCGCGACGGGAGGGTGCGCTCACCACTTTTTTCGCAACGCCTCGCGGGTGACTTCGATCTCCAGCATCGACTCGGCGAGCATTTTCTTCAGCCGGGCATTTTCGCTTTCCAGCTCCTTCAGGCGCTTGGCATCCGAAACGCTCATCCCGCCAAACTTGCTACGCCAGAGGTAGTAACTGGCCTCTGAAAAGCCGTGTCGACGACACAGCTCCTTGATCGGCAGCCCAGCCTCGGCTTCTCGTAGGAAGCCAATGATTTGCTCTTCAGTGAAACGCTTCTTCATGTCCAATCTCCTGGTTACTGGGATTGGACTCTAAAGCTGAGCGCTACTCAAATCGGGGGAGACGTCGGCAGCATAACAGCACCGAGCCATCTTTCAGCGCTCAGGTAGGTTCGG
Source organism: Aquipseudomonas alcaligenes NBRC 14159 (assembly GCF_000467105.1). Classification (GTDB taxonomy): domain Bacteria; phylum Pseudomonadota; class Gammaproteobacteria; order Pseudomonadales; family Pseudomonadaceae; genus Aquipseudomonas; species Aquipseudomonas alcaligenes. The sequence continues at coordinate 14,539 of NZ_BATI01000049.1, forward strand.
CGCAACTACTCAAGGTTTACCGCTCCGTTGACGATGGTCTATCCCGCTGCCACGCTCGGGCATCGCCAGCATTCAGGGAGCTTCGCATGGCTTCTGTTCCACACACCGAGTTTCGCAACCAGTCAAGGACAGATGGAGGCCCATTCCTGGCCCTGGAATCTCTGGATGAAACAGGGGCTCCCACCATTGGTGATGAAGTCCCTGTGTCCGTGGAGGTCTACTACTCAGATCTCCCCGTGCCGGAGGGCACTCCAGTAGGTGCTGATCCTTGGATCAGGATCATGAGCGTTGATGAGGACGGGCTGACTATCTGGCCAGTTCATCAGCGAGCCGGCACAGAGGAGTATGGAAAACCCATCTTTTACTCAATCAAGCAGCTCATCATCCCTAGGCCCTACGTCGACTTTGATGAGCTTCCTGAAACCCAAGAGGCCCTCGAAGACATGCTTGAAGGCCTGCCTACAGATTTCTATCGGGACTGGCGACATGGCTTAGGTGTGAAGTGGGAGTTCAGGAGCATCCTCTCTACGGTCGAGAACATGCCCGAGATCGATACTGTGTACTTCTGGGATGGTTCCGGTGATGTGGACAAGGAATACACTACCCACTCGTTCTACATTCTTCGCATGAGCACCTTCCAGTCCTTACGGAAGCGGCTTGCCGCGATTGGAAGCCGGCACCAGCGCGCCGCGCGTAGGGAAAAGCGAGTGGCCTGCAACAACACACTTCTTCATGGTGCAGATCCACTTAACTTCCCCAAAGAGCGTGTGGTGTTACCCGAAGGGGCGCTGGCGGAAATGGCCACGGCAGGCACCAGGGTGAAACTCTCCAAGGGTGATCAGCGAGCAGTAGTCCAGATGGTTCAGGACCACGCCGAGACTCTGGCAAAGGAGGAGCCGGCGGAGCTGCTGCGCTTGAAGGAGAACATCGAGCTTGTCAGCCTGGCCAGACTCATCGAGCGTTGCAGCGAGTTGCTGCAGCCATCCACTACAGAGACCAAGTGGCAAAAACTGCTCTCCGAGAACCCGTTTATCCTGTCTTTGGCCTTCCACTACCCAGTGATTTGCATTGGGGATGTTCCCTACGTCGGCGGCAAATCGCACACTGGGTCCGGGGGCTCACACAGCGATTTCTTGATGGCTGCTGTAGCCACCAGCAACCTCGCTCTCGTGGAGATCAAGGGGCCTGGTACTCCGATCGTTGGGAAGCCGTATAGGGGCATCTATCCGCCTTCTACCGATCTCTCCGGTGCGGTGGCGCAGGTTCTGAGCCAGCGCGGGGAGCTACAGCTCAACTTCATGTCTTCGGTTGGCCGCCCACTGGATCGCCAGGGGTTCCGCCCTCACTCAACTGCCTGCGTAGTGATAGCGGGCCTCCGGCCCACCGATGAGGAGCAGATGCAGGGGTTCGAGCAGTACCGACACACTCTGCAGGGAGTCCATGTCGTCACTTTTGACGAACTGGTCGAGAAGCTGAAGGCACTGCACACGTTGCTCGCCGGCGACCAGGCCACGCCGACGGCGGCGAGCGGCGCGGCTGCTACCTAACCTCTGGCGAATGCCGCCTCGATGTCTGGATTGAGTTCGAACCCAGGTCGGCCGCGGAATAGCTCGGCCCCTCCACGAATGTACTCCAGCTGGTTCTCAGCGATCATCCAGGTTCGGTCGCAGCATGTCGGCGGCCAGGGCGGTCATGCCTCTGCCCCCGAACACGTCCACGACGTGGTCACCAGGTTCAGTGAGCCACTGAATCAGGAACTCCGGCACCTTGAAGGCCATGCCCGCGCCGTGAACCGGAAGTCCCAACTCCGTGCACGCCTTGCGGTACTGGATGCCATAGCGGCATCGCTGCCCGTACTTGAGGATGTTCTTCGGGATACGGCCCGCAGTTGGGTTTGAGTAGCTGCCTGGACGGATCCTGTAGGCACCATCGGAGTAGCTCGCCTGGCGGCTCTCCCCTCCCCGCGCGATGAGCTTGAGGTGCTGCTCCGAGTGGGGCTGCAGAACCCGGCGATTGTCGGCTTTCCACCGGAGCGGATTAGAAAAAACGAGGATCGGTTCGTAGGCCACATTCAGCTGCTGCCGCGTGCGGGATGCCCACTGCATTGGACCAGGCGGCTTCGAGGATTCCCAGACCAATCGCTCCATGAGGTGCAGCTGGAACCGATCGCAGATCGTCAGAACCAGTCGCTCGAGGTAGGTAGATCTCGCCGGCGAATTCCTCATGAATGCGTCGTTGGTCGTGTTCAAGACCAGGGAGCCGTCCTCCTGTAGGGCCTCGACGACAGGGTCGATGACCTTGCATACGAAGTTTACGATCTCCTTCTCGCAAGGGTTGCCGTAAGCCCTGGAACTGGAGCCGGCCAAGCAGTACGGTGGTGAAGTAAGGCAAAGCGAGATAGGAATATCAACGCCCCGGAACACCTCTTCGCTGGCCCCCCAGATGGCCACACCGAGGCTTGTGCTGTAGCCGAGCAGCTTCACCCCCGGCTTTGACGCATGCAGGTTGCGCTTACCCTTCTCCGTCAGCTTCCAAACTCCGCGCCTGCCATCTACGCGCGTGAGGATGCCCATGGCTTTCAGGTCTTGCTGGAGCCAGCGGGCTTCTCGGGCGATCAGTGAGTGGTTTGCCCGTGACTTCCCGACGGGAGATTTCTCCTGAAAGGCCCCAGAGCTAAGCCCTGCACCAGCAGCCAGCCGGCTGTATAGCTCGGCATTCGACAGCTCAGCGTCTTCGTCAATTTGGTAGGCCTTCAGCAGATCATCAGTGCCAAAGTGCTCTCGCCGCTCACAGGTCTTGAGGCTCACTATTCCACGCTCCAGTAAGATATGAGCGGGATGGTAACGGCTGCCCCACTTCCGCGAGCTAAGGGCAGTCATTACCCAGCGGAAACGGCTCTATGGTGTGGTTGGGTTGTTAGCGATCACCGGCTCATGCCGAAGAATGCTCTTGAGAATTGTTGCGAGCTCATCGCGTCGCTGTTGAACCAACTGATTCCTCACGGATGGGTCTGACCAAACCAGTTCTTGATGGATCGTGAGAGCTAGACCGTTTGCACTCAAACGATCCAAAAGCATTTCTCCTGCCCCGTAGCTCCGAAGGTAGGACCGAACTCGCTCCAATCCGTAGCCTTGTTTGGCATGGATGGTTGCAACGACTTTCACACCTGCTTCTGCCAGAGCGACAGCTTGGAATGCCGTGGCCTCATCGCGGATCTCATCAAACAGCCGATAGTTTGCTTGGCCTTTGATATCGGAAGCATGTTGGTGATTTGCGGCCGCAAGCCATTCCATAACAGCATTTGCAGTAGTCGTTTTACCTTCGATGCCGAAGCCTGCAATAACCACCAAGGCTCCTCGGCCGCAGCTCATGTCGAGGACGCGGATCAAATCCGTTGCTACGTTTTGGTTCCCATCAAAGATCGAGGAGAAAGTAGGCTCTTGAGCGCCCTGCACCGTCACCTGGATGCTGTGCTCCTTTGCAACGCTACTCCCTGATTTTTTCAGTTGGTGCCTTACTGATGCGCATGCAGCATCCCAATTGGGATAGTTTTCTTCCTTCGCCACCAGCTCCAATGCTTGCGAGTGAGTGATTGAGACCTTGAGCATTTGAGCTACAGCGGCCCGTAGGCGTTTAGCCCGGGGCTTGAGGGTATCTATCGTCATTGGCGCTTGTTCCCATGTTGAGCCAGGCACGCCTATGGCGCAGTCGGAGTCCTCATTCTCGATGCCCGGCAATGGTTGCTGCGTAATTGCACGCACCTGAACACAGACTTGCATTGCCTCTGAACACTGAATCGCATTGGATCTGCACACCGAGTTACATCAGTGGTGAACAGCGGGCACACAAAAAAGCACAAGGCCCTTGCGGGCCTTGTGCTTACTTAGCATTCAATCACTGCCAGTTGGCTGCAATTACCGATGCCAGCGACGCTTGGTAGTTTTCTGGCAGTGATGTCTGCCCTGCAGCGGGCGGAGCAAACGCAGCCATCGCACTGACCAAGTTCTGTACTTGGCTATCTAGCAAGGTCTTACCATCGGCGGTTTTGAACTGCTCGATGTGATAAGCATTGCCCAGATACCAGTCCTTGACCGTCAGCTTATCGGAAGTCCCAATGATGCTCACTTCGAGGTTGTTCGACAGCTTGCGGAACCAGAGTTGGTCAGTCGCAATCCCTCCTAGGAATTGGGCTATATCGGTATTCCCTGCAGTAGTATCGTTCTCCACCGTTGTGTCGGCACCATACCCACGTCCCAGTACATAGGTGTCGTTCCCAGCCCCTCCTGTCAACGTGTCTGCAGCACCCTGGCCGTCCAGAGTGTCGTTGCCCGCTGCACCACTCAGACTATTGGCACCGCTGTTGCCGATCAGGACATTGTTCAGCGTGTTGCCGGTCCCGTTGAGAGCACTGGTACCGAGCAAAATCAGGTTCTCGACGTTGTTGCCCAGGGTCAGGGTGACGCTGGACTCCACCGTATCGATCCCTTCGTTGGCGTTCTCGGTCACCGTCTCGCTAGCGTTGTCCACCACGTAGGTGTCATTGCCCGCCCCGCCCTGATACTTGTCGATGCCACCCTTGCCGTCCAGCCGGTCGTTGCCGGCGCCGCCGACCAGCGTGTTCACCGCACTGTTGCCGATTAAGACGTTGTCCAGCGCGTTGCCGGTACCGTTGAGGGCACTGGTACCGAGCAAAGTCAGGTTCTCGACGTTGTTGCTCAGGGTCAAGGTGACGCTGGACTCAACAGTGTCGACCCCTTCGTTGGCGTTCTCGGTCACCGTCTCGCTGGCGTTGTCCACGACATAGGTGTCGTTACCCGTGCCGCCCTGATACTTGTCGACACCACCCTTGCCGTCCAGCCGATCGTTGCCGGCGCCGCCGACTAGAGTGTTCACTCCGGTATTGCCGGTCAGGATATTGTCCAGCTCATTGCCCGTGCCGTTGAGGGCGCTGCTGCCAGTCAGCAATAGGTTTTCGACGTTAGCGGCCAGAGTCAGGGTTATGCTCGACTCGACCGTATCGACTCCTCCGTTACCGTCCTCACTCACGAGATCGCCAAGGTTGTCCACCACGTAGGTGTCATTACCTAGGCCGCCGAACATAGCGTCGAGGCCGGTTCCGCCGTTCAGCCGGTCGTTGCCCTTGCCGCCGAGCAAGGTGTCGTTGCCACCCGAACCATTAAGGGTGTCGTTGCCGAAGCTACCCTCCAGCATATCCACACCGCTGGTACCGGTGAGGGTCAAGTTCTGCTGAGTACCGACCAGCACATAGGCCCGCTTGTAGTAGGTGTCCACCCCATCGCTGACGATATAACTGAACGTCGCTTGCCCCCGGAAACCGGCGGTGGGTGTAACCGTGACCTGTCCGGAGGCACTGTCGAATGACACGCTGATGTCATCCCCGGAATCGTCATCCACGAGTGTGCCCAGAATATCGTAATCGTCATTGCTCGGTTCGAGATCACCCACGAGCAGCGTTTCGGCGTCGAGAGTTAAGGTCGTGCTCTCCAGTACCTCGTAGGAGCGGTTGACCTCGACAGTAGCCACACCCTCAGCGGTCTTCACTCCATCAGAGACGACATAGACGAAAGAAGCCATCCCGCTGAAGCCGGCACTCGGCATAAAGGTGATCGTCCTTAAGTCGCTACTAATCGTCACAGTGCCATTCACCGGCGATTTGACTGCGGCGATATAGACCAAGCTGGACTCGGCGTCGGAATCATTGCTGAGCAACGCGTTGGCATCCAAAACCAACGGCCGCCCAGCGGCGGTTTCCACCGTTTCGTTCACCACTGTAGGTAAACGATCACTCTGGTGGGCGAGGGCCAGCACCTCCGCTGCAGTCAAAACCTCCCCGCTCTCGAAGTGAAGGCTAGTGTTTGCAAAGATACTATTCAGACCATACTGTCCGCTGTAATCAAAGAAACCACTCATGCGAATGCTATCGGCTGTCCCTTGAAACTCTATGTAGAGATCTTGATTAGCTCTTCGATATACAACCTCTCCAGGCAAGTAGCCGTTTATATTCAACCTTGCTACAAGACCACTTTGGTAGATCCTGTCCTTCCCATCTCCCTTATTGAAAATGATGCTTTTAGACCCAGTATCAAACGAAAGAGAAATGCTGTCATTACCAAGACCACCAATTAGCGTGTCGTTACCATTCCCTCCTGATAACGAGTCATCTCCTGCCATACCGTACAGTATGTCATCACCATTACGCCCCTCAATTTCATCTGCTCCCCACGACCCCACCAACAAATCATCACCAATATTGCTTCCACCTATGAAATATCCACCGCCGTTGGACAGACGACCATACTGCCCGATGGTGTCCGCGGTTGCGCTATAGGATTTGCTTGTTGAGTAAGCTGCACTCAGACCATAGTCTCCGCCGCTCAGGTCAAAGTACACACCACTCATTTCATTTGGCTGAACGTCCTCAATCAATGTGCCATCATGAAAATTCAGTGAAAAGAAATCATTCCTGTATTGGGTGTATAGAGGATTCTCTGAGAAAAAATTCCTGACCCTTAATCTGTCTTCATGGGCATCACTGCGCGTAATCACTAGGCTATCTAGAAATCTAAGATATCGCCACTCGCCTGATGCAGAGCCATTTGTAAATTCAACCCTAGAAATGTCAGTTTGATCATAGCCATAGCCATTTCCGAAGATCAGGGTGGACTCAGGATTGATCGAGATATTATCGTCACCTTCGCCGCCATCTATAACGTTGACCCCTTTCCCGTCTGCAATGTTATCTTTTCCGGCCCCGCCAATCAGCGTGTCGTTACCGAGCCCACCTTCAATGCGATCATTACCCTCCCCCCCATCAATGTAGTCATCTCCAGAGTTTCCTCTAATGTCATCGTTACCTGAATAACCTAGTAGCCTATCGGAGGTAGCGTAGCCCTCTATTAAGTCATCATTGTTAGTGCCGGAAAGGACCAAGCTGCGAACTTGAGCGGACGTAATAACAGTGCCGTCAGAGAAGCGGAACTCTTCCAGTTCGTAATAGAACGGCCCAGTAGGATCGGAATATGCCGAGTCGCCTCCATTTAATGGAGAATAGAAGAAGCTAGATATCTCTAGCTTATCATTCGAGCCGGTTAAATAAACAAAGAGATTTTCCCAATAGTCCCTGAAAAATGTCACATCTTCGACACGAACGCTTGAGTTGAATTCAACGACATCCTTGGGAGTTGGGTTTGGATCGAACTGATCATGATTGTTGATCCTGTCATGGCCATAGCCATAGCCGAATATATAAGTGTCATTACCATAGCCGCCAGAGAGAAAGTCATTACCGGCCTTTCCATCCAGCACATCATTAGAGTCGTAGCCAATGATGTTGTCGCTAGCCTCAGTACCCTGAATTGCCAACTGCTTAATGGTTGCAATATCCCAGACAACCCCAGTAGAGAACCTGACTTCATCCAGCTTATAAAAGCTTGTTGCATTGCCAGAGAAGAAGTTGAGAATTGTGACTTGATCCTGCGTATCTTTAACTTTCAAAACCAGATGGGGATCCGTACGGAGGATGACGATATCCTCGGGGTTGATACCCTCGGCGAATTGCAGCGCGTCGACTCTGCCGACACTTGCATCGTAGTTCTGAATAGTGTCCTGCCCATCTCCACGAGAGAATACATAGAGATCATTGCCAGCATCGCCACTCAGCGTGTCATTCCCAACTCCACCAACCAGGCGGTCATGCCCCATCCCTCCGGACAAGGTGTCGTCTCCCCCTTGTCCCGTTAAGGTATCGTCGGTTGAAAAGGCTACGATCGAGTCATCGCCGGCCGTCCCTTGCAGAATGAAGGTCCGAATGAAGGCGCTGTCCCATCGGGTACCATCGGCGAACACGATTTCTTGGACCGCATAAGCACCCAATCCATCGCTCTGGAAGTGCTTAGTCACCTTGATGGTGTCAGTAGGCGAGGTATGGATCAGCAGATCATTGCCCACGCGTTTAAGATCGACCGAGGCGGGAGTAATTGTTTCGTCGAAGACAATTCGATCCTGCCGCCCTTGGGTGTCGTCATAGTTATCGAGCACATCGACACCGTGCCCGGTGCCGAACAGATAGGTGTCGTCGCCGCGCCCCCCGGTCAGGGTATCGTTGCCCGAACCACCGTCGAGCCAATCGTTGCCGTTATCCCCAAGCAACTGGTCGTTGCCTTCATTACCAGCCAGTCGGTCGCTGCCATCGAAGCCCTGAACGATGTCATTTCCGGCCAAGGCCGCGATCACATCTCCTTGGGTCGAACCAAAAATCCGGTCATTGCCCGGAGTCGCAGCCGCCGCTGCCAGGGCCTGCGCAATCTGTTGCTGGGAAAAGGTGTTGCCATCATGGAACCTGATCCTTTCGATGGCACCGCTTCCCACATCACCATTGAAGTCGAAATAGTTATCCACTCGGATCGAACCCGCACTACTCGCGTCGACGTTCTGGATCTTGATCCAGAGCGTGGTGGCATCCCGGGAAAACACCAAGTTCTCCTGAGTAATACTCTCACCGAAGATCACCTGATCGAAGCCACCCTTGTCGAGGATCACATCGTCGCCATGACCTCTGAGGAAGTGGTAGCCATCGCTCCCCTCCCGCCCATAGAAGCGATCATTGCCGGCTAAACCGTAGAAAAGGGTGCCAGCCGAGATACCGGTCAGGACGTCCTGCTGCTCGGTACCAACAAGGGCGGAATAATTGAAGAAGGGCGCCAGCTCGATGCTGAATGTGCCGATAGCCTGGAACGCTGCATCCCGCTGCGTGCGATAGCCGGGCGAATAGGTGCCGAGATCGTTCAATACGCTCACAATGCCCTTGATCCGATCAGTCTCTCCGGCCGCGTACAATGCCTCCAGTTTGCCCTGCAGCCCATCCCAGTTCACCACGATCCGTGAAGCATCCGAGCCGAAGTGCGAGCGGATGATATCCAGCTCACCGGCGAACTCGGTTTGCGCCAGAATCTGCGCCTCGGTGAAGCGCTTGAACTCGAGGTATTCGGCAATCAGCAGCGGCGCGGCTTGGCCGTGGGGGTTGGGGTCACGCTCACCCCAGCACCAGGTGCCCAAGTAAGGACGGCCCACCAGCTTCTCTAGCGTCACCAGTTGCCGGGCATCCATAACATGACCGTAGACCTTCTTCGGATCGCGGCTGTAGGGGTCCACGTTGGCGGCACCCGCCCAGCGATAAATCAGGTTGTCCAGCAGAGCACCGCGTGCAGCCTTATCGGTGGTCGCGATGTATTGCTTGACCAAGTCTTTCAAGCCGGCGTCCAGTGCCATCGCTTGATGCAAGTCATACACTTGGCCGAAGCCCTTGGCGTTGGGCATGAACGCCACATCCGGGGTGAGCTCAATGGTGCCGCTGTTGACGCGCCGGGCTGCATCGATTTTGAACCAGACGTCCGCCGCCGTAGACGCCGTGCCATTGGCCAACACGATAGAACCCATCTGCTGGTGCGCATGGCCATTGGCATCGACATGGGAGGAGGTGGTGTAAGCCGTCGCGATGGAGCGCACCCCGGCCTCGGCCAAACCCTGCAACTCACCCTGCTCGCTGACGCCGTTGCTGTTCAGATCGCGCCACACCTTGAGTGTAGCGAACGATGCATCTTGGGCATCTATCTCGCCATCGCCGTTGTCGTCGTATTCGGCCAGCGCCTGGAAGCCGTTGGCGGCTTTCTGGCCATTCTTCAGTCGCGTGTTATTGCCGAACAGCTCGGAACCATCGCTGATCAGGCCATCGCCGTTCGCATCACGAACCAACAACCCATCGTCCGGGCCGACCCAGCCGGAGCGCTCACGAAGGCCATCGGCGTCGTGGTCGAAGTAATTGGAGCCCAGCTTCAGGGTTTCGATGCCGTCGCCGTCGAGGTCAAGAATGATCGGGGAGGTGCGGGTTTCAGCCTCACCAGTGTCGGGGATCTCTTCCTCCTCCTCTTCTTCCTCTTCGTCGTCCGGTTCAGTGATGAGGAAGATGCCTAATTTGCCGTCGGAGAAGTCATTGATGGTGAGGCCGCCATTGACGACCAAGGTGGTGCCGGTCAGCACGTAGGTGTCGCCGCCGTTCTTGTAGATGTTCTCGGGGTCGGTTTCTTTTCGTTTGCCGCCGGTCAGCGAGCGCCCATTGAACTCCACTCGGCCATATCCGTCGCTATCAGTGATAGTATCGCTTATGTCGGCCTTATATATATCGAAGCCCTGGCCGCCAAACAGTTGATCAGCCCCCATTCCTCCCTCTAGATAGTCTTGATCCTCATCACCATAGAGAAAGTCATTGCCAACCATGCCTTTAAGAACGTCATTGTCCTTTCCGCCATAGAGGTAATCTATACCCTTGCCACCATCCAAAGTATCTTCACCGGCATCTCCATATAAGTGGTCGTCATCCTCGCCCCCATAAATGGAATCACCACCACCGTCACCGTGAATATTGTCTACACCTGAATCACCATAGAGATAATCAGCCCCATCTCCACCACTGAGGCGATCGTCACCAGCTTGTGCGATTACTAAGTCGCCACCATCCGTCCCTTCGATAACATCTCCGGTGCCGAGTTGAACTCCCTGTTTATCTAGGTAGCCGTCAGTCGCCCCGATTTTTACAGAATCTATAGCCGCGCCGTGGGCAAAATTATCTATCAACAACAATTTTGCGGAGCTTGGGAAGCTCTCGAAGTCGCTATCAGCATCCCCACCGACTGCTTGCAAATAACTTTGAATATGCGTTCTTTTCCCCTCAAGTACAAAAAGCACAGCCTTAGCTTCCTCTTCTGAGGCAGCCGACTGTCCGTTCTGATAGAGAGAAAACATTGCGGCTTCTCTATCTCGGCGAGGTTGCAACTGGGGGTCGCGATCAGAGTTTGTATTGTACTTTATCTCAAACCAAATCTTTGCCTTCTGCCCAGGGTCGCTCTGATTATTTCTGATTATGGCAAGCGTAGAGGGTATATTCGCAGAGATCGCTCCAGCAGTTGGGCCGCTTATATTGTATAAAATAGAGATAATCGCAGCCCTTTCTCGAGAGTGAGGAATGTCATGATCCCCAAGGGCTGCTGTTAATGCATTCTCATATTGTTGAACTTTCAAATTCAGTAGATTTTCAGCCTCTTCCTCCGAAGCAAGGACCACGTCGTTCCATTCCGCACGAAACATAGCTATATCAATAATCTCACCGAAAAGTGGGTCACCAGGAAGCGAGACTGGCTGACCAGTTCTCAGAGAGCGCAAGACCTCAATATGATGATTAGTAATCTGAGATCCAACTGCCAGAAATGGTTGAAGTTCAGCCTGCAAGCTATTCAAGTCTCGGGCCAGAAGATCATAGCCATACCCGAGTGCAGGTCTCCCTATGTGATCTAAATGCACACCCAGTGGACTGCCGTTAACTCTGAGCGGATCATTTTCGAAGCGCTTAATCTCTTCATTTCGGTCGTCTTGATAACCGCCATGAACGAAATTCTCACTTACACTCGATAGCGACATAAATCCTCCTTGATTTAATTTTCAAAACAGGCATATTTAATACGATCACTGGCCAGTTCAAAAATTACTAGTCGACCTAGCCATTCCAAAGAAAAGTACCATCCCGACCCTAGTGACCAGATTGAGATATCTTTTCCGCTATGGACAACTCCATAAGCCTCTCTAGCCCCGCCCTCACTGACTACTTTCCTGGCCTCCTCCTCTAAGAGAAATATCGCCTGAGGCCGTATTTTTTTGACGTCAATATCATCAAGAGAGTGGTCAAGCAGCGCAACAGAGACATAAGCCGGCTGCCCAGAGATGTTATAGATTACTTTGTATAGAAACCGCCTTGATCCTTCCTGGTCAAAATTGGCTTCAAATATCCGCCCGTAATAATCCGCCTCCAATATGCGAGCCGGTTCGACCTTACGCCAAGTGAGAGTATTCTTTGGTGTCGCCGCTTCATTTTTCAATAAATCACAACTTGGTGAGGGGCCAGCTTCGGCGGCCATTGCACCAGCAAAAAGAAGAACTCCTCCTACCAAGCCAAGTAGTGCTCTAAAAAGACTTTTCCCCTTTCCCATGAACTTACTCCAGCCCATTAAATACATATTAAGATACAGGTGGCACTATCGGATTATTCGAGGATGCGCCGCTTTTTACTTGCTTGCAGAAATCACTGACTTTAACGATGGCGAAACTGGCCTAAGAAATTCTGGTGTATGAACAGCACTTTCATCCGGATGCGCTCTCCCTGGCATCGGTACCGCTAGCGTTCGTTCAGGCTCTCGTTCTGGTACTCCCTGAGCGGACTCAGGAAGTAATCGATCACCTTTCTCTTGTCCGTCTTCACTTCCGCTCGCACGGCCATGCCCGGCGACAGTTCGATGCGGTTCTCGCCGACCTGGATACTGTTTTCCTTCAGCTGAATCCGAGTGCTGTACACCAGACCCAGCTTCTCGTCCTCAATGGCGTCGTTAGAGATGTTCAGCACGGTGCCGTGCACCACGCCGTACTTGGTGAAGTTAAAGGTCTCGACCTTGACCTCGACTTCCTGCCCGGCGCGCACGAAGCCGATGTCCTTGTTCTCCAGCATGGCTTCTACTTCAACCGGCTGGTCCTTGGGCACGATGACCATCAGCGGTTGGGCTTCGGTAACCACTCCGCCAGGGGTATGGATGGCCAGCTGCTGCACGGTGCCGTCCACCGGGGCAGTGAGGCGGGTCAGGCGGTCGCGCTGTTCGGCCTTGACCAGCTCCTGTTGCAGGGCGGCGCTGCGCTGTTCCGATTCATGCTGTAGGTCGAGCATGGTGCGGCGGGTCTGGGCGATCACGCCCTGGCGACGGCGCTCGGCCTCCAGCTTGGCGGCCTGGAACTCGACGACGCGGGCCTGCTGAATGGCCAACTCACGCTCCTGGTCCATGCGCCGCTGCTCCCGTTCGAGGAAGGCGTGCTTGCCGAGGATGCCCTTATCCAGCAGGCGTTTGTAGTCTGCGGCCAGCTGGCGGGTGATCGGCAGGGATT
>NZ_BATI01000048.1 GCF_000467105.1 Aquipseudomonas alcaligenes NBRC 14159
CCGGTTAGGTAAGCGTCCGGCCAAGTCACCTTCCGAACCCCAGCATTAAGGGCGATGGTGTCCGCGTATTTTTAAGCGGACGCGATAGCCCTTATCGCCGGTATTGCCATGCGCCAACGAAGCTCTTACCCCCAACCGTTCAAGGCCCAGGTTGTTCAGGAGTGCCTGCAACCCGGTGCGACCGTCTCCAGCGTGGCCATCCGCCACGGTATCAACGCCAACGTCATTCGCAAGTGGCTACCGCTTTATCGAGATCAACTGCCTGCGGCGTTGCCGGCGTTCGTTCCATTGAGGGCTACGCCGAAACGGTCGGCTGAAGCATCGGTGATTATCGAGCTAGCGCTTGGCGAGCAATCGATCACGGTGAAATGGCCGGCCTCCGATCCTGATGGATGCGCCCGCTTTGTCCGTGGGCTCGCCCCGTGATTCGCATCGATACCATCTGGCTCGCCACCGAGCCGATGGACATGCGGGCTGGCACTGAAACCGCGTTGGCTCGCGTGGTGGCGGTGTTCGGTGCGGCGAAGCCGCACTGCGCCTATCTCTTCGCCAACCGCCGCGCCAACCGGATGAAAGTCCTGGTGCACGACGGTGTCGGTATCTGGCTGGCCGCGCGGCGCTTGAACCAGGGCAAGTTCCACTGGCCTGGCATCCGGCACGGCTCGGAAGTCGAACTCGACGCCGAGCAACTTCAGGCGTTGGTACTGGGGCTGCCCTGGCAGCGGGTCGGTGCCGGCGGCACGATCACAGTGTTGTAGCATCGGCCATTAGTCCATCGGGGTATCTGCGCTGACCGCCTGCTCTGGCACAATCAGCGGCATGACTTCCTCGCCCAATCTCGCCCAATTGACGCCTGAGCAGCTGCGTGCACTGGCCGCGCAGTTGCTCACGCAGGTCGACGCGATGGGCAAAAAGATCCACCGCGATCAAACCATTATCGAACAGCTCACCCACGAAATTGCCTGGTTCAAACGGCACAAGTTTGCCAAGCGCAGCGAGCAGCTGAGCCCTGACCAGGGCAGCCTGCTGGATGACCTGCTCGACACTGACATCGCCGCCATCGAGGCGGAGTTGAAAGCCGTCAATCCCCCGGTTGCGCCAGCCGAGCCCCGCCAACAACCCAAGCGTACAGCGCTGCCCGCGCAATTTCCGCGCACCGTGATCCATCACGAGCCGCAGAACACTCAGTGCGCCTGCGGCTGCCAGCTGCAACGCATCGGCGAAGACGTCAGCGAAAAGCTGGATTACACACCGGGTGTGTTCACGGTCGAGCAGCATGTGCGTGGCAAATGGGCCTGTCGCCAGTGCGAAACGCTGATCCAGGCACCCGTGCCGGCCCAGGTGATCGACAAGGGTATCCCCACCGCCGGCCTCTTGGCTCACGTGATGGTGGCCAAATTCGCCGACCACCTGCCGCTGTACCGGCAAGAGAAAATCTTTGGCCGGGCTGGCCTGGCCATCGCGCGCTCGACACTGGCGCAGTGGGTCGGGCAAACCGGTGTGCAGCTTCAGCCGCTGGTCGATGCGCTGCGCGAAACCGTGTTGACCCAGCGCGTGATCCACGCCGATGAAACCCCGGTGCAAATGCTCGCCCCAGGCGAGAAGAAAACCCATCGGGCTTACGTCTGGGCCTACAGCACCACCCCCTTTGCTGATCTCAGGGCGGTGGTGTACGACTTCAGCCCCAGTCGTGCGGGCGAACATGCGCGCACTTTTCTGGGTCAGTGGAATGGCAAGCTGGTCTGCGACGACTTCGCCGGCTACAAGGCCAGCTTCGAGCAGGGCATCACCGAAATCGGCTGCATGGCTCACGCCCGCCGCAAGTTCTTCGATCTTCACGCGGCGAACAAAAGCCAGTTGGCCGAACAGGCACTGCACTCAATAGCCGGCCTGTACGAAATCGAGCGGCAAGCGCGCGACCTGAGCGATGAGGAGCGCTGGCGAATGCGGCAGGAAAAAACGGCTCCCATCCTCGCCACGCTGCATGCCTGGATGCTCGCCCAGCGCGACCTCGTGCCCGAGGGCTCGGCCATCGCCAAAGCCCTGGATTACAGCCTCAAACGTTGGGCTGCACTGACTCGCTACGTCGAGGATGGTGCCGTGCCCATCGACAACAATTGGGTCGAGAACCAGATCCGGCCATGGGCGCTGGGTCGCTCAAACTGGTTGTTCGCCGGATCACTGCGCAGCGGTAAACGGGCAGCAGCGATCATGAGTCTGATCCAGTCGGCGCGGATGAATGGGCATGATCCGTATGCCTATCTCAAGGACGTGCTGACACGACTGCCAACGCAGCGGGCGAGTGAGATCGAGCAACTGCTGCCGCATCAGTGGGTACCCACCTGAGTCACGCAAGGTGACTTGAGCGGACGCTTACCCGGTTAGCGACCATTGCTCTGGCTAGCCATCCTTGTCCTTCCTCACATGGAGGACTTGCCATGAACATCATCGCTACCTGCAGCCGTCAGCCCTGGAACAAAGGAAAACTGGTCGGGCAGAAAACCCCGCTCCGACTGAGAGATATCTGGGCCATCCGAGTAAGGCTTCAAATTGCAGAAAGAAGCCGGGACTTGGCCCTCTTCGATCTGGCCATCGACAGCAAGCTTCGAGCCTGCGACTTAACCAAGCTCCGTGTACGCGACGTTGCCCATGGTGAGCACGTGTCAGCACGAGCCATGGTAATGCAGCAGAAAACGCAGCGACCAGTGCAATTCGAGATCACTGAGCAAACACGATCTGCTCTCGCGGCTTGGATCAATCAGGCCCAGCTACGCAGCGAGGACTGCCTTTTCCCGAGCCGGTTGCATACCTCAGAGCATCTATCTACTCGACAATACGCTCGAATCGTCAAAGGCTGGGTGAAAGCCATTGGTCTTGATCCAGCCATAGATGTCGGGCTGAACGGCGTTGTGACACTTATTTCGGGTGATGCGCGAATACTGGTGCGTCGACCTTTTCATGAAGGAGACATCGGCAAGGATCTCTCCAAGGGTCCCTTGTTCACTGAGCTTTTGCCCAAGAGACCCTACGGGACGGCCACCGCCCGATCTGCTGTCGATGGTGTTGATCGTATCGTTGGTTTCCGACGAGTCGAGGATTACCCGCTGATCACATTCGTTGCCTTGGATCGCTACGAAAATCTGGCAGCTTGGCGAAAGGAGACCCTCTTAAGTCTTGGCTTGATGTTCTTGCTCCTCTCGATTCTCGGCACCCTTAGCTATCGATTAATTCGTCTGATGCAGCAGCAAAATCATGTGCAGCGGGCGCTTTTCCTGGCGCAGGAGCAGTTGCTGGAAAACGCGACGAAGCTTCAAGCACAAGCTCTGGAGGATGGCCTGACCGGGCTGGCGAATCGGCGCTTCTTCGACCAGTACCTAACTGACGAAATGGGGCGGGCCAGGAGAGAGCGTCAGAAACTGGCCTTGTTGATGCTCGATGTTGACCATTTCAAGCGCTTTAACGATGAGCATGGTCACCTTGCCGGTGACGAATGCTTACGGGCTGTAGCTGAGAAGATCCGTCAAACCATCAAGCGCCCTGGTGATATGGCTTTTCGATACGGCGGAGAGGAGTTTGCAGTAGTTCTTCCTGGGGCGGACTCCCAAGGCGCCATGGTTGTGGCAGAAACCATTCGCAAGGCAATAGAAACGGCAGAGTTTGTCGGTACGCAGGGCACAGCGTTGAGGGTGACGGTCAGTATCGGTTTAGTCTCCATACAGCCGACACCTGAAGATACTCCAGACCTCATCCTGTCAGCCGCAGACAAGGCCCTTTACAGCGCCAAGACATCTGGTCGGAATAGAACAGTCGATGCGCTCTAGGGGCGCTCATCGACGTTGCCAGTGCCCCCTACGTTTCGTATTCGAGAAAGTATTATCGCGAATGCAAATGGGGTACATGGCCTTCCTTGCTGGATAGGTTGAAGCGATGCGTGCGGCGGCGTGCGTTGGGCAGGACGCCATTCCAGTAGTGCTCGATGGCTACTGGTTTCATGGATGGCACATGTCTCAAGTCCACAGTCGAAATCTGACCTGCTGTGACCTCATTACGAGCAATTTCTCGTCGCTCAGGGGCATTGCGGGATGCCCTATACTCCTTACATCTGCCCACCGACCGGTGAGCATCGGGCAAGGAAGCCGGTCGGACGGGCAGAGTCTGCTTTTTGCCACGGGTGTCCGGCGGCATGACTTCTGCTGCAGCTAATACACAGCGTTACTGGATGTTGTCGCATACACTCTATGGCGCGGCAGCTATCAGTCGGGTTCTTCTTAGAGCTGTTGCGCAGACGCTGAGCTGTGATTTTTTTCAACTTCGCTGTAACGCCAGCCCGCCTCGTGACTCTAGTTGAATGCCGGCACGCGAAAATCCTTTTGCCCGGCCAATCAAGATCACCCGAGGATACGCACATGACTATTAAAAACACCGCCGCTGGTGCTGCTATCGCGCTCGCTGCTGCAAGCCTTTTTGCTGGTCTTTCAAGCACTGTTGTAGTGGCCGAAGAGGCCAAGGTGCATTGCTACGGCGTAACATCCTGCAAAGGCCAGAATGACTGCAAGACAGCCGAAAACAGCTGCAAAGGCCAGGGTGCTTGCAAAGGTCAAGGCTTCAAATCGATGACTCTGGCCGAGTGCAATGCTGCCAAGGGTACTGTCGGCGAGTAAGTGAGCCGGGGCGACCGCCGCGCGGTTGCCCCGCATCACCGACCAAGGAGTCAGCGATGAATGCTCAACGCGGCAGTCTGGGCTTTGGCCTGGGTCTACGCAGTACCTACTACCAAGCCATTCTCGAGCAACGGCCGGCCATCGACTGGTTCGAGATCGTCTCGGAAAATTACCTGGTGGCGGGCGGTAAGGCCCTCTACTTTCTTGATGCCATCGGCGAGCACTACCCGCTGGTGATGCATGGCGTGTCGCTGTCGATTGGCGGCCCGCATGAGCTGGACCGCGACTACCTGCGCCAGCTCAAACACCTCGCCGAGCGGGTGCAGCCGGCGTGGATCTCCGATCACCTGTGCTGGAGCCGGGGCAATGCCCACCAGCTGCATGACCTGCTGCCGCTGCCCTACACCGAAGAGAGCCTGCAGCATGTGGCCGCGCGGGTGCGCCAGGTGCAGGATGTAATCGAACGGCCGCTGGTGCTGGAAAACGTCTCCAGTTACTTGCGTTGCGCCGATGATCAATTCAGCGAATGGCAGTTTCTCGCCGCGCTCAGCGAGCTCAGTGGCTGCGAGCTGCTGCTGGACGTTAACAACGTCTATGTCAGTGCGCGCAATCATGGTTTTGATGCGTGGGAGTTCATCAGCAGCCTGCCCAAGCAGCGTGTGCGTCAGTTGCACCTGGCCGGCCACAGTGACTACGGCAGCTACCTGATTGACACCCATGATCAGCCGGTCAGCGACCCGGTCTGGCAGCTCTACCAACGCACGCTGCAGCACCTCGGGCCGGTTTCCACCTTGCTCGAGCGAGATGATCATTTCCCCGTTCTGGATGAACTGCTCGGCGAGCTTGACAAGGCCCGCCGTGTGGCCGCCGACGCGCTTCAGGGGTCTGCCCGATGCGCCTGAATGACTGGCAGCGCGAAGTGCAGGCCTATCTGCTGAGCCCTGATGCGCAGCCCAACCCGGTGCTGCAGGCGAGCCTTCTGGGCAGCGCGGCCCTGAGTGCCGAGCAGGGCTTGGCGATCTACCACAACGCCTACCGCGCGCGGCTACTGGAGGCTTTGCGCGGTGATTACCCAGCTGTGCATGGCTGGCTCGGTGATGAGGAATTCGACGCCCTGGCGCTGGCCTATCTGCGCGTTCATCCCTCGCAGCACTTCAGCCTGCGCTGGCTTGGTGCGCAGCTCGCCGACTTTATCGAGGGTTATCTAGTACCCGCGCAGGCCGCGCCGCTGAGTGAGCTGGCGCGCTTGGAGTGGGCGTTTACCCTAGCCTTCGATGCGCCCGAAGGGCAGCCCATGAGCCTGACGCAGATGGCCGAGATGCCTGTCGAGGATTGGCCAACTCTGCAACTGCGTCTGCTGCCCAGCGTGCAGTGGCAGGTGTGCGGGCATAACAGCCTGGCAATCTGGAGAGCATGCAAGGAGCAAGGCGAGTTTCCCGGTAGCCTGGTATTGGCCGAAGCCGAGGTTTGCCTGATCTGGCGTGAGCAGTTGATCACCCGTTTCCGCAGCTTGGCGGCAGCTGAAGCCGCTGCATTGCAGGGCATGAACGAGCAGGGATGGACCTTTGCCGAACTCTGCGCGCAGCTCAGTGATCTGGGTGAAAAAGCACCGCTGCAAGCTGTAACCTGGCTACGCCAGTGGCTGAGTGACGGGCTGCTGCAACGGCACTCGATGGACTGACGGGGCAGGCTACAGCGTGCATAGCTCGGAGAAGTTACTCACCGAGCGTCTAGCAACTACGTTTCTGACAGAAACGTAGGGTTTTCACTCCTTGCTCCTATCCGCAATGCTGCTGCATGAGGGTTATCGTGAAAAAGTGACATGACCTCTTGGCGCAGAAAACGGATAAAAGCTCGGGATGATGGAAGCGCTCATTTAGCCTGTCCTCTGCGCCGGATCAACCAATAGGCTGCCGGCAACACCAGCATCGACAACAACGGTGCGGTAATCATCCCGCCTACCATCGGTGCGGCGATGCGCTTCATGACTTCGGATCCCGCTCCCTCGCCCCAGAGGATCGGCAATAGACCGGCAATGATCACCGCGACCGTCATCACCTTCGGCCGCACGCGCAGCACCGCCCCCTCTCGAATTGACTCAAGCAAAGCAGGGTTGTTTGTGCGACCCGCTTCAACTCGGGAATGCCAGGCGTTCTGCAGGTAGATCAGCATGATCACCCCGAACTCCGCCGACACCCCGGCCAACGCAATAAAGCCGACGCCAGTGGCCACCGAAAGGTTGAAGCCCAGCCAGTAGAGCAGCCAGACACCGCCAGTCAGGGCGAACGGTAAGGTAGCCATGATCAGCAAGGCCTCGGCCAAACGATTGAAGGTCAGATAGAGCAGCACGAAGATAATCAGCAGTGTCGCCGGAACCACCCAAGTCAGGCGCGCATTGGCGCGTTGCAGGAACTCGAACTGCCCCGAGTAGGAAATGGTCATGCCCGCATCTGGCTGCACAGACTCCGACACCCGCTGCTGGAGCTCGTACAAGCACATCAACCGCCTGTTCACAGACAGCGCGGACTGGCACCTGATCGAGACCCACTGGCAGGATCTGATGCAGGTTGCGTTGTCGATCCAGGCCGGCAAGATTTCTTCGCCTATGCTGCTGCGAAAACTTGGTTCCTACAGCCGGCGCAACAAGCTCTACCATGCGGCACAGGCACTGGGCAGCGTGATCCGGACAATCTTCCTGCTCAACTGGATCGGCAGTCGCGAGTTGCGCCAGGAAGTCACCGCCAACACCAACAAGATCGAGTCCTACAATGGCTTCTCCAAGTGGCTGTCCTTTGGCGGCGATGTAATCGCCGAGAACGATCCTGACGAACAGCAGAAGCGCCTGCGCTACAACGACATGGTGGCCTCATCGGTGATCCTGCAGAACACCGTGGACATGATGCGCATCCTGCAGAAACTGGCCCGCGAGGGCTGGCAGTTCAACGATGAAGACGTGTCTTTCCTCAGTCCCTACCTGACCAGCAACGTCAAACGCTTCGGCGAGTTCAATCTCAAGCTCAATCGGCCACCGGAGCCCTGGATCAAAGATTCGGTGTTTCAACAAGCCGCCGGCTCGCTGCGAGTCAACACGGCCAGCAGGACCGATGCCGAGGAGGCAACATGATCGAGATTCCGCCGGCGTCTTTTCACATTACCCCCTACGGCGAAGTGGATGCTGTGGCCCTGGAAAGGCTGCGAGAGGACTTCGACACCTCCCAACTTCTGCGATTGGTTGACCGACTGGATGCCAGCCTGGCCGATCTGGGTGGAATCGTGGCCGTTCGTGATGAGTTGCTGAAGCTTCACGCAATGGCTCTTACTCTCGTAGAGGGCTCGGCACTGACAGTGCCTATTGAGAATGCCTGCATCTGGTCGGAGGCAGAGTCGCTACACCAGGATCTTGAGAGCCTCTCTGAGTGGGCGCGATCGGCCCAAGCTGGGATCGCCCCCTTGCTCGGTCTTGCGCCCGATTATGTGTTGTAGGTGGCCTGGCACCCCCGGTAGATCGCCGCCCCTCAGCTCTACGGACAACACTTCTGCTGCTGGACTGGAGGACATTTCACCGAGCCAAACGAGCAGAAAACACAACAGTCCCCTGGATTGGGGCGCAGCAACGTCTTGCAGTTGCTGCACTCGTAATAGAACTGGCAGGCGTCCGTGGGCATGGTTTCCGGCTTGGCGAAGCCGCAGCGCGGGCAGATCAGCACGGACTCAAGGACAATGGCGCTCATCGTTGCCTCACTTCTGCACGCTTGAGGGATAACCCGCGTTCGCGGTCGCCTCAGTCAGTGCCTCGGGCTGGGCCTTATCGGGATCGTAGGTGACGGTGGCCGTCTTCTGGTCGAAATTGACCTGGACGTCACTCACACCGGACACCTTCTCCAGCGACTTCTTGACCGTGATCGGACAGAGTCCGCACGTCATGTTCTGCACGTCGAGCGTGACGGTTTTCGGGGGAGCCGCCAGCGCCACGAGGGGCAAGGCGAAAAGCGCGGCGATCAGCAGTTTGCGCATGGTTAATCTCCTTCAGTAGAACAGCGGGGCGAGCCACGGCACGGCCAATAGACCGAGCAGCAGCACGCTGACGATCCAGAACACGAGTCGCTGTCGCACGAGCGTGCGCGGATCGGCGCAGGGTGTACCTGGCGTACAAACCTGTGGCGCCAGGTAGAGCTTGCGGAATGCCAATCCCAGGAACAGTAGAGTCAACCCGATGAAGAGGGGTCGTAATGGCTCCATCATGGTCAGAGCGCCCACCCACGTGCCGCTGACACCGAGTGCCAACAGCACCAGTGGCCCGACACAGCACACCGACGCACCGATGGCGGTCAGCGAACTCGCGACCAGCGAGCCTTTCCCGGTGAGTTGCATCCCAATCTCCTGAGCCTGATTGTCTGGATGCTATTCTAAATTCCGTACCAAAGTACGGAATCAAGGAGAAAGTGATGACCACAGACCTGACCATTGGCAAGCTGGCGGACGCCGCCGGGGTGAACGTCGAGACTATCCGCTACTACCAGCGACGCGGGCTGCTGGATGAACCAACCAAACCCTTGGGTGGCCATCGGCGCTATCCGGTGGACATGGTGAAGCGACTGCGTTTCATCAAGCGGGCTCAGGCGCTGGGTTTCACGCTCTCGGAAGTCGGAGGACTGCTGACGCTGGATAAATCGTGCGCCTGTGCCGAAACGCGAGCACGGGCTGCACGCAAGCTCGCGTTGATCGAGCAGAAGGTGACTGACTTGGTTGTCATGCAGCAACTGTTAGGTGGACTGGTGAAACAGTGTAATGCTGGTGACGGCGGAGCGATCTGCCCGATCATCGAGACACTGACTGTTGAGTAATGCCTGACAGCTGAAGGTCGGTCGGAAGCACCCCTCACGATAGATTCAGTGCTTAGTTGGGTATTTGTTCCATCACAGCCCCCTGTTACTCAATGGCCTTTGCCCTCTTGAGCGCAGCTGATCTCACGGAGTTAGCGCTTCTGCTCGTGGAGCTCCGCGTAGCGCTCCCAGATTTGTGATCATCCCGAACTCCCGGATGGTAGCCACTTTACCGCTTGACCTTGCCCCAACGGTAAGGTCCAACCTCTCAATAACGAGATAATCGTGGAGGTTGGCAATGACCCGCGCATTCCCCGAAACCACTGCTGCTGCGCACGCCGGCCCTGTCCAGCAATGGACGTTTGGCGTAGAAGGCATGACCTGTGCCTCCTGCGTGGCACGGATCGAGACGGCATTGACTCAAGTACCCAGGGTTTCCGCCGCCAGGGTCAATCTGGCCAGCGAAGCGGTTATGGTAGAAGCCGATGCCGATTTGGCTCCCCTGCTAGAGGCGGTCGAAGGCGCGGGTTACCGCGTGAAGGAAGAGCAACTGGACCTGGCCATCGGCGGTATGACCTGCGCTTCCTGCGTCGGCCGGGTCGAGAAGGCCCTGCTGAAGGTGCCGGGCGTGCTGGCGGCCACGGTGAATCTGGCCAGCGAGGCGGCCCGGGTCCGGGTGGTGTCCGGTGCGGTAGCGCCGGCGGCGCTGATCCAGGCGGTTGCGGCCGCCGGGTACGAGGCCGGTGTGCCGGCAGCCAAAGAGGCCGCCGCCGCGCCGCCGCCTCGCGACTGGTGGCCGGTGGCACTGGCCGCCGTGCTGTCCCTGCCGCTGGTGGTGCAGATGCTCGCCGTGTTGCTGGGTGCGCGCTGGAGCCTGCCGGGCTGGATACAACTGCTGTTGGCCACGCCGGTGCAGTTCTGGCTGGGGGCACGTTTCTATCGGGCCGGTTGGCGAGCATTACGCGCCGGCAGCGGCAATATGGACCTGCTGGTGGCGCTCGGTACCAGTGCCGGCTACGGGCTGTCGGTCTATCTGTTGGCGACGCATGCCGGCCCCGGCGTCCCGCACCTCTATTTCGAGGCTTCCGCGGTGGTGATCACCCTGGTCCTGCTCGGCAAGTGGCTGGAAGCGCGTGCCAAGCGCCACACCGGAGACGCCATTCGAGCACTGCAGGCACTACGGCCGGACACCGCCTGGGTACGCCGTGAGGGGGTGGACTGTCAGGTATCGGTGAGTACCTTGGCCGTCGGTGATTTGCTGGTGGTACGGCCGGGCGAGCGGGTTCCCGCCGATGGTCTGGTACGCGACGGACGCAGCCATCTCGACGAGTCGCTGCTGACCGGTGAGAGCCTGCCGGTGGCGAAAGCTGAAGGCGATGCGGTGACCGGCGGCGCAATCAACGGCGAAGGACTGTTGCTGGTCGAGACCACGGCGGTGGGCGCGGAAAGTACGCTGGCCCGCATCATCCGCCTGGTCGAAAACGCTCAAGCGGCCAAGGCGCCGATCCAGCGCCTGGTGGATCGGATTAGCGCCGTCTTCGTCCCCGTGGTGTTGGTGATTGCTGCCATGACCCTGGTGATCGGCTGGTGGCTCACCGGCGAGGTGGCCGGCCCACTGATCAACGCGGTGGCGGTGCTGGTCATCGCTTGCCCTTGCGCGCTGGGCCTGGCCACGCCGACGGTGATCATGGTCGGCACCGGCGTCGGTGCGCGCCACGGCATCCTAATCAAGGACGCGGAAGCCTTGGAGATCGCCCACCGGGTCAGCGTGGTGGCTTTCGACAAGACCGGCACGCTGACCCAGGGCAAGCCAAGGGTGACCGCGCTGGAAGTGGCGAATGGCGATAGCGCGCGCCTGCTGCAGCAGGCCGCCTCGGCGCAGGCCGGCAGCGAACACCCGCTGGCGCAGGCGCTGCTGGACAAGGCCAAGCAGGACGGCACGGATTTATTGCCCGCATCCAAGGTCACGGCGTTGCCGGGGCGCGGTCTGGCGGCCTTGGTCGCAGGGCGAGAGCTGCGCCTGGGCAGCACACGACTGATGCAGGAGCTCGGCGTTGACCTGTCACCGCTGGCGGCGTCCGCAGCAACGCTGGCCCGGGCCGGCAACAGCGTGTCCTGGCTCGCCGACGTGACTGGACAGCCACTGCTGTTGGGCCTGATCGCCTTCGGTGATGTGCTGAAGCCGAGTGCCCGCCAGGCCGTGGCGCGGCTGCGCGGACTGGGCATACGGACTGTGATGATCAGCGGCGACAACCGCGGTGCGGCTGAGAGCGTGGCGGCTATGCTCGGCCTCGACGAGGTGCGCGCCGAGGTGTTGCCCGGCGACAAGGCCGCGGAGGTGCAGGCGCTGAAGACCGGTGGCGCAGTGGTAGCCATGGTCGGCGACGGCATCAACGACGCTCCGGCGCTGGCGGCGGCGGATGTTGGCATTGCCATGTCGACCGGTACCGATGTAGCCATGCACACCGCCGGCATCACCCTGATGCGCGGTGATCCGGCGCTGGTGGCGGATGCCTTGGCTCTCTCCCGCCATACCTACGGACGGATTCTGAAGAGCCTGTTTTGGGCCTTCGTCTACAACCTGGTCGGCATTCCACTGGCCGCCTTCGGCCTGTTGAGCCCGGTGGTGGCCGGTGCGGCGATGGCATTATCCAGCGTATCGGTAGTCACTTACGCGCTGCTGCTCAAGCGTTGGCGGCCGGCACCGCTAGAGCTGGACGGACTCGTTGGCTCAGTGAGAAGGAGGCATCCATGAACATTGGCGCAGCGGCGAACGTCAGCGGCTTGACCGCCAAAATGATCCGCTATTACGAACGCATCGAGCTGGTCCCAGCTTCTCGGCGCACCCGGTCTGGCTATCGCGACTACCTGGAAAGGGATGTACAGGTTTTGCGCTTTATCCACCACGCCCGAGAACTGGGCTTCTCATTGACGCAGGTGCGCGCCTTGCTGGCGTTATGGCGGGATCGCCAACGCCCTAGCAGCGAAGTTCAAGTCATAGCCCACCACTACATCGACGCGCTGAACGCACGCATTGTCTTGCTCCAGGCACTGCGCGACAGTCTGAGCTACCTGGCCGAGCATTGCGACGACCTTGAGCAACCACCGGGGCCGATTCTGGATGATCTGCCCCCCCACTAGCTGAATGAAAGGAGAACATCATGACCTGCGATAAATCCACCATGATTCGGGTTGGCATAGGTGCCGGCATCATTCTGCTGGCTGCCTATGTCCTGTTCCCGGCTTTTCAAACCTGGATTGCGGCGAACGCGCTGATCTTCCTGCTACTGCTCTGTCCGCTGTCAATGCTGTTCTGCATGCGCGGCATGCACAAAGGACCACCCGCTAGCGATGACACGCAGAAGGTAAAGCCGATCGAGCGTGATCCGACTGACGCGCCGTGATCTTTCCGCAAAACGGAACACTGACGAATTGCTCCCCCTATCGACCTGGGCTAGACTCCGCCGCATGAAACGACGACTGCACCTGCTGTTGCTCCTACTGCTCAGCCTGACCCTACCCCTGAATGGGGTGGCGGGTGCGCTCGCGTTTTCGGAACCGTGCCCCATGGAGCAGCAAGGCATCTCGATGGAGGATATGCAGTCTTCGTGCTGTGAAGACCATCAGCAGCAAATGTCCAGCGGCAAAGTCTGTAAGACCGGACAAGAGTGCAAGAGCAGCAGCATGCTGCAGGTCTCGGTCATCAAGACGCCTCTTCTGTGTTCTCGCTCCGTAGTAACCACTCCTACCCACGATTTCCTTCCAGCCGCGCCCCCTTCTGGGGTGTGGCGGCCCCCTCGCGCCTGATTCCCGTGCTGACTTGAGTTCCGTTTCCCCCGCTTAGGCGGCGAGACGGTGTGCGTGTGCCCCTTTGGGTGCGCGCCGGATCATCCACAGGAATCGTGAATATGAGTTTCCGACGCTATTGCGGAGGACGCCTTTCGCTGGCCGCCCTCACGCTGTGCGCCCTGGCCGTGCCCGGCCTGGCCGCCGCCCTTACCCTGGACGAAGCCCTGCGCCTGGCGGAGCGCGAGGCACCGTCACTGGCTGCCCAGGCTGCCAACCAAGATGCCGCCATGCAGGCCGCCATTCCCGCCGGTGAATTACCGGACCCCAAGCTTGCCCTAGGTATCCAGAACTTTCCCATCGAGGGCGATGCCCGTGGCAGCCTCACGCGCGACTTCATGACCATGCAGATGGTCGGGGTCATGCAAGAAGTTCCCAACCGAGCCAAGCGCCGTGCCCGTGTCGAGGCTGCCCAGGCGGGCATCGACAGCGCCGATGCACTGGAGCGGGTCGAACGCCTCAAGGTGCGCCGTGAAACTGCGCTTGCCTGGATCGGCGGCTTCGCGGTCGAGCAGAAACTGCAACTGTTCCAGACTCTGTACGACGAGAATCGCCTGCTGGCCAAGGCCGTACAGGCCAACTTGGCCGGCGGCCGTGGCCAGGCGGCTGACAGTTTGGCGCCCAAGCAGGAAGCAGCACTGCTCGCCGAGCAGGAAGATGAACTAGAACGCAACCGCACGCAGGCCCGCGCGGCCCTGCGCCGCTGGGTCGGGCCGGTGGCGGTCGAGCCGCTGTCCGGCTCTTGGCCGAGCTGGCGAGTCGATGACCTGCATTTCCGCCACAGTTTGGATCGTCACCCTGAGCTGCAGGCCTTCACGCCGATGACACAGGAGGCAGAGGCCCAGGTGCGTCTAGCCGAAGCGGACAAGAAGCCCGACTGGAGCTGGGAGCTGGCCTACCAAAAACGTGGCGAGGCCTTTGGCGACATGGTCTCCGTGCAGTTCACCTTCGACCTACCCCTGTTCACCGCCAGCCGGCAGGACCCGAAGATCGCCGCCAAGCGCGCCGAAGTGCTGCGCCTGGAAGCCGAGCGCGAAGCCATGACACGGGAGCACGCGCAAGCGCTGGCCGACGATCTGGCCGAACACCGCCGCCTGGAGCGCGCCGTGGAGCGCAGCCGACAAACCCTGGTACCGCTGGCCGAGGAGAAGGTACGCCTGGCCATGGCGGACTACCGCGCCAGCCGTGGCGAGTTAATGGCGCTAGTGGCCGCGCGGCGCGAACTCATCGAGGCCCGCCTGAAACACATCGACCTTGAACAGCAACGTGCACAGACCAGTGCCCGCCTGTATTTCGCCTATGGAGAAAGTAGCCAATGAAGACTCGAATCTGGAAAGGCGCGTTGCTGACGGGCTTGGCGCTCGCCATTGGTGCAGCGGGCGGCTACTGGTTCGCTCAGCCCCTGGTGGAGGCCGGGGCCAGCATGGCCAATGCCCAGGAGTCCTCCGCACCGGACGAGCGCGAAGTGCTCTATTGGTACGACCCCATGTACCCGCAGCAGAAATTTGACCAACCCGGCAAGTCTCCCTTCATGGACATGGAGTTGGTGCCGCGCTACGCCGGCGAGGCGAGTGACAGTGCCGCGGTCAGCATCGACCCAAGCGTCGTCCAGAACCTGGGCATGCGCCTAGCGACTGTCACCCGTGAACACTCGGTCACTGAGTTGGAAGTGGTCGGCAACCTGGCCTTCAATAGCCGCGATGTCGCCGTGGTGCAGGCACGCAGCGGGGGCTTCGTCGAGCGCGTGTATCGGCGCGCGCCCGAGGATCTGCTGGTTGCTGGGGCCCCGTTGGCTGACCTGCTGGTACCTGAATGGGCGGCTGTTCAAGAAGAGTTCCTGGCCTTGCGCGAGGTCGGTGAAAGAGCATTGTTGGACGCAGCCCGGCAGCGCCTACGGCTGGCTGGGATGCCGCAGTCATTGATCGAGCGAGTCGAGCGTAGTGGCAAGGTCCAGGCCCTCTGGACGGTCACTAGCCCGATTGCCGGCGTGCTGCAGGAGCTCAATGTCCGCGAAGGCATGACCCTGGCAGCCGGCCAACCCTTGGCCACAGTCAACGGCCTGAGCAGTGTCTGGCTAGACGTGGCAGTGCCTGAGGCCGAAGCCGGTGGCGTGCAGCTCGGCCAGCCGGTGGAGGCATACCTGCCTGCTTTCCCCGGTGAAGTGCTGGCGGGCAAGGTGAGCGCCTTCCTGCCGCAGGCCAACCTGGATAGCCGCACGCTGCGCGTGCGGGTCGAACTGGATAACCCGGCGGGCCGTCTGCGGCCAGGCATGACCGCCAAGGTTCGGCTGAGTCGCCCGAGCGAACAGAACGCATTGTACGTGCCGAATGAAGCGGTGATCCGTACCGGCCGGCGTGCCCTGGTGATGCTAGTCGAAGGCGAGGGTCGTTATCGACCGGTTGAGGTCCGTCTTGGACAGGAAAGGACTGACAAGGCGGAAATTGTCGAGGGCCTGGAGGAAGGTCAGCAGGTAGTCGCCTCCGGACAGTTCCTGCTCGATTCCGAGGCCAGCCTGCGCGGGGTACTCGCCCAGGACCTCGCATCACCCGACGCTCAGCCGATGCAGGCCCTGCATGAGGCGGAAGGCAAGGTGGTCGAGATCGACAACGACTCGGTCACCCTGGCCCATGGTCCGTTCAAGACCCTCGGCATGCCTGGAATGACCATGACCTTTCCGTTGGCAGATCCGACTCTGCTGGAGGGCGTACAGGCAGGGGACTCGATACACGTTGGCGTGCGCGAAACGGACGACGGCCTGTTGATCGAGCGGCTGGATAAGCTGGAGGTGCAACCATGATCGCCAAGCTGATCCGCTGGTCGGTGGCCAACCGCTTCTTGGTGCTGCTGGCCACCCTGTTCGCCGTCGGCTGGGGTGTCTGGTCGGTGCAGAACACCGCCATCGACGCGCTGCCGGACCTCTCCGATGTGCAGGTGATCATCCGCACGCCCTTCCCGGGGCAGGCGCCGCAGATCGTCGAGAACCAGGTGACCTATCCACTGGCCACCACCATGCTCTCGGTGCCGGGTGCGAAAACGGTGCGCGGTTATTCCTTCTTCGGCGACAGCTTCGTCTACGTGCTCTTCGAGAACGGCACCGACCTGTACTGGGCGCGTTCGCGGGTACTGGAATACCTTAGCCAGGTACAGGCCCGTCTGCCTGCGGGAGCCACGCCCGCCCTGGGGCCGGACGCCACCGGGGTGGGCTGGATCTATCAGTACGCCCTGGTCGACCGCAGCGGCACGCATGACCTGGCGCAGTTGCGGGCGTTGCAGGACTGGTTCCTCAAGTTCGAACTGAAGACCCTGGCCAATGTCGCCGAGGTGGCCACCATCGGTGGCATGGTCAAGCAGTACCAGGTGCTGCTCGATCCGATCAAACTGGCCAGCCGCGGTATCACCCAGCAGCAGGTCGCCGAGGCGATCTCCAAGGCCAACCAGGAAACCGGCGGTGCGGTGCTGGAACTGGCCGAGACCGAGTTCATGGTGCGCGCCTCGGGTTACCTGCAGACGCTGAATGACTTTCGCGCCATCCCCCTGCGCCTGGACAGTGGCGGCGTGCCGGTGACGCTTGGCGAGGTGGCGCACATCCAACTCGGCCCGGAAATGCGTCGCGGCATCGCCGAACTCGACGGCGAGGGCGAGGTAGTCGGCGGCGTGGTGATCCTGCGCAGCGGCAAGAATGCTCGCGAGGCCATCGCCGCGGTCAAGACCAAGCTTGACGAACTGGGCAAGAGCCTGCCCTCGGGGGTGGAGATCGTTACCACCTATGATCGCAGCAAGCTGATCGATCGTGCCGTAGAAAACCTCAGTCACAAGCTGATCGAGGAGTTCATCGTAGTCGCCCTGGTTTGTGCGCTGTTTCTCTGGCACCTGCGCTCATCCCTGGTGGCTATCGTCTCGCTGCCGGTCGGGGTGCTGATCGCCTTTATCGTCATGCAGCAGCAGGGGATCAACGCCAACATCATGTCCCTCGGCGGCATCGCCATCGCCATCGGCGCCATGGTCGACGCCGCGGTGGTGATGATCGAGAACGCGCACAAGAAGATCGAGGCTTGGCGCGAGGAACACCCGGGCGAGGACCTCAAGGGCGAACATCACTGGCACGTGATCACCGAGGCGGCGGTGGAGGTCGGCCCGGCACTATTCTTCTGCCTGCTGATCATCACCCTGTCGTTCATCCCGGTTTTCACCCTGGAGGCCCAGGAAGGCCGCCTGTTCGGTCCGCTGGCCTTCACCAAGACCTACGCCATGGCGGCCGCCGCCGGCCTGTCGGTGACCCTGGTGCCGGTGCTGATGGGCTACTGGATTCGCGGGCGGATTCCCAACGAGGAACAGAACCCGCTGAACCGCTGGCTGATCCGCATCTATCAGCCGGCCTTGGACGCGGTACTACGGCGGCCGAAAATCACCCTGCTGGTCGCGTTGCTGATTCTTCTCAGTGCGCTCTGGCCGATGAGCCGTCTCGGTGGCGAGTTCCTCCCGCCGCTGGACGAGGGCGACCTGCTCTATATGCCCACCGCGCTGCCGGGGCTGTCCGCGCAGAAGGCGGCGCAACTGCTGCAGCAGACCGACCGCCTGATCAAGACGGTGCCGGAAGTCGCCCATGTGTTCGGCAAGGCCGGCCGTGCCGAAACCGCCACCGACCCCGCACCGCTGGAGATGTTCGAAACCACCATTCAGTTCAAGCCGCGCGAGCAGTGGCGACCGGGGATGACCCCGGAGAAGCTGGTGGAGGAATTGGACCGTACCGTGCAGGTGCCAGGGCTGGCCAACCTATGGATTCCGCCGATCCGCAACCGCATCGACATGCTCGCCACCGGCATCAAGAGCCCGATCGGCGTCAAAGTCGCCGGCAGCAACCTGGCGCAAATCGACGAGATGACCCAGGCAGTCGAGCGGGTCGCCAAACTCGTGCCCGGCGTCAGTTCCGCTCTGGCCGAGCGCCTGACCGGTGGGCGCTATGTGGATGTGCAGATCGACCGCGAAGCAGCGGCGCGCTATGGCTTGAATATCGCCGATGTGCAGGCGATCGTCGCCGGCGCCATCGGCGGGGCGAACATCGGCGAGACCATCGAGGGCCTGGCGCGCTTCCCGATCAGCCTGCGTTACCCGCGCGAGTGGCGCGATTCACTGGCAGGGCTGCGTGAGCTGCCGATTTATACCCCCCAGGGCAGCCAGATCACCCTTGGCACCGTGGCGCAGGT
Organism: Aquipseudomonas alcaligenes NBRC 14159; assembly: GCF_000467105.1. Classification (GTDB taxonomy): domain Bacteria; phylum Pseudomonadota; class Gammaproteobacteria; order Pseudomonadales; family Pseudomonadaceae; genus Aquipseudomonas; species Aquipseudomonas alcaligenes. Next base: position 18,535 of record NZ_BATI01000048.1, read on the forward strand.
CAAGATCAGCGATGGTCCACCCATGTTGAAAAGCGAGAATGCGCGTCTGTCTGGCTGGGTCTACATCGACGTGCGTGGCCGCGATCTGGCTTCAGTAGTGGGTGACCTGCGCCAGGCCATTAATGATCAGGTCAAACTACAGCCGGGCATGAGCCTGAGCTACTCCGGGCAGTTCGAGTTTCTCGAACGCGCCAATGCCCGGCTCAAGCTGGTGGTGCCGGCCACCCTGGTGATCATTTTCGTCTTGCTCTACCTGACGTTCGCTCGCTTCAGCGAAGCCCTGCTGATCATGGCCACACTTCCCTTCGCACTGGTCGGCGGCATCTGGTTCCTCTACCTGCTCGGCTATAACCAGTCGGTGGCCACCGGGGTCGGCTTTATCGCCCTGGCCGGGGTCGCCGCCGAGTTCGGCGTGATCATGCTGCTGTACCTGAAGAACGCCTGGAACGAACGGCAAGACGCCGGCCGCACCGACGAAAGTGCGCTTATCGAGGCAATCCGCGAAGGCGCCGTGCAGCGTGTGCGGCCCAAGGCGATGACCGTGGCGGTGATCATCGCCGGCCTGCTGCCGATCCTGCTGGACAGCGGCACCGGCAGCGAGGTGATGAGCCGCATCGCCGCGCCCATGGTCGGCGGCATGGTCACCGCGCCGTTGTTGTCGTTGTTCGTCCTGCCGGCGGCCTATCGGCTGATGCGTCGCCGCCAGACCTCTGAATTCATCCCCAACCAAGCAGAAGGAAAACTCGCATGAAGAACTACACCCTCCTAGGTGCTCTGACTCTGGTCCTCGGCCAACCGGTCTTTGCCACCGAAATGCCTGCCATGCCCATGGACAAGATGCCCATGAAAGAAATGCAGATGGAGCAATCGGGGGCTATGGCAACCGCCCAGGCTTCCGGCACCGTCAAGGCCATCGATAGTCAGAAAGGCAGTGTCACCATCGCCCATGGCCCCGTGCCTGCCGTGAAGTGGCCGGCGATGACCATGGGTTTCAAGGCGACGCCCGAGCAACTGGCTCAAGTGCAGGTCGGCCAACAGGTGATGTTCGAGTTCAAGAGCGAAGGTATGACGGCGACGCTCCTGTCGATCAAGCCGATGCAGTAATAGCGCCAAGAATGGCCGGTCCGGTGAGCTATATCCTTTCGCCGGGCCAGTCTTTCGGATCAGTGATTTGACTCAACCATGGGTAACTGTGCTGCCATCCTCCCGTTGCTCCTTTGGTTTGGAGGTTGGCCCTAGGCGCCTGGATCAGGCGCCTCTTTTTCGAAAGAGGCCTTGGCACAGATTGCCCCTCACCTGGAGAAGCAATCATGCCTCTGACATTCCTACTACGCGGTGCAGCTAGGCTCGGGCTGCTAGTCGGCGTCACCATTCTTGCCGCCTGCGGCGATGCAGCGGTCACCCTGGAACATGTACACGGGCTGGCGTTCAGCCCGGATGGTCAACAGCTGTCCATTCCCAGTCACCATGGTCTGGCCGTCTACAGCCAAGGGCGCTGGAGCAAGGCACCCGGACCTGCACACGACTATATGGGCTATTCGGTGACGCGCCAGGCGATCTACAGCAGCGGCCACCCGGCCCGCGGCAGCGGTCTGGTCAATCCGTTCGGAGTGATCAAGAGCAGCGATGGAGGGCGCACGTGGCAGCAACTGGGCCTACAAGGCGAGTCGGACTTCCACCTGCTGGCCAGCGGTTACGATAGCGCAACCCTATATGTCTACAACACCCGTCCGAATTCGCGGATGAGCGCCCCGGGCTTGTATTACAGCCGCAACGATGGAGCCAATTGGCAGCGCGCATCCGCGCAGGGAATTGGCGAGGCGCCGACCGCACTGGCGGTGCATCCGAGCGACCACCGGCTGGTCGCGGTGGCGACCGGAGCGGGCCTGTACCTGTCGCGCGATGCGGGTCAACGCTTCAGGGCGGTCGTCGAAGGCGAACAGGTAGTGAGCGTCACCTTCAGTCTTGATGGCAGCAGCCTATGGTTCGGTAGCTACGGCGACGCGGCCAAGCTATCCAGGCTGGATCTGAAGACGCGCGAGATTACCCCGCTCGGCGTGCCTGAGCTGGATGAGGACGCTATCGCCTATCTTGCACAGAACCCAGTCCAGCCAAAGGAATGGGCGACGGCGACCTTCAAACGTGACGTCTATCTATCAAAGGACGCCGGCACGACCTGGAGCGCGATCGCCAAAGCCGGTCAGACTCTGGAGTGATGCAGCCGCGGCTCAAAGGCAAGCAAGGAAGGCCGGGGCGACGCGGCATGGTTGTCCCGCGCAGAGGTGGGACGAAGTTTTCCGCAGCATCCGGCTATTTGGGATGGGGAAAGAACAGTGCGTGGAGAAACCGCCCCCACTCCTGCCGGCGTGGAAAGAACATCGGTAGGTGCCGGCGATAGGCTTGATAGGCCTCGCCGAACCGCGCCGTCAACACTGATTCTTCCCGCCTGGCCAGGTGAACATAGGCAAAGACGATCACCGGAAACAACAGCAAGGTGATGATCGTTGGCCAATGGATGATCTGACCGAAAACGGCCAGCATGATCCCTGTGTACTGCGGGTGACGGACCAGACTGTAGACGCCTTGGGTGGCCAACTGGCCCTCCAGGCTGGCGTAGTAGACCTGAACCCAGCCGCGGATCAACAGCATCAGACCAATGACGATGAATACTCCGCCCAGCAGCATTTCCAGCGTGGCGCCGAGGCTGCCGTAGCCCAGCAAGGTGGCCCAGAGATGCCCGGAATAGCCCGTCAGAGGAAGATCGATGCCCAGAAACCCCGTCAGCAGATAGATGGTCAACGAGAAGCCATACATCTCGGCGTATAACGCGATGATGAACGCTTGCACCAGGCCGGCGCCCGTCCACTCACGCCAGCTGCGTGGGGCGGCAAAGCGGTAGAGAAGCCAGGAGGCAATCAATACCATCACCAGCACCCAGCCCCAGTGCCCGTAGTGCATGGCGAAGTCATTCATGGTCAGGCTCCTTCCTATCGATCGGCAGTGGAACTGTGTAGCGAAAATCTCGAAGCGTCCGGGTATCGACACCGCTGACGGTGCCGTACCCGGCGCCATTCACTTATTCCCCTCTACGCCGGAGGCTTAGAGGGGGTGGCAAGCAACGAGCTCTTTACTGCGCCTTGCTGTCGCCTTGACCCGCCTCCTTACTCATCTGCTTGTTCATGTTTTCCATCATTTCGTTGCAGTTCTTCATCATTGAATTCATCTCCTGCATCATTCCCATCATTGGCATTTTATTGCCGTCCATCATGTGCATGCCTTCTCCCATCATCATCTCGGAACCGCTCTTGGCGGTATCCTTGGACGCCTCGGCAATAGCAACGGAAGCCGTACCAAACGTTATTGCGGAGGCAAGTGCGGCGGTATAGATAAGGGCGTTACGCATGGCGGTTCTCCTGATCGACAACAGTGGTTTCGTTCATTCGGGTTAGCGATGATTGCTCTGGAACTTCTTGTTTGCAGGTCTCGCCACCCATGCTCTTCATGCAGAGCCAGACCATCACCAGGCACGGCAGAACAGAAAGCAGAACAGGCAGGGTGGCTACAGCAAACAGGCCGCCCAGGTTAAACAGCAGAGTGAACGCTACGGCAACCGCAAGTCCCGCAATCAGTGGGTGGTGCTGCAACAAGCCTTTTAGGTAAAGCGTCGTGTTCTTGATCATGGTGTAGTCCTCAAGGTTGGTTCAGGCGCATCCGCTCAATTATCAGAACAACCGCCGCCATAAATCTGATACTCCAAGGCCCGTGGGGCTCCGCTGCTGTCTTCGTACCGCATGATCGAAGGCACAACGCCGCACTCCTGGCTCGTATCGCTGATGGACAAGACCCGGGCAATATCCAGCTTCATCCCGTAGTGGTAGGTCTCGACCGGGATCTGCTGAATATCGCCCTGTACCCCTTGTATGGCTTGTTCCTGAGCGGCATGAGCCATACCTCCAGCCACGAGCAGCGCCACTGCAGCGAGTAGAGCTGTGGCTCGTCTTGTGCATATCGATACAGGCACAAGCAAAAGTTTCAGTTTTTTCATTGGGCACTCTCCTCAAGCGGATAGCGGTCCCTGGCGATTCAGGGAATTGCTTCCGCATGCTTGTCGGCATGAACAACAATCAAAATGTCGGCGACCATATCCAAATTTTTTCGTCTAAACAGACGCCCAGCGGACGTCAACGAACAGCTTCAGAGATTGATCAGAACAGTCTGCTTAGGAGGAAAAGGATCGGGAGCGACGGCCATGCGGCCAAGGAGGGAGGTGTAATAATCGTGTTGCGGCGAAGTGTTGACGGGCGATGAGTCGACAATGCTTGTTACTGCTCCAGTATAAGAGGCAGCGCAACTGATCGAGCAGGACATTTGATCATCCATGTAAGGACACAAACCGCCTACTTGCGTGTCGGTCTCAGTCTGCATTCCTTGCATGACCAAGCAATTGAGGGATGAACTCGCCGACCCAGGGTTGAATTCCTGGGTGCTGCCATGGGCTGGGTTCTACCCCATTTCCACGGACGGTTTGAAAAGGGCTGAAAACTTCAAATCTTGCCGGGCGACTCTACGACGCATTCGGGGGTTATGAAACCGCTCGATGTAGTCGAATAAATCCGCCCGAGCCTCGTCACGGGTTCGATACGACTGATGGGAAACGCGCTCCCTTTTCAGCTGACCGAAGAAACCCTCACACGCAGCGTTGTCGCCGCAATGACCGACGGCACTCATGCTGCAGACGAGCGTGTTGCGACTCAGAAAGCGCTGGTAGTCAGCACTGGTGAATTGGCTGCCGCGATCCGAATGCAGGATCACTGACCAGTCACCTTGGCGCTGCCAAACCGCCATCTCCACCGCTCGAATCACCATCTGCCGATCCTGGCGGTGATGCATCGACCAACCGATCACCAGTTTGCTATACAAGTCGAGCACCACGCATAGGAAGAGCTTGCCTTCCAGCGTGGCTATCTCCGTGATGTCCGTGACCCACTTGCGCTCCGGTTCCGGCGCGCTGAAGTCGCGCTCCAACAGGTTTTTCACGCCTGCTGGGCGGCCACTGGCGGTTCTTCCAAAGCCACGTCGTTTCCGGCGTGGCCAGCCTTGAATCCGCTCAGCAGCCATCAGGCGAGCAACGCGATTCAGGCTGACGGTTTCGCCCTCGTCGAGCAGATCCTCGTGCATGCGTGGTGCTCCGATCACGCCACGGCTGTCTTCGTGAATCTCCCGAATGCGCTTCACCAAGCGCGCATTCTCTTGAGCACGCGAGCTTGGCTCACGATCCTGCCAGGCATAGTAGCCACTGGCAGAAACCTTCAGGCAACGGCACATCAGGCGTACCGGGTACTCGTTGCGGCAGCGCTGAATCACCGTGTACCGCTCGATGACTCCTTGGCAAAGTACGCTGCCGCGTCTCTTAAAAAATCACGTTCCTTGGTGACCCGGGCCAGCTCGCGCTTGAGGCGGGCAAGCTCCTCATCCCGCGGGCTTCCCGTTCCAGGGAAGGCTTTCTCAGTGCCTGGTTGCGCCTCCCGCACCCAGCGTGTGAGCAGGCTGGGGGCAACGCCAATCTCCAAGGCCACCTGTCGACAGCTCGCCCCTGAACGACGAACCAGCTCAATGGCTTCCCGCTTGAATTCGGGGCTGTATTTCTTGCGCTTCATGAACACTCCTTCAGCTCGGCGTGAGCTTACTCGAAAGTGTCCGTGTTAACGGGGTAGAACCCCTGCGAGGTTTCGAGCATCAGGCCTTTTGGAACCTATATGCCCATTTTTATGAAGCGTATATATCGCATTCGCACGCTGGAGGAGGTAGGCCGAACGGTCATCGCAGTAGCCCTCGACGGGCGTGCTTGCTCTCGGCGACACACTGCGGGCGGATGCTGTCGAGGCGGTCAGTGCGCAGCGCAAGATGGTCTGCGCACGGTGCTGCTCACCGGCGACAACGAGCTCACGGCGACCTGCCCGCTCTGCGGCTTCGCCAAGCCGGAAACCATGCCCGCGGACGCCTGCCAGTTCTATTACGAGTGCAGCAACTGCAAGGCGCTGCTGCGCCCCAATCCGGGGGAATGCTGCGTGTTCTGTTCGTTCGGCTCGGTGAAGTGGCCGCCGATCCAGCAGCAGCTGCGTGGGTGTTGCCCGTAGAGCTCGGGTGGATTACAGGTCGTAGTCAGGGTTGCGCAGCGGACGCAGCTCGCCGCGGGCGACCTCTTCCGGTACCGCAAAGGACATACCGACCGAGTATGTTGATGTGTTCGTAGATCAGCGGCGACAGCCGGGCCACATCCTCTTCCAGTACCGGGTAAGCCCCAAGTTTCATGCCGTTGCTCGGTCTCAAGACTCATCCACCTTCGCTTTCGGAGGCGGTGGCAGAAAGAAAAAGGGCCGCTGGGGTGGGGCCACTAGGGTATCGGTTATCTTGATACTGCTGCCCTTGCGGCGTTTTTTCTTACCGTCCTTGTCCACGGCGAGGAGATCACCATTGGAGACTGCAATATCCAGAGCCTGCTTCACCCGCGACTCGTCCGCCATCGTGTAATTGGCAAGCCCACTCATTAGGCTTCCAAACGATTGCTGTTCGACTTCGTAAACCTGCTTGGGCAGCAACTCCGACAGTTCACCTCGGATGCGGGTATCCGTGACGATGTCGAACTGATGCTCCTCTTCGAATATCAGCTCTTGCTGATCCGTCACCTTGATGTCGCGATTGGCGTCATAGCCAAAGAAGCATGAGGGGGACAGCATGTGGGAGAAGTTGTTGCCGTACTTCCAGTGGATCTTCTTCATCACGTCGTTGGCGCGGTAGCTCTTCGCCAAGTGGATGAACCAGTACGCCATGGGATTGGTGCCCACGGGGCGGATGAAAAAGATGGTCATGAATGGTGCGCCGGTTTCCTCCTTGATCCCGTCGGATAGGCAGCGCTGAATCAGGTACTGCCAATCGCGCGGGTTATGCGCCTTTAGGTGCTTAAGCATATCCCAAGGGATATGCCGCTCCAGATCGATGTTGGAGATGGCCTTTCGATTGGCCTGGCGGTCGGAGAGATAGGCCACTAGGAAGTCGACATTGAAGGTCAGCAGCACCTCGGCATTGGCTATGTTCTGAAAGATCCATTTGATCTTGGAGAACGGCACGTCGCTGTAGCCGTACTGATCCAGCAGAAACAGAACCCGCTCGCTCATGCCGAACGATTTGAGGTTGTGGGCGATCGCCGGTAACGCCTGGGTGAACTCGGCGGTATGCAGGTGTACATCGCGGCCGAAGCGCTGGCTGTGGCCTCGGCTGGCCAGGACGGCGTGCAGACAGTCGATGTTGTCTTTCTTCACATCGACAAAATAATGCTGGGAGCGGATGGGACGGGGTTTAATACGGCCAAGGTTATTGCGAACTTCGGATTCTTGAATTGCCTCCAGGGCGATCACCGGCGATCCGAAGTGCTTGCCACCCGCGTCATCGTTGTAGATACCACCGCCACTAAAGCCATCGACGACCGACAGGCCCAGCGCAGGCATCTGCTGATTGCGCATCAGGACATCAATGTAAGTCTGAATGTACTCATCGATGATCTGGTGTTTGATCTTGCTGTGCGGGTCGATGGTTGGAAAAGTCTGGCTCGCCCAATCCCACCGGTATTTTTCGTCATCCTTGGCCATCGAGTAGTCCTTGTCGTGGTGATCAGGCGAGGTTGAGCAGCGGGATCTCATCCCAGGTTTGGCCATTCAGGAGCCGGCCGTTGGCTTTCTTCGAGCGTTTAACGCCATCGGCTCCCCAACCGCCCCATTGTTTGAAGAAGAAGGCCGAACCGAATTCATCGCACTGGCGATGAATGTTGTCGACCCATTCCTCCTTCATGGGACGCGCCTTGCCACCCGACTCACCGCCAACGATGACCCAGTGGATGTCGGTCAAATCCAACTCGCCCAGATCCTCCAGCAAGGGTTCGGCCGAGAGGAAGCGGATTGTTGCGTCTATGCGGCGCAGGCAGTCTATGCGCGGCACGCCATAGGCTTTGTCCTCGACCGATACTCCCAGCCAGGCGTTCACGGGCGGAGTCCGCTGGCTGAAGTAGTCGGCCAAGCGCTCGGCACGCTTGGTGAGAATCTGGAAGGTGTGTTGAGACGCCTGGCGAATCACCTCGAACACCTGGTCGATGTACTCGTCCGGCACCTGCTCGTGGAACAGGTCGGACATCGAGTTGACAAAGTAGATGGTCGGTTTCTTGCGCTGCAGCGGTTCCTGAAGCTTTTCCGGCCGCAGGCTCAGGCGGAAACCGTTCTCGTAACCCGGCGTGCCCATGGCTTGCAGGCGGTGGGCCATGTTCTCGGCATAGCAGTGTTTGCAACCCGGCGATACCTTGGTGCAGCCCACCACCGGGTTCCAGGTCATTTCCGTCCATTCGATGCTGGTCTGCGTACTCATTGCACCTTCACTCCTGTCGTGCGTCGATGTTAGTGAGAAGCTGGCAGTTGCGTCAAAGTGCCAGTAATCAGTTCAAGGGCGGGTTTCGCCGCCAGGCCGCCAAAGGAGATGGCGGGATCGATGTAGCGCATGGCCGACTTGATGTCCTTCCAACCCACGTAGGTCATCAGCGCCTTGAGATCCCAGCCGTTGGCCGTGGCCCAGGTGGCGAAGCCACGGCGCAGCGAATGGCTGGTGTACAGCTCAGCCGGTATCCCGGCGCGCTGTAGGATGTGCCGTAACAAGCTGATCAGGCTGCCAGGATGCAAGGCCTCGTCGCTCAGCCGCCCCCAGCGATCCAGCCGGCGGAACACTGCGCCGCGGGTGATGCCGGCAACACTGATCCAGTCGAGATAGGCCTGTACCGGGCAGAGGCGTTTCAGGGCCGGTGCGTAATGGGTCGTACCGAGGTTTTCCCGGTCACCCTTGCTCTGCGACAGGAACAGGCTCATGCCAGCACCGGCCTCGGCCTGGATATGCTCGACCTGCAGTCGACAGAGTTCGTCGCTGCGAAAGCCGCGCCAGAAGCCGATCAGCAGCAGCGCCGCATCGCGCCGACTGCGCAGCAGGCTTGTCAAGTTTCCGGACTGCCGAGCCCGTTCGGCTTCCTGATTCAGCCAGTGAACCGCCTGCTCCAGGTGTTGCAACTGCAACGGTGCAGCCTGCTTCGTTTGCGCCGGATGCAATGTGCGGATGCCTTTGAGCACCTGTCGCACCGTGGGCGTCTTGGTCGGATCAGGAAAGCCCTGGGCGATATGCCACTGGGCCAGGGCGGCCAGGCGCTGTTTGAGCGTGCTAAGGCTTAGGGTGTCGGCGTAGTCCACCAGGTAGCGCACGATGCTGTCGCTGGTGGCGGGCAGGAAGCCGCACCAAGTCACTTCGAAGTGCTCGATGGCCGATTGGTAACTGCGGCGAGTGTTTTCCCGCGTACCGGCTTGCAGATAGCGACCGACATCCTTCATCGCCCGAGATTGCCCTTTGTGTACTGGAAAACGGTTGTCAAGCGACCGTTTTTGCCCATCTGATTAAATAATACTCCATTATTTTATCTGATTTTTTTGCTTTAAACGCGCCTTACATCAATTAAATATAGTATGTAAATACATAGTATGTAATCTAATACGAAATCGTAGGAGCAGACCATGGCCCGCGGCGGCATCAACAAGGCACTGGTTCAGAAGGCGCGGCAGGCAATTCTGGCGCGGGGCGAGAACCCCAGCATCGACGCGGTACGGGTCGAACTTGGCAATACCGGCTCGAAAACCACCATTCACCGCTACCTGAAAGAGCTCGAAGACGCCGAGCGCGGCCGAGATACGGCCTCGATCCCGCTCAGCGAACAGCTGGCCAATCTGGTCGGCCAACTGGCAGATCAGTTAAAGGAAGATGCGCAGGCGGCCGTGGCCCAGGAGCGCGAACAACTGGCACATGACCGGCTTGATTTCCAGAACCAAGCGCGGCTGGCCGAAAGCCGAATCCAGCAATTGGAAAGTCAGTGCAGCGGGCTCACAGAACAGCTCCAGGTTGTCCAGCACGCGCTACAGCAGGAGCAGCAGCAACGCCAACAGGGCGAGGTCGAGAATGCCCGCCTGTTGCAGGCCAACCGCGACCTGGAGGAGCGCCTGCAAGACCGCGATGGGCAGATTCGCTCGCTAGAGGAAAAGCATCAGCACGCACGTGACGCCTTGGAGCACTACCGCCAAGCCAGCAAGGAGCAGCGTGAGCAGGAACAACGTCGACACGAGTCGCAGATGCAGCAACTGCAACTAGAGCTACGGCAATTGCAGCAGACCCTGATCGTCAAACAGGACGAGTTGACCCAACTGAACCGCGACAATGCGCGGCTGCTCGCAGAAGCGCGGCAGTTGCAAAAAGAGCAGCATGCGCAGCAACAGCTACTGGCACAGAAAGCTCAGGCCCTGGAGGCCTTGCAAAACACGCTGACCGGCGCCGAGCGCTTGAATGAAACCCTGGAACAGCGTTGTCGCACATTGCATGAGGAGGTGTCCCGGCTGGGTGAAGCCTCCGCGATCCAGACGCAACAGGCGCAAGGCCTGCAGGAGCGCCTGATCGAAGCCACTGCACAGCTGAAGCTACTCGGGGCGCCGCTTGCGAACAGCGATGGCGCACGTAGCCCATGAACCGGCACACTGAGCCTATGCGCTGAGTGGAGGTGAAGATGACACTACTTGAGACTGCCAATGAGGGGGCTGCGGAACCTGTCCGCTTGACTACGCCGCTGGGCCAGGCCATTGGTAATCTGTTCGCCCGGGCCTTGCCGCTACTGAATGGCAATCCGCCAGGCTCGCTCAAGGTCTTCATCTTCGGCGGCTGCGCGGTGCACCTGCTCACCCATGCGCGTGGTAGTGCGGACATCGATGCGGAGATCGAGGCGGCCCGTGTGCTGCGTAAGGAAGAGATCATGGCCGTCTATACACCGCCAGAGGGTTATGAGGACAGCGACGGCCGCGACTTGCAGGTGTACTTGGATCAGAACTACACCAATGCCCTCGGGCCATTGCACGAGGACTACCGTGAGCGTGCCATCCCCATGCAGGGTTTCGAGGGTGAGCAGCCGCTGCATGTTTTCGTTGCTGCCGGCGTGGATCTGGCAATATCCAAGCTCGGCCGCTTTACGGAAAACGATCAATCTGATATCGAACAGCTCATCGAATGCGGCCGTGTCGATGTCGGCCAGTTTGTTACACTGGCAACAGAGGCAATCGATTATGCTGTGGGCAACCGAAGCGCAATGCTAGGCTGCCTGAAACTGGTCACAGCGAAGTACCTGGAGGATCGGCGAGATGCCACGTCTGGATCGTAAACAAAGCTTTGGCGCGCTCCTGGAGACTGTCACTCAGCAGCGCCTTAGCCAAGTTGCGTCCGATGCTCTCGTGGAGCTCGCCAAGCAGTTGTGGTACGAAGAGCGCGACCTCGTGCCGGTATTGCAGCGTGAAGTGGCGGGCAAGCTGCGCCAGCCTGAACAGAAGCTGCGTGCCCTCTATCTGGTCGACCTGCTGCGTCGCTTTCCCTGTGTATCAACGGACAAAGCCGCGCGCCTAAAAGGCTTTGTCAGCAGCTGGTCGAACCTGAAACCGGCAGAACGCTCGCCGCGGGCGACCCAGTTGGTCTCTCGCTACAAGCTCGACAAGCTGGCCTATGAGTGGGGGCTGGAAGAAGACGTCAGCAAGCAGATGCAGGATGTTCTGGCTTTCCAAACCCGCCATTACGCCGCCACTCAGGGCGTGAAGACGGGCTATTCAGAGCCAGCGCCCATCGGCTAGCAGCCGGGCACGGCAAAATGGACGCGGAATGGCCAACTCGAATGACGACCGAAGATTCGCTGATCTAACACACGAGGCATTAGCTGACGTGAGCGAGGGTTTGGTGATCGATCACGCATTGGTCGAGACCTGGGCCCAGAGCCTTGATACCGACACCCCAGTGCCTTTGCCAACTCCAGATCGGCCTACTTAATTCGCAGCAGGCCGAACTCATCCTGAGCGGTATCGGGCTCCTCATCAAACATGGTGTTGACCATGCGCTCGCGGCGAAGATGGCTCAGGGTTCTGAAGAAGCAGACTTCGCACAGCCGAACCTCATAACGCTCACCGTCGTGCTTGGAACCATGCCCCCAGTTTGCCTGAAGGGTTCCAAACTGTTGGCCATAGCCTTCTGCGCGAACGCTCTGGCAGCAGACATCACAAGTGATGTCTATGACCGTTTCAGGCGGTGAAGTATTGGTATGCTCCATGGTCAGTACCTCCAGCGGCGGGCGGGCGGTGGCCATCCAAACCTTAGAATCGCTTCACTGCTCCAGAACTCCGATAAGGGTCACACTGGCAGGCCATATTCAATCGCATGAATAGCCTGCTGCACGGCGCGCGTACCAGCTTCTGTTGCCAACAGTTCGA
>NZ_BATI01000047.1 GCF_000467105.1 Aquipseudomonas alcaligenes NBRC 14159
CCCTAGGCGGAGAATATTGCCCCAAGATGAGGGGCGCAGTGACTGCGAGACAAAACCCTTGCGGCATGCAAAATTCACCAGCACCTGCGGCAGCCGCAACTGCATTTGCATCCTTAGAAAATCAAACAGGTCGCTGGGATTCTCTGGATGATACTGTTCAGGTACCTCAACCTTCTTCAGGAATGCACAGACACAGCGCATGTGCCAATTTCTACGCTTTAGTTTGCCGGTGCTTTTTTGAACATCATCCACGCAGCGTATCAACAGAGCCAGCGTTGCCGGATCAGGGAACCACTGCCGAAATTCAGCGACGGCATTGCCGCGGATCGATAGCGGCAGACTTATCTCGGGAATTCCCGCTACCCACTCGATGCTGTCTGGCGTCGTACTGAGCATGGCATTCAGCTGAGCCACATCGAGCAATCCGCCGTTGTAGGCCGCACTCATTAGTAGCAGACCAATGCGCTCATCCGTGCTGAGCGCATCGATATCCAGTTTCAGACCCTGCTGCAGGGCGTGAATCAGTTGGCTGCTGCGTTGAATTCGCTCAGCCGTGTAGACGTCAGGATTGATCGGGTTTGCTGCACGCCTGACGGCAATGGCTATTCGTGCCAGCGGAAATCCTGGGATTTGGTCCCGGACTCGCTGAGTGATGCTGCGCAGTACGTTGCGCAACGTGTGATTTGTGCCGAGCTGTGCCTCCAGTTCACGGACGTGCGTCGTCGAGATCCCGGATATGGCGCATTCACCCAACAGCCATTTGCCGAACGCCGTCCCGGACTTCTCGGCAATCGATTTCAGAAGCGCCCGCATCTCGGGCATCCATTCCGGCTCATGAGGCCGAGCCGACCAGATAACACTGCCCTGTTGATCGTTTAGACGGGGCAGATTCATTCTGTCACCCACTGGCTGCTTAGAGCCGACCAGCCAAGCTCCCTGAGTAGTGGGGTAATCCACTCATCTAGAACCTTGGCGTATACCGCAGGGCAGAACGTCGAATAGGCGTCCTGAGGCTCCTCACCCCTGAGCCAGTGCCCCATGAACGCAGCCAGCGCTTCTGAAGGACAGCCCCGCTCCGTGAGTTCCGTGCGGATGAATTTCCGGTGGGCATTGACTCGATGCGTGGTGTAGCCAGATACCAGCCCCATCTGGTCGTAGATATTGCCCGGGGTAATCTCAGCGCGGCGCACTCCAGCCTGGCCAATCTGCAGGAAAAACCCCCGCGACCACTGATGATCCTCCTCATCCTGTGGCAGATAACCAATGAATTGTCGGCTGATAGAAGCGCAATGCGCGAAGTAGCTTGTTATTTGCCGCCTCAACATCGGCGGCATGCAAATCAGCCGACTCATATGACGATCGCCAGAGTCCTTGTCTGACAGCGCGCCCATGCCCAACACAGAATCAAACTCGCCGATGAGCATCAGAGGGTTGCGGACCGCCCTACAGGAAGTGACCAACATAAACATTTGCACTGTCCAGAGGGTGAAACAGTTGTGCCAAGCGACCATCTCGCTGAGACGCCCGTTCGTTTTCCTCCTCAAGACCCTGGCCATTGCACTGACATTGCTCTCAATGGTTGTAGGCAGCAGGCAATGAGTTGCTCCCAACCCACCCTGTTGGTCTGCATTTAGGTTGACATGTTCATATGCGAGACCAGCACAGGCATAAACCTGCGTCAGCACTCTTACCAGTGAGGTGGTGTAAATTTTGCGAAGGTGACAGGCATCGAGCTGCAGGTAATAGCGCGGGGTTTGCGCCGAGGGGATTTCAACGCCAGACAGCATGGATGCTGCTGCTACATCCAGAGTATCAGCGACTATCTGGTGGAACAAATAACTGCGCAATTTGGTTCGCGTATAGCGTCGGTCGTCTTCACCCAATTCCAGTAGCAGTGCTTTGATCTCGGCGTCCAGCTGCTCAGTTTGATACGTGAATACCTGGTTGGCAGAGCGAGGAAATGCCTTGAGCAGCTGCTTTACCAACCGGGCACTACCCGCAAGATCGGGCAATAGAATTCGCAGCAGCGAGACTCGGACACCCGAGGAGGCCTGCCAACGATCGTCGCCAGCGAGGTCTGGGCGCCTGACGACCATACTGAACTGCACCGAATCCCCGAGGATCAATGCCAGACCATCGGCGTCATCTGTCTCATCATCAACGATGGATAACTGGACGACCTGCGTCATCGACTGGCCCAGCCACAGACTGATATGCAGAGCAACTATTCCTTCCATTCTGAGCTGAATTCGAGCTAAATCTTTCGGGCAGGAAAGCTCTTGCAGGCACGAGTGGAATAGGTCGCTAGCGCCAAACAACAAATTCCGCAACTCCTTCAGCGTGAGCTGGTTATATGAAAACGGCAGGAACTGTCGGCTGCGGACAATATGCGCCTCGACATTTTGTTGGCCCAGCAGATCAGCAACATACGGCCGCTCAAAGCCGTCATCATCCAGTACCCAAATCTCGGTTGATGGGCTCATTTCTCCGGGCGCCAGATCACCTTCAACAGTATCCGTATGTCCCCCCAGAATGTCGTAGTGACCGGGTAGCTGGTCAGGATCATCGGGGTCACCCAAGACAAATCCGCGAGGATCCTCTGTGATGTAATGGATTAGATCTGGCTGGTCATCTTGCTTGCGTTTACCTCGATAACCGCCACCGCCACCACCAGTTCGCGGCGAATCGCCGTTGCAATAACGTACGAGCCGGGCGATAGCAGCAAAACTCTTGGCGTTACCTGAACTCGATTTACTAGGCAAAAAACCCCGGCAGCTCGCCACGAACTCTTCAGTAGTGCCCCAAATTTTTAGTTCGGGGGGAATTGTGAAGAACCGCAATCCGCAAAGTTTGCTTATCTCCAGGTAAACGCGGTATCGCTGATCTACGTGGCGATCTGTAGGGGTTTTCTGAGTTGCGACGAGCACCTGCGCGAGTAGCCGCTCGTAATCCTGTCCATTCTCGTAGTCTCTCAATATGTGCAGAAAAGAGGCATAGGGGAATCCAAAAATTTTTACACCTCGCTGGCTGACAGGATTCCTTGCCGACATTTTGTTTCCCATCCAAAACTGCTCGCCTAAAAGCACTCGGATATTGGGTTGGCGGGATAGGGAAATGAGCCATCTGCAGGCCTCATGCAAAACGACGTCATCAGCGCTATCAAGACCAATGGGCAGGCCAACACTGCATGCGCGGAGCACTCGTAGGAGCTGATCAATCGCACGTGGCAAGTCAATGAGCTCAGGGTGAGCACCAAGCAGATTGAGGATTTCGCCGATAACTCGAGGTGACTGCCCCTGCTCCGAGGCGAGGTTAAGCAGAATTTCACGCTTGCTCATTTCTCACCCCCACAGCCCTTAAGCGGTTTTACTCCGACCAGCCGAGATAGATGGGCGTGGCTGCGATATTCGTGAGGCCACTGCTCCGCTGCAGATTCTATATGCGCATATAAATCGCGTACCTGCTGTGGCGTAATCTGAGCCAGGGCAGGCGCAACTAGGCGCTCAATCAGCACGAGTTGGTAGGCGCAATCCTTGATTCGCCCCCTCGACCATTCAATGCACTGCACCGGCGTTTCTGGATCCATATATGTTTTTAGCCATCGATACAGCGTCGTCTGGCCGATACAGAGCGCATCCGGCCTACTGACGACCAACGGGTAGAGCATATTGATGCGCACGGCCATAGCCTTGGGGATCAGTGCCTCATCTGGAACCCCTACAGGAGCTAGATCCAGATCTCGCTCAATACGAGAAAATTCGGGATGCACTCCTTGGATGTCGCGTAATTTGATCGTCAACATGACGCCTCTCTCTAGTGATATGACTACTAGACAATGCGAGGCGCGAGCCCCCGATTAAGGCGAGAGAATTGGACTGTGACGAAATTTTTTGTTCGCTAATTGACGTGGTGACTGACCTCTTTGCCAACGGCCGCTTTTGCTAATTCCGCGCATGCGCGGAAAATCGCCGAGCACACTGCAGCTATGCCATCAAGGAAAGCACTCAAATTTCCGCGCATGCGCGGATTTAGCTAGTAAATGGTCTTCGCTGAACCCGTAATCAGAAGGGCGCCGTACACGCCCAAGAAATGGGGCGATATCAAATACCGACCGCATCAACCTGAAAATCAGGGGTAGTCCGACCGCACTCTGAATACGAGGTCAGGCAAAAACTGTCTGGCTACATCTCGTTTTTAGGAGCACGCATATGGGTGATTGGAAGGCATGCATCGGAAAGATGAGCGACCGCGAAGTAGCACGGCGCTTTGGTCTTGGAGCGAGTAGTGTCAGGCGTTACCGCCACTCAATCGGCATTCCAGAGTTTCACCCAAGAGACATCGAGCTGCCGACTGAATTGATTGCGCAACTCGCTACAAGAACGAACTATCAACTGGCACAAGAATTCGGAGTTTCGATCAAGCGCATCAAGCGAAAGCGAGGTGAGCTGAGAATTCAGGAACCCAAGACTGTCCGCGAACGCTTCAAACCCCTTGAGGACATCTGGACCAATGAAGCCATTGCCATGCTCGGGCAGATGCCGGATACCGAGGTCGCTGATCGTCTGGATATCAGCAACTTTCCAGTCAAAAAGAAACGTCACGAGATTGGAATACAGGCATACAAACGTCTGGTACCAGAAATAACACCTGAAATTGCATCTGCTTTTGGTGTCGTTTCCGACGCCGAGCTTGCACGCCAGCTGGGTGTATCAGTGAATTACATCCGCAAAGCGCGGATCAAGGCGAGCCAGCGAGAAAACGCAGACTCGCTTCAAAGCAGATAAGACGGGCAGTCTAATCAGATGGCTGACTGCCAAATACCCGATCAGTCAAGCTTTAAGATCGCGTACGGAGGGCTATGGACAAGGCTCATTCAGCTAGCGCCACGCGCATCCATTTGGGCATATTGCAGTCCCACAAGGTGGCCAGCTCTCCGGGGTGGAGTGCTGCTTTAATCGCATCGATGCACTCCTGAGTAGCGCCATCTTTACCGAGATAGTAGAGGGCACTGATAGCTACCCCAACCCTGGTTCCTGCGCACTGCATGACCATCGGAGCAGCATGCACGAGCCTGATTTCCGCCTTCCCGACAAATAGTGATCGGCTGGGGCCGCTGGTGTAATAGATCGGAATGATCGGCACCTGTGTGCTCAGCCCGAATTGCCTCACTGCATCAGCACCGTGAATCTGCAGCTTCCAGCGACTCTGCCTGGCAATCAGACTCAACAAGTCCCAAGGCCCAGGACGACGAACCCGGCCGGTGTATTGGCTGGTTTTCGGCCGCATGTAGATGCCACGGTACACACGCACAAGCTCACCGCGGCGAACCAGTTGGGCGACTGCCTTGGAGATGGCCGAGCTCGAACCAAGCTCAGCAAGACACCTGATGCTGAAAGGCCTCCCCCTGCGCAGACGCTTAACACGCTGCGTGACGAGGTGAGATACCGACTGTTCAGAATGGGAGCGGGGCATCGCTATTGTGTCGAATCCAGCGAAGAGCAGAGCAATGGCTGGTGGAAGGCGATCACTCGTTGTCGGTATTCGACTTCAAGCGCTTCATTCACCAGGCATTCCTCAAGGCGTCCCAGCGAGAAAACCTGGGCCGCAGAGGGATAGTGCCTGAGCAGGCTTTTCGCATAGCTGCGGATATCCTGCGGTAATCCCGTATGACGGGATAGCTCACGCAGGAATTCCTCGGTTTTGACAATGGCGCGGGTTCTTTCATAAGGAAGGGTCAATCTCGCTATCTCCTGGCCATAAACGTAAAGTCCCGGGCCGCTGGCTCGCCAGCGCCCGCCACCAAGCGCGCAGTTAGGGTGCAATGCCAACCAGTGTTTGCCGAGGAGAAAGCTGCGAAGCCTGCAGTCTTGGGAGATCCCATGCAGACCAATCCGGGTCAGTGTGCACGATCATGGCTGCGCTCCGTCTTGGCCTCCTGCCGTTCCATCCACTTGGCCAGGCCCCATATCGTGGTTCCCAGCGCCAGCAGCAGCCAAAGCAACCATTGCGGTACTTGATATTGGGCGCTTAGCAAGAGACCTGCGCCACCGCAAAGCATCACCACGAAAAACCATCTCATCAGCGTGCGCTCCCAATTACTTACGAGGCACACGTTAACTCGATGTTTCGCTGCGCTAACGCAGATGCTGCAAATTTCGTCAGATCCCAGACTGGGAAATGAGGACGGCACGCTTGCGGGTATGGCGCTGCTTTCCGTGCCCCGAGTCAGCTTGCTGTGGGTGAGGGGGATCGGGCCGCACGCTAACGGCTAGGTCAGACGAGGCGACGGCAAAAGCGAAAAGAAGAGAACGCACCGCTGACCCAAGCACGAACTCCATAGAGTCCCTACTGCATAAAAAATATTGACAGCAGCAAGAGGCTAGGCGATATTGATCTCGCCATCATCTCAGTACGAACTGTACGGAGAGAAAAATGAGGTGCGGCAGGTGGCAGCCTGCCGCGATTGCAATAACTGACCCGTTAGGAGAGCTAAAGCTATGAAACTGTACCAAATCGCTTATGACCTGCGTAAGCAGCGTAACTACCAAAGCCTGTATGACCGCATCAAAGCCTATGGCACTTGGTGCCATGCCCTGGAATCCACCTGGATCATCGCCACGCAACAGTCTGCAGCCCAGGTTAGAGATAACCTCCGGTCCGCAATGGACGCTGACGACGGCCTGCTGGTGACCCGGCTGCAGGGAGACGCCGCCTGGTTTGGGCTGGACGCCGAAAAAACTCAGTGGTTACAAAATCAGTATCAGCGTTGCGAAGCCTGATGAACGCCTGCGCCAAGGATGGCGCTTCTACCCAGAGTTACTTATGCCAAACCCGTCATTCAAATTGAGCGATGTGGCCGATGTCCGCTCCGGATACACCTTCCGCGGCGCGCTGGAGCATGACCCAGCAGGTGATATCCGTGTTCTGCAGATCAAGGATCTGCGTCAAAGCTCGGCCATTGAGCCGGACACGCTAACGGCCGTCAGTTGGGATGCGCGTACCTCTCCGCCGCTGCTCCAATCAGGCGACATCGCGGTGATCGCCCGTGGCGATAACAACAAGGCGGCTCTCTTCACAGGTCAGCAACCGGTTGTTGCCACCAGCCAGTTCTTTATTGTCAGCACAAAAAAACAGGACGTTTTACCCGAATACCTGTGCTGGCTCATCAACCTGCCTCAAAGCCAGCGAAGCCTTGAGCGCAGCGGCAGTGCGATTCAGGCCATCAGCAAAGCGTCCTTGATGGATATGAAGATTCCCCTTCCACCACTCGCCACTCAGCAGAAGCTGATTGCTCTGCAAGCGCTATGGGACGAAGAGGATGAGCTGATCACACGCCTGCAAACCAACAGAGAGCAAATGCTGCAAGGCATTTACCAGCACCTTATTAAGGATTGAACCATGAGCGACAAAGTAAACCAGGACGACATCAACAAGGCGCTGTGGGCTGCCTGCGATACCTTCCGCGGCACCATCAGTGCGGACACCTATAAAGACTTCATCCTCACCATGCTGTTCCTCAAGTACATCAGCGATGTCTGGCAGGACCACTACGATAGCTACAGGATGGAATACGGCGATGAGCCGGAACTGATCGAGGAGATGCTCAAGAACGAGCGCTTCGTGTTGCCGCGTAATGCCAGCTTCTATGCCCTTTACGATCGGCGTCATGAGCCGGGCAATGGCGAGCGCATCGATCAGGCACTGCATGCCATTGAAGAAGCCAACGGCACCAAGCTCAAGGATGCCGGCAAGAGCGTATTCCAGGATATCTCCTTCAACACCGACAAGCTGGGCGAGGAGAAGCAGAAGAACACCATCCTGCGCCACCTGCTCGAAGACTTCGCCCGTGAAGAGCTCGACCTCAAACCATCCCGCGTCGGCAGCCTGGACGTGATCGGCAACGCCTACGAGTACCTGATCAAAAACTTCGCCGCCAGCGGCGGGCAGAAAGCTGGTGAGTTCTACACCCCGCCGGAAGTTTCCGAGCTGATCGCCGAGCTGCTCGACCCGCAGCCGGGCGACAGCATCTGCGACCCGGCCTGCGGCTCGGCCTCGCTGCTGATGAAGTGCGGGCGCAAGGTGCGCGAGCATCACAACAGCAAGCAATACGCCCTCTACGGCCAGGAAGCCATCGGCTCCACTTGGTCGCTGGCGAAGATGAACATGTTTCTCCACGGCGAGGACAACCACAAGATTGAGTGGGGTGACACCCTGCGTAACCCCAAGCTGCTCGATACCAATGGGCAACTGCTGAAATTCGATATCGTCACCGCCAACCCGCCTTTCTCACTCGACAAGTGGGGCCATGACGAAGCCGAACACGATCAGTTTGGGCGCTTCAAGCGCGGCATCCCGCCGAAAACCAAGGGCGACTTCGCATTTATCTTGCACATGATCGAAACCCTGAAGGCCAAGACCGGGCGCATGGCAGTGATCGTGCCTCACGGCGTGCTGTTCCGCGGCTCCAGCGAGGGCAAGATTCGCCAGAAGTTGATCGAAGAAAATCTGCTGGATGCCGTGATCGGCCTACCGGAGAAGCTCTTCTACGGCACCGGCATCCCCGCTGCGATCTTGGTTTTCAGCAAAGCCAAGACTGATGAAAACGTGCTGTTTATCGACGCTAGTCGTGATTTTAAATCCGGTAAAAACCAAAACGTGCTGGGTGAAGAGCAGATTAATAATATCCTGCTCACCTACCGCCATCGCATCAATTCGGACAAATATAGCCATCGCGCCAGTCTACAAGAAATCCGCGACAACGATTACAACCTGAATATCCCACGCTATGTGGATACATTTGAGGAAGAAAAAGAAGTCAACCTGATGGCTGTTCGTAAAGAGCGCGCGCAACTTAAAGCAAAGTTAGCGGAACTGGAAATTGCCATGGACACTTACCTAAGGGAGCTGGGTTATGATGCCTGAAGGATGGAGAAATGAGCGATTCGGAAACATAGCCACCTTTAGAAATGGCCTCAACTTTACACGAGGCGATACTGGTGAGGCGGTTAAAATAGTCGGAGTTAAAGATTTTAAAGATCTCTCTGAGCTGAGGAGCACTACGGACCTTGAGGTTATTAGAATTTCTTCAAACTTGAGTCCCGATGACCTGCTGCAGGATGGGGATCTGTTGTTTGTCCGGTCGAATGGCAATAAAGACCTCATAGGAAGGTGCCTCTACTTCCCTAAGGTTAGCGAACGCTTATCGTTCTCTGGGTTTACTATTCGCGGCAGAGTTAATAAAGATAAAATTCATCCAGAGTATGCCTCATTTCTGACTAGATCAGAAATGATTAAGAGGCAGTTCTCCGAAAGCGGCGGAGGTACAAATATCTCCAACCTCAGCCAGCAAATTTTGGGTGATATTGCCTTTAGATTGCCGCCTCTTGCCGAGCAAAAAAAGATCGCTGAAATTTTATCCACTTGGGATCAAGCCATAACGACTAGTGAGCGACTACTCGAAAACAACAAACAGCAGAAGAAATCGCTGATACAACAACTTTTGAGTGGCAAGAAACGCTTGCCTGGCTTCTCGATGAAATGGCGAGATATTAGGCTTGGTGAGGCCTTCCAAGAGCGCGTGGAAATTGGATTTATCAAGCTGCCTTTGCTCTCAATTACCGCGGAGGAAGGGGTTATTGACCGTGATGAAACTGGCCGCAAGGACACATCAAAATCCGACAAATCTAAGTATCTGCGCATCTGCCCCGGCGATATCGGCTACAACACCATGCGTATGTGGCAGGGTGTTTCGGGGCTTTCAACGCTGGAGGGGTTGGTTAGCCCTGCCTATACCGTCTTGACCCCGAAACTAGAAGTTGATCCGCTGTTTGCCTCTTACTTGTTCAAGCTGCCAGCCCTTGTGCATGCCTTTTATCGACACTCTCAAGGCCTAGTCTCAGATACTTGGAATCTTAAGTACTCTAATTTTGCGAAGATAAAATGGAGTATTCCGGGCGTTGAGGAGCAGAAGGCCATTGCAGCTGTACTGGCCAGCGCTGATCGCGAAATAGAAATCCTTCGACTGCAGCTCGCCGGCCTTAAGCAGGAAAGGAAAGCTCTAATGCAGCAGCTACTCACTGGCAAGCGCCGTGTAAAGGTAGATGAACCGGAGGTTGCCTAATGGCCAAGAAGCACGTCCCCTTTGTGATCGCCTATGACTTCGACGGCACCCTGTCGCCCGGCAATATGCAGGAGTACGACTTTGTGCCAGCACTGGGCATTAAGCCTGCCGATTTTTGGCGCGAGGCCAAGGCGATGGCGCAAGAGCAGCAGGCGGACGAGATTCTGGCCTATATGCGGTTGATGATCGAAAAGGCGCAGGCCGCTCGGGTTCCGGTGCGCAAGAAGAACTTTGCCGATTTCGGCGCACATATCCAGCTTTATCCGGGGGTGCAGGACTGGTTCAAACGCATCACTGACTATGGCCGCGCAAGGGGCGTTAAGGTCGAGCACTTCATCATCTCGTCGGGGCTGCGCGAGATGATCGAGGGCACTCCGATCAACAAACATTTCACCCGTGTGTATGCCTCTGGCTTTATGTACGACCATAACGATGTCGCGCACTGGCCAGCCTTGGCGGTGAACTACACCACCAAGACCCAGTATCTGTTCCGCATCAACAAGGGCAGCCTGGATGTGCACGATAACTCGGTGATCAACAAATTCGTCGAACCCGCCGAGCGGCCTGTTCCGTTCAGCAATATGGTGTTTATCGGCGACGGAGAGACCGACATCCCCTCCATGCGCCTGGTCAAGAACCAGGGTGGCCACTCGATTGCTGTCTACGGCAAAGGCAAACGCGGTGCCCGCGACAAAGCGCTCAAGCTGGTTAAGGAGGGGCGCACCAATCTGGCGACCACCGCCGACTACACCGATGGCTCGGCTATCGACCGCGCCGTAAAGGCGATGATCGACAAGGTAGTTGCAGACCGCACCATTGCGGAGGCGAACGGCTGATATGGCAAGTGGCGACCTGATTCTCTACAGCACGGACGATGGTCTGGCGCAGTTCACCCTGCGCGAAATGGATGGTCAGGTCTGGCTGACGCAACTGGAAATGGCCGAGCTGTACCAGACCACCAAGCAGAATATCGGCAAGCATATCCAGGCCATCATCGCTGATGGGGAGCTGGCTGAAGGGGCAGTTGTAAACCAGAAGTTTACTACTGCCGCCGATGGCAAAGACTACCTGACCCACCTCTACGCTCTGCCGATGATCATCGCCGTGGGCTACCGGGTGCGCTCAACGCGTGGCACCCAGTTTCGTCAGTGGGCCACCCGCTCCCTGAGTGAGTACCTGCAGAAGGGCTTCGTGATGGACGACGCCCGATTGAAGGAGCCCCGCTGGGACTACTTCGATGAGCTGCTCAAGCGCATCCGTGACATACGGGCCTCGGAGAAGCGCTTCTACCAAAAGGTACGTGATCTCTTCACCCTGGCCGAGGATTACCGCGCCAATGAGCAGGACACCGCCCGCTTGTTTGCCGAAGTGCAGAACAAGCTGTTCTTCGCCGTTACCGGCCACACCGCCGCCGAGCTGATCGTGCAGCGCGCCGATGCCAGCGCACCCAATATGAACCTACTTAGTTTCAAGGGCGACCGGGTGCGCAAGGCTGATGTTGTGGTTGCCAAGAACTACCTGAACGCCGAGGAGCTAGACCAGCTCAATCGCCTGGTCGGCATGTTCCTCGACTTCGCCGAGCTACGCGCTGAGCAGCGTAAGCACTTGATGCTCGCCGATTGGCGGCAATACATCGACAGCTTTATGGCCTTTAACGAGCAACCGCTACTGCGCACCGCTGGCAGCATCAGTCATGAGCAGATGAAACAGGTGGCGCATGAGCGTTATGAGCAGTTCGATCAGCACCGCCGACAAGCCGAAGCCCTAGCCGCCGATACTCAAGAGCTGGCAGAGCTTGAGCGTCTGGAAAAGCGCCTGAGCAGCCAAAAAAAGAAACGCTGATCGCTCGCGAGCCGCCACCGCGCGTGCCCCGGAAGAAGAAGGAATTACCCCGTGACCCCTGCCCCAAAATTTCAGGAAGAATACAGCGCAAAGCTTCCGGCGCTGGCACTGCTGTGCAATCTCGGTTGGGAGTTCCTCTCACCCGAACAGGCGCTGTCCGCACGAGCGGGGAAGAGCGATGAGGTCGTTCTCCGCGATGTTCTGCGCGAGCAACTGGCTAAGCGTCGCTTCCTGTTCGGTGGGAATGAGTATCCACTTTCGCCCAAGGCAATCGACAATCTGGTCAACGAAGTCTGTAGCCCTGCACTCAATGAAGGATTGATGGCTGCAAACGAACGGCTCTATAACCATCTGCTGTATGGCATCTCGGTGACGGAGTTCGTGGATGGTAAAAAGGCCAGCCCAACCGTGGCGCTGATCGACTGGCACAATCCAACCAACAACAGTTTTATCTTCACTGAAGAATTTCGCGTGCTACGCAGCGGCGGTGTTGAAGCGCGCAGGCCGGATATCGTTTGCTTCGTCAACGGCATTCCTCTGGTCGTAATCGAGGCCAAGCGCCCGGATGGCAACACACAAAAAGGCCCGACAATCGACGAAGGCGTTTCGCAAAGCCTGCGCAACCAGCGCCATGACGAAATTCCCAAACTGTTCGCCTATAGCCAGCTACTGCTGTCGATCAATGGCAGCGATGGGCGCTATGCCACCTGCGGCACGCCAGCTAAGTTCTGGGCGGCCTGGCGCGAAGAGGATATCTCTACCTCTGAGTTGTACACGCTAAAGAATCGCCAACTGACTGGTGTGCAGAAGGCGGCAATTTTCAGCCATCGCCCAGCGGCTGATCTGCACTGGTACGAAAACCTGATCGCTGGCGGCGAGCTCGCACTGACAGGCCAAGATCAGTTGCTCATTAGCTTATTATCCCCAGCCAGGCTGCTGGAGATGACTCGTTTCTTCACCTTGTTCGACAAGAAGGCCGGCAAGATCGTCGCGCGCTACCAACAGGTTTTCGGCATCAAACGGCTGATTGAACGGATCAATCAGAAACGCAAAGACGGTGGTCGTGAAGGTGGTGTCATCTGGCATACAACCGGCTCGGGCAAATCATTCACCATGGTTTTTCTGAGCAAGGCGCTGATCCTGCATGACTCTCTCAAGCAGTGCCGCATTGTGGTGGTCACCGACCGGGTTGACCTGGAAAGCCAGCTGAGCAAAACGTTTGCCTCGGGTGGCGAACTGGCTGGCAAGAAGGATCGCGAGGCTGCCATGGCCACTTCCGGCACGCGCTTGGCTGAGCAAATCGGTAAGGGCAACGAGCGCATCATTTTCTCGCTGATCCAGAAGTTCAACAGCGCTACCAAGCTGCCACAGTGCGTGAACACCAGTGCCGACATCATCGTGCTTATCGATGAGGGTCACCGTAGCCAAGGCGGTGAAAACCATATCCGCATGAAGCAGGCGCTGCCCAATGCGGCCTTTGTCGCGTTTACCGGCACACCGCTGCTCAAGGACGATAAGACGACGAACAAGTTTGGCCCCATCGTGCATGCCTACACCATGCAGCGCGCAGTGGAGGATCAGGCTGTGACACCGTTGCTCTATGAAGAGCGGATACCTGATCTGGATGTAAATGCGCGCGCCATCGACAGTTGGTTTGAGCGAATCACTGAAGGGCTAAACGAGCAGCAGAAAGCCGACCTCAAGCGCAAGTTCGCCAAGAAGGGGCAAATCTATAGCGCGGATGACCGTATTCGCCTGATAGCTCTAGATATTGCTAACCACTTCGTGAAGAACATCGACGAGGGGCTGAAGGGTCAATTGGCCTGCGACAGCAAGGCCTCGGCAATCAAATACAAGCAGTACTTGGATGAGGCAGGCTTGTTCGAGAGCGCCGTTGTGATGAGCCCGCCGGATAGCCGTGAGGGCAACACCGATGTGGATGAGGCGGCCTCTCCCGAGGTAACCCAGTGGTGGAAGAAAAACGTCGGCAGCACGGATGAGCAGACCTACACCAAGCAATTGATAGAGCGATTCGACAAGGATGACTCACTCAAGCTCCTGATTGTGGTGGACAAGCTGCTGACGGGATTCGATGAGCCGAAGAACACCGTGCTCTACATCGACAAGCCACTTAAGGAGCACAACCTGATCCAGGCGATTGCTCGGGTAAACCGTCTGCATCCACTAAAGAAGTTCGGCCTGCTGATCGACTACAGGGGCATCCTTTCCGAGCTGGATACCACGATCCAAAAGTATCAGGATCTGGCCTCGCGCACCCAGGGCGGCTATGACATCAATGACATCGCTGGCCTCTACAACCAGATGAGCAGCGAGTACAAACGGCTACCCCAGCTGCATAAGAACCTCTGGGCGATCTTCTCCGATGTGAAAAACAAAGGTGATATCGAACAGCTACGCCAAGTGCTGGTGCCCAGGATGCAAGAGCGCGATGGGGAGCTGGTTGATGTGAATCTCAAGGTACGCGACGACTTCTACGAAGCTCTGACCGAGTTCGCTACCTGCCTAAAGGTCGCTTTGCAGTCAGCATCCTTCTTCGAGGACACCAGCTTCAGCGATGCCGACCGCGCTCATTACAAGGAAACCCTTAAACAGTTCTCCAGTCTGCGCCAACTCGCCAAACAAGATGCCGGTGAAACGGTGAACTACGACCAGTATGCCGAGCAGGTACGTAAGCTGCTGGATAAGCATGTGGTAGGCGTCGAGGTGAAAGACCCCGGCGGGGTTTATGAAGTCGGCAAGATGGGGCAGCAAAAGCCTGAACAGTGGAGCGAGGAAAAGACGCGCAACGAAACAGACATCATCAAGACCCGTGTCAGCAAGATGATTGAGCAGGAGTTGCGTGATGACCCCTACGCCCAAGAGGCGTTCTCCAAACTGCTGCGCCAGGCCATCGAGGAGGCGGCAAAGCTATTTGATCACCCGCTAAAGCAATACCTGCTATTCCACGAATTTGAGCAACAGGTGCAGGCCCGCAAGCTCGATGATCTGCCCGATGTGTTTGCGGGTAACCGGCATGCTCAGGCGTACTTCGGCATTTTCAAGAAGAGCCTTCCTGAGGCCTTGGTTTCAGCTGACGAACAGGCACAGAAGCACTGGGTAAAACTGGCTTTCAGCCTGGATGAAATGGTCATGACCTCAGTGGCTGAGCATTCAATCAACCCACAAAATATCGAGAGCGATATTCGCAAGAAGCTACTGCCGCTGCTCTTCAAGGAGTGCAAAGCGGTGGGCGCTGGCATGGATCAGGCGAAGGCCATGGTTGAGTGGGTGGTGCAAATCACGCGAGTAGGCTTGTCCGGCTTATGAGTGTACCCATCGTCATGAGTGCTCCACCTGCCTCCGCAGTGTCGAGCTGGCTGAGCTTTCACTATGCCGATGAGTTGATACAGGTTGAAAGGGCGCGAAGGGCTCGCGAGGTTTCACGCATTCTGATCAAGGTCGATCCAGACTGCCGCGTGCGCGTCAGTGCGCCGGATGGCGCCAGCGATGAACAGGTATTGGCCGCGCTGAAGCGACGCGGTCGCTGGATCTATGAGCAGCTTCGTGAGTTCCGTGCTCAGCTAACGCACGTTCGCCCGCGGCAGTACATCAGCGGGGAAAGCCACTACTACTTGGGCAAGCAGTATGTGCTCAAGGTGATTGAGGCGCCTGATGAGATACAGCAGGTGCGTTTGTTGCGGGGCAAGCTTGAGGTTTCTGTTCGGGTCAAGTCGGCAGACAAGATCCGCGAACTCCTTTACGCCTGGTACAAAGCTCGCGCCCGTGAGGTGTTTGATCGACGTCTAGATGCTGTCTTGCAACAAGCCCTTTGGGTTGCAGCCAAACCACCACTGCGCATCCTAAGCATGCAAACACAGTGGGGTAGTTGTTCACCTGCGGGTCGTATCACGCTCAACCCCCACTTGGTTAAAGCATCCCGCGAGTGCATTGACTATGTGATCTTGCATGAGCTTTGTCACATCGCCGAACACAACCACAGTGAGCGGTTCTACCGCCTTATGCAGCAGGTCATGCCGCATTGGGAAAAGACAAAAAAACGTCTGGACGGTATGGCGGCTGCCTTGCTGAACGGAGGCTGAGCATCTGTTGATTCACGTGCATCCATCAATGCACTTGATCTCCAGACCCCACAAGCCGGATGAATCCGTCGCCTTGTTTTGAGATTGAAAAAAGGACACGATCCAAGGACAGCCTTTGAGGCAGCTCACTCGTTCACAAAAAAGGAATTATGTGTGCCGCTTGTCCAATGGATTTCAGATTTTTTATCTAGGCGTGGACTGCAAGAGCCGGATGGTCGCCCCCTATTCGCCTATAAGACCTCATCAGAAGAATTCGAGACACTGCGTCAGCTCTTGCATGGGCTCAACCTGGGGCAACACGCGCACCCCGAATATGCCCAGGCCTGGCTACTCTTTGCGGCCGAATGGTGGAAGCGCGAATATCCAGGGGGAGCATGGCGTTGGGGACCACTGTGCGAGGCAGCCGGCCAGAGAAAGGTATCTCACGAGAAGACCCGCAGCCTGGTAATTGACGGGCGTCGTCAGTGGCGTCTGCAAACCACTATAAAAAGTGAAGGCAAACGTTTCATTGGTCTGGTCGCGGTCAATGGCGGTCTGCCAATGCGGCTCGTCGAGTCGGCTCAAGGCGGGCTATCGGGTCTCCTGCGGATGGTGAGTGAGCAGGCGCTTCGCTACAACCTCCACGATGAACAAGTGCACCAGGCCATAGAGGCCCAGGCCGCACTTTTGCCGGCCTGCTACCAGCAGGCGCCGGTCTACGAACTGCTCGAAAATCTGGTCAAGGCGGTGCTGCACATCCGCAAGACCTATTCCTTACAGGGCGCCCACGATCCGATCTCCAAACTGCGAGAAGAGTGCCCACAATGGGAAGAGCTCTTTCCTATCGCACTCGACTCTCAGGCCGCAGCCAGCCTGATCAAGGGTTTGGTCAAGGGGATAGTCAGTATAACGCCCCAGTCTCGGCGCCCCCCTTTCCAGATACAACGAGGCCTGCGCTTCAGTTCCGATGGCTCTGCCCCCGTCTACGAGCTGTCTTTCGCGATGCAGGCACAGGCAGCGCGCGAACAGGTTGCAGAGGCATTGGGAACAACCGGCGCAGCGCTGCCGCCACACTTTCAGTTACTGCTACGCATCGGTGAAAGGGAGTATTTGGTCGGCGAAGCCCTGCTTAGGGGTGAGGAATATCAGCTTATCGCTAGGCCACTACCGACAATTCGCAGTCTTCACGAACCCGCACAGCTGATTGTTAGTCGGTGGGGTGCCACCCTGCACATCGCCAACCTGCCCGGCGGCGAAGCCTTGAGCCCTGACGAGCCGCTAATCTTCGAGAACGCCTATCCCTTTGCCCGCTTGCTCGCGCAAGGCGATGCGCTGGTCAAGGGGGAGTCGGCACTGGCGCTCATGCCAGCAAAAACCATCGTATTTTCTGAAGAGGGTGAGGCTCGCGAGCTTTACGACTGCCTTGCCGATGAACAAGTGCTGATAGAGCTTCCGGCAGGCGTAACCCGACTTACCTATCGAAAACAACCGTTCATTGTCACCATCAGCACCAGCGCTTCCCACCACCCCGAGGCTTACTGGCAGGGTGACAGCCTAGAGGTACTCTCCGTACCGGGACTGCTGTTCCGCGGTAAACCACGCCTGCGAATCGAACAGGCAACGGGCTTCACTAGCCATGCGCCGGCCCATGAATTGTTTGTTCGAGCGCAAGGAAAGGAGGTCAGCCTCGCCCAAGCCAAAGCCCCAGGACTGTGCCGGTTGACCTGGCGTAAGGATGGTCAGCGCTTGATGAACAACCGCGCCGTGCTTCTCCCGGAAGATGCGTCCATCGCATACGTCCCGGGTGCCAGTCCATTTGAGGGCAGTGTTCGTCTCCGTCTCTGGCCTGACATTCCCGTCCACTGCGAGAACGAACAGATCGAACTGAAGCGCCATCACGATGGGGCAGCTCTGATCCTACAACTGAAGAGCATTGGCAGCCGGCCGGCCACCACGGTTCCGCTCTGTCTGCAGTGGCCCGACGGGGAGCAAAGGCTCACGCTACCGTTCCCCGGTTATGGCGTTACGTTGCTACGCAACGGCATCCAGCTCAAATCGAATCAGGCCCTGACCATCGAGGACCTGGTCGGCTGCCGTGCTCTGCTGATGTCAGCCCAGGGAGCCGAAAATTGGCTGGTGCGTCTGACGTCTAGCGGCGATGCCTCGCGATCCACCCTGTCTCAGGAAATTCGCTATACAGGTATTCGCGAAATCCGCCTGTTCGAGCTGATACCAGCGATCCAGCAGATGCTGTCCTGCCACCCAAGGCTCGATCATGTCGTGCAGCTAGAGCTGATCCACTCCCACCAAACACATGCTCGCCTACAGGTGGGTCGCTACTCGACTCAACTTCGCCTACACAGCGACCGCGAGATGGCGTCCCTAAGCGATGGCGGTCGCGACCTGCTGCTCGATCAGGAAGAGGCCGAGGATCTGGTTCATGGCCTGCCGCTGGCCGAGCCGGAACATGACCCCGTCAGTCTGCCACTACATTTCTCCGAGCAGGTGTTCACCGGTAACTGGAAGGTCAGCCTGCCGGACGATGCCGTAGGCCCCTGGCTCCTATACACCCGCGATGACTCTCCACTACACAGCCGTCCGACAATCGTGCCGTCGACCGCGAACGACCTCTCAAAACCCCTGAGCCCGCTGAGAAAGGCGCTCTGCGAGGCCAATGGCGAAGAGCGCATGCACCTGCTAAGGGCCACGCTGCGCTTGATGGCCGCAGACCCTAAGGTCGAGGACTGGCAGATTCTGGAACTGCTGCTGGACCGGCTTCACCATCTTCCGCTAGCAAGTTTGGATATCTGCCAAGCACTGATCCGTGAGCCGCAGGCGCTTGCCATGGCCACGTTGTTGCTAGACGACTTTTCCAGCCGTCTGGCCGAGCGCCTGCCCTGTGAGCTGCCCTTCGAGTGGCTGCTGATCGCCCCGGAGCACTGGTTCGACACCTTCGCGACACTGCGCCAGCAGCTAGCCGCCGACGATCCGCGCCTGCTGTCACTGATCCGCAACGACATCCAGAGCAAGAGCCAGTTTCTGTCCCGCTGGCAGCCAGCACTGCACTTCATCTTCGATCAGGGCCTGCACCGTTCTTTCGATCTACAAAGCCGAGATGTGGGGCTCTTCCTGAAAAACCCAGCGGTACTCACCACCGCCTGGCAGTCGCACCTGTTTGATGGCGAGAACTCAGCCATGCAGCAGATGTTCCGGCGCAACCCTGCCGAAACCCATCAGTATCCCGGCAGCGGCAATACGGATGTTGGAGCCTTCCTGAAAACGCCCCATGGGCACATGCTTCTCCGCTGCAGCAAGCTCCCTGCCAACGACTTCAAGCTAGCCACGGTCATGCTGCCCTTCATGGCCGCCTTCGATACTTATGCCGGCCGTGGACGGCAATGGCAAGCCGACCCGGCACGCCTGTTCAGCCTCAGAAATGCTCGCCAGTTCGATAGTGTCTGGTTTGACTCGGCCTATCAACTCGGCCTGGCCATGGCGCAAGCCGCCTCGATGCAGAAGTGAATCCCATGCTCTATCAGAAGAACTATTTCTCCGCCCTCACCGACAACCTGAGCACCCGCAGCGAGCGGGCCGCCCAGGGCCTGCTCAGCCTCGGCAACCCGCAGCTGCGCCAGTTTCTACATGACCAGCTGACCGCCGCCCCCGGCACGCCGGGCGCCTGGCTGGCCGATCCGGTTTTCGAACCGACCTTCGGCTGGCAGGAAAGCGCTGAAACCATGAGTTCCCTGGCCGGCGGCAACATGCTGCACCAGCGTCTGGCTAGGGCCATGGAATCCCCGCCCAAGGACCTTGCCCAGGAATACACCTTCCCCGGAAACCGCCATCCCTTCACCCACCAGCTGGCGGCCTGGGATATCCTCAACCGTGCGGTGCCGCAATCGCTGGTGGTGACCAGCGGCACCGGCTCGGGCAAGACCGAATGCTTCCTGGTGCCGGTTCTCAACCAGTTGGCCAAGGAAATCGACACCGGCGAAGACCCGGAAGGCGTTCGCGCCCTGTTCATCTACCCGCTGAACGCGCTGATCAATTCGCAGCAAAATCGTCTGGATGCCTGGACTGATGGGTTTGGTGGACAGATTCGTCACTGCCTATACACCGGAGCGCTTGAGAATGAGCGAAAGGTGTCCGATCAGCAGTACAAAGGCCAAGTGATCGATCGTAAAAGTCTGCGCGAACGACCGCCGCAGCTGCTCGTTACCAACGCCACCATGCTGGAGTACATGCTTATCCGCAAAGAGGATGAGCCGATCCTGCAAAAGTCCGCCGGCAAGTTACAGTGGATCATTCTTGACGAGGCGCACACCCATATCGGCTCCCAAGCCGCCGAGATGGCCCTGCTGCTGCGCCGAGTGATGCTGGCCTTCCAGGTCAAGCCGCAGGACGTGCGCTTCGTTGCAACCTCGGCCACCTTCGGCTCGGATACGCAGACCATAGAGAGCTTGCGCAAATTTCTAGCCGATATCGGTGGAGTGGCTCCAGAGCAGGTGCATGTCGTGCAGGGACACCGGGATATTCCTACCCTACGGAATGCAGCACCAGATGCCGTGCAGGATACCCCCGAAGCAATCAGTACGATTGAAGCAGAACAAGAGCAATCGACACTGCGTTACCAGCGCCTTGAGGCGAGTCCGACCGCTCGACGGCTGCGCTCCCTGTTCACGCCGGATGGACAGGTGAAGCCGCAAAGCCTGCAAGGACTTGCAAAAGATTCCGACCTTCCCTTGACTAAGGTACTCGCCTGGCTGGACGTGATGTCTGGTACCAAGAATGCCGACGGCCTCTCCTTCCTACCGCTACGTGCTCACCTGTTTCACAACGTAATACCGGCGATTCGCGCCTGCGTGGATCAGAACTGCCCCCACAAAGCCGGCACAGCTCTGGAGCATGCCGACTGGCCGTTCGGCATGGTTTATCTGGAAGAGCGGACTCACTGCAACTGCGGCGTCCCCCTCATGCCGCTGGTGTCCTGTGAGGAGTGCAACGAGAGCTTTTTGCAAGCGAAACCTACCAGTAGTGGAAAACTAATTGATCAATCGCAACAGCAGGTCGACGAGTTTTCTCTAGATGAAGAATCTACTGATATTGAAGATCCGGCTGACACCGATAATGACGCACTGAGCCAGATATTAATTACCAACCGCAATGTCGGGCACGTCCGCTCTGAATATCTTGATCGTAACAGCCAAAAACTGATGTTCGATGGTCCTAAGGATGGCTACATCGAACTACAGATCTTCCAGAGCAGCAGGAATGAGTGCCCGTGCTGTGGCGCCACTATCCAGGGTCGCGGTCTACTTCGACCAGCCCGCGTCGGCACGCCCTTTACCCTGAGCACAGTAATTAGCACCCTGCTGGAATTCTGCCCGCCGGATCAAATGCCATCCGGCAAGCCTTTCCAAGGTCGCAAACTGATTTCCTTCACCGACAGTCGCCAAGGAACAGCACGCATAGCAGTCAAGCTACAGCAGGACTCTGAGCGGAACAGGATTCGCGGGCTTATTTATCAGCGCCTACTTCAAGCCCAACCCGTTACGGTTATGTCAGAGGAGGAGCTACAGGAGCTCTGCGAGCTACAAGCACAAGCTTCCTCGCAAAAACTTGAACGCTATGCGCAAAAGTATTTGGAGCAGCTACTGGAGAAGCAGGCCGAGGCGGCCAAGGGAGCCGAAATCGGTTGGACCGATATGGTCGACTATCTTGCTAGCACATCAGATTTGCAGTTGGGTGTCCTAGACTACTATCACAGCCTAGCCCCTAAGACCTTTGGTAAACAAGACAGTGTCGCCTTGGCCAAAATGCTGCTTGCTCGTGAGTTCTTCCGTAGGCCGAAACGTGCCAATAGCTTGGAAACCCTGGGGCTTGTACAGGTCTGCTATCCCAAGCTAGCCAGCATAACTAGCAAACCTTTAGCGTGGCCTGCGTACCTGAACGTAGAATCCTGGCGTGCCTATCTAAAAGTACTGCTGGATTTCTTTGTACGTCAAAACGCCGTTCTAAATATCGACAAACAATGGCAGCCGCTGATCGGCGTTCGTATCAGCCCCAAGTGGGTAGTTGCGCCCGTGTTTGATGGTAAAGCTGAAAGACTATCTGGTCGCTACGTGCGCTGGCCAACAGTCAATACCGTCAGTAGCGTCCAGTCTCGAGCAATCTTACTGCTCTGTAAGGCATTCAACTGGTCAACTGCGGTGCACCAAGATCACATTGACTCGATCCTGCGTGAGGCTTGGAATGCACTTACCCAACAGGCAAAGCTGCTGATCTCGTCGGGTGACGGCTACCAACTGGACTTCAAGGATCTGAGCTTCCGGCTGCCGAATGAAGTCTATCTTTGCCCAGTAACACGGCGTTTCATCGACACCCCGTTCGAGCAGCTGAGCCCCTACACCCCACGAACCGACCGTGAGATGGTCGTCAAGGTGATGCCCTACACCCTACCACGTCCGCCAGAAACGCTCCTGCATTCCCCCGGCGATGAAGCTCTGCTGGCGATCCGGGACTGGCTGAACAACCTGCCGGAAATCCAGAAACTACGACAAGATGCACTCTGGTCGGACGTCATGGATCTGGTTATCGAGGGTGGAAACTACTTCCGTGCGGCCGAGCACTCGGCCCAGCAATCGAAGAGCAAACTGGACACATACGAGGGCTTGTTCAAGGCGGGCAAGCTGAACCTGCTGAGCTGCTCGACCACCATGGAAATGGGAGTGGATATCGGAGGCATCAGCGTAGTGGCGATGAACAACGTGCCCCCGCACCCGGCCAACTACTTGCAGCGCGCCGGACGCGCCGGACGTCGCAGAGAGGGACGTTCGCTTGCCTTGGCCGTCTGCAAGAACACTCCACACGACCAGAGCGTGTTCAATAACCCGCTCTGGCCGTTCAACACGCCTATGCGCATGCCAAAGGTGTCTCTGCAGAGCCCCGATCTAGTGCAGCGCCACGTCAATGCCTGGCTGCTATCGCACTGGCTCAAGCACGTGGTAGCCGCCCAGGAAATCAAGTCGATGACCGCCGGCACGTTCTTCCTTGATGGAGAAATGCCCATGTCGCTGGCCGCACGCTTCTGCCTGTGGTGCGACAATCAGGCGGTCGATACCGAGGCGCCTGTAGAGCAGGCCCTCAAGGACATCACTCTACGCAGCATCCTCGATACCACACCGCAGCACGAGCTGTTCAAACGCGCCAGCAGCCGCATGAACGAGATCATGCAGGCATGGCGGCAGGAGCATTCGGCCAGCTACGCTCAGCTGCTACAGATTGCCGACAAGAAAGCTGCCGCCTCTCGCGCCATGGAGGCGCAACTCAGCCGCATAGAGAAGGAGTACCTACTGAGTGAGCTGGCTGACCGGCGATTCCTACCCGGTTACGGCTTTCCAACAGATATTGTCAGCTTCGACAACCGCTGCATGCAGACGCTAAAGCAGGAAGAAGTCGATAAGCGCGAGGACAACCGCGCGCGCTATCGCTCGTTAGCCTCACGCGATCGCATCACTGGCCTACGTGAATATGCGCCAGGTGCTGAACTTGTTATGGACGGGCTTGTTTATAAGTCATCCGGCATAACGCTGAACTGGCATGCCCCCGCGTCTGCTGAAAACGTCAAGGAGCTGCAGCTCTTCAAGAAGGCATGGCGCTGTGGGCAATGCGGCGCGAGCGACACAGCTATTACCCCGGGACTTGAGATCAACTGCCAGGAATGTGGTGCTCCAATCGAGTCGGATGAAGTCCGCGAATACCTAGTCCCTGCAGGTTTTGCGGTGGACTTCTTCGATGAGCCGCACAATGACATCAGTCACCTGCAGTACGTACCGGTGAAAAACCCGTGGCTAAACGTGCCCGCCAGTTGGGTATGCCTGGCCAATCCAGCGCTCGGCCAGTTCCGCGCCAGCCAACACGCCCATCTGTTCCACTACACCTCGGGAGCCAATCAGAAGGGCTTCGCCATCTGCTTGGAGTGCGGTAAGGCAGAGCCTATGCTCAGCCACCCCGATACATCTGCCCCTGCTAATGAGCAATACTTACCAGCCGTTTTCCGTCAGAAAGCACAGCATCGACGTCTACGCGGTGGCAAGAATGACGATGGAGAGAACGTCTGCCCTGGCAGCCATAACAGCTGGAAGATCAAGCAGAACATACATCTGGGTCATGACAGTCTGACCGATGCGCTAGAACTGATTCTACGCAACCCCTCCAGCGGTGAACTTTTGAATGATGATGTCACCGGCTACTCTATTGCCGTAGCGCTGCGGGAAGCGATCGCCGCCGAGCTAGGTGTACAAACCGAAGAGCTGGGTTGCGACTGTCATCCGATTAAGGTCGATGGTTATCCGTCTCGTGCCATTCGGGTTTTTGACTTGCGCAGCGGTGGCTACACCACCCAGGCAGCAGAGCGACTGAACGCCTCTGGCCTGTGGCAGCGGGTTATCACTCGATTAGACAGTTGCGACTGCTCGCATGCATGTCAGCGTTGCCTGCTCAGCTTCGATAACCGATTTGAAGCCGATCGCCTTGATCGCCATGCTGCATTGGCGTGGATCAATCAAAGTTGGCTTGCCGGTCTGGCACTGCCAACTGAGCTAGCCGTCTTTGGCCCGCAAAGCCAGGCTGAAATTACTAACCTGCAGGAAGCCGTCGAACGCGCGATTACTCTGGACGACAGCAGGAAGATCGTCGCTATATACCTCACTGCACCCAGCGAAGAGTGGGATCTTGCCGTAGCTCGCCGTCTGAGGCATCAACTGCATAGTTGGGATAGTGCTGGGCACCAAGTGCAGTTGCACTTGCTGGAAAGTACCGTTTCTACCCTGCCAGGTGACCAAAAGGAATGGTTAGCAAAGCTAGCTTTCAACGGAGTTCAGGTCTGCCTGCACAACGTCATACCAGATCTTGGGGCGCTGGCACTAAATGTCACACTGCAAGGCCCGCAAGGCTGCATTGCCTGGGCTAGCGACAATGCGAACCTGACCGCACCTGGCCACACCTGGGATCTAGCGGAGGCCGGTGCACGAATCATCCGGGGCACACTCTCCGCCCTCAAAGCAGAGCGCATCTTGAATGCTGCCGATCTCATGCCGGCCCCACCCACTGGCTTGATTAAGATCGAAATCGGCAATCAGCTGGACGGCTCGCTCGACAACTTTGCTCGTCGGTTCTGGGAGCACCTAGGTACTGAGGCCAATGGCCTGATTAATGATGCCCTCACAGGCAAGGATCCAATTACAGAACTGGTTTACAGCGACCGTTACGTATGCAACCCGCTAGTTGTGAATCTGCTGGTCAGCGTGATCCACGAGCTCGGACGGCTGAGTGATGTAGATTTCGCTATCCGAATCCTAGGCCGACAATATCAGCGGGAAGACAATCGCTCGCCTTGGCAGTGCCGGCATGATTGGCGCTCAGCTCGCGAGCGCGATGAGGCGCTCCGCCAGGCTCTGGCGTACTGCGGCCTCGAGGGAGAGGTGCTAAGCCTGCCTACCTTGCCGCACTACCGCCGGCTACAGCTTAAGCTGCGCTCCGGTAATCAACTGACCATCCAGTTTGATCAGGGGCTTTCGTATTGGGAACCCGAGCGCAGCGAGAAGTCTTACCAACTCAGGTTCGACTTTGCATCACGCGAGCTTGGAGAGGAAATAATGGAGCGCATCAGGTGTAAAATTTCCGCGGCTGGGGAGGAAAACACCCAGATATTCCTCTCTTCCTCTTGAGAGCGGCTCAACTGGTATGAGTATCGGAGACAATTGCCCCAAGTCTCAGAACTCCGATACGCACAGCAGCGAAATAAGTCCCCTGTTCAATGCAAATTTGGACAGGGTCTCTTACGATTTACGGATTGCCAGCCATCTTTCGAGCGTAATGGCGATCGCTGAGGTCTTTCTTGGGGTCAGCTTTTACCCAGCGCTCAGGTCTGTTGCAGCTCGTGCAGGTCAATATCTGATTATCAGGGCTGAGACTGTATAGGAGGCCCTCAGAGCCAACTTTGATCTTCAACCCAACATCTGAAACCTCGAACCCTGGTACTTCCTGCCCTATTCGGTCCATGGTTTCAAAGCGGAACGACCAACGTTTAATCTGACTTTTTCGCCAGATAGTCATGATAATAAGGGGGTCTTGTTTCGATGTCCTTTGATAAACCCAATCCCCTTCATATTGACCTAGCTTGGCTGCTTCTTCGTCTCGTTGGGCCTGCTCATAAATTTGCTCCTGCATCTTGAGCAGTTCGGCATTTAATGCTTCTTCATCCTTGAGTGCTTGGTCTTTCAGCATCTGCTCTAAGTCATAGGGCCCTTGAGGGTCATACTTCCAAACCGATGCGTCATTGATGCCAAGCACCTTGCAGTTGAGACAATCGACACTCTGCTCATCTACATTTCGCGTGAGGGCCAAGCGCTCGGAGCTATTAACATCATCAAGGAGTAACTTTTTATCTTTTACTGAAACATTCATTTTAACCAGCGGTTTGATGCGACCGTCGTTCACATCCTCTCCAAATATCTCGGCCTCATCACCGTGAACGTTGAGAACCATTACCCTCTCGCCATCGGGTAGCTTATAACGATACGCACCTGTGAAATCCTCACTGCCGCAACCAGCAAGAACAGAGCTAGCAAGAGCTAATGAAACAAACCTAGAAAAGTTCCGCATAAAATCCTTTACGGCAAATCACATAATCAATGACGTACGACTAGACTGACGACTGTGGAAAAGCTAATCAGCCGCATTGCCCTGCTATTAATCGAATCTTAATGCTGTAGTCCATATGGCGTTCAGTTTCATGTAGATCCTTTGGCTTAAAATCTCGTCGAGAAAAATTAACAATCTCCGAATCAGTGAACCCATACTCCTGCATTCTTTCCAACGTGCACGAACAGAGCGCAGGTGAGGACCCGCGAGCCTTGGAAGCAGCCTCGCATCTTTTAACAAGTTGCTGAACTCCAGTTTCGCCAGCGAAGGCTCCTGATTGCAAAAAAAATGCAAATGACACATAAGCAGCTATGCCAATAATCCTCATATACTTTTAACATCCTTCTATTTAACTGCTTATTTATCGGAAA
Organism: Aquipseudomonas alcaligenes NBRC 14159; assembly: GCF_000467105.1. Taxonomy (GTDB): domain Bacteria; phylum Pseudomonadota; class Gammaproteobacteria; order Pseudomonadales; family Pseudomonadaceae; genus Aquipseudomonas; species Aquipseudomonas alcaligenes. The sequence continues at coordinate 27,117 of NZ_BATI01000047.1, forward strand.
TTAATCGTTTGCACTGAATTACAGCCGATTACGAAGACGGCATGTAGGAAGGCAGCCCTGCAATTCGCTGGGGTGACGTTATGCATGAGGTCACGTTTTACCAAATTCACAATATACTGTGAAGACCAGCGATGACGCCGCCCAGATAGTCCTCCCTTTTGGGGAGTCATCTGTGGAAGTCGGATTGGCGTTCGGAAAGGTCCTGCAAGGTCCTGCGCAGACGGCGTGTCGAAGCAGGATTCACCCAGGAGCAATTGGCCCATGAGGCGGAATTACAGCGTAACTACGTCAGCCTGATGGAACGGGGCATCAACCAGCCAACGATCACCACCCTGATCAAGCTAGCTAACCCCCTCGGCTGCACCGCAGCTGAGATCGTCGACGAGGTGGAAAGACTCGTTGCAGACCAACGCTGAAAACCGGCCGCCTAAAGCGATCAACGTTGGAAATGTCAGAGAAGGCATATCTGAAGACTGTGGTTTAAGGGTAGGCGGTCTCAGGATTACAGGACTATTGAGCCCACCGCCAGCCGCTCTATACAGGGATCTTTCGAGCCCACTGCTCGATAGCGCGCTCAACTTGTTCCTTTGGCAGGTACTCCTGCTCAAGACGTCCTCGTTCTTGCACCAGCAGATACCGATAGAAGTCCGCTTCGTCAGCCAGCAAACCAGGTGGGGCCGACTCCAGAGCTTTGGTCGGCTCGACGACTGCGCTCACCGGTGAGTGCTGTTCAAACAGCTCCTGCTCCATCAATAGTGCTTCGACTGCTGGTTGATGGAGTCTCGCTCGCGCCAGCATCAGAAAGCCCCAGGTATCCATATCGCCCCAGTATGCGATCTGTTTCCCGGCCAGGTGCGCGGACGCTAGCCACTGCAAATCGAGTCCTGAGCCCAGCACAGCCAGGGTGTCCGGTAAGTTCTCAGGCAGCAAGTGAATGCATTGCTCATTTTCCACCACGAGCAATCGCGAACCGGGAAGTGGGGTTTCGGCCAGTTCCGCAGTGGTGAGTCTGAGCCGCTTGAAGGGCAACAGCTCAGGCTGAAGGGGAACGACCAGAACCCAGTGGCTGCTTTCTTCAAAGGCATCCAGAAAAGTCGTCAGGCCTTGCTCGGACGCCGCGCCTCCGAAGCGCTCGTCGAGGAGCCTGGTCAGCAAGCTGGCGTTGCGCTCGAAAAACTTGGTGTCTACGCCGTGCTCGGCAAGCAGGCGCAGCGGGCGGCCTCGGGCACAGCCTGGTGACAGTTGGGTGGCGAGTCGCGCCGTGGCGACGATTTCTTCAGAGGGCTTCGTCAGCCACAAGCTCCGCTGTGCCACCAGCAGTGCATGAAAGGCACTGTCTATCCGTTCGACCAGATACTCGAGTTGAGCGTATTCCTGGCTGACTGCTGGATCATTGGCTGCGGCAATCCATTCGGAGGGGCTGTGCAAATGCCAACGCATCGGCAGGGAAATGGGGGCCAGCCCTGCTCGGTAGCTGACGGGCTCCCAGTCAACTTTACCCACGTTCACGCTCCGCCAGTTCTCCACATGCCGGAGAACCGCCTGGATGTTGTCAGTAAATAGACGTGCCGAAGGCTTGCCGATGTTGAGGCTTTGCGGCCAGCTAGCGGGATTGAGCAAGCGTTCCAAGCGTACGCTGGAGCGCTGCCATTGTCTGGCCAGGCTGCGACTGATGTCAGTGGGCGACTTCATGCATGGCCTTGATGCGCTGTTGATGATGCTCATCCAAAGCTTCCCAGCTCAGGGAAACCAGACTGGATTCCACGCCGCGCCGATGAACGACGACTGCCGAACGCGTATGGTGGCGCAACAGGCGCATTTCCTTGTTGGGCGTGATGAAGACAGCATGCAGGCCGAATTCCCTCAGCGCTGCGATGATCCGACCGGCAACCGCATGGGAGCTGCGCGAGAACGCCTCGTCGAGCACGATGGTGCCGAACAACGGCCGGCTGCTGCCGTCGGGACAGAGCGCATAGCTGAGGGAAGCGGTCAGCACATAGGAGGCGATGATCTCTTTCTCGCCACCACTCCCCCCCTGAGAACCTGTTCGGGTTTCGATGACACTCCTGCTTTCGCGATCGATCACCGAGACCGCGAACTCCAGGCGGAAGCGCGGATCCAGCAGCGCCTTGGCGCCCTGATTCCTGCTGTGCTCGCAAGCATCCTTGAGCAGGCCAACGAGCGCCTGCAATGCCTTGTAGTGGCTCTCGCCTTCATCATCGATGAAACGCGCCGAGTTCAATTGGCGCTGAGCCTGTTGCAAGGTGCGCAGGCTTTCATGAATGACCTTTTTCGCGACCAAGCGCAGATAGCGTCCGGGCTGAAAGTCGACACGCTGCATCGTACTGTTTAGGTCATCCAGGCGCTCCTCAATCATCGAGACTTCATGGTCGATATAGCTGAGCAACTGGGTGACGCCATCATCCGAGGAACGATTGAGGTATTCCAGAAAGCGCTTGAGTTTCTCGGGCAGGGCTTCCTCGGTCAGCACACGCAGACGCTCCAGATACCTGGGTACGTCCACCAGTTCTCGCCCGACCTCTGCAAGCGCGCCGGTATCGACCTTCAGGGCGTCGGACATTCGTTTGGCTAGCTCTGTTTGCTCATGACCCAATTTTTCGCTGAGCGATTTGAGCTGCTGTTGAAGCTCACGCGTATGCTTGCGCTCCAACTCGATAATGTCGCCGAGGTCTTCCGGGGCCAGAGTAGGGAAGTGCTCTTTCGCTAGTTCACGCTGCGTATCGTTCAGCCCTTTTTCTGCGCCGTTATATGCCTTACGGGTAGCGGATGCGGCCTGGTCAAACTGTGTTTTTAACTGAACGCACTGCTCGATCAGTTGGCGGAGCTGTTGGTCCAGAGACTCCAGCAGGGTCTCGGCTTCATCCAGTTCGGCCTTGACCATGGCAAGGTCAGAATCGGGGCGCGTCAGGGTGGCCAGTTGTGTACGCAGCGATTCCAGCTGACTCTCCGCGCCCGGCAGGTCAATATCCTCGAACTGCAGTTCTTCAACGCGTTTCAGCAGCGAAGCTTGAGTCTCCAGCTGACGGACATCGTCCTGCGCGGCATCCAAGGCCAGCTTGGCAGGCGCGAGCTTTTCATTGACCTCGTGAATCTGCTCGGCCAAGAAAGCCAGGCGGTCGCGGTTATCGAAGCCGGTCAGCCAGTCTTCATCCAGGCGCTTCTGATCCTGCTTGTCGAAGAAGCGTTCTTTGCCCGACATCAGCCCCTGGGCCGTCATGGCGTGCGGGGTATGACGCAATTGCTCCGGGCTTTCGACGCAGTGGCGGTCATTGTCTGCCAGTAGTGCCTTGACGGCTTCTCGGTACGGATGCTCCTTGAAGGTCAGTTTGCGAGTAAAACCATCATCAAAGAACACCGGTCGCGAAGCAGGCTCTCTCACTTCCAACAGGCGCACATGCAAACGGTTGTGCCGCTGGTTCACCCAGCGCAATGCAGCCTGGGATGAGCCCTGCGGCACCAGAATGCGCAGTCGGTGGCTGCCGATGGCCCGCTCGATAGCGCCCCGCCAGGCCAGCTCCTCGGGCTTGACCTGAACTAGCTCGGCAACAAAAGGGAGGGTCGACTCATCGAGTCCAAGCTCTTGCGCCAGATCACTCCGAAAAGCATGAAATAGCCCTGGCAGATTCGAGCCGGGCCGTCTCTCAACCTCAGCACGCTCCTGCTGCAAGGTCTGTAACCGACCATTCAGCTCCTGCTGGGCGAGGCCGGCTTTGAACGCCTGTTCGCGCGCGCCATCAAGCTGCTGGGTCAGGATTTCCAGGCGTTCAGTGATCTGCTCCTGGTTCTCCTTTAGAGAGGCGGCCGATAGCTCCTCCGATAGTCCAAGACCCTTGGCCAAGCGTG
>NZ_BATI01000046.1 GCF_000467105.1 Aquipseudomonas alcaligenes NBRC 14159
AAACACTATCCCTACCCCCCAGATTGATGGCCTGGTCAACCTGATCACAGCGTTGAAGAGCGTTTTTGTGATCAAGCACTTCGGGGGGCATCGCGAATATCCGGGCCAGTTAAAAGACGGCAAAATCTGCCCCGGCAACATTGGCATGGAGCTCGTGCGTGCCATCCGCTCCAATACCGGCCTGATGTTTCCGCCTACCTCATGAAAAAATTGATCGCTATCGGCACTTTCAGCCTGCTGGCCGTGCTCTTCATCGGCTACTACGAATCCCTAGACGATGCAGAGGTAAGCAAAGTCTTCTTCATCAAGAAGTCGCCCACTTTGCAGGTTAAGTTCAGGAACCTGTCCGCCAACGATGCTGACGACAAGCCGCTGGAAAAGCTGACTACCGAGCAACGTGAGCAAGTGATCGACTACTGCAAGTACCGCCTCGGTATCGAAACCGATCTGAATACACAGGAGGAGCTAGAGGTCTGCAAGCAGCGGTGATCGTCGCCAAAGCTTCATACCCAGAGCTAGTAGGGCGGCTTCTTAAGGAACCACGAACGAGCACCTCCTCAAGCCTTCCGCAGATCGCCCTGTATCTGCTTCAGCGCCGCGGCGAATTTCTGCTGGCGTTCCTCCAACTGCTTTTTGCGCTCAGCGTTGAGCGTGCCGATCTGCTTGGCCAGGTCACGCAGCGGCGGCTCTTTGGTGATCACCCGCTTGAGCTCGGGCTCGTTCAGCACGGAATCGGTCTTGGCCACGGCCTCCTGGGCCGCGGCGAAGCGCTGCGCCAGGTGTTTGCCGAAGGCCGCCAGCTCGGCGTCGAGGTGTGCCGCCAGTTGGTCGTCCGGCCCGTCGCCAGCGCGTTTGGCCTTGGCGCGTAATTCTGGCAGGTCGGGCACCTTGAGCAGGGTGCCGGCGCGCACGCTGGTGATCTGGTCCAGCTGCGGGTTTGCCTTGAGCAGGGCGTCCTCAACCTTCTCACGCTGGCGTGGGGTAAGGCGGGTGAACAGCTTGTCGGCCAGTTCGCCGAGGTTCTTTTCGCCGCGAAAGGTGGTGACGGCCATGTCGTACGCTCCTAGAAGCCGATGAGGTTGGTCAGCCCCATGTCGAGGGGGATGGGAGCGCCATTGATGACGCGGATATTGCCGGTGCTGGTGTTACCCATGACGATGGCCTGCTTAACCTGTGGATCGGGGTGCAGATGCAGGGTGTCGTGGTCGCCCTGGCCGATCAGGCGGTTGTTGCTGGCATTCAGCGTGCGTGCCTGCAGGTCACCGGACTGCGCACCGTCATTGGCCGCGCCCTGGGTCTCACAGCGGTTGCCGGCAAACAGGCAGTGCTCGAGGCCGGCGCACAGGCTGAGCGGCACATTGCTCAGCGGAGCGCGCAGGCGATTGTTCTGGATCGCCAGGTCGGCCGGCCTGCGGGCCACGGCGAAGGCTCGGTTGGCAGTGAGCAGGTAGGCGTTGTCCGGGGCGGCAACCAGGTAGCCGGTGCTGAAGTTGCCCGGATTGCGCAGCGCCGTCGGAGCGATAAGAATGGCGCGCCAGATGGCGGGTTCCGGCTTCTGCTGCGGATCCTCGCCGACCCGGTCGACCTGGTTGCCCTCGAGCATGGCGCTGTCGAAGGGCGGCACTATCTGGATCGCCACCAGTTCTCCGCTGCTGCGGTCCGGGCCTATGCCGAAGAAACGGTTGTCCTCGACGCGCAACTGGCCGACGGCCAGGGCGCGCAGCCCAGCAATAGCCGGCGAGAGCAGGGCGCCACGCGCCACCTCGGCGACCAGGTTGTCGCTGAAGTCGCCACGCGCCACGCGCAGCAGCTGCACGGCGGCGAAGGCCTTGCCCTGGTCATTGGCCTGCAGGCCCAGGTTGCGACAGCGGTTGCCGTTCATGCTCAGGTGCTGCACCGCGCCATCTTCCCCCATCACCAGCGCGCCCAGACCGATGTCCTCGATCAGGTTGCCGTCGATGGCAGCATGCTCCAGCGGCTGCTGGAGGGCGATGGCATTGCCCTGCAGCCCACGCAGGCGGTTACCCTCGATGCGTGCATCGCGGATGCCCTCGGGGTCCAGGCCTTCCTCCAGAACTATGCCTTCGCCGCTACGTTCGCCACCGCTGATTTCGTTGTCGCGGATGCGCAAGCCGTCTACCCCGGCGCGTATGCCATCGCCCTGGGTGTAGATGACGTTGCCCTCGATGCTGAACGGTGACCCCGGCAGCACGGCGCCGCTGGCTAACAGCGCCGGCTGGTTGCCGTTGATCATCAGGTTGCCGTCGATGCGGGTATTGCCGTAGTGCAGGCTGATGCCATCCAGATTGACGGCTCGCTGGCTGCAGAAGAACAGATTGCGCGTTACCCGCAGCTCGGCGCTGAGCAGGTGTTCGCCGATACGCACGATGCCGCGCTCGGCCACCAGCGCGCAGTCGCTGATGCTGACGCCGAGCATATTGCCGCCCAGGCCGATGGCCGCGCTGGCGCCATCGCCAGTCGCCAGGCACAGCACGTTGATGTGCTCGGCGCGCAGGTCGACCGTATTGCGTGCACGCAGCGCCGCCGTGGTGCTGGCGCTGGTGGCCGAGGCGACCAGGCTGAGGTTCTCCAAGGCCACGCCGTTGCTGGCGCTGATGTCGATAATGGCGCCGGGCGCGCTGCCGACCAGCAGCGTGGCCCAGCCCTGGCCGCGAAAGCGCAGCGAGTTGGCGCCCTCGACCGCGAGCGGCTCACGGAGGTTGTAGGTGCCGATGCCCAGGCAGATGGTGCCTCCGACATCCTTGATCGAGTCGATGGCCTGCTGGAGGGTGGCGGCGCCGCTGTTGTGGCCCTCGGCGCTGACGCAGACGGTGCAGTCGCAGCCTTCGCCCTCGGCGATCGGCGGCCAGAGCACACGGCAGTCGGTCTCCTGGTCGGGGAAGTTGACCATAGCCAGGCGCGCGTAGTGGTGGTGGATGCCTAGCGGAGGCGCCTGGTTGAGCAGCTCGATGCTGGCGTCCACGGTGCGTGCGGCGAACACCCAATGGTCGCCGCTCTTGAACTGGCCGCCAGCCGGCGCCAGGCCGAACTCCACCAGGATGCCGTGTTCGAGGAACAGGCGGGTGCCGGCCGCGGGAATCTGGATATCGCCGGCCGCACCGGGGGCGTTGAGGTCCGCTACCTGGCTGCCGTTCTCGCGGCGCACCAGACCGGCCTGGTCCCAGCGCCGCACCCGGGTATTGCGCGCCGGGTTGGTGACCTGCTGGGCGTTGGTGGGGAACATGCCGACGGGCAGTGCCAGGTCGAACTGCAGGGTCCGTGCGCCTTCGTCGACGCCGCCGGCCACGCGGATGCGGCGCAGCTCGCCGGGCAGGTTGTGCAGTTCGCGCCAGTCGTCGGTCACCTCCACCCAGTCGCCGTCGTGGAAGCGCAGCACATCGTCGCGGCCGATGCTCTCGACCGTGATGCGGTCGCGCGCCGGGTTGATGTGGCTGACCCGCGAGGCCACCGTAGCGTTGTCCCGCGACCACTTGAAAGTGGCGGTGCCGAGCACGCCGCCGCGGTGCACCTCGACCCGGTACAGCTGGTTCTCCAGGCCGCGATAGCCGGCGGCCGGCGGCACCTGGCAGGGATCGGGCTCGACGTTCGGCACTCCGGTGCTGGTGGAAAGGCGCGCCGCCGAGGGGGCGGTCAGGGCCAACCAGCCGGGTACGTCTTCATCCTCGGTGGCGCAGGTGCTGTTGCCGACATTGGCCAGCACCTTGACCTGCCATACCGTCTGCAAGCGGCCGGTGCTGTCCACGCCCACGGCCTTCTCGACCAGGTCGGGGGCCTGCACCGCCGTCACCTCGCGCTGCCAGACATCGACGTAGACCAGGTGCGGCCCACCCTGGGGCAGCGGCGGCGGGTTGGGGTAGTACGGCTGGCTGGCGTAGTTCAGCGGGTTGCTGCCGACCTGCTCGGCCAGGCGTGGCTCCCAGACGTTGGGCGCGGCACCGTGGTTCTCCGCCAGCAGACCGTCGACATAGATGCGTCCGACGCCGATGCTGAAGCTGCCGCCGCCGGCCTCGATGCGGAAACCGTCCGGGGTGATGCGCGGCACCACGTTGCCGCCATAGGTATCCAGCGAGCTAGCCTGGATCCGCCGCGCCAGCTGCGCTACCCACTCGTTCCAGTCGGCGTCCAGCTGGACCCGTCCCTGCTGCATGACGACGCCGAGGAAGTCGCGGCGGACGTCGAAGCGGATTCGACTCAGATCGAAACTCATGATGCTCCCTCAGGATTCGTGGAAGATGCCGGCGCGCAAACCCACCCGCAGATATTCCGCGAGGCGGATGCGCAGGTTGGTGACCCGCTGCGCGCCGTACAGCTGGTGGAAGACGCCCATCTCGCTCTCGTCGTCGGCGCCCTGGAGAATTTCCGGAGGAGTGGACGAGGCCAACTGGCCGTAGGCCGGGGTGCCGTAGCGCAGCGAGGTGAACCGTGGCGCGATGTGCCGTGCGCTGCTGCTGGAATCCGGCTGGCAGCGATGGCGTCTGGGCACCCTGGAGTTGAATGGCAGCCAGCTGAAACGCACGCAGCCAACCTGCTTGCGCGCCGCGCGCACCGGCACCGCCCAGCTGTCGCCCTGAGCCAGGGCGGCGAACAGGATGCTGTTGGAGATAAGCCCCACCTCGGCGGTGTGCACCTTGCCAATCAGGGTGCAGGCGCTGAGCGACAGCACCGCGCCGGGCGAAGTACCGTCGCCTGCGGCGAAGGCCACGCCGTCGCGGGCGGTGGCGTCGATCAGGCTGTCGCTGGCCGCCACCTGCGCGTGCTCATGGGCACGAATGGCGCCGAGCAGGCAGCGGTCGATCTGCACGGCCAGCCCCGGAATCTCCAGCACCAGGCTGGCCGCGTTCGGCTGCAGGGGCTGGCCGGCGGCATCCAGCGTGATGCCGGGCACCAGGGTGCAGTGGCTCAGTTCCAGGCGCGCCAGGGCATTGCCGGCCACGGCCGGCACCTGCAGCGCTGCGCCGGCGATCAGCAGGCCGTTGAGCAGGCAGGCGCTGTCCACCGCGCCGGCGATGCTCAGCCCGCTCAGCACCAGGGTCGGACGGCTGCCATTGCTGGCGCGGATCTCCACCGCGCCGTCGGCCACCACCTGGATGTCCAGCGCCTCCTCGTAACGGCCGTTGTCGGTGATCTCCACGACGCCATCGCCGGCGATCTCGGTCAGTGCGGCGCTGATGCTCGGCTGATCGTCCGGCACCCGCACCAGCGCGCGCCCGGCCGGCACCACGGGCAAGTCGGCCCCGCGTTCGTATTCGCCGCCACCGATGTCGGCGGAGAAGCCTTCGTGCCAGGTCAGCTGCACATCGGCCGGGTCCGGGGCATCGCCGGGCAGGGCGATGCGCCCCAGCAGCGGGTCGATGGCATAGGTGCCGTCGGCCGGCGGCGTGTGGGCCCAGCCGGCGCCGTCGTCGCCCAGATGGCAGATGCAGATCTGCTCACGTTCGATCGGCACGCCGTCGACCCACAGCCGCAGGCTCGGCGCCGGGTTGTCGAGCGCTGCCGTGGCGTTGGCACGCACACCGTAGTGGCGGGCCAGGTGTGCTTCGAGGCGCCGCCGCGATAGCGGCCAGGGCACGTTGTCCGGTTCGGCCAGGTGGCCGATGTCGTCCTCCACCTGTGGCTTGTTGTACAGCGCCAGGTCGTGGCCCAGCGGGCTGGCCCGGTAGCGCCGCGGCCCGGCGCGCAGGCAGGGGGCCTGGCTGCGCGGGTAGGCCTGGATGCGCCACAGGTGCAGGCCGACGTTGGGGATGTTGTGGCGACCGCGAGCGGATTCGATGCGGCGCACGTCGACGCTGCGCTGGGCCGTCTCGAACGCCGTGCCGAGCCACTCCAGGGCCTGGCCCTGGCGCAAGTCCGGCGTCTGCAGGGCATGCAGGCGGGGATGGTTCATGTACTGGGTGGCGCACAGGCGCTGGAAGTACTCCACGGCGCGGGCGTCCCAGCCGGTCACGTCGCGCGCCAGCTGCTCCAGCACGGTGGCCGTGCCCTTGCGCCGACGCAGGGCGATGGTGTGGGCGACCTCGGCGCGCGGGCTGGCGATGCCGGGCACGCTCTGGTGCAGGCTCTGGTAGCCGATCAGGTCGCCGATATAGGGCACCACCCAGTCGGCGCAGGTCTCGATGAACAGGTCGTCGTGCAGCTGCTCCAGTCCTTCCTCGGCCACGCCCAGCTGCTCGGCCAGCAGCGCCACCAACTCCTCCAGCGGGCCGCGGGCCAGGCCCTCGGCCTGCGCCAGTTCGGCGTCGCGGACACGGTGGATGGCCGGCAGCAAGGCGAACAGGGATTGCGCGTCCAGGCTCATGGCAGCACCTCCAGCTCGACGGGCGCGGCGGCCAGGGTCAGCAGCTCGGCGGGCTGCGGCAGGCCGCTGGGCGAGGCCACCGGCAGCGCCGCATACAGGCGCGGCACCAGGCCCGGTGGCTGGCCCTGGCGATACAGGCGGGTGATCTGCACCGCCTGCACCCCGGCGATGCGGTGCGCTACGGCGGCCAGCTCGTCCACCGAGACGGTCTGGCCGAAGTCGCGACGGGCGAAGCCGAAGTGCTCGCGCAGGCCGGCCTCGACCTGTTGCAGCACCACTTCAGCGTCGTACTCCGCCAGCACCTTGACCGCCAGGCGGCAGCGGAAGCGCGCATCGACGTAGCTGAGCAGGCGCAGCGGCATCAGCGGGTCGCCATAGGCCAGCAGGGCGCCGAGCAGGGCGGCGTGGGTGGCTTCGCCCTGGTTCACCGGCGCGCCGGCGACCCCGGCCAGAGTGAGGAACACGCCGCGCGCCGGGCCGCTGGGAATCCACAGCGCATGGGCCTTGTCGATGCCGGCGAAGGCGCGGGCGAAATTGGCGTAGTCGGTGATGGACACGGCGCGGTCCAGGGTCAGCACCGTCAGCGGCGCGTTACCGCGCGCCTGCTCCAGACTTTCGGCATCCTCACCACCAGTGGCCGGCACCGGGTTGAGCACTTCGCCAACGCCCAGCGGACGTGACAGCAGGGTGGTGAGCTTGCCGGCGGCCAGGTTGCCGGCGCCGCCCAGGCCCTTGCGGTAGCGCGCGCGCAAATTGCTGTGGCCGCTGGGCAGGCGCGCGCCCTCGCGGCCGTCGCCGAACTGCAGGCTGGCGAGGCCGGCCTCGTCCTGGCTGGTCTCGTAGCTGCGTGCGTTGGCCGGAGCACCATAGAGGGTGGGCAGCTCGCTCCACAGCACGTCGTTGACCCGCAGCTCCAGGCTGGAGACGCGCCCGCTCGGCTTGCTGGCGCTGGTGTAGGTGAGCGGCGCCTGGTTGAGCTGGAAGCGCTGGTTGGCCAGGGCTGCGTTGCCGTCGCCGAGTATCGCCTCCACCGTTTCGCCGTGGCTGGCCGGGGCGACGTTGCCGTTGATGCGCAGCGTGGCACGCTCGTAGACATGCTCCAGCGCCGCGCCGAGCTTGAGGCTGGTGTGGTCGCGGTCGTGGCTCAGCGCATCCTCGCCGTCGGCGATGAAGGCGATCTGGCGCACCAGGGGGTCGTTCTTCTGCCCGGGCGCCAGGCGCAGCTGGTTGCCCTTGGCCTGCAGCAGGCCGCTGCGGCCGTCGCGGTCGAGCAGGTACAGGCGCAGGGTGACCGAGGCATTGCCGAGCAGCCCGGCGAACTCCTCGGCGCCGAGCGCCACCGGCGTGCTGCCGAACAGGCGCTCGGCCGGGGCCAACATGAACAACTGGTCGCCATGCTCCAGGGCCAGGCTGCCGCCCTCGTCGAGCTGCAGGGCCAGGCCGCTGGCCTGCAGGGTGATGCGCTGGCGCCGGCCGCTCAGGGCCAGAGGCTGGCCGGGCTGCAGGCCGTCGACGCGCAGGTCGAGGTCGAGCAGGTCGCCATACACCGGGTGGAACAGCGGCGTGGCGCGGGTCGTCAGCGCCTCGCTCTGTGCCAGCACCAGGGTCTGGCGCAGCGGGAACAGGCTCGCGCTGAGGTTCTCGTCGGTGTCCGGGGTGAGGCGGGTGACCTTGCCAGACAGGGCGAAGGCGCTGCGGCTGCGGTGGATCACCCGCATCGCGCGGAACAGCTCGACATAGCCCGGCAGATCGGCGCTGCCATAGGCGGGGTCGTTGGAGACCAGGGCGAACCAGCTGCCGGCGACGATCTTGGCATTGTCGGTGTCCAGGTCGATGGCCGTCGGGCTGATGACGAAGTTCTTCCAGCGCCAGTCGGTGGCGGTGCCCTTGTCGATCTGATGGCCGATCTGGATGTTGTCCTCGCCGAGCAGGTTGGGGTCGGGCGCGTTGTGGCCGAACAACGCGGTGCGCTGGCGCAGGGCGAATACCTTGGCCCCCGCGCCGCTCGGGTTCATCGCAGGGAAGCCGCTGCCCAGCGGGTGGTTCCAGGACAGGCGGGTGCGGCCGTTGTCATTGTCCGGCTCGACCCGGGCCAGCACGCGCACGTCCCAGCGCTCGCTGCCGGGGTCCTGCTCGCGTTCGGCGCCGACGATGAGGATGGCGTCGCCGGGCTGCAACTGGGTGGCGAGGCCATCCAGCCACAGTTCGGTGTCGCCCTTGCGCGGCCGCCAGGCACGGCTGGCCAGGGCTGGCATGGCATTCCACTCGGCCCGCGCCGGCGCCGCAGCGACGGTCTCGAAGGTCTGCGCCTGCTCGCCCTGGCCCGGCACGCTCTGCACCTTGGTGCCGACCGGGATGACGATGGGCTCCACCGGCAGGCCTGGCGCGCTCTGCAGGGTGAAGGCCAGGTGGGTGGAGGCGGCTACGCCAGGCGCCGGGCGATAGCCGATCAGACGCGCCATCTGGCGTACCGAGAACTGCTCGGTGGCGGTGCGCAGGTAATGCTCCTGGGCATAGCGCTCGGTGTAGAAGCCGAGCACGTCCAGGCTGCAGGCCAGGGCGTCGCCCAGGGCCAGGGTGAAGTCGCTGCTCTCACGGCTGGTGAGGGCGGCCAGGGCCGGGTATTCGGCGCTGGACAGGCGCGCGCGCAGGCTGTCGAGGAAGTCCGCGTGGCGGCCGATGCGGTAGTCGATGACCGGCAGGCCGGGCGGGTTGGCGATGCGCCGCGGGGTGTCGGCGTCGACGCCGGCGCAGCAGTCGCAATCGGGTTGGCGGGCCATCACTTGCCTCCATGCAGATTGAGCCGCAGCACGCCGTGCTCGGGGAAGTTGGGGTCGTTGTCCAGGCGGGCGATTTCCAGGCGGCCGAGGCCGATGAAGCCGTCGGCCAGCGGCTTGGGATCGGCCTGGCCCTGGCGCTGCAGGCGCGTCACCTGCACTGAGGCCACCCCGGGCACGGTACGTGCCGCGGCGTACAGCGGGCTGAGGAAGAAGGTCTGGCCGAAGCTGAAGTTGTCCGGGTGGAACAGGCCGCGGGTGCCGTCGGCGCGCTGGCGGTTGCCGAGTACGTCGAGCAGGCCGCGGCGCACGTCGCTGCGGAAGTAGCCGGCCCTGACGCAGACCAGCAGGTCGATCTCCAGCGACACCTGCACCGGCTGGTTGACCCGCAGGTCGTGGCCGGCCATGCGGTAGCGGTCCAGGTGCTCGACCACGGCCTCGGCGAAAGGCGCATCTACCGCCGCACCGCCGTCGCGGTCGACGGTGACGAACACCGTGTGCCAGCTGCCGGTCCAGCGCAGGCCGGCAGCGGCGCGCTGCACACCGGCCAGGCGCTCGGTGACCTCGGCGTAATCCTCGGGCGTGACGGCCCGCTCCTGGGTGCGGAATGCTTGCGGCGCGGCGCGGCGCAGCTCGGCGGGATGCTCGGCGGCGAGCCCGCCGGTGGCCGGCAGCGGGTTGCTCACCGCGACGATGCGCGCCTCGGCGCTGACCACATGGGCAATGCTGGCGGCGCCGACATTGCCGGTCGGGCCGTTGCCGACCCGGTAGTAGGCCCGGAAGTCGTCGCCGACGTTGGGCCGGCGGCCATGGCGGTCGTCGCCGAAGCGCAGGCGGGCGCTGCCGTCGTTCTCCGCTTCGAGCACGAAGTGGCGGTCCTCGGCCTTGCTGTCCAGCAGGTTGCGCTGCACGCCCCAGTGTTCAGGGCTGACCTGCGGACCGCTTTCCAGGCGCAAGGCGGGCAGTGCGTCGGCGCTACGCCAGCGCAGGGCAGCGCTGGCGGCGGCATCCGGGTCGAACAGCACCCATTCGCGGCGCAGCAGGCCGCCGTCCAGCACCCGACGCTGGACCCGGCCCCTGTGGGTCACCGGCCCCTCGGCCAGCAGCGGTCGGTAGCGCGGCGGCAGCGGCTCGGCGGCCTGCAGCTGGCAGGCGCCACCACTGGCCGGGTACTGCAGGCGTGGCTGCGGCACCTCGGCCAGCGCCTCGTCGAGCACGCTGCGACCGTGGTCGACCAGCAGCATGTTGCCCAGGGCGAGGCTGACGTCGGCCAGCTGCACCTGGCCGTGGGCCTCGTCCGTCTCGCTGGAGATGCACAGGGCGAAGGGCAGGGCGTCGTCGGCATGCCAGGCGATCTCGGTGATCTCGCTGTCGTCCAGCGGGTCGAGCAGCGGGTCGCTACCGTTGAAGGCGCGCACCCGGGTCAGACGTACGGCGTGGCGGTGCTGCGGGTCGGCGTCGGCCGCCTCGCCGGTGAGCGGCCCCATCACCTCCTGCAACAGCAGCACATCGCCCACGGCCAGGTCGGGCAGGTGGCCGCGCAGGGTGGCGGCGGTGGCGCCTATCGGCAGACAGCAGCGGGCATCGCTCCAGGTATGGAAGAACAGTTGGTTGTGCGCCTCGCGCAGGCTGATCTCGTGCATCGGCTCGAACACCAGTGGCGTGGCCTGCAGCGCCTGTCGCTCCTGCGGCGAGTCGGCGAGGATGCGCGCCGGCACGCCAGGCACCCGGGTGTAGAAGCGCAGCCCGGCGGGCAGCGGGAAGGGGCCGCCGCTGACCTGCAGGTGCAGCCAGGCGCGGGCGTTGCAGCCTTCGTGCAGCTGGTAGTCCACCAGCAACGCGTGGCGGCGCAGGCTGCTGCGCCGGCGCGCCGTGTGCAGGTAGGCCTCGGTGGCGACGGCGTCGAGCTGGTAGTGCTGCAGATCGCCGACATAGGCGATCAGCTCGCCCAGGGTGGTGGCCAGGTCCGCCGGGCTGCGGTCGCGCCAGCCGGGCATCTGCCGGGCCAGGCGGTCCATCACCAGGCGGCGCAGGCTGGCATAGTCGCGGGCCAGGTAGTTGATGTCGGCGGCGGCAGCGACCGGTTCGGGGCAGTCGTGCTGCGGCTTGCAGTCGAAGTCGCTGGGGCATTCGACTTTGAAGGCGAAGTCCACCGCCGACAGGCGCGGGTCGAAGTCCGCCAGCGGGGTGTCCAGCGAGCCGGCCTGGCGCAGGCGCAGGCTATAGGTGGAGTGATCGCCGTCGCTGTCGGTGCGTACCACCAGCACATGGTCGGGCTCGTCCAGCGCCAGGAACAATGCCTGCTCGGCGGCGCTGGCCTGGGCCGGCGGGGTACTGGCGATACCGAGCCACTCGACATTGACCTGGCGTACGCGTTCACCGCCGCTGACGCTCAGGTTGTCCGGGCTGAGCCCGGCCGGCACTGGTTTCAGCAGGCGCACCAGCAGGGTGCGCTGGCGCGGGCTGCCCGGTGGCGCGTCGAGGTCGAGCACCTCCAGATGGTCGATGCCGTTGAGGCTCGGGTGGGCGTCCACCAGGGCCCGGCGGTTTTCCTCGCAGCAGTGGTAGATCATGCTGGTGCTCCCTGCACGAAGCTGTCCTCGCGCCGCTGGTTGCTACGCAGGATGCGGTACTGCACCTGCACCGCCAGACGTGCGTCGACGGCGCTGACCTCGACCGCCTCGACCTGGATCAGATCGGCCAGCCACTGTTGCAGCGCACCTTGCACGAGGAACTGCACGGTGGCCGCCAGCTCCGGGCTGTTCGGCGCGAACACCAGCTCGCGCAGGCCGCTGCCGAAGTCGGGGCGCATCACCCGCTCGCCGGGCGCGGTGAACAGCACCTGCTCGATCAGCCCGCGAATCCAGGTGGCTTCGTCCGCCTCGCGGCTGCGGCCATGGCCGTCGAAGGAGTAGGGGAAGTGCAGTCGCTGGGTCATGCTCAGCTCCCTATCACGCGGGTCTGCGCCGCTACCGGCAGCAGCGGCGTGCCGTTGGGCGCGCAGACCGCCTGGCTGTCCATCAGCACCAGCGGCTGGCCGTTGGACAGCACCCGGGTCGCCGCCACCACCCATTGCCCGGTGACGCAGGGCACCGGGCTGCTGGAGACATTGAATGGACAACCGGCGATCACATAGGGACCGCTCATCAACACCGTTGGCTGGCCGCTGACCAGCACCCGCGGATTGGGCACGGTCGGCGTGGCGGTACCGCCGTGGGCGCAGAGCACACTGGCGCCGACGTGGAGGAGGGGACCGGGCATCTCAGCAAGCCTCCGTGAGCCACGGGGCACGCTGCTGCGTTGCGTGTCTGTCCATATCTGCCTCCTTGTTCCGCATTCCACGGGAACTGCAATCGATCGCCCGCATGGGCGGCCTAGATCACCGTCAGCGCGCCGTTGTTGATGGTGACTGCCGGCCCGATCAGGGTGAGCATGGCGCCCTTGCCGTTCTGGATGTAGATGCCGGTGTCATTGACTATCAGGGTGGCGCCGGTGGCGCTCTTGAGCATGATTCCGCCGGTGGGGCCAGGCAGGTCGGAGATGGTCAGGCCATTCTGCAGCGGGGTTTGCAGGGTGATGGCCGACAGCCCCGGCGGGGTGAGGCGGGCCAGGGCCGGGATCTCCGCCGCGCTGCCCCAGAAGCAGCCGACCCAGATCGGGTGGTCGGGGTTGCCCTGCTCGAACTCGATCCACACCCCGGAGCCGATCATCGGCAGCGCCAGCATGCCGTTCTGGATGCCGGCTACCGGCACGCAGGGCATGGCCCAGCTGGTCGGGACCAGGCCAGCGACATCCGGCACCTGCACCTGCAGGCGGCCCTGCTGCATGGGGTCGATGTTGTTCAACACCATGCCGCGATACTTGCCGTAGTAGCGTTGCTGGCTCATGCGGGCACCGTGGGCGTGATGGAGATGAGGCCGTTGCGGCTGAGGTTGAAGCTCTGAGTGAACTTGCCGCGGGCCAGGGTGCTGGTGACGCTGCTGACGTAGTACAGGCCGTCGTAGGCAACCCCGGCGCCGCGCACCCCGACCAGCTTGCGCGGGCGCAGGATGCGACCGTAGCGCAGCACGTCGAGGCTGCCGCTGGCGGTCACCGCATCCTGGGACTTCTTCGCCTCGGCCAGCCCGGCGCTGATGGCTTGCATCGGGTTCATCTTGGCCGTGTCCTTCATCATCTTGATGTTGGCCAGCGGCGTGGACAGCACGCCCAGCGGCGGCTGCAGCGGATTGAGGTTGGGAATCGGGATGGGGATGGGTACGCGGGTCATCTGGTTCTGGATGAACACCACCGGCAGCACGCCCTTGGTCGGGTCGAAGCTGAAGTTCAGCGACTCGACGTTGGTGTGCGCATCCATGTCGATGTTCAGCGCCGGCTGCGGCGGGCCGACTTTGATCTCCGGGCCGAAGTAGGCGATGTTGGTCAGCGGCACCTCGCCCGGTTCGATGTAGAACACATGGCCGACTTCCTCGGCCAACTGGCGGATATAGGCCAGGTCGGTGCCCTGCTGGGCGGGGATGCGCTCGATGGGGATCGGCACATCCGTGAAGAACGACGGGATCGGCAGGGGAATGATGCCGAACGCCGCGTACTTGGCGCAGATCAGCGCCACCCGCGCCTCGATCGGCATGGCCGGGTAGGGCATGCCGGAGAAGTCGATCAGGTCCATGACCTTGGTCAGGTCCTCGCCGGTGATGGTGATGCTGCCGGGCTGGCGGTTCTGCCCGGCCTGCACCTCGACGTTGGTCAGCACGCCGTCGAACAGCGGCTGCGGCCGCCCACCCAGGGTAACGATCAGCACCACCCGCAGCGGCGGCGTGCCCAGGCTGGTGTTGTTGCCCACGGCGATCAGGAACAGGGTGTTCAGCTCGGACTTGCTGTTGACCTTGAAGCGCAGCTGGAAGCCGCTGGCCCCCTCGCTGGCGCTGGTCACCGTGACCTCTTCGAGGGCGTCGATCAGCATGGCCGGTACCGGCAGCGGAATGATCGGGCCGATCAGCAGGCTGAGGTGCACGGCGTTGCTCATGAGTCCGCTCCTGGCACGCCTTCCGGCAGGGTAATGCGCAGCGTGCGGCCGACCGTCTCGGTCAGCTCGTCCGGGCGCAGCGCGCCGTTGCCGTCGCAGAGCCGCCAGTACTGCTGCGGGTCACCCAGATAACGCGCGGCCAGGTTGTCGATGCGGTCGCCAACCGCCACGCGATGTTCGCTCAGGGTGGCGAAGTGCTCCGGCGGCGGCACGAAACGCCGCCGCACATAGCTCAGCACCTCGCCGTCGGCGCGGGTCCACTGGGCGATGTCCAGGCCGTGGTAACGGCTGTCCGGGGCGAAGGCCGGCGCGGTAATGGCATTAGCCTGCAGGAAGGCCTTGAGCGGGTCGGTCATGGCAGGCCTCCGATGCCCAGCGCGTCGAAGCCGAAGGTGGCGGCCTTGCCGGCCAGCTTCTCGCGCGATTGCAGATAGGCCATGAACAGCCCGCCGCCCTTGTGCTCGAAACCGAGGTCGTCGATCGAGAGCACGCGCAGGCTGAGGTTGCAGGTGGCGTTGATCGGGTTCAGTTGCGGGTCGAAGGCTTCCTCGGCGATGGAGAAGTCGGTCACCCGCACCGGCACGATGCGCTTGGCGCCCCAGACGAACAGCACCAGTGACGACTCCATCGGCGCTATCTCCAGGGTGCCGGCTGCGGACAGCGCCTTGCCGGCCAGCAGATCGGCCGCCGCCGGATTGATCAGCGACTCCAGCACCGCCAGCTGCGGCGCGATGCCGGCGTCCACCACGGCCTGATGCTGCTCGGGAAACTGCAACTGGTCAGCGGCATCGATCTCCGCCTCCAGCTGGAAGGTCTCCACCGCCGGCCCCTTGAGGCGCAGGGCCTCCGAGCGCTCGGCGCCTTCACCGGCGCCTTGCACCTGCAGGCTGCGGGTGAGCTTCTCCGGGTTGTACTGCAAGGCGATCACCCGGCGCACCCGAGCCGACTGCGGGTCGATCATGACCAGGCCGGCTTTGATCAGGCGCGGGCTGCGAGACAGGCTCATGACCACTCTCCTTGTTGTCTAGAAATGGAAGGTCAGGCTGCCGCCCAGGGATGGACCTGGGGCGACGCCGGGACCGGGTGGCGTATCCGGGCGGGTGAGCGGCCCCGTTACGCCGATCTGCGCGGAAAACACCGGCACCTCGCGGCAGGGCGCGCCAACGCGCTCGATCTCCGAATTCAGTTTCACAATCGCGGAGACCACCTCGGCATAGCGCATGTGCGGCGCGAAGGTCTGCGACAAGGCGCTGGCGTCCGCAGCGGGGGCGGGCGGGTTCTGCACGGCGAGGATCGCGTCGCGCAAGCGATTGCCGGCCGTAGTCAGGGCGCTGCGAGCGGCTTCCGGGCTGACCGCCTGGCAGGTCGTCCGCGTGGTTTGTACCGTGAGTCCGGCCGAACCTACGCCCTCGGTGGTAATACCGGCACGGGCGATGATGCGCACGTGGGGCACGGCGTTGATGGTGGCGGTGAAGGAAAACTCGCTGGTGCTGGCGTTCAGCGAGAACACCACCAGGCGCGCGCCGCTGAAGGGCACGGGCAGCTGGATGGCCAGCGAAGCCGGAAGGTCGATGGTGAATGCCGCCGGCCCCAGGTTGAAGTTGATCGTCGTTGAAGGCAGTGACAGTCCGCCGCCGCTGCCGCTAGAACTACCGCCGCCTGTAGTGGCTGGCGCCGGTTGCGGCCCGGTCATGGAGCGGCGAGGGCCAGGGGCTTGCGGCGCCGAGTAGGAACCGAAGTTGGGTGTCAGGCAGGGGTTGCCGCCCACCAGGGAGGTAACCGGAACGCCGGGGACGCAGGCGCGCCAGGCGCTCAGCATGCGTGCCTGGGTGACGACTTCCGGGGCCTGACGACTGAGGCGGCACAGGGTTCCCAGGTCACAGGCGGCCTCGGCCGCGGTGGCCTGGGCCGAAGCCGGAGTGGCGGGGGCCTGCTGACGAAGAACCCGTTGTTGCCCTGCGGGCGATTGCTGCACCACATGAGCCAGTTCATGCGCGAGTAGCTCGCGGCCTGATGACGTCTCGGGCGCGAAACGTCCCTGCGCGAACACCACGTGGGAGCCTACGGTGTAGGCATGGGCCGAGACATCGCGGGCCGAGGCACTGGCCTGCTCGTCGTGATGGATGCGCACGCGGCTGAAATCATGGCCAAAGCGTGGTTCGAAGAAGGCACGGCTGCTGGCCGGCAGGGCCGTACCGGGAGTATTGAGCACGCTGGCGACACTGGCGGGCGCCGGACCCGCCTCCGCTGTGGTGCTGGCCAGGCGACTGAGCAGCGGGCCGTGCGAGCCCGGCAGCGGAGCGGCATGGCCCATGTGCAGTACCTGCGCCGCGGCCCGGTCGGCTTCCTGTTCGAGAGGATCATGGCTGGCACCGATGCTCAGGCGCTTCTGTATGCCCAGGGCCTTTTTCTTGCGGCAGCTTTCGCACTCGCTGTCCATGCCCGCCGAGCCGCCGCACGCGCATTTTCGCTGCAGCAGAAGATGACTGGCTGCTGGTTGGGCCGAGGGGGTGGTAGTGGTTTTCACTGAACCGCTCCTCGGCCGATCGACCCGTGGTGTGCCGCCACGCGTGCGGTTATGCGTTCAGGCCACACGGCTATCGCCTCCCGCCGGTGGTTCACCCATGTCGACCTGGGCCACCAAGTCGGGGTCGAGTCCCATTTCGCGCACCTCTTCGCGGCTGTAGCCGAGGAGCAGCAGCAGAGCGACGGCCTCCGCCATCGACAAGCCTGCGGCGGCCAGTTTCGTCACCGGCTCCGGGTCGAGCAGGGCGACGATGACGGTCGCCAGCAGGGCCAGCGACAGCCCCAGAATCAGCAGGGCGTCGAGCACCCGTGAGGTGGAGGTGTCTGGACGCGAAGCGCCAAAACACATGCAGCGCTTGTCGGGATAGGTGCCGCCCCAGTAACACTTGCCGCTGCCACCATGACCGCAGGAATAGATCCCCTTGCACATGTTCTGCGGCACGCTGGCGCAGTTGACCCGCGCAACAAAAGGCGCCGGCGCCGCAGGCATCGACACGCTGTCGTTCGTCGCGCCATTGCGGGCTCGCGCCTGCATGGCAGCGACGGCAAAACGGTCGGCGGCCTGTTCATAGGCATCGCCCGGGACGTTGATGTCTAGCGGAGCGGCGGCGCGGTCACGCAAGGCGCCTTGCTGGAGGGTGTGTGCCAGTTCATGGGCCAGCAGATACTGGCCGGCAGGGGTTTCCGGTGCATAACGGCCGGCACCGAACACCACATGATTACCCACGGCGTAGGCATGGGCATCCACCGCCTGCGCCGAGGCGGCGGCCTGCTGGTCGGCATGCAGGCGCACCTGGCTGAAGTCATGGCCGAAGCGTGCGGAAAAGAAGCGTTGGGTATGCGCATCGAGTGGGCGGCCGGGACGGGCGATGACGGCGTTCACCAGCGCGGGCGCGACCTGTCCGCCGCGCTTGCGGGATGACGAGTCTGAACGGCTCGGGCTCAGGTTCTGGTACATCGTGCGCCTCTTTCGTTCGTCACTGCGCCGCAGCGGCCTGGCCGCCCGGTGCTGCCGGATTCATGGGTCGAGACTGGACAAATGCCCGGTATCGATTTCGCTGCTTGCCCTGGTCACCGACCAGGTGCCGCTGGTGCGTTCGAGCATCAGCACCGTGTGCCAGTGTTGCTGCCGCGCGGAGTCGTAGGTGCTGCCGTCCGCGCGCCGGATGCGCACGAACTCGACGAAGTTGATCTTCTGCAGCAGGGCGTTGTAGCTGCTGGTGGTCATGGTGCGGAAACCCGGACGGTCCAACGAATACATCTTGTGCAGGCTGCCGCTGGCGATCGGCGTGAGGCATTCATCCGAGTCATGGCTGTCGTCATCGCTGCCGGCCGGCTTGTTCCAGGCGCTGACCGTTTCCCATGGCCCGCTCATGCCCAGCGGCCATGCGGGCTTGCGGTGATACTTGGCTTCCTTGGTGCGCTTGATGTCGTAGCGGTAGGCCGGGTCGTGGTCACGCAGGTGGGGCGCCAGCTCGATGCCGTTGGTCAGCTTGCCCGGTTCGCTGTCGACGCCCAGACTGCCGCGCGCCAACGCCGCGCAGTTATCACTGCTGACCGAGCCGGAGTTGCGCACCGTCCAGTCGTGCACGCTGGGTTCGCGCGAGGTGGGGCGGGCGACGCCTGGCGCATGCAGCGCGACCACCCGGTTATCCGCCAGGGCGCTGCCGAAGCGCTCAGTCTCGCCATTGGCGAAGAATTCCAGCGAGGCCGCTGGAATGCCGGGTTTGCCGCCAACCGATGGGGCGTTGAGCTCGCTGGCAACCGCCGCCACGCGCGCACAGGACAGCGGCCAGTTGGTATCCGGCCCACCTTCGATGCTGGCGTAGCCGTCCAGGCGCACCACGGGTTGCAGCGGCGACAGGTTCCACTCGGTGGCAAAGCCGGCGAGGATGGCCTTGTCGGTCGTGTCCAGCTGGCTGCCTCCAGACGGAAAGTGCATCGTCAGCAGGCTTTCACCCGCCGAATCAGTGGCGATCGGGCAACTCATGGCCGGCGCCGTGGCCGGATCGTTCTCCAGGGTATGACGGCGCACGGTCAGGGGAGTCGACCGGCCCTGCTGGACCACGTGCGCGAGCTCATGGGCGAGCAGATGTCGCCCGGCGTTGCTGGCGGGCGCGTAACGACCGCTGGCGAAGACGATATGTCCGCCCAGGGTGTAAGCCTCGGCGCCGATATCTCTGGCCGAGGCAGCGGCCTTGGCATCGTGATGCACCCGTACCTGACCGAAGTCGTGACCGAAGCGGGGCTCGAAGAAGTGCCGGGCGGCAGGCGCCAGCGCTTCACCGGCGCTCGCCAGGGTGCTGACGACGCTGGCCGGTGCTTGTGCCGGGGCGGCCAGCGCAGATGCTCGCTGGAGAGGCAGCGCACCGGCACGGGGCTGCAAGTCGAAAGCAGCAGAGTCGAGGATCCGCTTCGCCGTGCGCTCGGCTTCGTGTTCCAGGGGATCGTCGCTGGTACCGATGCTCAGCTGACGTTGCAGGCCCAGAGCATGCTGCTGTTTGCAGCTTTCGCACTCGGTATCCGGCCCCTTGGCTGATCGGCCGCAGGCGCATTTGCGCCGCAGCACGCCGGCAACCGGCAGGGCGGCCGGCTTGGCCGGGGTCGGCTGCAACGCTGCGCTGTTCATGCCTTGCCTCCGCCGACGATGCGTTGGGCGATCGCTTGCCCAGTGCCAGCTGGAGTGGCTGCAGTGGTGACCTTGCCGGCGCGGATGCGCGCCTGGTTACCCTGGGTGATGAGCGGCGCGTCGAGCGCATGGTTGCCCAGCTCGTTGGCCACGGCACGGGATATCTCGTCCGCCAGGGCGCCGGCGTCTACATCGGCGAAACCGCGCAGAACCAGCTTGTCGATGTGCACCAGGATGCGGGTCATGACCACCCCCGCACTTCGGCTTCGGCGAAGGGCTTGTCGCGCTTGGCCGCTTCGAGGCGGGCCGCATGGCGCAGCAGGGGCATGGTGACCGGCGTACCGGCCTCGGCGGCGAGAAATGCCGCTGCCAGGGCGATGTTGCGGATGTTGCCGCCCGCGAGATTGAGACGGGCGAGCTTGCTGTGATCGAGTGCCTCGACCGGCGTCTGCGGTGGGAACACGCCGCGCCAGATGGCTTCGCGCTGGGCGGTATCGGGGAACGGGAAGTTCACCACGAAGCGCAGCCGACGGCTGAAGGCCGAGTCCAGCGCGCTCTTGTGGTTGGTGGTCAGGATCGCCAGCCCGCGATAGGCCTCCATGCGTTGGAGCAGGTAGCTCACCTCGATATTGGCGTAACGGTCGTGGCTGTCCTTCACGTCGCTGCGCTTGCCGAACAGGGCATCCGCTTCGTCGAAGAGCAGGATGGCGCCAATGTCCTCGGCCGCATCGAAGACCTTGCGCAGGTTCTTTTCAGTCTCGCCGATGTACTTGCTGACCACTGCCGACAGATCGATACGGTAGAGCGCCAGCCCGAGCGTCTTGGCCAGTACCTCGGCCGCCATGGTCTTGCCGGTGCCGGATTCGCCGGCAAACAGGGTGGCGACGCCCAGCCCCCGGTCGCTCCTGTCGGCAAAGCCCCAGTCGTGATGCACGCGGATGCGCTGGCGCGTGTGCACCGTGATCTGCTCGAGGGCGCGGCGCTGCGTTTCGGGCAGGATCAGGTCGGACCAACCGGCGCGCGGCTCGATGCGTTGCGCCAGTGCCAGCAGCGGCGCTTCATCACCGCGGCACTGGCGATGCAGCATGCTGCGGCGCTCTTCGGGAGCGAGCGGGCCCACGTCGATGGAGATATCGCCAATACGCCGTGCACTCAGGCGATAGCCGCTGGCGAGCTGGTCGATGTCGTCATCCAGGCCGTCGGCGGCGCCGCCCAGTGCGGCGCGCCACAGCTCACGCTGGCTCGGCATGTCCGGCTTGTCGATGCGCAGCAGATGAGTCGGCAGCGCCAACGCGATCGGCTCGCGCGTCGCGATAAGGACCAGGCCATGCAAGCTGCTGGCGAGCTTGCGCACGGCGTCGGTATGGCTGTCGGCGTCGGCGATCAGCAAGGTGCTGCCGAGCAGTGCAGCTTCCCGCTGCCAGAGGGTGGCCAGTGCCACGCATTCGTGCAGCCCTTCAGGAATATTCGCGGCGTGCAGGCGATACAGACGCAGACGCAAAACATCGGCAACGATTCGAGCGACATCCTCCTGGGCCAGCGGGTCGTCTCCCGCCAGCTGTACGACCCGTGTTGCGCCGAAGGTTGATTGCACCATCGTCGCCAGGCCCATCGCGGCTTCCATGTGCGCGGGCGCCATCAGCCGGGCCTCGGCGACAGGTTCGATGAGGCTGTGCAGGCGGTGATCAAGGTCATTGAGGCCGGCCAGGTAGTGCAGGACGCGCTCATCGAGCGCCACCCGGCCACCGGTCAGGCCGGCCTTTTCGTCGACCTCCACCAGGCGCCAGCGGCGCAGCGGGCTGAGCGGTGCGAGCGCGCTCCAATGGGCCTCGGGCAGCACCGCCAAGGCGAGACCGAAAGTAGGGAAGGGGCTTCCTGTCGTCTCGCGGCAGCGACGCGCGAGTTGCATGTCCATCTCGACGCCGGCTGCGAGCAGCACGATGTCACGCTCGAAGCGGCTCAGGGCAAAGCGCTCGGTCAGGTGATCAAGCGCCGCCAGCGCGGGCATGCACGCGGCCGCATTGGCCACCCCGGCCTGCGCCGCGGCCAGATCGCCGTCGCCCAACAGCGCACGCAGGCGGGCAAACTCGGCCACCAGCAATTGCTGGTTGGCGGTGGACCAGTCGAGATCGAGCGGTGCGTTCATGTGATCGTCACCCGCAGGTCGAAGAAGGTCGGCGGGGTGGTGCTACGGTCGACGATAGGGCTGTCGACACCGTCGATGCGCAGCCGCGCCAGCGGGGCGCCGACGGCCGCGTTGCGGGCGATGAAAGTGAGTGTGGTGGTGGGCGCGACGAAGGCCTCGGGCCGAATTTCCTCGCTCCCCAACAGCAACGAAACCTTCTGCCCAGGTCGCAGTGCGGGGGTGAAACTGAGGGCGATATGGGCGTCGTCACTGCCGTCGCGCACCACGTTCATGGGCAGATTGGTGATGCGGGGGGCGATCACCGTCGCCAGCCGGTTGCTCGTGCGCGGTTGGCTCTCGCTCGGCATCACCACGCTGGCGGTGATGTCATAGATGCCCACCGGAAAATCGGCCGCCCTGGCCGGCGGGATAAGCAGATTCATATGATCTGCCGCGCTGCTGCCGCTGGCAGCGATCGTTTCGTCGATGTCGAAACGGTCGTTACGCAGTTGCAGGGTGCGGGCGCTACCGTCGAGGTGATGACCTTCGATACGGGTGTTCTGTCCCAGCTGCACCACCGACTGGTTACCCGCGGGCAGTATGGCTTCGAGCGTGGGCAGCGGCGCAATCATCGAGGGCGAGACCACCACGCCACGTTCTCGCCGGCTGATCGGGTCGACTTCGCCGCGGCTGAGCACCGGTAGCGTCGGACGTGTGCTGTGTTGCGCTTCGATCAGCACCACCGAGACCTGATAGGCGGCACTGGGGCGGTAGTGGGACTGGGTGGCGGTCCACAACTTGGTCAGCTCCTCACTGTTCAGGAACTGAGGCGATATCTTCACCTGCTCGAGCTGGTCCGCCAGTCCGCAGTCGGCCAGCGCCTGCAGGGCCGGCGGCAGATCACTACCGATATCGGGCGATGGGTTGAGCGCGGTACGGATCATCTCGCGGGTGAGCACGGGGTACTCATGCATCAGTTGCATGGCGTAGCCGAGCAGGATTTCGGCATGCAGGTCCATGTTGCCGTAGGCCGAGATGAGGTAATGCAGGTCGAGCGCGAGCGGCGCATTGGTGAGCCGGTGGCGGCCCGAGGCATCGCGCGAGGGCAGGGCCTCATTGCGCCAGCCGATGTTGGGCGAGACCTGATAGAGAAACAGGTTGAGCTGTGTCGCCTCGGCCCCTTCCGCCGGGAGTACCCGGTCAGGCGGCAGGGCCGTGACTGACACTGTGCTGCCCAGCACGCCAGCCACGTTGTGATTGACCATGCCATCGTTGAGACGGTCGCGCAGCACGGCGGTGACGCCGGCGATGGCCAGGGCGGTACTCATGAGCCATCCCCCTTGCGCCTGGCCAGGTAGTCATCCAGCGAGAGCGGCGCTGCGCCCTTGCGCGATGGCTTGCTGGCCGGTCTGGACTCCTGGATGGCTGTCACTTCGATGCGGCCGATATGGATATGCACCTCGTCCGGCTCGCGTGCAGGTACCGCCGATGCGCTAGCAGAGGCTGATGCGGCTGGGGCGGAGGCAGCTCCTTGCGGGTTTGCCGGGAGCAGGGGTAGCGGTAGCACGAGATTGTCCAGCGTTCGCTCCGGCACGCGCAGCACGCCGCCAATCTCGCTGCCGGTGGCAGGGGGCAGCGACGGCTGGGCGGCGGGTTGCAGGGGCAACTCAACGGGCACTTGAGCGAGGGGGACAGGCGTTGACAGATCGTCTGGTGATTGTGGTGGCAGCAAGGCTGCAGGCACAGCGGGACCGCGAATCTCGGCATGCTTCTCGGGCGCACGGCCCGACAATCCAGCGGGCTCGGCATGAATAGTCACGCCGGGGCGGGGCAGGGGAGCGATCCACTCTTCCTGCGTGACTTTCTCGGCCTGCTCCTGCAAGCGCCCAGATGGAGCATGCCGAGTTGGCGGGGCAGCAGGCGTCACGCGTTGTGCCGAGTCGGTCGGCACCTGCAGTGGCTGCCTGTCCGTGCGCGATGGCGGCGCAGTGGCGAACTCCGGTGTGGGCTGCGGGCGTTCGGGTAGGGATTGATAGGGCAGCCGTGCCGGCGAGTGCAGCATCGTCCCGCGCTGTCCAGTGGCCTGGGCGGCCAGACGCAAGAACAGGCCGCTCATGACGCCACCCGAGCCAGATAGGCACTGCGCCGGGCTGGGCTGAGCGCGAGTATCTCGCTCTCGCTCCAACCGTAGGCCTGCGCCAGCCTATGTATGTCGTCGAGCAAATGGCGACTGCTGGCCTCAATTTCCTCCCACAGGTAGGCGGGCACATCCAGGCTGGCAGCGTCGGCATGCTTGCAGGCAGGGCACTGGAAGTTCAGGGAGATGTCCGCCCAGGGGTCGGCCGCCTCGATGGCGGCTTCGATGGCTGGGCGTAGCGCTGCATCGGCTGCATCGCCGGCGCCGCATGCGTGCAGCAGCCGGGCAGAGGCATCGGTCAGGTCGTGCATGCCGGCAATACGCGCCAGATCGCCGATTCCGGGACAGCGAAAACGCTGACCGGCGACTTCCACCGACTCGGCAGGCATCTCCATTGGCGGCAGCTGCTCCGGCAGCAGGACGAACTCCATGCGCTCGCCGCAGGCCGGACAATCCAGCCAGAGCGGCAGCTGCGTACCGAAGCTGCGCCAGTGCAGGCGCATCAGCGCCGCGTTGCACTCGCCCAGGGGACGCTCGGCCAATTGCTCGACCGCCAGTTCCGGCGCTGCCTGGGCGAACAGCAGCAGCGCGCGATCCAGGGGGTGGCGCACCGCGCCGTGCTCCCAGAGCGTCAGCAGTTGTGCAGGCGTCAGCGGCAGCATGGCTTCAGGCCGGCTCGGTGAAGTTGGGCTCGGCAGGCTCGGTCACGTCGTAGTCACGCTCCCAACCCTCGTTCTCCAGCTTGATGGTCTGGATCGCCACGGCGTTGGCATTGGCGTCCAGGTCCGGCAGCGCCTGGTACTCCGACACCCAGCAGCGGAACACCTTGTAGGCGAGGGCGAGCTGGCCAGCTTCGTTGTACACCTCGATGATCAGGTCCTTGCGGAAGTCCTTGAGCGAGACCTCAGCACCGAGGCCGGCGCCGAAATTCCACACTTTGTTGGCCCACCTCTCGAACTCGGTGTCATGGGTGACGCCGCGCTCCAGGGTGATGGCTTCGAACTTGGTGCGCCCGGGCGACTTGCGCGACGTCGAGGGGTCGCCGCCTTCACGGTGTTCGACCATTTCGGTGCTGCGCTTGAGCGAGCCGACCTTGCTGATCCCGGCGACATAGCGGCCATCCCACTTCACCCGGAATTTGAAGTTCTTGTACGGATCGAAGCGCTGTGCGTTGACGCTGAACTGGGCCATGGTCTGTTCTCCTAGACGTCGATCTGTCCGGCCATCTGCTGCAGCTTGATGACCACGAACTCGGCGGGTTTGAGCGGAGCGAAACCGACCAGGATGTTCACCACCCCGCGGTTGATATCGCTCTGCGTAGTGGTTTCGCGGTCACATTTGACGAAGTAGGCATCGCGCGGGCTGCTGCCCTGGAACGCGCCCTGGCGGAACAGGTCCTGCATGAAGGCGCCGATGTTGAGTCGAATCTGCGCCCAGAGCGGCTCGTCGTTGGGCTCGAACACCACCCACTGGGTGCCGCGGAACAGGCTTTCTTCCAGGAACAGCGCCAGACGCCGTACCGGCACATATTTCCACTCGGAGGAGAGCAGGTCTGCACCAGCCAGGGTACGGGCGCCCCAGACCAGGTGCCCTGCGACCGGGAAGGTACGCAGGCAGTTGAGGCCGACCGGGTTGAGCACGCCGTTCTGCCGGTCGGTCATGGTGTAGGTGAGGCCCTGTACTCCGGAGAGGGACGCGGCCAGGCCGGCCGGTGCCTTCCACACGCCGCGCTGCACATCGGTGCGCGCCATGATCCCAGCCACCGCGCCACAGGGTGCAAAGTCGGCCAGGCGGTTCTCCGACAGGGGATCGGGCATGCGCAGGCGTGGGAAATACACTGCGGCGTTGATCGCGAAGGCGTTGCCGACCGCGCCGCGCAAACCGTTGACACCGGTTTCCGCTGCACTGATGGCCGTACTCGGAGTCGCGGTCCAGGCCACCGGTGAGTCGATGATCAGCAGGGCACGGCGCTGCTGACAGTAGATCGCCGCATCCTCAAGGGTGCCGGCGGCAAGATCGGTGTCGCGGGTGAGGGGAGGGATGCACAGCAGATTGAACAGGTCGGCCTCGTCCAGGGCGTAGATGCCGGTGCGCAGGTTTTCGTTGCCGATGATCTGGGCATCGGCAATGTCGGCGCCATCGTCACCCAGCGTGCCTTCGGTCGTTGCCGTACCGTCGGGATTGGCAACCGTGACCGTGTCATTTGTGGGACTCTCGTCGATCGGAGCCGAAGTACGCACATTGACCAGGGCCGATTGTTCGTTGAGCACGGTATCGACAAAACGCGGGCTGAGGGGATCGACCGAGACATTGCGGAACAACTCCGAAGCCACGGCAACGCTGCCACCGGGTCGATCAAGTTCTTCAATCAGCAGGTTGAACAGCAGCTGATCGGTAGTATCGCGGGTATCGTGATCCACCGTTGCCTGCAGCCTGTTGCCCCAGGTGCCAGGGCTAGCGGCCTCCAGCAACAGCGAGCCGGTGGCAGTGGCCAGATCCAGGGTAGCCTTACTGGCGTCTGCATCATCGGCGCCGAATACGCGGACGATCAGCGCATCGCTGCCGCCATGCTGGAAAAACTGCAGCACGGCATAACTCAGGGTGCTCGGCTGCCAGAGCCCGCCGAACAGACGCGAATACTCGGCGAAGCTCTGTACGCGTACCGGATCGTTGACCGGCCCACGCAACGCTCGGCCCACAAACGCGGTGATCGAGGTGGCGACGCCGGTGATGGTGCGCACGCCGCTGGGTACTTCTTCGATGTAGACGCCCGGATAACTCAGGTTGGATGGCATGAGCTGAACTCCTCAGAAGGAATCTGCGGCCCGGCCTAATGCAAGATGGCGCGCAAACCGGGCGTTAACTACTCGGTGCACTGAGATCGATGCGGACAGTACGAATGCGCGCAATCAGGAAAGACGAGCGTCCAGGCCCAAATGCGGCGGAGAGGAGAATGCGTGGCTTCCATCCATGAAAACTAGGCGGCAACGCGGACTACAAAAGCCCGACTGGCCATATGGCCGATGATGCTGTTTTCACACTAGGTCAGGGAGGCCATGGCGCAATAGTGTCAAACTGCCTGCCTGACGAGAGGCATGATAGTTCGCATAATGCCGTGACGTTACGTTTAATCGCGTTTGGACAATCGGGCGCAGCCTCCAAGCGCGATTTAATGTAACGTCCGTTATGCGATGCCTTCTCTCGACCTTCCCGATTATTTGTTACGTAACGCACGCCTCTACGCCCCCGGCCATGATGACCAGGGCGCAGTTGCGCATGTGATTGAGGACTATGCCCGGCTTGTCGGTGAGGTTCGCCAACTGCGCCGCCGGGTAGCGCAGCTTGATGAGGAGGGCGCCGCCCTGGACGCCCGTCTTTCTGAACTGAAGGCCCTATGCCTCGTCATCCTCGATTTGTAGCTCTATTGCTGGCTGGTCGCGGTGTCTCTTCTTTCGCGTTTTCTTTGCCAGCTCGGCCTTTAGTTGTTCGATCTGCTTCTCAAGCTGTGCGATTTTTAGGTCTTTCTCTACCGCTTGCACCCTGAGTCTTT
The DNA here is from genome assembly GCF_000467105.1 of Aquipseudomonas alcaligenes NBRC 14159. Classification (GTDB taxonomy): domain Bacteria; phylum Pseudomonadota; class Gammaproteobacteria; order Pseudomonadales; family Pseudomonadaceae; genus Aquipseudomonas; species Aquipseudomonas alcaligenes. Next base: position 27,084 of record NZ_BATI01000046.1, read on the forward strand.
CCATTTGGTCATGCACCTGGCGGAAGTTTTTAGTCAGGCGCTCCACATCTTCTGAATTTGCCTTTTCGTTACGTTGCGCTTTTTGCCTCTCGCGGTAGGCCCGCTGCCTATCGGCATTGCTCATGGCCGAGCCGGTAGCCGGGCGACCTCGGCGCTTCGGCTGTTCGCCCAGGTCGAGCGCCTGGGTTGCTTTGTCGTTGGTGTCGATCACAGGTAGTTCTCCTCGTCGCACTTTTGCAGACCACGAAATAGGGCGCGCTCCGGGCTACCGTATGCGTCGTCGGAGTGCAGGACTCCACGGCCTTCCTTGGACAGAATCCACTCGTAGTCTCCCCATTCGCCAGCACTTACGACGTACAGCGTGTATCCGCCGTCGAGTTCGATGGCATGGTTTACGCGATCAGGGGTGTTCGAATATTTCCAAGTGATCAGGTGCGCGCCGGTGTCTTTGATATGCATTGCTCAATCTCCGTTTCGTTGTCCGTGCCTTAATTATAGTAACGTAACGGTAAATAGACTAGCGTAACGTAACGCTAAATATGACCGTTCGTCGGCTTATTTGTAACGTAACGGACAATCCCCGAGCCGCCCTCGACCGCCCCCCCTTCCTGATTACTCCCCGCGAAGCGGGCATGTGTAGCGAATGGCGGAACATTCCCCGCCAGGGGAACGGGTAGCCGGAAGGCGCAGGGCGGTAGCCCTGTTCGAGCACCTGGAGCGAAGGCGGAAGAGCGCAGAGCTTCTAAGGCAGACCCGCACGTCCCTGGGGTAGGCCTGGAAGGCCGCAGGGGTTCACCCCCTGTTCGAAGCTAGCCGACGCAATGTCGGCTCTGCGTAGAGCTTTTGGCGTCGTTTCGGCCGGCGCCGACCGGTGGGGGTGCTGTTACACCCCCACTTTACCCCGGATTCCCGGGGTTGCTCCTACCTCTTGGGCTTCGCCATCCTTTCGAAGTCTTCTTCGGTGATTTCCTCTAATCCCTTAAGAATCAACCACTTAAGCATTTCTGTCTCTTTGATCGACTTCTTTGTCGCAATGGTCGCTTTCACGGCCTCCTTTTCGACCTTGCGCCATGTCTCGTCGTCAATGTGCTTTGTGGGCATTGAGCTGTCGCCTCTTGTTTGTTTGCGCTCGCATTCTAGGCTTTTTTTCTAAGCCCCTTGACATTGAGAATCTAAGAACCTAACTTCTGCGGCAATTCTCATTTCTTAGAAACTCAGTATGTTCATCGACTGGCTCACGGTTTCACAGGAACACCCCCACGACCTTCCGGTCGTCTGCGACGTGTTCACGATTACCGTTGATGCCATCACCGGCGAGAAAATCAGCGAGCGCCAGCCCCGCTTCAAGCATGAGGGTTCTTTTTCTACCTCGATCACGATTCACGTCCAGGGGCGCAAGGTGAGGGTAGAGGGCAACCCGAGCCGTATAGACCGCCTCGACAACCTTTTCGGCTATGAGCACGTTGAGCAGTGCATCAGCGTCTATAACCGCATCCTTGCTGAGTACGGCCTGCCGGGCTTCACCCGCTGCACCGTTCGTATGCTCCGCGATGGCGCCTCAGGTGCCCGCGCTGGTGACTGGCTTTCTGATGGCGCCTGCATCGAGCGCATAGACCTGACCACCAATGTCGCGGTGGGTGAGGGCAACGTATTGGCTTACTTGCGTGCCGTTTCCTCGCAGCGCATTGGCCACTCCATCGGGAACCTGTTTCCAAACGGTCGCACCGTCGATTGGCGGACCGAGAAGGGCGGTTGCCGCCTCCAGTACCGCAAGTCCTACGACAAGGCCTATGAAATCGACCTGCATCTTTTGCCACGGGCCAAGCGCCTGTTTGGCGATGACTCACCCGAGGCCAGCTACGCGCAGCAGGTTCGGGACTACTGCGCCGAGCATGGCGTTGTTCGGATGGAACAGGAGCTGAAAGCCGAATTCCTCCAGCGCGAAAACCTCCGTTTTTGGGGCCTCTTTGATGAACGCCGGCTCACTGAACTTCACGGCGAATTTCTGGCGATAGACGAACGTTTGAAGGTGACTGCGATGGATATCGTGAGCATTTCTGAGCAGCTTCTGCTCGAAAAAATTGTGAATACCACCCGCGCAGCAAACACGACTGCGATGTATGCCATTCAGTGGATGCACGGTCAGAAGTTCGACTTCAACAAGTCCGCCGTCCAAGAGCACGCAGCCCGTCTTAACCGCATCGGTATCAACATCCGCAATGCCTGCGACACCAGCCGCTTTGCCCCTGTGATCGTCCGTCAGGCCCGCGAGATCGAGAAGACCTACGCGCTTCCTGTTCCTGTCTGGTACCGCCGCCCGGTCGGCCATCTGCACGCGGTGGCCGCATGAGAACCGTCAGCTTCCAGGGCGCTCGCCTGACCGAATCCGACCGCCGCCGTCTCGCTCAGCAGCAGCAGGCGAGGGCGTTCATCAACCCCGTTCTACAGCAGCAGGTCGCCCAGATCGAAGCCAATTTGGCACGCCTGCAAGCTGACGAAAATCGGGTCGATCCCTACCGGTATCGCCTCGACTACCAAGCTAAAGGCACGCCGTATGTTGGCGATGCGTTCGGCTTCTAACCCGCGCCACTACTGATCTGGAGCAAATCATGCCCTACACCTACCTCGGCGTTACCCGCGATGCCGGCACCTCGAAAAAGACCAACAACAAGTACGACATTTTGGTCGTTCATTTCGCCCAGGACGCTTCCCAGAACCAGCGCCCTGACCGCCAGTTTTCCTGCGGCTTGGAGCCTCAGCAGATGCCCATCAGCGAGGCCTGCATGAAGCAATTCCAGACCATCGAGCCTCTGACCGCTGTTAACTTCGACTTCGAGCCCGATCCCCGGAACATGCAGCGCAACCGCATCTGCGGCGTTCGTCCTGTCGCTGCTGCTAAGCCTTCGGCTGTTGCCTAAGGGGAGGGCGCCGCCGTGATCTTCCAGGGTCGAATCATCTGCAACGGTTGCTCCCGCGAAATGGGCGTCCTGCACGTCCAGACCGCCCAGGAACAGCACTTCTGCCCGGATTGCTCCGCATCCGGCTCGGCCGATGTTTTGACCCCCGAGCTTGCTTTGGCGCTCTCCGAACTCATCACCCGAGGCATTAGCCGCGGGCGCATCCCTGAGGTGCTCCGCTGATGCCTCTTCCCCTGTGTGTCCACCTCGATCAAGCCACCGGCGCCCTGGTTGCCGCTGGCGAGTTCACCGGCGAATGCACCGGGTACGTACTCATCACCCCGGCCGATTGGGCGGGGTCGGTGACCATCGCTCAGCTGTTCGCAATGCCTGACGCGTCTCAGCTGGGCGCTGCCTTTGCCTGCTTCTTCGGCGTGGTCGTTGGCCCTTGGGCCATCGCTCACCTCGTCGGACGAGTTGCGGGCTTCTTCGACCACGATAGAGAGGAACTCTAACCATGGAAAACACCGTGAAACTGCTGCAACGCGCCGGTTACGGCATCGCCATCACTGCCGTCGCCGTACCGGCTATGGCTGCTGAGGCTATCGACTACAGCGCCATGATCGCCGTTCCGGTGGCCACCGGCGCTGTCGCTGCCATCGTCGCGATGGGTGCCGTCAAGATCGCTCCCGGCTTCGCGAAATGGGCCGTCAACAAAGTCGCCGGCATGTTCCGTTAATTCGGGCATCCCTGCGGGGACAGTAGGCCCCCAATTCGGGGGCCTTTCTTTTTGGAGTGGAGAAAATGATATGGATGGTGCTCGCGGCATTTGCAGGCGTTATTACTGGTGGCTGTGTCTGCTTTGCCTTGCAGTCTTCGTAAGCTCGGCCGATGCCGCTACTCGTCGTTACCCTAAAATGCCAACTGCCCAGGAGGTAGGAACTGGCGGCACTGCTGTCTCTAAAGGTACTAATACATATTCAATTGAGCAGCCAGGTGTTGACTATATCCCTTCTGATTATTCTTCTTCAAAGGGCACAAAGCTCCCTGTAAAAACCAAGTACGATTACTCAATTCCCCGAACTTTTAACCATGCTAAAGGTTGGATTTCCAAGATTGGCAAAGGCGGCCTTGTTGGTATCGGCGTTTCTGTCGGCATTGACATGATGCTTGACCATGTCGGTGCTTTTATTGACGAAAACGGCCAGCTAGCTAAGAAGAAGGAGAATCTAGAGCCTCTTTCAACTCTTTGGTGGTGTGCTCAGCCTGTTGCTACTAACTGCAAAGCTACCGATGCCGCTTACAATACAAAACGTTTTGCCACTCCGTCCGACCTTGCGGCTTTTACCGTCTCCGACCGTAGCACTTCTTCTACTATTTATTCTGTTCAGGGGTATACCACTTCTGGTGCATCTGGCGTTGTTAATTACAAGGTAACTCGTTCTGACACACCCACGCCTGACACTTGGGCTCAGGAGATATTCAGGCACGGTGAATGCACCCCACCTTCCGTTTATTCAGAATCTTTACGTGGTTGCGTTAAAACAACTAATACGCCTCTCTCCGATTCCGATTATGCCCTGATGGAAGCCTTCGCTAACGCTCAGAATTCCGCCTGGCTCCAAGGTCTACTTAAGGACGTATGCGCGCAGTCTACCAATCCCGCGGGCTGCTTTTCAGAGCTTAAAGAACAAGGCTCCTCCCTTGCTGGCCCCTCTCAAGTCTCAGGCCCCTCTAAAACGACTACAAGCACTTATACCGATTCTAATGGCGTCTCCCAGCAAACAACCGCAACGCAAAACACCACATATAACATCACCTATGGCTCCAACTATTACGATTATCGTAAGACTGTAACCACTACAAAAACCGGCACGGACGGAACCTCCGAAACTTCGACCGAGGCCGAAACTCCTGATATTACAGAGGAGGAAAAGCCACCACAGGAAGAGCAGGAAGAAGAGCAGGTCGCCGCCGTTCCATGTTCTGGCTCTAGTTGCGACGGTCCTGCATATCAGGATCAGTATCAGCCCACCGAGCAAACAAAAGAAGACCACATAGACTCCTATGTTGATCGCGTCGCCTCCATTCCAATTATTCAGGCTGTAGGCAATTTGTTTGATATTTCTGCTGCCGGCGCCTGTCCAGTTTGGACCTTTAACCATCAACTTGAGATAGGCGGTTTCTCCACAAACATTAATCTTGTTTTTGATTACCTGTGCCAGCCCTGGTTTACCCAATACGGCCCCTGGATAAGGGCGGTCATTTATTTGGTTGCTGTGTACGCCGCGATCCGCGTTGCTCTCTTGTGAGGTGATATATGCAGGCGATTATTCAGACGATAGTTAGCTGGTTTGCATCGCTCTTTAAATGGTTTGGCCGAGTTTTCGAATGGTTCCTTGGCATGCTCAAGGACCTTTTCGAGCTAATAACGGATTTGCCTACCGTCATCTTGGGCGGCTTTCTCGATGGCGTTATTTATCTACTCGCGCTGATCCCCGTGCCGAGCTTCCTGGCCGGTGGTGGTCTGCTGCAAACCGCCATTAGCGGCCTCAATGGCGACGTTCAGTACCTGGTGGGCTTCTTCGGCATTCCAGCGGCGTTTTCCATCATCGGCGCGGGTGTGCTGTTCAGGCTGACCCGCAAAGCCATCACGCTTGGCCAGTGGTAAGGGTAGGGGAGTAGTCCATGATCTTCGGCAATGAAGGCATGCCAGGTTCTGGCAAAAGTCTCGACGCGATGCAGCACATACTCGATTCGCTCAACGCAGGTCGAACCATCATCACCAACATCCACGGCATCAATCACAAGGCCATTAGCGAATACCTGGCCGTCCCGCTTCCTACAGTTGAGCGCCTGCTCGTCTGCCTTATCCCTCCGGACGAGTTGGACGAGGATGAGAAAGTACGCTGGATTAAGGCCGAGTTTCTAAAGCGCCAGGTGCCTGACTGCCTGTGGATATGGGATGAGATCAACCAATTTTGGCCGCCTGATCGCCAGCCTCTGCCGGCTGAGTGGTCTAAGTTCATCACCGAGCATCGGCACTTGGGCATCGATGTCTTGGTCATGGGTCAGGACCTGGCCGAGCTCCATGCCACCTGGCGCAAGCGGCTTCAGCGTTACACCCGCTTCACGAAGCTCGACATGCAGGGCAAGGACGATCAATTCCACTGGGCCAGCTTCACCAACGTTGGCCGCAACAAGTACCGGAAAATGAGCGACGGAAAGAAACCCTACAACAAGGCCTTCTTCGGGTTCTACAGCTCGGTCCGCGCCACCACGACCAACCTCGACAACTACAAGGACGGCCGGTTTTCGGTGTTCCAGACCAAGCACAAGATGTACGCCTTGGGTTTCGCCGGCGTTTTGGCCTGGTCGCTCTATACCGTGGTTGGCTTCTTCACGCCGGAAGACGCTGAGGCAGAACCCGTAACCGCTCAGGAGCAGCCCCAGGAGCCCGCCAGCGCCCCCAAGGTAGCTGATGCAACCACCAGCACCGAAAAACCCACGGAAGCCCCTCCTGAAGCCGCCAAAGAGCCGCCCGAGCGCAAGCCTATCGACTACCTCGACAAGTTCGCGCTCAAGTATCAGCTGCGGCTTTCTGGCGTTATGGATCGCCTCAACCCCGAGCCAGGGCAGGCCGCTTTCGAGTTCCGCCTTGATTTTGTAGATGAGAGCTACCGCCTCAAGGAGCGCATGACGCGCAAGGACGTTGCCAGCCTGGGCTGGGCTATAGAGCGCCACGATTACGGCATATTGATCAGCAAGGACGGCGTCGAGTACGTCGCCCGCGCCTGGCCCCTGGACAACTGGGGCAAGGTTCCCCAGCAGACGATCACCGCTATCAAGCCGGGCCCGTGAGGCCCGCCGTGGCTTGCCACGTCGGCCGAACGGACCGGTATCGTCCACCGTCCGCCAGATACCTCCCAACAAGACCAGCGCCCACACCGGGCGCTTTTTTTGTTGCCGGCCTTGCTGTCAGGTAGCCTGTGATCCTTCGCAACGAGGGAACGACATGCAGGCTGCCAACGACGATTCACATGCATCCGATCAGCCGCTCGAGGTGGTGCTTCATGCGCGCTACCTGCTGGCCTTGAAGAATCACCGGCGCGACGGGCTGGTTCTGGGTTTTTTTTACGGTGTGCTCACCACGGGCTGTGCCTGGTATCTGGTGCCGAAAGTGCTGGCTCTGCTGGCTAGGCTCTGATCCTAGGCTTCGCATAATGTATATTATGTTAAATAATGATTATATCTCTGGCCTCGTTGCTTACCGCACGAGTGATCTGAACTAAAGATTCGAATTT
>NZ_BATI01000045.1 GCF_000467105.1 Aquipseudomonas alcaligenes NBRC 14159
TTTCCCTAAGCCAAAGCGATGAAATATCGCAAGGTGTGGCGTCAGTTCGCCATCACTCCTAGAATGCGCGCCTCGTCACAAAACGGAGTCTCCATGAAAGGATTTAAAGCTTCTGCGGTATTCCCTATCGTCCTTGCTAGCCTGGGAATAGAAGTTCACGCCGAGCCCCTGCTTATTCAAGGCTCTGATAAGAGTGACTTTTCCATCCGCTGTGAGAAGGACGGTAAGGTCACACTTGAGATTTTTGACCTCAACAAGGATGACAGTATGAGGATCGCTCGAGACATCTATATCGAAGATCAAGGCAATGGTCGCAGTCGGATCATATTCAGCCACGGATTTATCGTTGCTAGGGATCAATCAACCTATGTAACAGCGGCAGATGAAAACTGCTCGTTCTCAAAACGGGTGATCTAGCGGTTCCAGCGTCACTCCAGCGTTGCCGTCATCCTTGCATCGGTGGCCCTGATAGCCGCCGATTCACGCGGTAAAGGCCGCTGGCCAACCCTGCCAGCTGCCGCCATAGTCCTGTTTTCACGACCCGACCGGTCGTCTCGAGCAGAACAATGAGGCTAGGCCATGACCAAGACCCTCCATCACCGTGCCTGTCACCTGTGTGAGGCCATCTGCGGCCTGACCATCGAAACCGAGGACCGCGACGACGGCCGCCATATCCTGTCGATCAAGGGCGACGCCCAGGACAGCTTCAGCCGTGGCCATATCTGCCCGAAAGCGGTGGCCCTGCAGGACATCCAGAACGACCCGGACCGCGTGCGCCAGCCGCTGCGCAAGGTCGATGGGCAGTGGCAACCGATCGCCTGGGAAGCTGCCTTCGCGCTGGTCGCCGAGCGTCTGTCGGCGATCCAGGCCGAGCACGGCAAGAACGCCGTGGCCGTGTACCAGGGCAACCCCAGCGTGCACAACTACGGGCTGATGACCCACAGTAACTACTTCCTCGGCCAGCTGAAGACGCGCAACCGCTTCTCCGCCACCTCGGTGGACCAGCTGCCGCACCACCTGACCAGCTACCTGATGTACGGCCACGGCCTGCTACTGCCGATTCCGGACATTGACCACAGCCAGTTCATGCTGATCCTCGGCGGCAACCCGCTGGCCTCCAACGGCAGCATCATGACCGTGCCGGACGTGGAGAAGCGCCTCAAGGCGCTCAAGGCGCGCGGCGGCAAGCTGGTGGTGGTCGATCCGCGGCGCAGCGAGACGGCGGCCATGGCCGACCAGCATATCTTCGTGCGCCCGGGCAACGACGCGGCGCTGCTGCTCGGCCTGCTCAACACCCTGTTCGAGGAAGGCCTGACTCGCGAAAGTCACCTGCCGGTCAACGGCCTGGAACAGGTGCGTGAGGCCATCGCGCCGTTCAGCGCCGAGGCCATGAGCGCGCGCTGCGGCGTGCCGGCGCAGGACCTTCGCCAGCTGGCCCGCGACTTTGCCGCGGCCGATTCGGCGGTGTGCTACGGGCGCATGGGCGTCTCCACCCAGGCCTACGGCAGCCTGTGCCACTGGCTGATCCAGCTGATCAACCTGGTCACCGGCAACCTCGACCGCGTCGGCGGCACCCTGTGCACCAGCCCGGCCGTCGACCTGGTGGCGAGCACCTCGGGCGGGCACTTCAACGTCTGGCAGAGCCGCGTCTCCGGCCTGCCGGAATACGGCGGCGAGCTGCCGGTGGCGGCCCTGGCCGAGGAGATGCTCACACCCGGCGAGGGGCAGATCCGCGCGCTGGTCACGGTGGCCGGCAACCCGGTGCTGTCCACCCCCAACGGCCGTCAGCTGGAGCAGGCCCTGGACGGGCTGGACTTCATGGTCGCGGTGGACCTCTACATCAACGAGACCACCCGCCACGCCGACCTGATCCTGCCGCCCACCGCGCCGCTGGAGCACGACCACTACGACACCACCTTCAACATGTTCGCCGTGCGCAACGTCACCCGCTTCAACGAGCCGGTGCTGGCCAAGCCTGAAGGTGCGCTGGACGACTGGGAGATTTTTGTCGGCCTGGCCCAGGCCTTCGCCGCGAAGAACGGCACCGAGCTGAAGCCGACCATGCCGCCGCAGCAGATGATCGACATGGGCCTGCGCTTCGGCCCCTACGGCGACAAGTCCGAGCACAAGCTGAGCCTGGCGGCGCTGCGCGACGCGCCTCACGGCATCGACCTGGGTCCGCTCAAGCCGAACCTGGCGGCGCGCTTGAAGACCGAGTCGAAGGCCATCGAGGCCGCACCGCCGCTGCTGGTGGCGGACCTCGCGCGCTTCGCCGCCGAGCCGCTGCCGGCAGAGGGCGAGCTGCTGCTGATCGGCCGGCGCCATGTGCGCAGCAACAACTCCTGGATGCACAACTACCAGCGCCTGGTGAAGGGCAAGCCGCGCCACCAGCTGCTGATGCACCCCGACGATATGGCCGGCAGAGGCCTGAGTGACGGCCAGCGCGTGCGCGTGCAGTCGCGGGTCGGAGTGATCGAGGTGGAGGCCCTGGCCAGCGACGAGATGATGCCCGGCGTGGTCAGCCTGCCGCACGGCTGGGGCCACGCCCGGCCGGGGGTGCAGATGGCGATTGCCAGCGCCCAGCCCGGCGCCAGTGCCAACGACCTGACCGACGAGCGCCAGCTCGACGCGGTGTCCGGCAACGCGGCGCTCAATGGCGTGCCGGTGCGCGTGGGGGCGGCGTGACAGGGTGGCTGCTCGGGCTTGAGTGCGGTGTGCTCAAGCCCGAGCCCGCCGCTGGGTCTTTCGTGTACAATCACGCCACCGCGCCCGGCACAGGTCCGGGAAAGTTCAGACGAGGTGAGTCGTGGATATTATCGATACCATCAAAGAGCAGATCGCCAACAACACCATCCTGTTGTACATGAAAGGCTCGCCGAACGCGCCGCAGTGCGGCTTCTCCGCTCGCGCCGCACAGGTGGTGATGGCCTGTGGCGAGAAGTTCGCCTACGTGGACATCCTGCAGAACCCGGAAATCCGCGCCAACCTGCCCAAGTACGCCAACTGGCCGACCTTCCCGCAGCTGTGGGTGGCCGGCGAGCTGGTCGGCGGTAGCGACATCATGACCGAGATGTTCGAGAAAGGTGAGCTGCAGACCCTGATCAAGGACGCCGCCGAGAAGGCCAAGGCCGAGTAAGGCGTTGCGTTACCCCCGAAAGCCGATGCCTGTGCATCGGCTTTTTTGTGTCCGAGGATTCATGGATGAGCAGATTTCTGCTGCTGGGCCTGGCCCTGCTGAGCGCCAGCGCCCAGGCTGATTGTGCCTACCGCGCCCTGGCCATCGAGCCCGAAACGCCCGCGCTCTATGTCGGTATCGGCGAGCGGGTGCGGGTGGAGTTCGACAACTACAAGCTGGACGGCGAGGTGGACAGCTTTCCCGAGCCGCCCCTGCGTATCCGTGCTGTTCAAGGCGGCAAGGCCTGCGAGGTGGAGGGCGGCATCTGGCTGCGCAACGCCGTGCTGCTGGATGCCAGCGAGCAGCGCCTGCTGGTGCAGAGCTTCAGCGGCGCCGGCGGCGAGCTGACTTTCTACGACACCAGCAGCTGCGCGCAGCTGGCCCGAGTCGAGCTGCCGGAGGCGAGCTGGGCACTGCAGGGCGAGCAACTGGTGATCGGCCGCACGTGCAGTGCGGCCGGACTGGCCCACTGCGCCGAGCGTGAAGTGCACACCCTGAACCAGCAGTGCCTGCCGCAATGAGGCTATAGCCGGCGCACCTGCACCGCGCCAGGTGGCTGGCCGCAGCCGGTTTGCGCGGCCGGCTCCAGATAGGGTGTAAGGAGCGGCGCCATGCCCTTGAGCACCTGTACCGGCAGCGCCGAGGTGAAGCGGAACTTCTCCGCTGCCTGGCCGGGCACGAAGGCGGTTAGGGTGCCGAAATGGCGCGGCCCCAGGTAGAAGACGAAGGTGGCGGTGCGGTTCATTGCCCGTGAACTCAGCACGTGGCCGCCACGGGTGGTGCTCTCGATGCGGTTGTCGCCGGTGCCGGTCTTGCCGCCGAGCACCAGTGGCGTGCCGTCGGCCAGCTGGAAGCTGCCGTGCAGGCGCCGCGCGGTGCCGGCCTCCACCACCTGCGAGAGGGCGCCGCGCAGGGCCGCCGCCACTTCCGAGGGCAACACCCGCTGGCCGCGCTGGCTGTCCTGCTGCAGCTGCGTTTCATAGGGCGTGGCGGCGGCGAAGTGCAGGCGGTCGATGCGCACGCTGGGCTGGCGGATGCCGTCGTTCTGGATGATGCCCATCAGCTCGGCCAGCGCCGCCGGGCGGTCGCCGGAGCTGCCGATGGCGGTGGCCAGCGACGGCACCAGGTGCTCGAAGGGGTAGCCCAGGCGCTTCCAGCGCTGGTGGATATCGAGAAACGCCTCGACCTCCAGCAGGGTGCGGATACGGCTGTCGCGCGCGCTCTTGTGGCGGGTCTTGAACAGCCAGCCGTAGACCTCCTGGCGTTCCTCGGCGCTGGCCGCCACGGCGTCCTTGAAGGTCGCCTGCGGATTTTCGATCAGGTAGCCGAGCAGCCACAGCTCCAGCGGGTGCACGCGGGCGATGTAGCCCTGGTCCGGCAGGCTCCAGGCGCCGGGACCGTAGTCCAGATAGAGAGCCTGGAGTTTCTTGTCGGTGAGTTTCTCGGCCTTGTCGTTGGCGTGGGCGCGGATGAAGGTGGCGAAGGTCGCCTGGTCCACCTCCGGCATCAGGTAGCGGTGCACGGCGGCCAGGCGCACGGCGGTGGGGCGCAGGCCTTCGAGGAAGGTGTCCAGGCGCTGCTGGGCGCTCTGCCCCTGGTACTTGCGCCAGAAACGCAGGAGGAAGGTAGTGCCCTCGCGGTCGGCGAAGCGCTTGAGGTAGCCCGCGCGCAGCGGGTGCTGATCGTCCTGCAGCAGCGCCGCGCTGTTGTTGGCGCCGTGGTAGGTGCTGTAGCGCACCAGGTCGCGCAGCAGGCGGATGAACGGCAGGTTGATCGACTCCTGCAGGGCCACGCGCAGGGTGGGAATGCGCGCGTTGTCCTCGCGCTTGAAGTTGCTGAAGCTGTGCGCGCCGCCGCCGGTGAAGAAGGTTTCGTAGGGGTTGGCCGAGTACTGGCGCTCCAGCGCGGCTTCGAGCGTGTCGCGCAGGCCGAGTTCGGGCTTGGCGATCAGCTGGTCGAGCACCCAGCGGCTCAGGTGGTCCTGCGCTGCCACCTCGACCCGGCGCAGCGCCTCGGGACTCTGCCCGGCATAGCGGCCGTGCAGCTCGGCGATCACTTCCAGGTAGGTGGTCAGCACCCGCAGCTTGGCGGTGGAGCCCAACTCCAGCTTGCTGCCCTCGTTGAGGTCGAAGGGCTGGTCGGTGTTGTCGGTCTGCACCCGCACCCGCGCACCGTCGGGGCTGCGCTCGAACAGGGTGAAGCTGTAGCGCACCTCGGCGGTCTTTTCCGGCGACAGCAGGCGCTCGCCGAACAGGCCGACCTGCCCGGCGAACTCGGGGTCGGCCAGTTGGCGCAGGTAGGCGCTGACCTGCTGCTGCAGCGCATCGTTGAGGGTGCTGGTGGCGGCCAGGTCGAGGCGGTCGAGGTCGTACAGCGGCAGGTTGAGCAGGCTGGAGAGGCGCGAGCGGGCCACGCTGATGCCCTTGTTGGCCTGCACCGGCTGGATCGCCGGGTACTGCTGCAGGTCGCGGAATTTCAGGCGCTGTGCCAGCGCTGCGTCGCGCAGGGTCCAGTCGATCACGCCGCCGCCGGCCAGCACGCGGATATGGCTGTCGGTCAGCGCTTCCAGCTCCTTGCGCCCCTGGGCCAGGTAATAGGAAGGGCGGCGCTGGGCGATCATCAGCGCCAGCACCTGGCGCAGCGCCAGGCCGCGCTCTGCGCGGTTGGCCAGCGGCGTGCGGGCCGGGTCGAGGAGGGCGTTGACCCGCGCGAAGTCGGCGCCGAACCACACCCGCAGGCCGTCGGCCAGGCCATGCACTTCGCCATGGCCGGGCGCGGCGGAGAGCGGCACGCTGTTCAGGTAGTCACGCACGATGCGTTGCCGCGCCGCCAGTGTCTGCGGTCCCTGCTGGTAGGCGCGCACGCTGGCGGAGACCATCTGCCGCAGCTTCTCCATGGCCGACAGGGTCAGGCCGTCCGGCGAGTGGCGGTATTTCTCCAGCTGGGTGGCCAGGGTGCTGCCGCCGGCGGACTGCTCCTGGATGGCGAAGCTCTTGCCCACCTGCGACAGCGCCGCCTTGGCGAAGCGTGGCCAGTCCACCGCCGGGTTGGCCAGCGGCTGGTCTGCAGCGAGCAGGTGGCGGTTCTCGATGAACAGCAGGCTGTCCACGACCAGCGGCGGAATGTCGGTGAACTGCGGGTAGAGCTGCTGCGGGTAGCGGAACAGATAGAGCGGCTCGCCGCGGCAGTCAGCGATGGCCAGGCCGGCCTGCTGCTTCTCGGCGAAGGGCGGGAAGAAACCGTGCATGGCGTAGGCGAGCAGGGGCGGGGACTGGCGCGCCTGGGCGGTGATCAGGAAGTGCCGCTCGCGCAGACGTTCCAGCAACAGCGGCAGGTGGGTATAGCCCAGGCGTTTATCGAAGGGGCCGTCGCTGGGGAACCGGATGGCGCTGCTGGGGCCAGGCTCGACCCGGTAGCTCAGGGTGGCCGCGTAGCGGCTGAACTCGCGGGCCTGCAGGCGGGCGTTGGTGAACTCGCGATAGGCGGCGATGCCGAGGGCCACCAGCGCGAGTATCAGCAGCGGCCAGAACAAGCGACGCCAGCGCCGGGGCGGCTTTTTCGGCAATAAAGCTGGCTCTGGATCGCTCACGGGGAGCGCAGTCTGGTGTGCTTCAGCGTGCCATGGAACGCCCATGATCGACTGGCCTGGCTGCCTGGGAAGCCTGCTTTAACTGCAAGCTTAGTTCGCCCCGGGCCGGTAGCGGGCATTCCGTCGTCGGCGACCAGCGGTGGCGGTCAACCGGGTTGGGCAGCGTCGAAACTGTCGGCCCGCGCCATCGCCCACATGCGCCGGTAGAACTCGCCGGAAACCTCCTCGCGCAGCAGCTCGCCGGGCTTGAGGAACACGTGCAGCTGCGAGTACAGCTTGATCTCGCTGGCCGACATGCGCCGCACCAGGTGCCTGGCCTCGATCTGCGCAGGATGGCTGAGGCCGGCGGCGGCGATCATTTCGGCCAGGGCCTTGAGCGTATTGCGGTGGAAGTTGTGCACCCGCTCGGCCTTGTCCGGCACCACCAGGGCGCGCTGGCGCAGCGGGTCCTGGGTGGCCACGCCGGTCGGGCACTTGTTGGTGTGGCAGCTCTGGCTCTGGATGCAGCCGATGGCGAACATGAAGCCGCGCGCCGAGTTGGCCCAGTCGGCGCCCAGGGCCATGACGCTGGCGATATCGAAGGCGCTGACGATCTTGCCGCTGGCGCCGAGGCGGATATGCTCGCGCAGGCCGCAGCCGACCAGGGTGTTGTGCACGAACAGCAGGCCTTCGCGCAGCGGCACGCCAATATGGTCGGTGAACTCCAGTGGCGCCGCGCCGGTGCCGCCTTCCTTGCCGTCGATGACGATGAAGTCGGGCAGGATGCCGGTCGCCAGCATGGCCTTGGCGATGCCCATGAATTCCCAGGGATGGCCCAGGCACAGCTTGAAGCCGACCGGCTTGCCGCCGGACAGCTCGCGTAGCCGGGCGATGAACTGCAGCAGCTCGGTGGGTGTGGCGAAGGCGCTGTGGCGTGCTGGCGAGATGCAGTCCTGGCCCATCGGCACGCCGCGGGTCAGGGAGATTTCCGCGGTCACCTTGTGCCTGGGCAGGATGCCGCCGTGCCCCGGCTTGGCGCCCTGGCTGAGCTTGATCTCGATCATCTTCACCTGCGGGTTCGCCGCCTGTTCGGCGAAGCGCTGCGGGTCGAAGCGGCCCTGCTCGTCGCGGCAGCCGAAGTAGCCGCTGCCCAGCTCCCACACCAGGTCGCCGTCGTGCTCGCGGTGGTAGGGGCTGATGCTGCCTTCGCCGGTGTCGTGGTAGAAGCCGCCCAGGCGCGCGCCCTGGTTGAGCGCGCGGATGGCGTTGGCGCTGAGCGAGCCGAAGCTCATCGCCGAGATGTTGAACACCGATGCCGAGTAGGGCTGGGTGCACTGCGGCCCGCCGACACTGACGCGGAAGGTGGCGGGGTCGCAGTGCGCGGCCGGCAGCATGGAATGGCCGATGAACTCGAAGCCGCTGCGGTACACGTCGCTGAGGGTGCCGAACGGCTTGTCGGCGCCCTGGTTCTTGGCCCGCGCGTAGACCAGCGAACGCTGCGCGCGGGAGAACGGCAGCTCGCCGCCGTCGGCTTCCAGCAGGTATTGGCGGATCTCCGGGCGGATGGCCTCCACCAGGTAGCGGATATTGCCCAGGATCGGGTAGTTGCGGCGCACCGCCTGGCGCGTCTGCAGCAGGTCGTTGACCCCGACCAGGCTGAGCAGGCCGCTGATCAGCGTCAGCGGCCACAGCCAGGCGTGTGCGCCCAGCCAGGGCAGGCTGACCAGGGTGAAGAGTACGCAGCAGGCGAAGAAGGCGTAACGGTTCAGCAGCGACAGGCTCATGCGGGCTCCGGTGGGGCGAGTTCAGCCACAGGGTAGGCCGAACGCGCCGCGCTGTCGCCCTCAGTGGCCGCGCAGGCGCAGGCTGATTTCGCTGACCGCTGCCTCGTCGGCCTGCAGCCGTGCGGGCAGGAAGTCGCGCATGAATTCCACCCAGGTGCGGGTCTTGGCATCGAGGAACTGCCGCGACGGGTACAGCGCGTAGATGCCCAGCGGGAACAGCCGGTGGTTGGGCAGCACGCGCACCAGGCTACCGTCGCGCAGGCCGCCGACCGCCGAGTACAGCGGCAGCGCGCCGATACCGATGCCGGCCTTGATCGCCTCGGTCATGGCGTCGGCGGTGTTGACCTGGAACGGCGTCTGGCGGATCTGCACCTGCTCCTGGCCGTCCGGGCCCTCGAACAGCCACTTGTCCAGGCCCATCACATTGTTGACCAGACGCAGGCAATGGTGCGCGCCCAGCTCGCTGACCTGGCGCGGCACGCCCTGGCGCGCCAGGTAGGCGGGCGAGGCGCACAGCACGCTGTAGGTACTGCCGAGGTGCTTGGAGATGAAACCCGAGTCGGGCAGCTCGCTGGCGATCACCACCGAGAGGTCGTAACCCTCGTCGAGCAGGTCGGTGTTGCGGTTGGCCAGGGTCAGCTCGAAGCCGACGTCCGCATGCTTCTGCTGGTACTCGGCAATCGCCTTGATCAGGTAGTGCTGGCCGATGCCGGTCATTGCATGCACCTTGAGCACGCCGACCGGGTGGGCGTTGGCCTCGCCGGCCTCGGCTTCGGCTTCATCGATGTAGGCGAGGATCTGTTCGCAGCGCAGCAGGTAGCGCTGGCCCGCCTCGGTCAGGGCGATGCGCCGGGTGGTGCGGTGCAGCAGGCGGGTGCGCAGGTGGGTTTCCAGGGTGGCGACGGCGCGCGAGACATAGGAGGTGGTCAGTGACATGCGCTGGGCGGCGGCGGTGAAGCTGCCGGTCTCCGCCACGCAGACGAAGGCGCGCATGTTGAAGAGGGTGTCCATGAAGGGTTCCGCTGGGGAGGGAGAGGAATTCTGTCACCGAAGTCTAGCCGTGATTATTGCTATTTCAGTACACAATCCATCATCTAACCCTGCGCTTATCCGCCGCACGCAGCCCCTCTAGAATCGCGGCCTTCCCGGCTGTTCTCTGGATGTAGCGCAGTGCCCCGCACCCCTTGGCCGCTTCTCGTGCGTGCCAGTCTGTTGACCCTTTTCTGCCTGCTCGGCGCCTGTATCGACAGCAGCGGCATCCTGCCCCAGGGACGCCGTCTGGCGGCGCAGCAGCTCGACCCCGGCGCCGACCTGCGTCGCGCCGAGCGCGAGGCGGCCTGGCCGCAGGCACGCTGGTGGCAGGCCTACGGCGATGCCCAGCTGGACGCCTGGATGACCCAGGCGCTGGCCAGCAGCCCGAGTCTGGGCCAGGCCGCGGCGCGGGTGCGGCGGGCGCGTGCCCTGGCCGGCGTGGTGGAAGCGGCGGAAGCGCCGCAGCTGGAGCTGCAGGCCAGCGCACAGCGCCAGCGCTGGCCGGATGACTACTTCTACGGCCCCGGCGTGCTCGGCCGCACGAGCAGCTGGAACAACAGTGCCCAGCTCGGTTTCAGCTACGACCTCGACCTCTGGGGCCGCGAGCGCAGCCGCAGCCGCCAGGCCATCGACCAGGCGCGCCAGACGGTGGCCGAGGCGCGCCTGGCGACGCTGGAGCTGCAGGGCAACCTGGTGCGCAGCTATATACGCCTGGCCCTGCAGTACGCCGAGCTGGATATCGCCGGCGCGCTGCTGGAGCAGCAGCAGGCGCTGCTGCGCCTGGCCCGGCGGCGCCTGCACGACGGCATCGGCACGCAGCTGGACGTCAGCCAGGCCGAGCAGCCGCTGGCGGAGAGCCGGCGGCAGATCGATGCGCTGCACGAGGCCATCGTCCTGAGCGGACACCAGCTGGCCGTGCTGGCCGGGCAGGGGCCTGGGGCCGGTGAACGCCTGCGCCGGCCAAGCCTGTCGCTGCAACGTCCGCCCGGCCTGCCGGCGCAGCTGCCGCTGGACCTGCTCGGCCATCGCCCGGACCTGCAGGCGCGGCGCTGGCAGGTGGCCGCCGCCGCGCGCGGCATCGAGGTGGCCAGGGCCGACTTCTACCCGAATGTCGAGCTGCGCGCCGCGCTCGGGGGCAGCGCGACCCAGGGCGGCCTGCTCGACGTGCTGCACTACGACAAGCTGACCTACCACCTGGGGCCGGCGCTGAGCCTGCCGCTGTACGACGGCGGGCGTCGCCGCGGCGAGCTGGGCGTGGCCAGCGCCGACTATGACCTGGCCGTGCAGCAGTACAACCAGAGCCTGCTGCAGGCCCTGCAGCAGGTGGCCGACGCTCTGGCGCGGCAGCATTCGCTGGCCCAACAGGCGCAGTTGGCCGCCGAGGCGGTGCGGGTGGCGCGGCGTAGCAGCGAGCTGGCGCTGCTTGCCCAGCAGCGCGGGCTGACCGGTTTCGACGCGGTGCTGCAGAGCCAGCTGCCGCTGCTCGAACGCCAGCGCGTCGAGCAGCAGGTGCGCGCCGCCCAGCTCGCCGCCCAGGCCGACCTGCTCCTGACCCTGGGTGGCGGCGTGCGCCCGGACGGCCCGCCCGAGTCCGCCCTGTCCACGCAGCCACCGCGCCTGCGCCTGCTTCCCCAGCCCTGAGAATTTCCATGCCGCATTCCCTGCACGCCGCGCTGACCGACTGGGCGCGCCCCTGGCTCTTCGTCGCCAAGGTCCTGCTCAGCGCCTTTTTCGCCCTCTGGCTGGCCTACCGCCTGCAGTTGCCGCAGCCGAGCACGGTGCTGGCAACGGTGTTCATCGTTACCCAGACGCAGAGCGGCCAGGTGCTGGCCAAGAGTTTCTACCGGCTGGTCGGCACCCTGCTCGGGCTGGTGGTGATGGTGCTGCTGATCGCCCTGTTCAACCAGGAGCGGGTGCCGTTCATGCTCAGTCTGGCGCTGTGGATCGGCCTGTGTACCGCCGGCGCCGCGCGCTACCGCGACTTTCGCGGCTATGCCTGCGTGCTGGCCGGCTACACCGCGCTGATGATCGGCCTGCCAGCCAGCCAGGCGCCCGAACAGGCCTTTATGCAGGCGCTGTGGCGGGTGCTGGAGATCGTCCTCGGCATTCTCTGTGCCGGCCTGGTGCATGGCCTGCTGCTGCCGCAGCGCAGCAGCGATGAGTTGCGCAGCCGCCTGCAGGAGCGTTTTCGCGAGTTCGCCGACTTCGCCTGCGCAGGGTTGCGCGGCCAGCTCGACCAGCAGCGCTTCGAGAGCAGCAACGTGCGCTTTGCTGCGGCGGCGGTGAGCCTGGAGAACCTGCGCAGCGCCACCGCCTTCGAGGACCCGCACATGCGCCTGCGGCATGGCCGGCTAGGGCGCCTGAACAACGAGTTCATGGTGCTGTCGACGCGCTTCCACGGCTTGCATCAACTGCTCCAGCGCCTCGCCGGGGCCAGCGGCCAGCGGGTGTGCGAGGCGCTGCAGCCGAGCCTCAGCGAAGTCGATGCGCTGCTCGCGCCGCTGCACCTGCGGCCGTGCAGCGAAGCCGATGCGGTGCGCCTGGCCGCGGGCCTGGAAGCGGCCAAGCCGGTGCTGATGCAGCGCATCCGCGAGGGCCGCACGCACTTGCTGATGGGCGCGCCTGATGAGGCGCAGCGGCTCGACTACGACACCGCCGCCGAGCTGCTCTATCGCTTCCTCGACGACCTGCATGCCTACCTGCAGACCCATGCCTCGCTGCTCGACCACCGGCACGCGCGCGAGGACTGGCAGGAGCGTTTCCGCCCGCGCGCCAACAGTGCGGCGGCGGCCGTGGCCGGAGTGCGCAGCGCGTTGCTGATGTTGCTGCTCGGGCTGTTCTGGATGGCCAGCGCCTGGCCCAGCGGCGCGACCTTCACCCTGACCGCCGGCATGGTCGCGGCGCTGGCGGCCAGCTCGTCGAACCCGCGGCGGCTGTCCTGGCAGATTGGCTGCGGCGCCCTTGGCGGTGCCTGCCTGGGCGTGCTGCTGACCTTCCGCGTGCTGCCCTGGGTCGAGGGTTTCGTCCTGCTCTGCTGTGCGCTGGCACCGGTGTTCGCCCTGGGTGCCTGGCTCTGCGCGCGGCCACGCACGGCCGGCTATGGCCTGGGCCTGCTGATGTGGTTCTGCATGCTGGCGCTGCCGGCCAACCAGACCCTGTTCGACCCCCTGCGCATGTTCAACGAATACCTCGCCGCGCTGCTCGCCATGGGCCTGGCGACGCTGGCCGCCGGCGTGATCCTGCCGCCCGACCGGCCCTGGTTGTGGCAGCGCCTGGAGCGTGACCTGCGCCTGTGCGTGGTGCAGGCGGTGCGCGGGCGCCTGCGTGGTCTGGTCGGCGAGTTCGAGAGCGGCACGCGTGACCTGTTCAGCCAGGCCTATGCCTTCTCCACGGGGCGTAGCGACGTGCAGCGCCGGCTGCTGCGCTGGATGTTCAGCGTGCAGGAGATCGGCCACGCGCTGATCGAGCTGCGCCTGGAGCAGGCACGCCTGCCGGCGCTGGACTGCTACGCCGAATCGATGCCCTGGCGGCACTCCGTGCGCCTGCTTGGGCGGGCGCTGATCCGCCTGTTCGCCCAGCCCGGCGAGGCCAACCGGCAGCGCGCCCTGCATGCGGTGGAGCAGGCCATCGATACCCTGCGCGCCACCGCCGAGCCCTGCGCGCCGCAGTTCGACAGATCGCCGTTGCGGCGCATGCTCAGCTACCTGCATTTCATCCGCAGCGCGCTGCTCGACCCGCTATCGCCGCTGCGCAGCAGCGACCTCGGGAGCTTCGCCCATGCCGCGTGAGGTGGCCCTGTTCGGCCTGTACCTGCCGAGCCTGACCCTGCTGTTCCTGCTGACCCTGCCGCTGGCCTGGGCGCTGGACCGGCTGTTCGCCTGGCGCGGCCTGTACCGCCATGCCTGGCACCCGACGCTGCTGCGCGTGAGCCTGTTCACCTGCCTCTACTGCGCCCTGGCGCTGACCATCTATCACTGACCCTTTAGCAGAGAAACAGCATGTCCTCGAAACGTCTCGTCAGCGTCTGCGCGACCCTGTTGCTCTTCGGCCTGGCCGTGCTGCTGGTGCGCAGCCTGTGGCTGCACTACATGGATGCCCCCTGGAGCCGCGATGGCCGGGTACGCGCCGACATCATCAATATCGCCCCGGATGTTGCCGGCCTGGTGGTCGAGGTGGCCGTGCGCGATAACCAGCAGGTGGCCAAGGGCGACCTGCTGCTGCGCATCGACCCGGCCCACTACCGGCTCGCCGTGCAGCAGGCCGAGGCGCTGCTGGCGGCGCGCCAGGCGGCGCTGGCGATGCGTACGGTGAACGCGCGCCGGCGCGCGGACATGGACGACCTGGTGGTGTCACGCGAGAGCCGCGAGGACGCCGGCCACCTGGCCGCTGCGGCCCTGGCCGAGTACCGGCAGGCCCAGGCCCAGCTGGAAGCCGCCCGGCTCGACCTGCAACGCACCGAGGTACGCGCCACGGCGGCCGGCTACATCACCAACCTCAGCGTGTTCGTCGGTGACTATGTGCGTGTCGGCGAAGCCAGCATGGCCCTGGTCGACAGCGGCTCGTTCTACGTCAACGGCTACTTCGAGGAAACCCGCCTGCCGCGCATTCGCGTTGGCGCGCCGGTGCAGCTGCGGATGATGAGCGGCGAGCGCCTGCGCGGGCATGTCGACAGCATCGCCCGTGGCATCTACGACCGCGACAACCCGCAGAGCCGCGAGCTGACCGCCGACGTCAACCCGACCTTCAACTGGGTGCGCCTGGCCCAGCGGGTGCCGGTGCGCATCCAGCTCGACGAGGTGCCGCCGGGGCTGCAGCTGGCCGCCGGAATGACCTGCACCCTGGTAGTCGGCGAAGCCGACGAGACGCCCGACGAATTGTTGTTCAGCCTGCAATAGTGCTTGCGCACATCGCGCGTATATCGCTGCCGGGGCGCCACCTAAAATGGTCCCGCCTCCCACGATGAGGCGCAGCCGCCAGGGGCTTCCCTCTACCGGGCCCATCTGGCGGCGACTTCGGCCGCCGCTACCGGCGCGGCCGAAGACCTTTTCCCTGTCTTCAGGAATACTGCCGATGAGAGCTTTTACCCTGCTGGCCCTGGCCGGCCTGACCCCGTTCGCCTTCGCGGCGCAGCCTGCGCACGACAGCACGACTGAGCAACCGCCCGTGGAAGTCTATGTCTACGGCATGCAGCTGGACGTGGCGCATGTGATTGCCACCACCGATGTGTCGAGAGTCTGCGGCGTGACCTCGTCGATCATGACCTACGAGGACCACCAGGGCCGCGTGCACCGCCTGCAGTACCGGGTACAGGGCGGCGGCTGCATCGACGGCTGAACGCCGTCACGCAGCACCCGATGCCCGGCCCAGTGCCGGGCATCGTCGTTTTCAGCCACGTGCCGCGCTGACGCCTTCGAGGGTGGCGAACGAGGTGTCCTTGGCGGTCAGCAGGAAGTCGCGCATGAAGGGGGCATCGAGCATGTCGGCGCGGATGGCGGCGAACAGGGTGCAGTACAGGCCCTTGTCGCCCAGGCGCTTGGCGGTGACGTAGCCGCGCGAGCTGTATTCGTGCAGTGCCCAGTTGGGCAGGCAGCATACGCCGCGGCCCGATGCCACCAGCTGCATCATCATCACCGTCAGCTCCGAGGTGCGCACCTGCGCCGGTTCGATGTCGGCTGGCTCGAGGAAGCGGGTGAAGATGTCCAGGCGGTCGCGGTCGATCGGGTAGGTGATCAGCGTCTCGCGCTCCAGGTCCTCGGGCTGCACGTAGGGGCGGCTGGCCAGGGCGTGCTGGTTTGCCACCGCCAGCAGCGCCTCGTAGGTGAACAGCGGCACGTAGGTGATGCCGCTCATTTCCACCGGGTCGGACGTCACCACCAGGTCCAGGTCGCCGCGCGACAGCGCCGGTAGCGGCGCAAAGGAGAAGCCCGAGGCCAGGTCCAGCTCCACTTCCGGCCAGGCGTCGCGGAACTGGTCGATGGTCGGCATCAGCCACTGGAAGCAGCTGTGGCATTCGATGGCCATGTGCAGGCGGCCGGCAGTGCCACCGGCCAGGCGCGCCAGGTCACGTTCGGCGGCGCGCAGCTGCGGCAGCAGGCTGTCGGCCAGCTGCAGCAGGCGCAGGCCGGCGCTGGTGAAGCGCACCGGCTTGGTCTTGCGCACGAACAGCTGCATGCCTAAGCGCTCCTCCAGCTCCTTGAACTGGTGGGACAGCGCCGACTGGGTCAGGTGCAGGCGCTCGGCGGCCTCTACCAGGCTGTCGGTCTCACGCAGGGCGTGCAGCGTCTTGAGGTGGCGCAATTCCAACATGAGCGAATCTCAATGAATGAAACTTGTGATGATCACGAATAGGTTGAGTTTGTCTCATGATGCGCTCGGTGTCGAGAATGTGCGCCATTCACGAACACTGGAGACAGACAGATGGCATTGGCACACAACCTCGGCTTTCCGCGCATCGGCCGCGACCGCGAACTGAAGAAGGCCGTGGAGGCCTACTGGAAAGGCGAACTGGACGAGACCGGTCTGCGCGCCGTCGGCCGCGAGCTGCGCGCCGCCCACTGGCAGCTGCAGAAGGACGCCGGCATCGAGCTGCTGCCGGTCGGCGACTTCGCCTGGTACGACCAGGTGCTGAGCCACTCGCTGATGTTCGGCGTAATACCCGAGCGGTTTCACCAGCACGGCGGCAAGCCGAGCCTGGACACCCTGTTCGGCATGGCCCGAGGCGTGAGCAAGAACACCTGCTGCGGCGGCGCGCATGCGCAGCCCCTTCTCGCACAAGAGCTAACCAAGTGGTTCGACACCAACTACCACTACCTGGTCCCCGAGTTCACCGCCGACCAGCAGTTCGCCCTGAGCTGGGAGCAGTTGTTCGAGGAGGTGGAGGAGGGCAAGGCCCTGGGCCACGCCCTCAAGCCGGTGCTGATCGGCCCGCTGACCTACCTGTGGCTGGGCAAGTGCAAGGGCCGCGAGTTCGACAAGCTTGACCTGCTCGAACGCCTGCTGCCCGTCTACGGCGAGATCCTCCAGCGCCTGGCCGCCCAGGGCATCGAGTGGGTGCAGATCGACGAGCCGATCCTCGCCCTCGACCTGCCGCAGGACTGGAAGAACGCCTTCGAGCGCGCCTACAACCTGCTGCAGAAGGAGCCGGGCAGGAAGCTGATCGCCACCTACTTCGCCGGCCTGGAAGACAACCTCGGCCTGGCCGCCGGCCTGCCGGTGGACGGCCTGCATATCGACCTGGTGCGTGCGCCGGAACAGTTCCCGGCGATCCTCGACCGCCTGCCGGCCTACAAGGTGCTGTCGCTGGGCGTGGTCAATGGCCGCAATGTCTGGCGTACCGATCTGGAAAAGGCTCTGGACCTGCTGCAGCAGGCCCATGAGCGCCTGGGCAGTCGTCTGTGGGTGGCGCCGAGCTGCTCGCTGCTGCACAGCCCGGTCGACCTGGCCCGCGAGGACAAGCTGGATGCCGAGCTGAAAAGCTGGCTGGCCTTCGCTGTGCAGAAGTGCCGCGAAGTGGCCGTGCTGGCCCAGGCCCTGCGCGAGCCGCAGGCCGCCGAAGTGCAGGCCGCGCTGGCCGAGAGCCGCCAGGTGCAGGCCAGTCGGGCGCAGTCGCCACGTATCCACAAACCGGCCGTGCAGGCGCGCCTGGCGGCGATCACGGCTGCCGACAGCCAGCGCCAGTCGCCGTTTGCCGAGCGCATTGCCAAGCAGCGTGCGCTGCTCAATCTGCCGCCATTCCCCACCACCACCATCGGCTCCTTCCCGCAGACTTCAGCCATCCGCCTGGCGCGCCAGTCGTTCAAGGCCGGCAAGCTGACGGCGGCCGAGTACACCGAGGCCATGCACGCCGAGATCCGCCATGCGGTGACCGTGCAGGAACAGCTGGGCCTCGACGTGCTGGTGCATGGCGAGGCCGAGCGCAACGACATGGTCGAGTACTTCGCCGAGCAGCTGGACGGCTACGCCTTTACCCGTTTCGGCTGGGTGCAGAGCTACGGCTCGCGCTGCGTCAAACCGGCGGTGATCTACGGCGATCTGAGCCGCCCACAGGCGATGACGGTGGCCTGGATCGAGTACGCGCAGCGCTGCACCGACAAGCTGATGAAGGGCATGCTGACCGGCCCGGTAACCATGCTGATGTGGTCGTTCCCGCGTGACGACATTTCCCGCGAACAGCAGGCGCGCCAGCTGGCCCTGGCCATCCGCGACGAGGTGGTCGACCTGGAGGCGGCCGGCATCCGCATCATCCAGATCGACGAGGCGGCGTTCCGCGAAGGTCTGCCGCTGCGCAAGGCGCAATGGCAAGGCTATCTGGACTGGGCCACCGAGGCCTTCCGCTTGTGTGCCTCGGGCGTGCGCGACGAAACCCAGATCCATACCCACATGTGCTACAGCGAGTTCAACGACGTGATCGAGTCCATCGCCGCCATGGATGCCGACGTGATCACCATCGAGACCTCGCGCTCGGACATGGAGCTGTTGGACGCCTTCGAGCGCTTCGACTACCCCAACGAGATCGGCCCGGGGGTGTACGACATCCACTCGCCGCGCGTACCGGACAGCAGCGAGATGGTGCGCCTGCTGAAAAAGGCGGCGCAGCGGGTGCCGGCCGAGCGCCTCTGGGTCAACCCGGACTGCGGCCTGAAGACCCGTGGCTGGGCGGAGACCGAAGCGGCGCTGGTCAACATGGTGGCAGCGGCACGGCAGCTACGGGCGGAGCTGGCCTGACCCCGTGCTAGGCATTCCGCTCACCCACGTGTGGGAAAGGGTGGGGGAGCAATCCCTCTCCCCAGCCCTCTCCCGTGAACGGGAGAGGGGGCGTTGGCGTAGCGCGGATGCAATCCGGGAGCGGGGTTCGGCTGTGCCGCCATCCCGGATTGCATCCGGGCTACGGTGGGCCTGACGGTGGCGCCGATCTTCCCCTCTCCCTCTGGGAGAGGGGCGGGGGTGAGGGCTGTCCAGGCGACTCGTGGTTCTTCCCTCTCCCCAACCCTCTCCCGTAAACGGGAGAGGGGGCGCTGGCGTAGCGCGGATGCAATCCGGGAGAGGGGTTCGGTTGTGCTGCCATCCTGGATTACATCCGGGCTACGGTTGGCCTGACGGCGGCGCCAATCTTCCCCTCTCCCTCTGGGAGAGGGGCGGGGGTGAGGGTTGTCCAGGCGACTCGCGGTATTTCCCTCACCCCAACCCCTCTCCCGAGGGGGAGAAGAGCTATACCGCCACCACGCTCAGCAGATAGCCGTCGAATTCCACGAAGTGCCCGTCCAGCTCACTGCCGCGCGGCCAGTCGGCATGCAGGTCGAGCAGCAGGCGCAGGCGTGCCGTTGCGCCGTCCACCGCCAGCAGCTCCGCGTCGTGGAAGTAGAAACGGGTCAGCACCAGCGGGTAGAGCGCCTTGAACAGACTCTCCTTGAGCGAGAAGGTCAGGGTCACCCGCCGGGCGAATGCTTCCGGGTCCAGCCCGGCGGCGCGTTGCAGCTCGGTCGGGGTGAGGATCTCGCCGGCCAGCCTGGCGGCGCGCTCGGTGCTCAGGTGCTTCTCCAGGTCGATGCCCAGGCCGCGCCAGTCGCGCGCCAGGGCGACCATGGCGGCGGCTCGGCCGGCGCCGTGGGTGATGGAGCCGACGGTGCCGGCGGGCCACAGCGGTGCGCCGTCTTCATCACGCCCCGGCACCAGCGTCTGGCCACAGAGCTGGTGCAGGGCCTCGCGGGCGCACAGGCGGCCGGCCAGGTACTCGGCCTGGCGCTTGGTCACGCCGCGCACCGGGGTGATGCCGCTATCGGGGAAGTCCTCGGGCCTGAGCTGCGCCGTGTCGAAATGCGCGCTCACCAGCCGGGTGGCGGGCAGGGGCAACGGCGCGGGGGAGGGCAGCAGTTGGCAGAAAGGCGGGGTGGGCAGGCTCATGCCCGGCATTCTGCCGTGGCCGGGGTGTGCAGGCCAGGCGTTTACATTTCTTTGCACAGCAACAACGAAGCACTACAGAGCAAACGCTTGTTTCTGGTCAGAATGGGACATGCGTTCCAAGTGGACGCTGGTGAGGTTGTAGCCGGAGCGGCGAATCGCCCATCCGGTTTTACTCTGCTGATACGAGTGCGGGAGTCCCCAGGGACTCCCGTTTTTTTTGCAGCGCTAGAACACGTCCTTGAACAGCGCCTGCATATCGGCCCAGGAGCGCTCGTCGGCTTCCTTCTGGTAGCCCAGGTCGAGGCCATGGCCCTTGTGCGCATCGGCATCCGGGTTGCTGAAGCCGTGCTTGGCGCCGGGCAGCTCGACGAAGCGGTAGTCGGCGCCGGCCTGGTCCATCTCGGCCTTGAACGCGGCGATCTGCTCCGGGGTGACGAAGCTGTCGGCGGCGCCATGCTCGACCAGTACCTTGGCCTTGACGCTGCCGGGCGTGGCCGGCGTGGCGGTGACCAGGGCGCCATGGAAGCTCACCACGGCCGCCAGCGGCAGGCCCTGGCGGGCCATATCCAGCACCACCTTGCCACCGAAGCAGTAGCCGATGGCGGCCAGCCTGGCCGGGTCGGTCTGCGGCTGCGCCTTGAGCAGGTCTAGGCCGGCCTGGAAGCGTGCCTTGGGGATGGCGGGGTCGGCCAGGGCGGCGTTCATGAAGGCCTTGGCGTCGTCCGGATGCTGGGTGTTGCGGCCGTCGCCGTACATGTCCACGGCCAGGGCGCTGTAGCCGAGGGCGGCGAGGTCGCGGGCGCGGCGCTTGGCGTAATCGTTCAGGCCCCACCATTCATGCACCACGATCACGCCGGGCCGCGGGCCGCTGATGGCGTCGTCCCAGGCGTGGTAACCGACCAGGCGGGTGCCATCGGCGGCGGTGTAGGGGACTTCACGGGTCTGGATGGCGGCCTGGGCCATAGTGGAGCAGCACAGCAACAGGGCAGTCAGTAGTGGGCGCATGGATATCTCCCGGTGGATAGAATGGAGGTTGAAGCCTAGCCGGTCTGCACCGACAGCTGGCCTTCGGTTAGCGCTGCGCGTCATCGATGCTGCGCAGCTGGCGTACCACCTCGGCCTCGACAGTACCTTCCGCGCCGTCTTCGAGGAAGACCGCGCAACTTGCCGTGGCGCCGCGGTACACCGCGATCACGCTGCCCGGCCCGCTGCCGCTGTGTCCGCTCAGATAGAGACCGCCCGCTTCCGGACCGAGCATCAGGCCCAGACCATAGCCAGGCGCGATCCAAGGGCGCCCGGCAAGCGGGCCGCCGAGCCGGTGCGGCGTGCGCATCTGCTGCAGCAGCGCCGGCGGCAGGAAGTCGCCGCCCAGCAAGCGCTCCAGCAGCAACGCGGCCTGGTCCAGCGGGCCGACCAGCAGGCCGTGGTAGACCCAGGCGGGATCATACCCGGCGGGAGCGCCGGCGCCCCAGTCGGCGCGGCGGCGCGCCAGACGCACCTGCGTCAGGCCCAGCGGCGCCAGTACGCAGCGCTGCAGGGCCGCGTCCAGCGGCAGGTCCGTGACCCGCTCCAGCAGCCGAGCGACGTACAGGTAGCCGACATTGGAGTAGCGCCAGCCTTGACCCGGCGGATAGCGCAGGCGGCTGGCGTCGAGGCGCTGCAGCATCTCCTCGGCCGGCCAGGGCGCTGCCTGGCTGGCGACGGCGGCGTGGTAGTCGGCGAGTTCGCCATAGTCCGCCAGCCCGGCCTGGTGGCGCAGCAACTGGCGCAGGCTGAAAGGGCCGTCGGCCAGCTCGGCGTCCAGCTCCAGCAGGCCGTCGCGCACCAGCGCCAGGGCCGCAGCCGCGAGCACCGTCTTGCCGAAGCTCCACCAGGGTAGTGCGCTCTGGGTGGGCGCGCGTGTCAGCAGGTGGCCGGCGCTGGCCAGCGCGACGTGCAGGGTCATCCGCGCGTTGCCGTCGGCGGCGTGATGCCCATCGACACATAGATGCTGGTGAACCTGTCCATGCCCATCTCCGCCGGCTTGACCCATTCCACCGGCACGTAGAGCAGGCCACCGCCCACCGGCACCGGCGCGGTGGGCACCAGGATGGCGTGGTAGGCGCGGCCGTCGATCTCGACCGGCTCGGGGTTGGGCAGCAGCGCCAGCACGGCGGTGCCGTCGCCGCCGAAGAAGCACCACACCGGGCGCATGGCGGCCAGGTCGGCATTGTCCTTCTGGTCGAGCAGACCGACGAAACGGTCGGCCAGGCCGTACAGGTTGCCGAGCAGCGGGATGCGCCGCAGGGTGCGGTCGAACAGCCGGCGCAGCGGCCCCTTGAGGCCCAGCTGCACGGCCAGGCCGAGCGGGTAGAGCGCTACCACCAGGGCCAGGGTGCCGAGCAGCCAGGCCAGCTCCGGGCTGCTGACGAAAGGCTGGCCGAGCCCGGCGAACAGCTTGCCGATGAAGCTGGTCGGGCCGATCAACTGGTTCAGCAGGCTCACCAGCCAGCCCAGCAGGGCCAGCGACAGCGCCAGCGGCAGCAGGGCGATCAGGCCGGCCAGCCAGGTGGCGAGCAGGGAGTGGAAGCTGCGTTTGAACATGGGCGGAAAAATCCTTGTGCGGTAGGCGTGCCAAGGCTAGAGCAAAAGCCCGGCGCAGCCATGCATTTTCGTTCAGCGTTGGTTCAGCAAGGGTTCAGCGGCGGTTCAGGGCCGCGTTGGCAACATGGTCCCCGAGTTCAGCCACTGTCCCAACGCGGAGAAAACATCATGAAAAACACCCTGAGCAAACTCGCCCTGGCCACCACCCTGACCTGCGCCGCCGTCGGCGCCAATGCCGCCGACAACTTCGTCGGCCTGACCTGGGGCCAGACCGATAACAACATCCAGAAGTCCCATGCGCTCAATCAGAACCTGGACAACCCCAAGCTGGATAAAGTCATCAACGGCAGCGGCACCTGGGGCGTGCGCGCCGGCCAGGTGGACCAGGACGGCCGCTACTACATGACCTACGAGAACGTCTCCGACAGCTACCAGGGCTACAAGCACCGCCAGCAGAACCTGCTGGGCAGCTACGACGTGTTCGTGCCGCTGGGCGACAACGGCACCAAGCTGTTCGGCGGCGCCACCCTCGGCCTGGTCAAGCTGGAGCAGGAGTCCAGCGGCTTCAAGCGCGACAGCGACATCGGCTACGCGGCCGGCCTGCAGGTGGGTATTCTGCAGGATCTGAATCAGAATGCGTCGATCGAAGCCGGTTACCGCTACCTGCGCACCAACGCCAGCACCGAGATGGCCCCGCACGACGGCGGCAAGGTCGGCTCGCTGGACCTGCACAGCAGCGGCCAGCTGTACCTCGGCGCCAGCTACAAGTTCTGACCTACCAGGGAGAAGGCCGGGCGCACAGCCCGGCCTGTCGTGAGGGAGAGCCAGCATGAAGATTCTTGTGGTCGAGGACGAGGCGCTGCTGCGCCACCACCTGCACACCCGCCTGGGTGAGCGTGCGTTCGTGGTCGATGCCGTCGCCGATGCCGAAGAGGCGCTGTACCGCGCCCAGGAATTCAACCACGACATCGCCATCGTCGACCTCGGCCTGCCCGGCATGAGCGGTCTGGACCTGATCCGCCAGCTGCGCGGCCAGGGCCGCAGCCTGCCGATCCTGATCCTCACCGCCCGCGGCAACTGGCAGGACAAGGTCGAGGGCCTGGCCGCCGGTGCCGACGATTACCTGGTCAAGCCGTTCCAGTTCGAGGAGCTGGAAGCGCGCCTGCACGCGCTGCTGCGCCGCTCGGTCGGCCTGGTGCAGTCCAGCGTCGAGGCCGGCCCGCTCAAGCTCGACCTCAACCGCAAGCAGGCGCTGGTCGATGAGCAGCCGCTGGCGCTCACTGCCTTCGAGTACCGCATTCTCGAATACCTCATGCTGCACCCGCAGCAGGTGGTGTCCAAGGACCGCCTGATGGAACAGCTGTACGAGGGCGAGGACGAGCGCGACTCGAACGTCATCGAGGTGCTGGTCGGGCGCCTGCGCCGCAAGCTGGAAGGCGCCTGTGCGCTCAAGCCGATCGACACCGTGCGCGGCCAGGGCTACCTGTTTACCGAGCGCTGCCGATGATCCGCTCGCTGCGTGTGCGCCTGATGCTCGGTGCCGCCGCCCTGGCGGTGCTGTTCATGGCGGCCCTGCTGCCGCTGGTGCAGGGCGCGTTCCGCAACGCCCTGGAGAACGTCATCGAGCAGCGCCTGGCGGCCGATGCCGCCACCCTGATCTCGTCAGCGCGCATCGACGGCGGTCGCCTGAGCATGCCGGCGCGCCTGCCGGATGAAGAATTCAACCTGCTCGAATCACGCCTGCTCGGCTTCATCTACGACCGCGAAGGCCGCGAGCTGTGGCGCTCGCCCTCCACGGCCGACGAGCAGATCGACTACCGCCCGCGCTACGACGGCGAAGGCCACGACTTCGTGCGCCAGCGCGATGGGCGCGGCGAGGAGTTCTTCGTCTACGACCTGGAAGTCGACCTGCTGCGTGGTGAAACCGCCGCCTACAGCATTGTCACCATGCAGCCGGCCAGCGAATACCAGGCCATGCTCGACGGCCTCGGCCGCCAGCTGCGCCTGTGGCTGGGCGGTGCGCTGCTGGTGCTGCTCGGCCTACTCTGGCTGGGCCTGACCTGGGGCTTCGGCACCCTGCGTGGGCTGAGCCGCGAGCTGGATGAAGTGGAGGGCGGCAACCGTGATCACCTGAGCCGCGAGCATCCCAGCGAGCTGCTGCGCCTGACCGACTCGCTGAACCGCCTGCTCGACGGCGAGCGGCGCCAGCGCGAACGCTACCGCGACTCGCTCGGCGACCTCGCGCACAGCCTGAAAACCCCGCTGGCGGTGCTGCAGGGCGTGGCCGAGGGGCTGCGCGAGCGCGAGCCGGCACAGGTGCTGCAGACCCAGGTGGAGCGCATGAGCCAGCAGGTGGACTACCAGCTGCAGCGCGCCAGCCTGCGCAAGAGCGGCTTGGTGCGCCACCGCGAACCGCTCGCGCAGGTGCTCGACACCCTGTGCGGCGCGCTGGACAAGGTCTACCGCGACAAGCGCGTGCAGGTGCAGCGCGATTTCCCCGCCGAGCTGCGCGTACCGATGGAGCGCGGCGCGCTGTTCGAGCTGCTCGGCAACCTGCTGGAGAACGCCTATCGCCTGTGCCTGGGGCAGATCCGCGTCAGCGCGCGGATCGGCGCCGAGGGCTGCGAGCTGGTGGTCGAGGACGACGGCCCCGGCATACCCGCCGACCAGCGCGCGCGCATCCTCCAGCGCGGCGAACGCCTGGACAGCCAGCACCCGGGGCAGGGCATCGGCACCGCGGTGGTGGTGGACATCCTCGACAGCTACGACGGCCAGCTGCAGCTGGAAGACTCCAGCCTAGGCGGTGCCTGCTTCAGGATGCGCCTGCCAGGCTGAGCCGTACTTGGCATTTGCTGGCGCGCTGGCAGCCAGGGCCGCCCCGCTGCGGCACAATGGCGCCTTCAATCAGGGAAGGTGATCCATGCCAACGCAAGCACAACTGGCCAGTGCCGCCTGGCTCCATATTGGCGGCGCCAGCGGCGCGCCCCGCTGCCTGGCGCGGCGCGAAGATGTCTCCCCGCTCTGGTGCCTGCTGCTGGCCGGCGCCACCGTGATGCCAGCGGTCACCGTGCCAGAGCCGGCGACCGAGGTGCCGCGCCAGGGCTTGCGTGTCGAGGTCGAGCAGGCCTTGCGCAACTGGCGGCAGTTCTGCGATTTCATCGCGGCCCATCCACAGTTTCACCGGGTGCCGGCCCTGGGCATCTATCTGTCCGCCGTCGCGGCGTTCATCGAGCAGGCTGCCGCCGACCTCGGCCGACCGTTGGCCGAGTTGTGGCTGCAGGGGGATGTTGATGCACTGGCCGGCCCGTTCGATGCGCACGCGCCGTCGCGCATCGAGTTCTGGCGCTGGAACGCCGACTCGCGCCTGCAGCTGGTGCAGGACGGCGACCCACTGGAACTGCACGAAATCACCCTGGTGGTGGACTTCGAGGACCTCGCGGACTGGTGTCGCGGCTTCGGCCTGAACAGCCTCGATCATCCCTACTTCCAGGCGCTGCTGCGTGAGGAGCACTTCGAGTCCGTCGGCACTGGCTTCGCCAAGTTCTGCGCGGCACTGCCGGCGGATCAGGCGCCCGCCATTCCGACGGACGTTTTCCAGGTGGCGGATGACGGCGACGCCTGGCTGCCGGAGACCCTCGCGGAGCCTGCCCAGGCAACTGCCGAGCAGTACCGGCAGCGTTACTTGCAGGGCGATCTGCAGGCCGCCCTGGCCCTGGCGCAGCAGTGTGATGATGAGCAGCAGGCCCTGCACTGGGCGCGCTGCGCCTGTGGCCTGGAGGATGTTGCCGGGCAGCCAGCGGCCGCCGCCTGGTTGTGGCTGGCCGAACTGGCCTTGCGCGGCGTGGGTGACCTGCGCGAGGCGCGGCGCTGGGTCGAGCTGGCCGCTGCCGCCAACCCCCAGCTGCACGAACAGGGGCGCCTGCAGCTCTGTATCGGTCGCCTGTGGCTCGATCCGGCCGCCGGCGAACCGGATACCCGGCGGGCGTTCCAGGCCCTGCAGGCGGTGCAGCGCTACTGCAGCCACGACGATGCCGAGTATGCGCAGAGCCTGTACTGGCTGGGCCTGTGCTGGCACAGCGGCCAGGGCTGTGCGGTCGATCATGAACGTGCCCGCGAGGCCTGGCGCGTGGCGTCGGCCGACGGCCATGGCCTGGCGACCGAGGCCCTGGTGCAGTTACTCGCCAGCGAAGCCGACGCGCAGGCGGCACAGGCCGCCGCCGAGCTGTGGGAGGAAGCCCTGCACCATGCCCGGCAGTTTCTCGAGGTGCATGGGCCACGGGCGCCGGCATCGCTGCGGCGCCTGCTCGGCGAGTGGCTCCTGAGCTTCGCGCCGGTGGCCTGGGAGGAGGCGCACGAGTTGCTGTTGCAAGCGGCCGAAGCCGGTGACGCGCAGGCCATGGGCTTGCTCAGCGAAGTTGTGTATCGCGATCCCGCCAGCCCGCTGCGCAACCTGCGCCAGGCGTTGCACTGGGCCTGGCGCTACGCCGTGGCCCAGGGGCTACTGGCCTCGGCTGAGCGTGGCTGGCGGCGCTGGCTGTTTGCGCTCGTCTGGTACCTGCGGCGCTAGGCGAGGGCTCAGGCGCGGTTGCTTATCTGCAGGCAGTTACCGTCCGGGTCCTGACCATCGCAGAACCACAGGGCGTCGGCGTTGCCCTTCAACTGGCCCATCGGCACTCCCTGCTCGATCAGGCGCGCGCGCTCGGCGGCGACATCGGCGGCATAGAAGCACAGCTTCAGCGCACGACTGGGCGCGCTTCTGCCCTGGTGAAAGGCCAGGCGCACACCCGACGGGCCCGCGACATCGACGAAGCCGGTTTCGCGATGGCCGACCTGCAGGCCGAACAGCCGGCAGTAGAAGTCAGCGAGCACGGCCGGCTGCGGAGTGAAGATCATCAGGCGGTGCATGGGGCAGTCCCCTTGTGTAGGCACACGGCAGCGGCCATCAGTAGCTCACCCTGACACCGAAATGCGCGAATGGGATCAACGCAGCCAGTAGCAGAACCACCGTTGCCAGGCTGACGCCGCCCACGGCCATGGCGGCGCGCAGGTTGCGCAGGCGCCGGCTGGCAATGGCTGCGGTCCCGGCGGCGAATACGAAGCAGCTGGCCAGGTAAGCCAGCCCGTTGGCCGCCAGTACCAGGCCGGAAGGCTCGCCACCACGCCAGTCGCCGAATACCGGGTCGCGAAAGTAGCTGAAGATGAACACGATACCGCCCAGCCAGACCAGCGCCAGGCAGAGACCAGCGACCAGACAGGCGAAAAAGCTTGTGCGCTTCTCGGGCATGACCGGCCCCGCTCAATCAGTCTGGTCAGGCTGGCGGGCCTGGATTCGCCCAGTGTTCACCAGCCAGGCGTACACCCGGCGGCAGTAGTGGACCGTGCAGATCACCACGGGAATCGCAGAGAAGGCTCCGCCGAACTGCAGCGCGAACACCCAGTCATTACGCTCCGCCATGACCTGGGCGAGCGACGCCATCACGGCACAGCCCAACGCATAGGAGATGAACGACAGCCAGTGCAGCAGCACGCCCGGGATGCGAGTGAAGCTGAAGCGCTGCAGCATCAGGGCCAGCCAGATCATCGGCAGCGCTGCCCAGAGGAGTGCGAGAGCGAGGAGGAAGCCTTTTCCCATGTGGAGTCATCCATGTTTAGCAGTTAGGGGGCTTGATGGTTGAGCAAAGGGGCGGTTATAGCTGATCCTGCGTGAGCAAAGCGAAGGACTTGATGTGGTTGTTACAAGACAATCTCACGTATGGCCCCTCTATCACCAATATACTGTAAGCCGCTGAATGTTTTTGATGTGCCACTCCAGATTGCTGTTGCATGTACAGGTAACGTAAGGTGATTGATAGTTAGAAAGCACTTGAATTCATTAATGGTGTTCTCATTTGGTGTTGAAGCGCCGAACCAGAGAGGGTGCCAGTTATCATCGTGGAAAATCGAAAAAGATGCTGAGCCATCAAAGCTACCTTTCATTATCCTGCCATCAGGAAAAGCAAAGTGTGACAGCTCAATTTCGATGGCATGTTCTGAAAAGCCAAGATGGGTGTCAGGTATGACAAACTCAAAGCTGTCATAGCCTTCTTCGTCGTTGTGGTATACACACCAACGATTACGTTCCAGATCGGAAACTGTTAGTTCTTTTATGTGTTTTGGCACCGGGCGGGTCATTGTCATTTCACGTTTGACGTGAGGGTCGTCGTAGTAGCCAAGCCGCGAAGGGACTACACAGGTGCAACTGGCGGGGATCTATCGCGACGGAATGGTGTATACCTTTCACTTCCCTTCAACCCGAGTGCGCTTGACGGCCTGACAGTAACCCCCGGTGCTACCGCATTTTCGCGTGGTGATGAAGTTGGTATCTTTGTCAAAGATTACCAGCTGTTCAGGTAGCCTGACCGAATAGCGCTCCGGCACAAGCGGCTCTCTAATAATGGGCCATCTTCTGACTTGAGGTGAATACCCCGGATGGTCGGCACTGAGGCTGGCGATGTTCTCATACTCCTCCCCGTAGGCGACATGCAGAGCCTTTTGCACCAAGGCATCGGCATCTATCTTTCTGCTCCCAAGTGGCGAGCACATCATCCTCACACAGCGTATCGGCTTTACACTGACACATCTGCCCAAGAGCAAGGTTCTTTCAACGACTATCTCTGCGTGTGGCCATAGTGCTGATAATTCGTCCGTGTCTAGGGCGCATGTATCCAATTCTCCACCAGAGAGGGGAACACCGTAGACCAGTGGGCCAGTGGGTTGGTTAAGTTGATGGACGTGAGTGTCCATCTCCTCCCTTGGAAGCAGTCTGTCCACCAACAACCAGAAGGAAATGGTTATCACGATGATGGTGATTAGTTTCAGGCTGCGTGACATTGTTGATGGAGAACCTAACGTTTGGTTAAGGCGCCGGCTTTAGCCGGCTCGGAGTGAGCGAAGCGGACGGCTTGAGCCATCTATTAGAGCCTGTACTCGCTGCAGTTTTGAGCTTTTTTAATGACGCCGCCAAGTGCGGCTCTTGCGCCACAAAACCCCTTGCAGTAATTAGTGGTGCTGATGGTCACATCTTGCTCGGTGAATTTAAAGCTAATCTCGCAAATGCCGGAATCGCTAGGGGTTCCATAAAGCTCCCAGCCAGGCTCAGACCAATAATTTTTTCATCTCTAAATATAAAGCTTCCGTCTGGTTGCCTTATGGCGAAGCCGGGTAATGCGCAAGTGTGAAAATTTCCACCGTACTGCAATAGCTCGAATTGTATTTTATTATTATCTATTTTCGCTATTTTCATAAAATTTGTTGCCTCGCCCCAGGTCTCGATGGCTGCACTATAATCGCGTAGCTTGAATGTAGATGCGTAGCACTCACTGGGCTCCGCATGTAATGTGGAGGATGAAAGCGTAATAATCGCGCCAAGAAAGACACCTCGCATCATTATTGAAGCCTCTGGCGTTTGGTTAAGGGGTGGGCTTTAGCTCGTCCCAGTGAGCTAGGCGAGTGGTTTGAACTGGTTTTTAGAGATTTGCACTGTGGCTACCTATCTGTGTCCAAGTGTGGTGGGGTAATTCGATCATCACTATATCTGCGCATGTATGGATATAGTACAAGACGCCCCTCGCCATCGATGCCCGTTTTAGCGATGATAATCCCTTCGGCTCCGTTTTTGTGATTGGGGCCGCAACTGGAAAATCTAAATTTTATTGGGAAATTTTTTCCTTTGTAAATCTCTGTGGTAGATGTTGTAAGTACTTGTATTATTTCTGCCGTAGCTGTTCCGCGGCTTACCTCAGGCAAAGACACTTTTGCGACTAGGTTTGCATTGAGCGGCGGGTTAGGAAGGGATTCAAAGAAAAGTGTGTCTTCAAGGATTTGGCCGCGACAGGCTTGAGCTTGTGAAGATAGAAATATAAAGCAAAAAGCGAGAGCTATAAGGTGGCGCATGTGCTACTCCGGCGGGGCTGATGAGTACACCATGAGTACCTAACGTTTGGTTAAGGGGCGGGCTTTAGCCCGTCCCAGAGAGCGAAGCGAACGATTTGAACCACTAGTTAGGCATCATGGCTAACTGATTGTAAGAGCCTAGCTTGAAAATTTGTTGCCAACATTCGATCTACTGCGCTCAGAGATTCTATTGCTTGTTGAGGATCAAATGTGCGCCCTTGCAGGATGGCGTCAGCTTGATTATGGAGAGCATATGCCAAATGGGCTGCAGCTTTCACCGCCGGATCAGGAGTGTCGTCGCTACCTAAATGATGGGCGAGCAATTGCCGGATTTCGTAAACGGCGAAAGCCAACAATTGGTTTTGCGTAACGTCCATGCAAATGTATCTCCATGGTGCCTAACGATTAAGCTAACGGGCGGCCAAAAGCGCAGCTTTTGGACGTCCAGCGAACGAAGTGAGCGATAGTTGAGCGCATTGTTATGCACTTTGCACGTTGTACTGCTTTTGAAGTCTAACTATCTCTCTTTTTAGATAGCTTATTTGCGCTTTGGCCCAAGCTGCAGGGTCTTTCTGATGTACTTTATTCATTTCTGCCCCTAGATAGTCGCAGATATCATCTTTTTTTGCGTATCGAGCAAGCGTAAATGCTGGGTCGCCCTCAGTAAGAGCGTGAAGATCTGCACCGGACTCGACAAGTAATTTCACCATTGAAAGATCGCACATCGATGCTGCTTCGTGTAGTGGTGTATGGCCAAGGTCGCCGCGTGCATTGATTTCAATGCCTAGATCAATTAGTTCTCTAGCTAGATCTATTTCGTTTCTTATTACTGCAATGTGTAAGGCGTTTTCGCCCTCGTAACTGCACCAGCTAATATCTGAAAAGTCCGCATTTTCAAAAGTGACCAAGTCTTCTTTGAGACTGTTAAGGAAGTTTCTTAAACTTTGGCTGCGTTCCATGCGGGTTCCCCGTAGTGCATAACGTTTGGTTAAGGGGCGGGCTTTAGCCCGTCCCAGTGAGCGAAGCGAACGATTTGAGCCAGTTGTTAGAAACCATTTAGGAAGGGAGTCGGATTCTTGAGAGGGCTGCCGTTCTCAAAGATTTTTTCGTTTTCTATGGTGTAAGTGATTGTTAGGCCGTCTCGGTCTAGGCCTGTGAGTGTCAGGATATTGGTCTCTGGATTAAAAGTGATGCCTTCGAAGCCACCACAAAATAGAAGAGATGGTGAGAGTTGCGCAGGTTCTTGTGACAATGTTGCAACAGCTGCTGTGCTGGCACATGCATTGCCACCATTTGCAGCGACTATAACTACTTGGGATTTATTGGTTTTGGGGTTGAAAACCTGAGTGGCCGATACATCAAGAAGTGTTGTGCTTGGGCCGATTTTTACGCCATTCCATAAAAAGTCATAGTCACTATAAATGCTGCCTGCTGATGTGCTGCTAATAGTGAATACTCCGTTTTTTGTTGGGAACTCCAAAGGTTGTTCCGTAGCTAGGCATGTGCTGGAAAAAGCTACGAATGCTGCGATCAAGACCTTTTTCATTACAACTCCTTTGTTTGGCAATGGTTTCTAACGTTTGGTTAAGGGGCCGGCTTTAGCCGGTCCCGAGTGAGCGGAGCGAACGACTTGAACCAGTTGTTATGCTTTGCGCGCATGGGCTTTCTTGGCTTTTCGGTAATATTCGATTAGCTCTCCGCCCGGTGATGACTTAGTTATAGACCTGAATAAGCTGTCGAGCTCAACGATGCCAGCCTCTGACCGGATCATTTCATAGGTTTCTTTGGTGCTCATGCGGAATAACTTCAGCTCTTGCTCGTTTGTTGTTTCTTCGAAAATGTCTGGGGTTCGAATAAACACCATTGTGCAATGAACTGAGATTTCTTCATTGAGATAGAATTGATGGCGATCAGTGTAAGTGGCTACGGCAAGCCCTGCATGAAATGCAATTTCTTTTTTCTTATCTACATCAATATTTGGGTTTTCTACGAGGTCGCTGATTATGTCGGCGGCTTGCTTTACCTCAGACATAAGCCCTTCATATACCTCAAGTCTTTTTTCAAATACCTGGCTGGAGTATTTCTCAATTCGTGAGCTTCGCCTGTAGTACTCGTTTAGCAAGATACCTATTAGTAGTCCTGCCAAACCAATCAATGCGTCTTCCATGGGTTGTACTCAATGCTGTTGAGGCATAACGTTTGGCTAAGGGGCCGGCTATGCCGGTCCCGAGTGAGCGAAGCGAACGACTTGAGCCAATTGTTAGACTGCCCAGCCGTACGCGGCAAGTGAGGCCAGCGCTGCGCTTGACCGGTAGAATGCACGGCGTGTCGGTTTTGGCCCCAAAGGTTATTTGTGACGTGCGCATTGTGTGAAAGCAACTCCTTTGCTGAGCACAAATAACGGCCTCTACTGCCAGGCAACCATTCGATTCAGGAACACCGCGACGGTGCGGCGATTGTGTTTACTGGCTAGGTGCTGAAACCCAATATTGCCCTTTCGCCTAACGTTTGGCTAAGGGGCCGGCTTCGCCGGTGCCGAGTGAGCGAAGCGAACGACTTGAGCCAATTGTTAGATTGCCCAGCCGAACACCGGAAATGATGCCAGCGCCGAGCTTAACCGGCGGTGCGCACAGCGTGTCGGTTTTGGCCCGGACAGTTGCACATTCTTTGAAAGCAACTCCTTTGCTGGCCACAAATAACGGCCTCTACTACCAGGCGACCATTCGATTCAGGATCACCGCGACGATGCGATGATTGTGTTCCCTGGCTCGGTGCTGAAGAACCAATATTGCCCTTGCGCCTAACGTTTGGTTAAGGGGCGGGCTTTAGCCCGTCCCGAGTGAGCGAAGCGAACGGCTTGAACCACTAGTTAGGTGTGCGTTTACGCCGACCATATTTTTTCTGCAGACTTTTCCATTGCATGTGTTCGTGCCGCCGCAACCAGAGGCAAATGGAAATAGCGATGGCGCAAGCCATTATGAAAGCAAGAAAGCCATACCAATTAAACTGTACAAGCCAGAAAGTTCGATAAGTTTCTAGCCCTTTTCCAGCGATAATCATATTGATCGCTGTATAGGTCATATGGAATAGCCATAAGATGCCACCTAGGCCACAAATGGAAATGCCATATGTGATCAAGTTACTACTGGTTTTTACCTGGCTAGGTTTCGCAGGTTCTTCCATGAGTGCACCTAACGATTAAGCTAACGGGCGGCCAAAAGCGTAGCTTTTGGACGTCCAGCGAACGAAGTGAGCGGCAGTTGAGCGCATTGTTAGAGGCGGCCAACTGACTTTGCAAGAAAAGTAATAGCGCCGTGCGATGACTCGTAATCCGCTACTTCAACCCCGATATTTTCCAGACCATCCTTGCTCCTGTCGTAGATGACCATACCGCCAGTGTGATGTGGGAACCCTGGTTCGATAGCGATATTTACTGGGCGTTTGAACCTAAGCGTTACGCGCACTTCCTCCTTGCGGAGCGTGAGGTCTAGATACGATTGGTCTTCATCTTCTGGATCGAAGTAGCAGGCAAGCGCCTCAATCTGATATTGCGATGGGCACTCAAGTATCGGGTGAATGCGTGGTCCTGACATGGAGCCTCTAACGTTTGGTTAAGGGGTGGGCTTTAGCCCGTCCCAGCGAACGAAGTGAGCGGTTTGAACCAATTGTTAGAGGCTCATATGTACTCAATTACTTGCCCTGCTTTTATATAGCCATAGATCATAAAGCCAGTAGGTGTCGTCTCACCTGGGATATGAATTTTTTTGAGTGCATTTAGTACATTGCTTTTTTCTTGCTCTGTTTCGCAGGAAATTTCAAGCCATTCAATGCACTCGTATCCGCCAATTTGGAAGTGATAAAGCCACTCATGGTCCCAGTTGGATATATAGCCGTTATCAATGCAGCGGGTTCTATAGCTTGGGCTTGGATCAAGAGCAGCCATAGCCAGCCTGATTTTGTCCCACTTTGTATTGTTCATGGCACTGGCAACGCCGTTGTCCATAGCATGTGCCTCTAACGTTTGAGCTAACCGGCGAGCAAAAGCGTAGCTTTTGCGAGTCCAGTGAGCGGAGCGAACGAGGTTGAGTGAGTAGTTAGGAGCTTACGTAAGTGCATTGGGTGCTCCTAGCTTTGGCGAACTCAGGATTAGACCAAGTAGAGCTGTATGCAGTGTGTCTTGGTTGCACCAGTAATGCTCAATAGCTCCTTCTTTTATATATAAAGAGGTATTGAAACCATCTTCTATGTCGTTGTACCAAAGTACGGAATTGCCATATATAGCAATTACCCAGAAACCGCCCCCATCATCCCCCCAAGGCGAGAGAGCCCATTTTTGTGGTGCGATAGCGTTAGCCATATATTGGGCGCGGGTTTCAGGAGTGCATTCTGCAAGCTGCTGGGATATCAGCTCTTTCAGTTCACTCTGTGATATCGGCTGCCACATCTTTGGCTCCTAACGTTTGGTTAAGGGGCGGGCTTTAGCCCGTCCCAGTGAGCGAAGCGAGCGATTTGAACCACTTGTTAGGGATTGCGGTGACTGTAGCCATATACATATATGAAGTCGCCCTTTATTTCGAGTGGCAGCAAGCCCAGTTTTGCTGCCTCCGTTAGAAAACGGTCACTTTTTTCAGTGCTCGGTAGTTTTTCGCCTGTTTTTGGATTTTGAGCCCAGATTGTTTTGGGAATACGTATGGAGTAAATATCAATATATTCAGCTGGGCCACCTGCTATTCCTGGGTCGGCGATATGTGTTTCTTTCAGCTGATCCTCCGCTGGTGGCAATGCGGGCTGAAATCGTTCCTCCCAGACATAGGCTACTTCAAACCTCTCACCCATGCGTCCAACTAGGCTTAGTACCTCACGCCACTTTGTATTGTTCATTAGTGCGGATGAGTAGGTGGGGCGGCGCATGTGTATCCCTAACGATTAAGCTACCGGGCGGACAAAAGCGCAGCTTTTGGACGTCCAGCGAACGGAGTGAGCGACGGTTGAGCGCATTGTTAGAGCCACTTTGCAGTTACTTTAGGTTCTGACCAAGCAATTACGCTAACGCAAGCGTTGACTCCGGCGATGAAGAACTCAAGTACATTTTTGTTTCTCGTGCCACGAAGCCTGGACGAAGACACTCCTGCTCTAACCAACCACCTGCAGTAATTTTATACAACCAAAAGCTTGAGCAGGTTGGCCAAAACTCCAGTAGATCACCCTCGTCTAAGACTCTGAATCCTTCGAACTCTGCAAACTCGACAATAGTCTCTTGCCCCGACTCCATGTCCTTAACCGTAACAAGCAGAGTGTTCATGTCGCAGCGTATATCGGTGATCTCTGGCGTACGGCAATTGGCTGTATCCAAAGGGTCTGCACTTAGTGGCGATAGGTCTCGATGCATGCGGGGCTCTAACGATTAAGCTAACGGGCGAGCAAAAGCGTAGCTTTTGCGAGTCCAGCGAACGAAGTGAGCGACAGTTGAGCGCATTGTTAGGCGCTCCCAACTGTTTTTTGGCGGAATGCTGAAGTAAACGACAGCACTAACAATCCTAGTGCAGCAACAATTGCTGCAGACTCAGAAATAAGCATAGGAACTGTGAAAGTGCCGTGACTGGTTGAAGAGCTGCCATAAAAGGGAATGGCAACTACTAGCGTGCCAACAGAAATTGCTAGTGCCAAGCGCTTAAGCCATGCCATGCCCTTTAGGGAAA
>NZ_BATI01000044.1 GCF_000467105.1 Aquipseudomonas alcaligenes NBRC 14159
AGACTCCTCTCCAAATACTACGCCCAGCTATCTGCCGGGAAGCAACTGCCTCGCCCCATGGCGCTTCACATCATATCAAAGCCAAAGAACCCCCTCGCAACTAATTGATATACATAAATCTTCTGCGAAGGAGATACAGTAATTTGAACCCTTAACGAGACGTTTCAGTGCGTCGCAAGACAACTCATTTCGGGAGGGGAGACCTTCGCCAATATCAAGTCGAAGCGGGTTCGGTTGGTGCCGGCTTCGGTCTATCAGGCCAAGCGGCTAAAGAATCACTGGCGGTAGCATGGCCCATTCACTCAGTGCATGCTGACCTTAAGTCGAGTCCTTGGAACCACCTCGATTCGCTTACCTGCAGGTCAGGCCACCCATGTGCTGCGCCACAGCTTCGCGAGCCACTTCGTGATGCGAGGCGGGAACATCCTGGTACTGCAGAAAATCCTGGGCACTCGTCGCTAACGATGACTATGCGCTATGCACACCTGGCCCCGGATCATCTTCAAGAGGCTTTGCGTCCAAACC
The DNA here is from genome assembly GCF_000467105.1 of Aquipseudomonas alcaligenes NBRC 14159. Lineage (GTDB taxonomy): Bacteria > Pseudomonadota > Gammaproteobacteria > Pseudomonadales > Pseudomonadaceae > Aquipseudomonas > Aquipseudomonas alcaligenes. The sequence goes on from NZ_BATI01000044.1 coordinate 526, forward strand.
CTTTAGAAACTACTTCACCCTAACCCACTCGGTGGGCTCAAGGACTCCTAGTTCGTCCTTGCGCTTTACCAATATCGATTGCGCTCTAATCGCAATGACTCGATAGATAGTTATCTCAGGGCGGAAAGGCACTGTTTCCCCATTGACGAAGGTGCTGCTGGCCTTCTTCTCATCAATGAGCAAACCACCGCTCTCAACACGCCACACCCCACTTCCTCGCCCTTCACCCCACCCTGGCGTTTTCCACTCCCGCACAAAGGTGCCATCTGCATTGAATGTCCAATCAGAAGTACCCGGATATTCAACTGCAAGCCGCCACTTTCCTATGATCGCTGAGGCTTGAAGAGCAGAAGCTTCGGAGCCAGAACCCTGCGCATCACTGACGGGTTCTGCTTGGATGGATGTCGGCGCCAGAGAAGTGCTGCTGTGTGTGGGAATCTCTTCAGCAGCTCCTCCAGCGGGAGGGACGCTACTGAACTGAACCTTCCCGTTGGCATCCGTCCATTTGTAGATTTGCGCACTCACCGATAAAGGTATGCCCAGTAGAAAAAACAGAAGGACTACCACACGCTCCTTGTTCATTGAATGCTCCTTTGTATGCGCCAGATTCCAGCCGCAAGGGAATCAGCATCGAGACTCAATGCCAAGAATCTTCGACACCTTATCGACACATTTCCCGCCCCAAAAGCAAAAGCCCCGAAAACACGTATGCTTTCAGGGCTTTAGCAATGGGTTCTGGCGGTGAAGGAGGGATTCGAACCCTCGATACGGTTTCCCGTATACACACTTTCCAGGCGTGCTCCTTCAACCGCTCGGACACTTCACCGGATCTCGCCGTACCAGTCTGGTCCGTCGAGGCGCGCTAATGTAGCCGCACGTTCCTTCGAATGCAAACTTTTTTTCAGTCGATTCATGCGCTTATGCAGAATGGCCGGAATCCGGGTCAAGGTGCCGGGCGCCGAACAGCAGGTAGCCCAGGGATACGAACAGGCTGAAGGCCGACAGCAGCAACACGCCGGACTGGCTGTGGCTATGGGGGCTGCTGGCCAGCAGGGTCAGGCCGATCAGCAGCAACGGCAGCAGATAGGGAATGAGACGGGTCATGGCGATGCTCCTCAGGTGCGCGACCAACCTAAGTCACTGCTGGGTATAGCAGCCAATTGCCGATACCGATGGGGCTGATAGGCAGTCAGGCGACGGGCGGATGACCCTCCGGTCAGCCAAAGCGCTTTACCCCCGGCCCCGTGCTGGGTAACGTCAGCGCCACTTCCAGCCACCCGCACTAGGATTTGCGCCATGAGCGACCTGATCAGCTATCAACTCGAAGACGGCATCGCCACCCTGACCCTCAACAACGGCAAGGTGAATGCCATCTCCCCCGACGTGATCGTCGCCTTCAATGCCGCCCTGGATCAGGCCGTGCAGGACCGCGCCGTGGTGATCATCACCGGTCAGCCGGGCATCCTCTCCGGCGGCTACGACCTCAAGGTGATGACTTCCAGCCCGCAGAATGCCGTGGCCCTGGTCACCGCCGGCTCCACCCTGGCGCGCCGCATGCTGGCTCACCCCTACCCGATCATCGTCGCCTGCCCGGGCCACGCCATCGCCAAGGGCGCCTTCATCCTGCTGTCGGCCGACTACCGCATCGGCGTGGAAGGCCCGTTCAACATCGGCCTGAATGAAGTGCAGATCGGCATGACCATGCACCACGCCGGCATCGAACTGGCGCGCGACCGCCTGCGCCGCTCCGCCTTCCACCGCTCGGTGATCAACGGCGAGATCTTCAACCCCGAAGGTGCCGTGGATGCAGGCTTCCTCGACAAGGTGGTACCGGCCGAGCAGCTGATGGCCACCGCAGTTGCCGCCGCTCAGCAGCTGAAGAAGATCAACATGACCGCGCACAAGAACACCAAGCTGAAGGTACGCAAGGCCTTCCTGGAGACCCTGGACAAGGCCATCGAACTGGACCAGCAGCACCTCGGCTGAGCCCAGCGCCCGATGCACAAGCCCGGCCCAGTGCCGGGCTTTTTGTTTGCGGCGATCAGCGGGGAAACGCCTGGCAACAACCTCTGATCGGCGTCAATTGCCGAAAGCAGTGCACACCCGTAAACTTCGCCACCTTTTATCTGCCGGTAGGCTCTCCAGAATGCTTTTCCTCGCGCGTATGTTGTTGATGGGCCTGCACTTTATTGTTGCAGGCGTGCTCGGCCTGCTACTCGGCCTGTGCCGCCCATTCAATCCGGACAACAGTCGACTGTGCGCGCGCCTGTACTCGCTGCCGGCGCTGTGCCTGCTGCGCCTGCGGGTGAAAACCGAGGTCAGCAGCCTGTTCGGCCAGGATCGTCCGTGCGTGGTGGTGGCCAATCACCAGTCCAACTACGACCTCTATGTGCTCGGCCGCGTGGTGCCGCCGCGCACCGTGAGCATCGGCAAGAAGAGCCTGAAGTGGATTCCCTTCTTCGGCCAACTGTACTGGCTGGCCGGCAACGTGCTGATCGACCGTGGCAACGGGCGCCAGGCCAAGCAGGCCATGCTGCAGACCACCGAGACCCTGCAGCAGCGCGACACCTCCATCTGGGTGTTCCCCGAAGGCACGCGCAATCTGGGCAAGGGCCTGCTGCCGTTCAAGAAAGGCGCCTTCCAGATGGCCATCGCCGCCGGCGTGCCGATCATTCCGGTGTGCGTCAGCACCTACGCCAACCGCCTCAAGATCAATAGCTGGAGCAGCGGCAAGGTGCTGATTCGCTCGCTGCCGGCCATCCCCACGCTGGGCCTGACCCTGGACGATCTGCCCCAGCTGATGGAGCGCTGCCAGCAGATGATGCGCGAGAGCATCGAGCAGCTCGACCTGCAACTGACCAAGGCCTGACCCGCCCGCCACCCATGGGTTAAGCTGCCGGCATCGCCACGCAGAGGAAAGCCCATGGGTCAGGTCGTTGCCGCCGCCGCGTATCACAAAGGCCGCAAAGTCGCCGATATCGCCCTCGACGAAGGACACCAGTGGGCCGCCAGGCCCGAGCATTTCGTCTGGATCGGCCTGCGCGACCCCGGCAGCAGCGAGCTGCACACCCTGCAGGAGCAGTTCGGCCTGCATGAGCTGGCCATGGAAGACGCCATCGCCCAGCACACCCGCGCCAAGCTGGAAATCTTCGGCGACGCCCTGTTCATGGTGCTCTACTCGTCGATCCGCAAGGACGGCCGCCTCGAGTTCGTCGAGACCCAGCTGTTCGCCGGCAAGGGCTATGTGATCAGCGCCCGCTACGGCAACTCCGCGCCCTACTCCACCGTGCGCCAGCGCTGCGAGGCGCGTCCGCTGCTACTGGAGCACGGCGAGGACTTCGTGCTGTACGCGCTAATGAGCTTCGTGATCGAGAACTACCGGCCGCTGCTGGATTGCATTCATGGCGAGCTGGAGGACATCGAGGAGGCCATTTTGGGCCGGCCGTTGCAGCAAGGCGATGTCGAACGCATCCACGGCCTGCGCCGCGATCTGCTGCGCCTGCGCCGGCAGGTTGCACCCATGACGGAGATCTGCAAGGAGCTGCAACAGCTCGACTTCCCGTTCATCGACAAGCACATGCGCCCGTATTTCCGCGACATCGCGATCCACGTCAGCCGCCTGATGGAAGACCTCACCGGGCTGCGCGAGATGGCCGACCACGCGATCGAGATCGGCCTGCTGCTGGAGTCGTCGCGACAAAGCCTGACCCAGCGCAAGTTCGCCGCCTGGGCGGCGATCCTGGCTTTCCCCACTGCCGTAGCAGGCATCTACGGGATGAACTTCCAGAACATGCCGGAGCTGACCTGGCACTACGGCTACTTCGGCGTGCTCGGCATCATCGGCATCGGCTGCGTCGGGCTGTTCGCCAACTTCAAGCGCATGGGCTGGCTGTAGCACGCAGCACGGGCCGGCAGCCAGGGCCGGCCCGCTAGCGGAGCCCTCAGGCGCTTTCCGCGTCCTTGCCCTGGGCCACGAAGCGCATCATCCACTCCGCCACTGTCGCACCCTGGTGCTGGTGCGCCAGGCTCTCCACGGCACGGCTGTAGACTGGCTCACCAATGCACTTCTGGCGGATGTCGAGCAGCGCACGCGAGTAGTCGTGGACGAACTCCGGGTGGCCCTGGAAGCACAGCACCTGATCCTCGATGCAGTAGGCCGCCACCGGACAGAACTCGCTGGAGGCCAGCAGCGTGGCCTTTTCCGGCAGCGCGGTGACCTGGTCCTGGTGGCTGATCAGCAGGGTCAGCTCCTCCAGCGCCGGGCTCATCCACTGCGGCCGCTGCTTCACCTCGTAACGGTGAATGCCCACCCCCCAGCCCTGGCTGGCACGTTCGGCGCGGCCGCCCAGCAGCAGGGCCAGCAGCTGGTGGCCGAAGCAGATGCCGAGCAGCTTGTCGCCGTTCTCGTAGCGCTCTAGCAGGAAGGTCTTGAGCGTCTGGATCCAGGGATCGCTGCCGAACGAATCGGCCTTGCTGCCCGTCACCAGGTAGGCGTCATAGCGCTCGCCGGCCGCCGGGTAGTCACCCTGCACCACGTTGAACACCTCGAATTGCGCCGCCAGCGGTTGCTGCGCGAACAGCCGCTGAAACATGCGGCCGTAGCCCTGATATTGGTCGACCAGTTCGGGGCGGAGTACATCGGTTTCCAGAATGCAGATACGCAGCGACATTGAGCGGATTACCTGAGGCGACCTGGGGTGGTTGAGAAGGCGCCTAGCGTGCATCGAAGCCCCCTGGAACGCAATATCCACGGGGCTTTCCGACGCCATCGGGCGATGTTCGGCAACTATCACTGCATTCGATAGCAACCATGCCGAGCATTCACTTCTGTCGATGGCCGAGCTCGGCAAAGATGCAGCCGTACCCAGCCACTCCCAGAGGAACCCAACATGAGCAGTTTTGCCGCCATCGCCAGCCTGATCGCCGCCTCGGCCTTCCACAGCGCCCCGGCCACCCACCAGCCAGCCCAGCAGGACCGCGCCCGCCAGTAACCCTGGCGGCGTGCCCATTCGGAGAATCAGCCATGACCATCACCGAAGCCTTCGGCAACAGCAACAGCTACGGCGTGACCTACGTCAGCCTCAGCGACTCCGGCCTGCACTTCGAGTCCGAAGCGGCCGTACACATGGATGACGGCAGCCTGCTGACCCTGCGCATGCCGACCCGGCAGAGCGAGAAACTGGCCATCCACGACCTGGTGTGCCTGCAGCACGGCTGGTGCCAGGCCGCCTGATGCGGCTCAGGGTGTGCTCAGGCGCAGCGCCACTTCCTCACCCAGATGCCGGGCCAGAATACGCCGCCAGCTGCCGTCCATGCGCATCACCGCGAAGGCCTGTTCCATCTGCCCGCGCAACTGATCGGCCTGCAGCAGCACCGGGCTGCCGGCGATGAAGCTGGTATTGAAGCTGATGGGCTGCCCCGCCTGCACCTGATCAATGGGATAGCCGAGGCGCCGCCACAGGTACAGCACGCGCAAATCGATCTCGTACCAGGAGCGCACCCGCCCGCTATGCAGCATGCGCGCCGCCTGCTCGGGATCGGTCACCTCCACCACCGTCTGGCCGTCCTGCTTCAGCGCCTGCGCTTCCTGCGCGCGTGGCGTGCCGCCCATCACCACCACAGGGCCGGCAGCCAGCGCCTCCGCCAAGTTGTCGAAGCGCTGCTCGGTGCTCGCCAGCACATAGGAGGTGGGCAACACGCTCAGCAGCCAGACGAAGTGCTGCTCGCGCTCGGCGGTGCGCCCCAGGTTGAGCACGATGCCGTGCGGATCACCCGCCACCGCCACCTGTACGCGCTTCCAGGGCACGCTGTGGTAGTGGCACTCACGCTGCAGGCGCCGGCACAGCTCCGCCATCAGGTCGCCATATACGCCGCGGTTGTCGGGTTTGTCATCGGCGAAAGGCATCTGCCCCTGACCGACATAGATATTCAATGCCTCGTCATCTGCCGCGACGGTGCTCGCCATCAACGCCAGCAGCAAGGCCACCAGCGCATATCTGAGTCGATGAATAATCACCTGTCCCTCGGCCCGAATCGAACACCCTGCGAGTATAGGCGCTGCCCCTTCGCCCCCCTAAAACAAAACCGGCCACCAGGGCCGGTTTTGTTCACGCCTGTTTCACGGAAAAACCGCGAGCCAGACAGCGGGACACTCAGAAGCCTTCGCCCTTGGCCGCCCTCTCCAGCAGCAGCGCCGGCGGCAGGAAGCGTTCGCCGTACTGCTCGGCCAGGTACTGGGCACGGGCAACGAAGTCTTTGACCCCGTACTGGTTGATGAACTGCAGGGCGCCGCCGGTCCAGGCGGCGAAGCCGATGCCGAAGATCGAGCCGATATTGGCGTCCGCGACGGACTTCAATACGCCCTCCTCCACGCAGCGCACCGTCTCGATCGCCTGGATAAACAGGATGCGGTCACGCACGTCCTCCTGGGAGATCTGCGCATCGGCTTTCTCGAAGCGCGCCTTCAGCTCGGGCCACAGGTGCTTCTTGCCACCTTCGGGGTACTCGTAGAAGCCACCGCCGGCGGCCTTGCCCGGGCGCTTGTACTCCTTGAGCATCAGGTCGATCACGGCGAACGCCGGATGCTCGGGGATGCTCTTGCCCTCGGCAGCGAGGTCGGCCACGGTCTGCTTGCGGATATGGTCCATCAGGCTCATCGACACTTCGTCGCTGATCGCCAGCGGCCCTACCGGCATGCCGGCCTTGCGCGCTTCGTTCTCGATCATCGCCGCGCTCACGCCTTCGCCGAGCATGGCGATGCCTTCGTTGGTGAAGGTGCCGAACACCCGCGAGGTGAAGAAGCCGCGGCTGTCCTCGACCACGATCGGGGTCTTCTTGATCTGCAGCACGTAGTCGAAGCCACGCGCCAGGGTCTCGTCGCTGGTTTTGGCACCCTTGATGATCTCCACCAGCGGCATCTTGTCGACCGGGCTGAAGAAGTGCAGGCCGATGAACTTGTCCTGCTTCTGCACCGCCGTGGCCAGGCCGGTGATCGGCAGCGTCGAGGTGTTGGAGGCAATCACCGCATCCGGCAGCGCGGCGGCCTCGGCTGCGGCGTTGACCTTGGCCTTGAGGGCGCGGTCTTCGAACACCGCCTCGATGATCAGGTCGCAACCGTCGAGGTCGGCATCACTGGCGGTCGGCTTGATGCGGGCGAGGAAGGCGTCGCGCTTGTCGGCCGTCATGTGGCCACGGCTGACCTTCTTGTCGAGCAGCTTGGCCGAGTAGCCCTTGCCCTTCTCTGCCGCTTCGATAGATACGTCTTTCAGCACCACCTCGATTCCGGCGGCCGCCGACACATAGGCGATGCCGGCGCCCATCATGCCGGCGCCGAGCACGCCGACCTTCTTGGTCACGTACTGCGGAATGCCCTGCGGGCGCGAGCTGCCGGCGTTGATCTCGTTGAGCTGGAACCAGAATGTGCCGATCATGTTCTTCGCCACCTGGCCGGTGGTCAGCTCGGTGAAGTAGCGCGCCTCGATGATCTGCGCGGTATCGAAGTCGACCTGCGCGCCCTCGACGGCGGCGCACATGATCTTCTCCGGCGCCGGGAAGCAGCCCTTGGTCTTGTCGCGCAGCACGCTCGGCGCAATGGCCAGCATCTGCGCTACGGCCGGGGTGCTCGGCGTGCCACCGGGAATCTTGTAGCCCTTGGCGTCCCACGGCTGCACCGCGGCCGGGTTGGCGGCGATCCAGGCGCGCGCTTTGCTCAGCATCTCGTCCGGGGTGGCGGCGATATCGTGGATCAGGCCGGCCTTGAGCGCGGCATCCGGGCGTACCTTCTTGCCTTCGGCCAGGTACGGCAGGGCCTTCTCCAGGCCGAGCAGGCGCACCATGCGCACCACGCCGCCACCGCCGGGCAGCAGGCCGAGGGTCACTTCCGGCAGGCCCAGCTGCACGCTGGAATTGTCCAGGGCGATGCGATGGTGGCAGGCCAGGCAGATCTCCCAGCCGCCGCCCAGCGCGGCGCCGTTGATCGCAGCCACTACCGGCTTGCCCAGGGTCTCCAGGCGGCGCAGCTGGCCCTTGATGTTGAGGATCATGTCGTAGAACGGCTTGGCATCGGCCTTGGTGACCTTGATCAGCTCGTTGAGGTCGCCGCCGGCGAAGAAGGTCTTCTTCGCCGAGGTGACGATCACCCCGGCGATGCTGTCCTTCTCGGCTTCCAGGCGCGCAACGGTCTGGCCCATGGCCTCGCGGTACACCGCGTTCATGGTGTTGGCGCTCTGGCCGGGCATGTCGATGGTCAGGACGACGATATTGTCCTGGCCCTTTTCGTAACGGATGGCGTCAGTCATGTCTTCTGGTCCTTTTCGGGAGCCTGTAGGGTGGAAAACCCGCAACGCGGTTTTCCACCGCGCCGCCACGGTGGATGGCTGCGGCCATCCACCCTACACAGCCCTTAGATTCGTTCGATGATGGTCGCAATACCCATGCCGCCACCCACGCAGAGGGTGGCCAGGCCGTAGCGCAGCTCGCGCTTCTCCAGCTCGTCGAGCAGGGTGCCGAGGATGGCGCAGCCGGTGGCGCCCAGCGGGTGGCCCATGGCGATGGAACCGCCGTTGACGTTGACCTTGCTCTCCGGCACGCCCATGTCCTTCATGAACTTCATCACCACCGAGGCAAACGCCTCGTTGACCTCGAACAGGTCGATGTCCTCCACCGACAGCCCGGCCTTGGCCAGCGCCTTGCGCGTGGCCGGTGCCGGGCCGGTGAGCATGATGGTCGGGTCGGTACTGGTCACCGCGGTGGCGACGATGCGCGCACGCGGCTTGAGGCCCAGCTCCTTGCCCTTGGCCTCGGAGCCGATCAGCATCAGCGCCGCGCCATCGACGATGCCGGAGCTGTTGCCCGGGGTGTGCACGTGCTCGATGCGCTCGACGTGCGAATACTTGCGCAGGGCGGTGGCGTCGAAGCCCATCTGCCCCATCATCTCGAAGCTCGGCTTGAGCTTGCCCAGGCCCTCCAGGGTGGAATCGCCACGGATGAATTCGTCGTGGTCGAGCAGAACGATGCCGTTCTGGTCGGTGACCGGGATCAGCGACTTGGCGAACGAGCCATCGGTACTGGCGCGCGCGGCCTTCTGCTGCGAGCGCAGGGCGAAGCTGTCGACGTCGCTGCGGGAGAAGCCTTCGAGGGTGGCGATCAGGTCCGCACCCACGCCCTGCGGCACGAAGTTGGTGTGCAGGTTGGTCGCCGGGTCCATCGCCCAGGCGCCGCCGTCCGAACCCATGGGGATGCGCGACATGGACTCCACGCCGCCGACCACCACCAGGTCCTCGAAGCCCGAGCGCACCTTCATCGCGCCCATGTTCACCGCCTCCAGGCCCGAGGCGCAGAAGCGGTTGAGCTGCACGCCGGCCACGCACTCGGCCCAGTCGGCGGCCAGCACGGCGGTCTTGGCGATATCGGCACCCTGGTCGCCCACCGGGGTCACGCAGCCCAGCACCACATCGTCGACCTGGGCGGTGTCCAGGCGGTTACGCGTTTCCAGGGCCTTGAGCAGGCCGACCACCAGGTCCACCGGCTTGACGCTGTACAGCGCGCCGTCCTTCTTGCCCTTGCCGCGCGGGGTGCGCACGGCGTCGAAAATATATGCTTCGGTCATGACGTCCTCGGTGCATGGCAGCGGCAAATGCCGGGTCGCCCTACCTTAAATCCATGCCCTGTGGACTCAATGACCGATGCGCTCAGGCCCATTGACCGTTCGGCTCAGACGAGCGGTCGCCCAGCCACCGCGCATCGCCCGCCAGGCCGCGAGCGGTCTGGCTCAAGGCCCGCGACGCCGGCAAAGGCGCCTGCCAATAACCACCCGATGCTGCCGCTGACACGCTAGAAACGAAGTGGTCTAAGCCAGGTGTGATGAGGCCCCTAGGATTAACCATGCAAGGTGCCGCCGCCGGGTTTTGCCGGGGCGGCTTTTTTGTCCGCGCCACGGTGCCAGACCCCGTCCTGTGAAGCTTTGCAGGCCATCGGCCGACGCACCAACAAGAACAAAGGCAGTAGCGCCATGTGGAAACAAGCCAAGTACCGGCAGGCGACCCTGATCGTCCTCGCCACCACCGTCATCCTGATCCTGCCCAACGTGACTCGTCTGGTCAGCTGATCCTCCCGATACCCGCCGTGGCCCGATGCCGTAGCGCTCGGGCCGCGGAACAACCCCCGCAGAGACTGTGCTAGCGTGAGCTTTCAACGCTTCACGAGGTCTTTGCCATGCGCCATTTCCTGCTCTGCCTCAGCCTCGCGCTGAGCCCGCTGGCCGCCCAGGCCGGCGACATCGACTCCGCAGCTGCCCTGCACGCCCTGGCCCAGCCTGGTGCCGTACTGATCGACGTACGCTCCCAGGAAGAATTCGCCAGCGGCGCCCTGCCCGGCGCCAAGCTCATCCCCCACGGCGACATCGCCGCGCGCATCGCCGAAGTGGCGCCGGACAAGAACACCCCGGTGGTCCTCTACTGCCGCAGCGGCCGCCGCTCCAGCATCGCCCAGAACGAGCTGCAGGCGCTGGGCTACACCCAGGTGATCAACGCTGGCGGCTACGACCAGTTCAAGCTGGCCCGCGACAACCAGAGCGAGAGCCCCACATGCACCAACTGCTGAGCTGCCTGCTGCTGGGCGCCGCCCTGCTCGCCCCGCTGGCCCAGGCTGGCGAACTCAGGCTGGAACTGCCGCAGGGCAGCCGCAGCTGGAGCACGGCACAGCTACTGAGCCACCCGCAGGCGCAGCAGATCGAGATCGCCACCGACGTGGCCTACAAGCGCGCCATGACCTACCGCGCCGTGCCGCTGGCGGCGCTGCTCGACGGCGTGCAACCCGGCGATCACCTGCAGGCCGTGGCCCTGGACGGCTTTGCCGCCGAACTCCCCGCCGCCCCGCTGCTTTCTACTCAGGGCGCCCGCGCCTGGCTGGCGGTGGAAGACCCGGCGCAGCCCTGGCCGGCGCTGGCCGCCGGCAAGCCCAGCGCTGGGCCTTTCTATCTGGTGTGGCAGAACCCCGAGGCCGCGCAGATCGGCCCGGAGCAGTGGCCGTTTCAGGTGGTTAGATTCCGTCTGCTGGCCCCGGTAGCGCAGCGCTTCCCGGCGCTACTGCCGGCGGCGGATGCCAGTGCTGAGGTGCGGGCGGGGTTTGCGGTGTTCCAGAAGAACTGTCTGGCCTGTCACCGCCTGAATGGCGCGGGGGATTCGCAGTTCGGGCCGGATCTGAATATTCCGCATAACCCGACGGAGTATTTCGCGGGGGATTTTTTGCGGCAGTACATTCGGGACCCGCAGAGCCTGCGGAAGTGGCCGCAGGGGCGGATGCCGGGGTTTAGTGAGGCGGTTTTGAGTGATAGGGAGTTGGGGGAGTTGATTGGGTATTTGGGGCATATGAGCAAGAGCAAGACCATCCCTATTCACCAAGCACAACAACCAACCAATGATGAATAACCAGTACGTACGCACTGACACAGCAGAGGACCTTGTCTCCACTCTAGAGCTGTCTTTTGAGTTCCTGCTCAAAAGCTGCAATGACGGTCGTTACTGGAAGTGGTTTATTTACTCGATACACTCCGCAGCCCAAAGCGTATCCGCTCTCTCAATAGATGGAGGAAACGGCTTCTTGGTGCATTTGAAAATGACACGCCACGTGTCAGTCCTCACATGGATAACTTTAGTCGCCTTATTGAAAAGGCACTTGTGAAGCAGAACTTACGCCACGATGCAGAACCTTTACAGGACAAGGGACATACCCAAGCGCTCCACTCCCTTGATGAGCTCCGCGATGAATTCATGCATTTCAATGTTAAATCTTGGTCAATAGAAATTTCTCTAATTCTAGATATATAATCTAAAGCTTTAGATTTCATACGACACTATGCATGCGCCACACCAGCAATACTGTGGCACAACGACGAGCACCAGCGACGTGCAAAGCTCGCCATCACCTCTCTTGAAGACAAATTAAAAAGTCTTGCGCAATGAGCACAGCAGACATTAAAGAAACCCTATTCAACTGATATCTAACAATTCGTAGGGTGGACAACGCTCTGCTTGTCCACCATCGTCGCGACACGAAACTTTCTGCATATATGGAATCATGCCTTGCGCCCTTACGGCGCCTCACTTTTCTTTGTTTGCGCAAAGAAAAGTAAGCAAAAGAAAGCGCACCCCGACATCCGGGTTTGGCGGCTGCGCCGCCAAACTCCCCTCCCTCCGGCGCCGCTCCGGGGGCCGGCGTACAAGGGGCGTCCATGCCCCTTTACGCCTCTCGCCGCATCCATGCGGCTCGTCCCCCTGCGCAACACCTCCACTCGGCCTCCTGACGGGGACTCGGACCCCGAGGTGCCTGGTGGTTTTTCTCTGCGCTGCGCGCATTGCGCGTTGATCGTTCCCACGCGGAGCGTGGGGACCATCTGCTACTGAGGACATTCAGGCAGCGCCAAACGCCCCTTCAGGAGGGTGAGTGGAATCGTCGTGGAAGGGGTTGAGCGGCATGGATGCCGCGAGAGCGACGATGGGCCAAGGATGGCCCTTCGACGCGTGCCCCTGGAACGATGATGGAGCGAACGAACCCGGAGCGAAGCGGAGGGCCGGATGGCGGGGCAAGCCCTTTTGGTTCCTTTTGGGGCGACTGCCAAAAGGAACCCGCCCAGCAGGGCGGAACTGATGTTTCAAAAAACACGCAAACGAGCAGCGGCACAAACAAATAACGCCAACCCTCGGCCAAGCAGGCTTTTCAGGCGCACCAACAGCCCTGCCCCTCGCAAATCCAGGCTTCGCATTACCGGGCGTCCCACCCAAGCAAGGGGCACCGGCTGAGAAATGCTTGCCGATACATCATCAGGAACTAGCGTATTCCTGACGGCCCAATCCCGAAGACAAAGCCCCCACGCTCACCGAGCAGAAAGGAGGTAGCCCACCATGCCCACAGGAATCGTCGATGCACTGTTCAAGGTCGGCTCCGCCCTGTTCGACCTGCGAAATGCATTGTCCGAGGCTCGCCAGGCCCGCAAGAAGACCGTTGCGGATTTCCTTAGCGGCATCGCCCAGACCATCGAGACAACCAGCGCCTCGCTCAGGCAAGGCATCTACCCACACGGCACCTGCCAGGAACTGCTGGCACACGCGGACCATATGGTGAAGGCCATCGGCGATCTGGTTGGTGAAACCGAGGCAACAGACCTGGCCAGCCAACTCAAGGAAGTCTGGCAAATTGAACAGCTGTACGGTCAATTGCAATCCGCAGCGCCGGAGGACAAACACAGAAGCCTGGACACCCTGGATCAGGCCGCCGGACTATTCCGCGCAACAGCGGCCTTCGTGCTGGTCAGTCCGTAACTGCGCGCCCACCCTCTGAGCCCCGGCGCGCAGCTTGGTGACACGAAGGGGCGTATGGCGGGGCCGATCATACGCCGACAGTGCCGCGCCCAGCATGGCGCTGAGAAGCCTGACGCGGTGGCACGCATACAGCCCCAGAAACAGGCGGTAACACAGGGCCTAGGGTGCCGTGGAACCGCCGCAGGGCTGTGATCTCAAAGTGATATCCCCAGCCCCGTGCATCCCCTCCCATGCGCATCCGCGAGCTCCGCCTGCAATTTTCAACTGCCCCACCCTCGCCTCCCGCAGCGCGCCCCGATAACTGACATCCCCAAGCCAGACCACCATGAGGTCACGCACACGCGATGAACATCCCCGGATGTTTTGCTGCAGGAACCCAAACACTTGCCGCCATCACTGCCCTCCTTGCCTGCCTACTACAGGCAGGCTGCTCCACCGCCTATACCGCGACAGGCACGCTGACCACCAGTGACAACGGTAAGCTGCAACTCTCACGCGAAGATCCAAGGCAGTTTCTGCAGCCTGGGGCCACCAGCATCGACTTCGTCCCCGAGCCGCTTATCTTCCCGTTCCTGATCCTGAGAAACCCCAGGGCCGAGCTCAAAACCTCGCTGTCGCTCAGCCACTACGGCTACAACGGCTTTGCCATCGACCACGAGGCTAGCGAACTGCTCTACGACATTGCCGGACAGTGGCGGGAAATTGTGCTGAGCACCTATCAAGAGGCCGGCACCCAAGCCTGCACGGGCAGCGGCTATTGCGAGAAGGCTGTGACCATAGTGTCCTGCCCCCGGCATGGGGATCGGCTGTTCAGCGACAGTTACTCAATGAGCGACGAGGAAGAGGATGCCGGCTGCATCAGCCAGCGGGGCTATGTCAGCGATTACTACTACGACTGCCCCGGCACCCAGCCGGTGAGCAACACGATGAAGCGCTTCAAGTACGACGTGGAGCTGCACTTCACCGAGCCTGCCAACGCGGCCAGGGAGCGGGCTCGCTTCATTGGGGAAACCAACCCGTCGGTGCGAGTTGTTGACTCGGTGCCGATCGGCTCTTGCCAGACCGAGTGATGCACCAAGCCCTTGTCGCATGGGAGCGCCCTCACCCCTGCCCCTCTCCCGGAGGGAGAGGGGTTCAAGAGAAAAGCGCGCTCTACGCGCCACGCCTCACTGCTGTTGTTGCGTCTGCATCAACGCCGCCACATTCACCCGCGCATGCATCTGCTCGCCCCCACCCCCGCGCCGCATCCCCCGTACCGGGCAGGCATCCAGGTAGTCCAGCCCCACCGCCAGCTTCAGATGCCGTTCCGGCCGCGCCAGCTGGTTGGTCACATCGAAGCTGTACCAGGCATCGCCCAGCCAGGCCTCGGCCCAGGCGTGGCTGGCCAGGTGGCCGCTGTCCTCGGTGTACAGGTAGCCCGACACATAGCGCGACGGCACCCCCAGGCTGCGCGCACAGGCCAGGAAGGCATGGGTATGGTCCTGGCACACCCCGGCGCGGCCGGCGAAGGCTTCGGCGGCGGTGCTGTCCACCTGGGTCGCGCCCGGCGTGTAGGGCATATGGGCGTGCAGGCCGTGCATGAGGCCGATCAGGCCGTCGCGGTCGTTGCGCCCGGCGCTGCTGGTGCGGGCGAACTCGCGCAGGGCGTCGTCGGCCTGGGTCAGGCGGGTGCTGCGCAGGTACGGCAGCGGCGAGCGGGTGTCGCGTTCGGACTCGCAGTGTTCGTCGATGTCGACCTGGCCACGCGCGCCGATCACCAGCGCCTCGTGCGGCTCGTCCAGGGTCAGCACATGCAGGATGTTACCGTAGGGGTCGCGCTGCGCGCGCACCGGGCGCGGCAGGTCGAGCTGCCAGCTGATCACCCGCTGGCGCGCGCTTTCCTGTGGAGTCAGGCGCAGGTACTGGATGCTCGCGCGCACCTGGTCGTCGTAGTTGTAGGTGGTGTCGTGGCGGATCGAGAGTCTCATACGACCTCCAGATAGGACGTGTGGATGGCGCTGCCCAGTTGACGGACGAGCAGGATGAAATCGGTGAGCCAGGTGTGCAGGCCCTCGTCGAGGACCTCGTCGATGCTGGTGTAGCGCAAGCGCGCATCCAGTTCGGCGGCCAGGCGCTGGGCCGGGCGGCCGTTTTCGCCGGGCAGGCCGGCAAGCATCAGGTTGAGCTCTTCCATGCAGGCGCGCAGCGAGCGTGGCACTTCGGGGCGCAGCAGCAGCAGTTCGGCGATCTTGCGGGTGCGCGGCGAGCCGCGGTAGATCTCGGTGAAGGACTCGAACGAGGACAGCGCACGCAGCAGCGCGCTCCACTCGTAGTAGCCGCGCGCCGAGGTGTCGCTGACTTCGTCGGCGGCCTCGCCGAGCATTTCGTAGCGCGCATCGAGCAGGCGCAGGGTGTTATCGGCGCGCTCGATGAAGGTACCCAGGCGGATGAAGCGGTAGGCCTCGCCACGCATGATGGTGCCGAAGGTGGCGCCACGGAACAGGTGCGAGCGCTCCTTGACCCACTCGCAGAAGCGGCTGATGCCGTAGCGCCCCAGGCCCTCGGCGGCGATGCCGCGCATCTCCAGCCAGGTGGCGTTGATGTTCTCCCACATGTCGGCGGTGATCCGCCCGCGCACGGCATGAGCGTTGGCGCGCGCGCCCTGCAGGCAGCAATAGAGGCTGGCCGGGTTCTCCGCATCGAGGGCGAAGAAGTGCAGCATGCGCTCGGCGTGCAGCTGGCCGTGGCGGGTCAGGTAGTCGTCCAGGGTGCCGGTGATCAGCAGCGGCAGCGCCAGTTCGTCGAGGCCGTCGCCACAGCCGTCGTGCGGCATCAGTGACAGCGAGTAGCTGACATCGAGCATGCGCGCGAGGTTCTCGGCGCGCTCCAGGTAGCGCGACATCCAGTACAGGTCGGAGGCAGTTCTCGAAAGCATGATCAGTCCTCCACCACCCAGGTGTCCTTGGTGCCGCCGCCCTGCGACGAGTTGACCACCAGCGAGCCCTCGCGCAGCGCCACGCGGGTGAGGCCGCCGGGCACCAGGCGGGTTTCGCGGCCGGACAGGACGAACGGACGCAGGTCGATGTGGCGTGGGGCAATGCCGCTCTCGACGAAGGTCGGGCAGGTCGACAGGCTCAGGGTGGGCTGGGCGATATAGGCCGCCGGGTTGGCCTTGAGGCGCTCGCGGAACAGCTCGATCTCGGCCTTGGTGGCGGCCGGGCCGACCAGCATGCCGTAGCCGCCGGAGCCCTGGGTTTCCTTGACCACCAGCTCGGGCAGGTGAGCCAGCACGTGGGACAGCTCCTCGGGCTTGCGGCACTGCCAGGTGGGCACGTTCTTGAGGATCGGCTCCTCGTCCAGGTAGAAGCGGATCATGTCGCCGACGTAGGGGTAGATCGACTTGTCGTCCGCCACTCCGGTGCCGACCGCGTTGGCCAGCACCACGTTGCCGCTGCGATAGGCAGCCAGCAGGCCGGGCACGCCGAGCATGGAGTCCGGATTGAAGGCCAACGGGTCGAGGAAGGCGTCGTCCAGGCGGCGGTAGATCACGTCCACCGGCTGCGGGCCGGCGGTGGTGCGCATGAATACCTTGTCGTCGCGCACGAACAGGTCGGCGCCTTCTACCAGCTCCACGCCCATCTCGCGGGCGAGGAAAGCGTGTTCGAAGTAGGCGCTGTTGAAGCGCCCCGGAGTGAGCACCACCACGGCCGGGTTATCCATCGGGCTGGAGCTTTTCAGGGTATCCAGCAGCAGGCTCGGGTAGTGGTCGATGGGCGCCACGCGCTGCATGGAGAACAGCTCGGGGAACAGGCGCATCATCATCTTGCGGTCTTCCAGCATGTAGCTGACGCCGCTGGGCGTGCGCAGGTTGTCTTCCAGCACGTAGAAGCTGCCGTCGCCGTCGCGCACCAGGTCGACCCCGGCGATATGCGCGTAGATGTCGCGGTGCAGGTCGAGGCCCTGCATGGCCAGCTGGTAGCCCTCGTTGGCCAGCACCTGCTCGGCCGGAATGATGCCGGCCTTGAGGATGCGCTGCTCGTGGTAGATATCGGCGAGGAACAGGTTCAGCGCCTTGACCCGCTGGATGCAGCCGGCCTCGACGATGCGCCACTCGCTGGCGGGAATGCTGCGCGGGATGGTGTCGAAGGGAATCAGGCGCTCGGTGCCCTGCTCGTCGCCATAGAGGGTGAAGGTAATGCCGGCGCGGTGGAACAGCAGGTCAGCTTCGCGGCGGCGCTGGGCTTGCACTTCGGCGGGCGTATCGGCCAGCCAGCGGGCAAATTCCCGGTAGTGCGGGCGGACTGCGCCGCTCGCGTCGTACATCTCATCGTAAAAAGTGCGGGCCATGCCGTACTCCTTGTCACCCGGACAGAGGAGTCATCGCAAGGGCCGTGCCACGAAATAAAGTCCTTTTATTTCATTGACTTGATAATTCACGCTAAACGCCGCGCACCAGTTCGGGGCGCTTTTCGAGGCACCACAATGGGTCACGCCCCAGCGCGTGGCAGCTTGCTATCAGGCACATAGGCAGCTTCGATTTCACTCCGCACGGCGCGGCGGGCAGACTGCACGGCATCGAACGGCGGCTGCATCAGGCCCGCCGCTTCGCCAGATCGGCGCTCCCCTACCTGCCGATCGCTCCTGCTGGCCGCTCCTGATTGAGCGGCCTTTTTTATGGCTGCTTGAAAGCGCTAACCCGGATGTAATCCAACTCCACTCCCGGATGGCATCCGGGCTATGGGGTTGTGCCCGCTCTGCAACACGCCAGGGCCGATCAGACGGCACGAGCCACCGCCGGCTCGCCGAAGGCCAGGCCCAGCCAGTGACGATAGAAACCCTCGGCCACCTGGTTCAGCGAAGCGATGCGCGTCGGCAGGTCGGTGAGCATCTGGCGCAGGCCCTGCTGGCTGGCCTGGGTTTCATCGAGCAGGTGCGACCAGTCCTGCAGCCACCAGCGCACCAGCTCCTCGGTGACTTCCGGATGGCCTTGCAGGGCCAGCACCTTGTCGCCCCAGGCGAACGCCTGGTTCGGGCACCAGGGGCTGGACAGCAGCCAGTCGGCTCCGGGCGGCAAATCGAAGGTATCGCTGTGCCACTGGTACACCGGAAACTCGCGCGGCAAATGCGCCAGCCAGGGGCTGCCGGCATCGCGCCGCACCAGCGGCTGCCAGCCCACCTCGGTGTAGGGCATGCGGTGCACCGCCGCGCCCAGGGCCTTGGCGATCAGCTGCCCGCCCAGGCAATGGCCGATAAGGGGAATGTCGCGGCGGATGAAATGGCGCAGTGCGTCGATTTCCGCCCTGATCCAGGGCAGGTCGTCGTTGACGCTCATCGGGCCGCCCATCACCGCGACCGCGCGGGGGCGATCCAGGTCATAGCCGTCCAGCTGGTTGAGGTCGGTACGCAGCACCGTGAAGTCGAGGCCATGCTGTTCCAGAACGGTAGCAAGGTGGCCCGGAGCACAATAATCGACGTGGGTCAGAATCAGGATGTCGGTCATGACTACTCTCCGTTGTCCGCTTGGCAAGGCAAGGCCCGTGCCGATATGCGGGACCATCCTTGTCTGGCGAACTTAATTGTTTGGAGCAGGCTAACCGAGGCAGAACAGACAGGCCAGTCCCTCTCCCTTCGGGAGAGGGTGCCCGTAGGGCGGGTGAGGGTATTACAGGCTACTCGGAGTCGGCCCAGGCACCCTCACCCCTACCCCTCTCCCGGAGGGAGAGGGGGGGACATTCCTCAGGGAATGCAGACGCCCTGCTTGTCGCTCTGCGCCAGGTCCATCAGCTCGCGACTGGCCACGGTGTACATGGCGTAGTCGATGCCGCTGGCCGCCCGCAGTTCGGCCTGCATGGCAAGCCAGCGCTGCACCAGCGGCCTGTGCTGGTCGAGCCAGTAGGCCACGCGCTCCTCGATGTCCTTGGGCCCCTCGGCCATCTGCAGCACGGCAACGGTGATAGCGCGCTGCTGCCAGTCCAGGTCATCGCGGAACGCCTCGCGGGCCAGGGCCTGCCAGTTGTTCTCCACCGGCAGCGAGGTGAGCTGCTGCAGGTACCAGGACAGCTCCAGCGCGCCACCCACGGCGAAGTAGGCGGTCGCCACGTCCGCCGCCGGCTGGCCGGTGACGTCGGCGGCCTCGATGATCGGCAGCAGGGTGTACAGGTGGCTGGTACCGGCCACCACGCGAGCCAGTTCCTCCGGTGCGCCAGCCTCGACGAAGCTCTGGTAGCGCGCCAGCCACTGCTCGCGGGCCGGGCCTTCGAGCAGCTCGTCCAGGCGCCCGGCCAGCTCGGCCACGCGCGGGGCGAAGTGGCCGACGTCGCGGGCGGCGTCCAGATCGTCGCGGCGGCTGCGCAGGAACCAGCGGGTGGCGCGGCGGCCCAGGCGCATCAGCTCATCCATCAGCTGCAGCTGCAGTTCGGCCGGCACCTTGTAGTCCAGCGCCTCGATCTGCTGCCACCAGTGCGGCAGGCGGAACACGTCGCGCACGATCACATAGGCGCCGGCGACGTTGGCCGCGCTCATGCCGGTGGACTCCTTCAGGCGCTGCACGAAGGTGATGCCCATGTGGTTGACCAGGTCGTTGGCGATCTGCGTGCTGACGATTTCGCGCTTGAGGCGGTGACGACGCATGGCCTCGCCGAACTTCTTGGTCAGCTGCGCCGGGAAGGCGGTCTCCATCTCGCGGGCCAGGTAGTCGTCGTCCGGCACTAGGGACTTCAGCAGCGCTTCCTTGAGGTCGATCTTGCTGTAGGAGATCAGCACCGACAGCTCCGGCCGGGTCAGGCCGCGACCGTTGGCGGCGCGTTCGTTGAGCTCGTCATCGCTGGGCAGGAACTCCAGGGCACGGTCCAGCTTGCCGGCGGCTTCCAGTGCCGCCATCAGGCGCTTGTACTCGGCCAGGCGCTCGCGGGCGCGGCGCTCGGCCAGGGACAGGGCCTGGGTCTGCTTGTAGTTGTTGCCCAGCACCAGCGCACCGACCGCATCGGTCATCTCGGCCAGCAGCTTGTTGCGCTGCTTGCCGGTCATGTCGCCGGCCGCGACGATCTCGCCGAGAAGGATCTTGATGTTCACCTCGTGGTCGGAGCAGTCCACACCACCGGCGTTGTCGATGAAGTCGGTGTTGCTGGCGCCACCGTTGAGACCGTACTCGACACGCCCCAGCTGGGTCATGCCGAGGTTGCCGCCCTCGCCCACCACCTTGGCGCGCAGTTCGCAGCCGTTGACGCGCAGGCCGTCGTTGGCCTTGTCGCCGACGTCGGCGTGGGTTTCCTTGCTCGACTTGACGTAGGTACCGATGCCGCCGTTCCACAGCAGGTCGACCGGCGCCTTGAGCAGCGCGTTGATCAGCTCGGTGGGCGCCAGCTTGTCGGCCTGGATGTCGAAGCGCTGCTTCATCTGCGGGGTGATGGTGATGCTCTTGGCGCTGCGCAGGAAGATGCCGCCGCCTTCGGAGATCAGCTTGGCGTCGTAGTCGGCCCAGCTGGAGCGCGGCAGGGCGAACATGCGCTGGCGCTCGACGAAGCTAGCGGCCGCATCCGGGTTCGGGTCGATGAAGATGTGCTGGTGGTTGAACGCAGCGACCATCTGCAGCTTGTCCGACAGCAGCAGGCCGTTGCCGAACACGTCGCCGGCCATGTCGCCGATGCCGATCACGCTGATCTCGTCCTTCTGCACATCGATGCCGCGCTCGCGGAAGTGGCGCTGCACGCTGACCCAGCCGCCCTTGGCGGTGATGCCCATGCCCTTGTGGTCGTAGCCGGCCGAGCCGCCGGAAGCGAAGGCGTCGCCGAGCCAGAAGCCGTAGTCCAGGGCGATGCCGTTGGCAATGTCGGAGAAGGTCGCGGTGCCCTTGTCCGCCGCCACCACCAGGTAGGGATCATCCGGGTCGTGGCGTACCACGCCTTCCGGCGGCACCACCTTGCCTTCCTTGAGGTTGTCGGTGATGTCGAGCAGGCCGCTGATAAAGATGCGGTAGCAGGCGATGCCCTCGGCCAGCACCTCGTCGCGGTTGCCGCCGACCGGCAGGCGGCGCGGGATGAAGCCGCCCTTGGCGCCCATCGGCACGATCACCGCGTTCTTCACCTGCTGCGCCTTGACCAGGCCGAGCACCTCGGTGCGGAAGTCCTCCTCGCGGTCGGACCAGCGCAGGCCGCCACGGGCGACGTCGCCGAAGCGCAGGTGCACGCCTTCGACGCGCGGGCAGTAGACGAAGATCTCGAACTTCGGCACCGGTCGCGGGATGTCCGGGATCAGGCGCGGGCTGAGCTTGAAGCTGAAGTAGTGCTTGGGCTGGCCGTCGGCGCCGTTCTGGAAGAAGTTGGTGCGCAGGGTGGCCTTGATCAGGTCCAGGTAGCGCCGCAGGATGCGGTCCTCGTTGAGCACCGCGACGTTGTCCAGCGCGGCGAGGATGGCCTGCTCGAGCTTCTGCTGTTTGTCTTCCAGGTCCTCGGCGGACAGCTTGCGCGCCAGGTAGAAACGGGTGCGGAACAGGCGCACCAGCTCCTTGGCGATATCGGCATGGTTCACCAATGTTGCCGCGATATAGCTCAGGTCAAAGCCCAGGCGGATCTGCTTGAGGTAGCGGGCGTAGGCGCGCAGCAGCGCCACGTCGCGCCAGGGCATCGAGGCGGTCAGCACCAGGCGGTTGAAGCCGTCGTTCTCGGCCGCGCCCTCGACGATACGCACGAAGGCATCCTGCAGGGTCTCGTTGAGCTGCTGGATATCGACATCGACGCCTTCGGCGGTAGTGAAGGCGAAGTCGTGAATCCAGAACTCGCGGCCATCGGCGCGGCGCAGCTTGTAAGGGAACTCACCGAGTACGCGCAGGCCGAGGTTCTCCAGGATCGGCAGGACGTCGGACAGCGGCAGCGGCGTGTCGGCGTGGTACAGCTTGCAGTGCAGCTCCTGCTCGCCCTGGGCCAGCGGCTGGTAGAAACTCATCACCAGCTGGCGCTCATCGGACAGGCTGAGCAGGTGCTGCATGTCGACCACCGCCGAGTGCGGGGCGAAGCGTTCGGTGTAGCCGGCCGGGAAGCCTTTCGGGAAATCAGCCAGCACCTGGGTGCCCTGGGCCTCGCCGAAGCTTTCGACGATCAGGCTGGCGTAGTCGTCCTTCCACGAACGGCAGGCCTGGATGACTTCCTTCTCCAGGCGCGCCGGGTCGATCTGCACGCGGTTCTTCGGGTCGACCTTGAGGATGAACTGCACGCGCGCCAGCACCGACTCGGAGAAGTAGGTCCAGAACTCGCAGTCGCTGGCCTGCAGGCGTTCCATGAGGATCTGCTGGATCTTCACCCGCGTCTCGGTGGAGTACACGTCGCGCGGCACGTAGGCCAGGCAGTAGGCGAAGCGGCCGTAGGGGTCGCGGCGCAGGAACAGGCGCAGCTTGTTGCGCTCCTGAATCTGCACGATGGCGATGGCGGTGTTGAACAGCTCGTCCACCGGGGTCTGGAACAGGTCGTCGCGCGGCAGCACTTCCAGTACCTGCTCCAGCTCCTTGCCCAGGTGGGCCTTGGGATCGAAGCCCGAGCGCTGGACGATCTCGGCCACCTTGCGGCGGATATAGGGGATGCGGCTGACGCTGTCGGCGTACACCGAGGAGGTGTACAGGCCCATAAAGCGGCATTCCTTGACCACCTTGCCCTTGGCGTCCAGCTCGCGGATGGAGACGAAGTCCGGGTAGGCCGGGCGGTGCACGCG
Organism: Aquipseudomonas alcaligenes NBRC 14159; assembly: GCF_000467105.1. Lineage (GTDB taxonomy): Bacteria > Pseudomonadota > Gammaproteobacteria > Pseudomonadales > Pseudomonadaceae > Aquipseudomonas > Aquipseudomonas alcaligenes. The sequence goes on from NZ_BATI01000044.1 coordinate 23,520, forward strand.
GCTCGGCGTGGCGGCCTTGGCGAAGGACAGCAGCAGCGGTTCGCGCAGGTAGTCCAGGGCCTCCTTCTCGATGTGCAGCTCGTCCTTCTTCAGGCCGGCGCGCAGCTGTTTGGACAGGCCGAGCAGCGAGGCCTCGTCATAGACCAGATGGCCGCCGTCCTTCTCGTCGACCAGGGTAAACTCCTCGTAGCCGAGGAAGGTGAAGTGGTTGTCCAGCAGGTATTCGAGGAAAGTCTTCACCTCGGCCAGCTCGGCGCCGTCGACCTTGAGCTTGGCCTTGCCCAGCCAGGCCAGCAGCTGATCGGCCTTGGCCTTCATCGGGGTGAAGTCGGCCACCGCCAGGCGCACCTCGGCCAGCACTTCGAGCAGGGCCTTCTCCAGGGTACGCAGCTCGCCGACATTGGCGCAGCGGTCGATCTCCAGGTACATCAGCGCTTCGTGCTGCACCTCCTTGCCGGTGCTGCCCTTGCTCAGCAGCTCCTGCAGCTCGCCGCCCTTCTTGCGCTTCACGCTGAACACGCTGTTCTGCAGGGTGTGGATGCTGTAGCCGCGACGGTTCAGCTCCATGCGCACCGAGTCGACCAGGAACGGCAGGTCAGCGTGCAGCACCTCGACGGCGGTGTGGGTGGACTGCCAGCCGTGCTTTTCGTAGTCGGGGTTGTACACGCGCACCAGCGGCTTGCCATCGAAGCGTTCGAGCAGGCGCCAGGAAGAAAGGGTGCTGCCGGCCAGGTCGCCAAGGCGGCGCTGGGTCAGCTCATCGAGGGAGACGATGCCGAAGAACTGCTCGGCGAACAGGGCCACTTGTGGCAGCGCCTTGTCGCTGACGTGCTGGGCCAGGGCCGCTTGCAGTTGATGCTGGAAGTCGGCCTTGCTGGCAGCAGTGAAGAACGCCATGGTGATGCTCCGCTGGTGTTGTTATTCGTCTTGGGCGCTAGGCGCCGGGCTTCCAAGCAGTCTAGGCGATAGCTGGAACTCGGCAGACGCACAGCGACCATTAGGTCACCGCAAGCTTAGCGGCCGCCCATGGCAGCTGGATTGCGGCGGCGCGACATATTCGTTCATCGCCATGCAGGCACCTGCGCTGATAAGGTTCCGCTCTATGCAATCGGGAAGGGAAGCCATGCAGTCTCCGCTCCACCGTCATCTGTTCCTGCACTACGGCAACCTGCTGATCAGCGCCATCGGCCTGGTGCTGCTGGCCCTGGCCGCCTGGCTGCAGCCGCAGTTGCTGCCTCCCTTGCTGTGGGCCGGTCTACCCATCTATCTGGGCGTACTGCTGCCACGCTGGGTCGGCCGCCGCGAGCGCCAGCGCCGCGCCGCCGCCGTGCGCGATGCGACCCTGGCCAAGTGGGGATTCAGCCAGCGCGACCACAGCGGACCCTGGCTCAACTACATCGACCGCCCCTTCGTGCGCCATTGCCCGGAGTTCGCCGGGCGCTACTTCTATGGCGAATGGCTGCTGCTGCACGACGGCTGGCTGGTGGTCAATCCGGGGCAGTCGAGCCTGAGCGCGGACGGCCACAGGGTGAGCTACGACTTCAGCTGCCCCGGCACCTATGCCTGGGACGGCTGCACGCCCAAGGTGCCGTTCTACTGGCTGGCGATCATCGGCATCCCGGACTGGTGGGAAAAGCGCCATCAGGTGCTGCAACTGTGCGATGGCGAGCTGTGCGAAGCCGAGGTGTTCTGGCCGCTGGCGCACCCGGCCAGCCTGGTGCACGACGCCCTGTACCAGTACCTGAACGCCGCCCCGGTGGCCAAGCACGAGGCCGACCTGCTGTTTCTGCGCATGTTGCGCGAGGCCGGCATGGTCACGCCGCTGGCATTCGCCTATTACCTGGCGGTGCGCCTGTTCGGTGCGCCGGACGTGCGCGGACCGGCGCCCGCCAGCAGCCGTCTGCAGCTCGCCAGCGAGCTACCGGCGCAGATGCTGAACTTCGCCGGGGAACGGCGGTCTGCTTGAGCCACCACGGAAGTGGAACTGGTCGGCAGAGCCCATCCCGAGGGCATGCAAGCGCACCCGCCAATGCAGTAGAGTTGGCAGCCCGACCACCCGAATCCGGCACCGGTCAGTCCCTTTCCAGGAAGATTCTCGATGGAACATCGTGAGGCGCTGCTCGCGCTGCGGCAATTTCTCGCTACCCAGATCCTCGGGCAGGAAAAGCTCATCGAGCGCCTGCTGATCGCCCTGCTCGCCGACGGCCACCTGCTGGTGGAAGGCGCCCCGGGCCTGGCCAAGACCAAGGCGATCAAGGAGCTGGCAGAAGGCATCGAGGCCGAGTTCCACCGCATCCAGTTCACCCCCGACCTGCTGCCCGCCGACATCACCGGCACCGAGATCTACCGTCCGGAAACCGGCAGCTTCGTGTTCCAGCAGGGGCCGATCTTCCACAACCTGGTGCTGGCCGACGAGATCAACCGCGCGCCCGCCAAGGTGCAATCGGCGCTGCTGGAAGCCATGGCCGAGCGCCAGGTCAGTATCGGTCGCTCGACCTACGACCTGTCGCCGCTGTTCCTGGTCATGGCCACGCAGAACCCCATCGAGCAGGAAGGCACCTATCCCCTGCCCGAAGCCCAGCTCGACCGCTTCCTGATGCACGTGAAGATCGGCTTCCCGGACGCCAGCGTGGAACGCAAGATCCTCGCCCAGGCCCGCGGCGATGCGCTGAACGGCGAAGCCAAGCCGGAGCAACGAGTCAGCCAGCAGGCGATCTTCGCCGCGCGCCAGGAAATCCTCGGCCTGTATATGGCCGACGCCGTGGAGGAATACCTGGTGCAGCTGGTGATGGCCACCCGCACCCCGGCCAAGCACGACGCCGAGCTGGCCGAGTGGATCGCCTACGGCGCCAGCCCGCGCGGCTCGATCGCCCTCGACCGCTGCGCGCGCGCCCATGCCTGGCTGGCCGGGCGCGACTTCGTCAGCCCCGAGGACATCCAGGCGGTACTGTTCGACGTGCTGCGCCACCGCATCATCCTGTCGTTCGAGGCGGAAGCCGCCGGCATCGACCAGGACCGCGTGGTGCAACGCATTCTCGACGTGGTGGCGGTGGCCTGAGTGCAACCGCAAGTCGTAGCCCGGATGCCATCCGGGATTGCCCGCACCCCGTTCCCGGATTGCATCCGGGCTACCGGCTGACCGCCCCATGCATATCCAGCCCACGCCCCCCGGCATCCGCGTCAGCCTCGCCGAGCTGATCGAGATGCGCCATCGCGTGCGCGAGGTGCAGCTGTTCTCCACACCCGCGCGGCGCAGCCCGCTGATCGGCCTGCACCATTCCAAGTTGCGCGGACGCGGTGTCGACTTCGACCAGGTGCGCGTGTACCAGGCCGGCGACGACGTGCGCACCATCGACTGGCGCGTCACCGCGCGTACCCAGGAGCCGCACACCAAGCTGTTCCACGAGGAGCGCGAGCGCCCGATCTTCATCATGGTCGAGCAGAGCCGCCGGCTGTTCTTCGGTTCGGCCCTGCAGTTCAAGTCGGTGCTCGCCGCCCAGGCCGCCAGCCTGTTCGGCTGGGCCGCGCTGGCCCACAACGACCGCATCGGCGGCCTGGTGTTCGGCGATGCCGAGCACCACGAGATCAAGCCGCGGCGCAGCAAACAGAGCCTGCTGCAGCTGCTCAACCGCCTGGCCCGCGCCAACCAGGCCCTGCACCCGGAGGCCGCCGGCGAGCGCGACAGCTTCGGCCTGGCCCTGCGTCGCGCACGCGAGGTGCTGCGCCCGGGCAGCCTGGTGATCATCGTCTGCGACGAGCGCACCCTGAACGACGCCGCCGAACAGCAGCTCGCCCTGCTGGCGCGGCACACCGACCTGATCCTGCTGCCGGTGTCCGATCCGCTCGACCACGAGCTGCCCGACGCCGGCCTGCTGCGCTTCTTCGAACGCGACGCCCAGCTGGAGCTGGACACCCGCGGCGCTGACCTACGCGTGGCCTACGGCGGCCTGGCCGAACAGCGCCGCGCGCGCTGGCAGCGCCTGGCGCAGAAACTCGGCGTACCGCTGCTGGCGCTGAGCACCGCGCAAGACCTGATCGAGCAGCTGCGCGATCACCTGAGCGGCCCGCAGGCGGGCAAGCGCGCATGAACCCTCTCGATCAGCTGCAACCGACCATCGCCCCGCCGCCGGTTTCCTGGTGGCCGCTGGCACCCGGCTGGTGGGCCCTGCTGGTACTGCTGCCGCTGCTGCTCTGGGGCCTGTGGTACCTGCGCCGCTACCTGCCGCAACGGCGGCAGGCCGTGCAAACCCAGGAGCAACCGCTCGACCCGCTGCGCCAGGCTGCCCTGGCCGAGCTGGCGCGCCTGGTGCGCCCCTACGACGGCCAGCATGCCGGCCCCTGGCTGCAGCAGCTCAACGCCCTGCTCAAACGCCTGGCACGTGCGCACTACCCCAACGACAACAGCCACGTGCTCAGTGGCCGCGCCTGGCTGGCGTTCCTCGACAGCCGCTGCCCGGCTGCCGGCCTGACCCGCTGGATGATCCTGGTCGAGGGCACCTACCGCAGTCACTGCAGCCTCGACGACAAGGCCATCAACGGCCTCAACCAGGCCGTCGACACCTGGATCCGCAAGCATGTTTGAGTTCGCCTGGCCCTGGATCTTCCTGCTCGCGCCGCTGCCCTGGCTGCTGCGCGCTCTGCTGCCGGCGGCCGACAGCGGCGAGGCGGCGCTCAAGGTCAGCTTCCTCAACGAGCTGGAGGGCCTCAGTGGCCAGCGTGCCCGCGCCAACCTGCCGGCCTGGCGCCAGCAGGCGCCCTTCGTGCTGCTGTGGATGTTCCTGGTGCTCGCCGCCGCCCGCCCGGAATGGGTCGGCGAGCCGCTGCCGCTGCCCACCAGCGGCCGCGACCTGCTGCTGGCGGTGGATGTCTCCGGCTCCATGGACCACGACGACATGCAGTGGGAAGGCGAGGACATCCAGCGCCTGGCGCTGGTGAAGAAGCTGTTCGGCGACTTCATCGAGGACCGCCGCGGCGACCGCATCGGCCTGATCCTGTTCGGCAGCCGCGCCTACCTGCAATCGCCGCTGACCTTCGACCGCCACACCGTGCGCACCTGGCTGGACGAGGCGCTGATCAACATCGCCGGCCCGCAGACCGCCATCGGCGATGCCATCGGCCTGGCGGTCAAGCGCCTGCGCCAGCGCCCGGCCGACAGCCGCGTGCTGGTGCTGATCACCGACGGCGCCAACAACGGTGGCGAGATCGAACCCAAGGTCGCCGCGCGCCTGGCCGCCGAGCAGAAGGTCAAGATCTACACCATCGGCATCGGCTCCGACCCGCAGCAGAGCGGCATCATGGGCATGCTTGGGCTGAACCCCGGGGTGGACCTTGACGAAGCCACCCTGATCGACATCGCCGAGCAGACCGGCGGCGTCTACTTCCGCGCCCGCACCAGCGAGGAGCTGCAACGCATCGAGGAGACCCTCGACCAGCTGGAACCGGCTGCCCAGCTGCCCACCCGTGCCCGCCCGGCCAAGGCCCTGTATCCCTGGCCGCTGGCCGCTGCCCTGCTGGTCAGCCTGTTACTGGTGGCGCGCGAACTGTGGCCGCAGCGCTGGCAGGCGCTGAACGCCCGCATCGGAGGGCGCAGCTGATGGAGATGCTCTGGCCGCAGTGGCTGCGCCCCTTCTGGCTACTCCTGCTGCCGCTGCTCGGCTGGCTGCTCTGGCAGCTGTGGCACCGCGAGCGGCGCAGCGGCCGCTGGCAGTTGCTGCTGCCGGCGGCGTTTCAGGCCGTCCTGCTCACCGCCGGCCGCGCGCGCAGCAACAAGCTGCCGTGGATCGCCCTCGGGCTGGCCTGGCTGCTCACCCTGCTGGCCCTGCTCGGGCCCAGCTGGCAGCGCCTGGAACAGGCCAGCCAGAAACGCGCCGACCCGCTGGTGGTGCTACTCGAACTGACCCCGGCGATGCTCGCCACCGATGCCGCGCCGAACCGCCTGGAACAGGCCAAGCGCAAGATCATCGACCTGCTGCAGGCACGCAGCGACGCACAAACGGCAATCATCGTCTACGCCGGCAGCGCCCACGTGCTGGTGCCGCTGTCCGACGACCTGGCCACCGCGCGCAACCTGCTGGAAGCGGTCAAACCCTCGATCATGCCCGAGCCGGGGCGCCGCGCCGACCTGGCCGTGCAGCGCGCCCTGGGCCTGCTGGAACAGGGTGCACAGGGCCGTGGCCGGCTGCTGCTGATTGGCAGCGAACTGAGCCTGGATGAGCGCGACGGCCTGCGTAGCGCCCTGGGTAACCGCGGCGAGCGCCTGGCCATCCTCGGTATCGGCAGCGCTCAGGGCGCACCGATTCGCGGCGAGGACGGCAGCTTCCTCAAGGATGCCCAGGGCGCCATCCTCGTGCCACGCCTGGACGCCGCCAGCCTGCGCCGCTTCGCCGGCGAGCTGGGCGGCCAGTACCGCAGCGCGCGCCTGGACGATAGCGACCTGCAGGGCCTCGACCTGCTCGCCGGCCCCGAGCAGTTGCGCGAGGGCGCCGAACCGACCCAGCTGGCCGCCTGGGCCGACCAGGGCCACTGGCTGCTGCTACCACTGCTGCTGCTTGCCGCCTGCGCCGGACGCCGCGGCTGGCTGTTCTGCCTGCCCCTGCTGCTGAGTCTGGCGCCGCAGCCGAGCTACGCCCTGGGCTGGAACGACCTCTGGCTGCGCCCGGACCAGCAGGGCGAGCGCCTGCTGCAGGCGGATAACCCCAAGGAGGCCGCCGAGCACTTCCGTGATCCGCAGTGGCAGGGCGAGGCGCTGTACCGCGCCGGCGACTACCCGGCCGCCGCGGAACGCTTCGCCCGCAGCGACAGCGCCATTGCCCACTACAACCGCGGCAACGCCCTGGCCAAGAGCAACGAGCTGGCCGCGGCGGTGGACGCCTACGAACAGGCGCTGGAGCGCGACCCCGAGCTGCAGCCGGCGTTGCACAACAAGGCCCTGGTCGAACAGCTGCTGCGCCAGCAGAAACAGCAGCAGCAACAGCAGTCCCAGCAGAACGACGACCCGCAGCAGGGCGAGGAGCAACCGCAGCCCTCCTCCGGCCAGCCCCAGCCCGGTCAACCGCAACAGGCCCAGGACTCGCAAGCCCCCGCGCAGCCACAGCCAGCGCAGGAACCGCCAGCCAACGCCCAGCCGCAGCAACAGGGCCAGGCCCGCGATGGCGCCGATCAGCCGCCCGCGCCGGACGGCCAGGCGCAACCCGGCGCCGGCGACCCGCAGGACGAACCCCAGAGCGCCAGCGCCGAGCCGCTGGACGGTGAGCAACGCGACGCGCTGGAACAATGGCTGCGGCAGATTCCGGACGACCCGGGCGAGCTGCTGCGGCGCAAATTCCTCTACGAACAACAGCAACGCCAGGAAAGATCACGATGAAACGCCTGCTTTGCGCCCTCCTCCTCTGCCTGTGCGGCACCCAGCTGTGGGCCGCCGGCTTCTCCGCCACCGTCGACCGCGCGCGCCTGAACGAGGGCGAGACCTTCGACCTGATCCTCGAGTCCGAGGACGTCACCCAGTTCGGCATGCCCGACCTCACGCCGCTGCGCGACCAGTTCGAAGTCGTCAGCACGCGCCAGGAGAACCGCCTCTCCACCTTCGCCGGCCAGGCTCGTTCCAGCACCCGCTGGATCGTCACCCTGCTGCCGCGGCAGAGCGGCTATGTGGTGGTGCCGCCACTCAAACTGGGCGACGCGCAGAGCCAGCCGATCACCCTGCAGGTGCTGAAGAACGACCCCAACAGCGGCGGCAAGCTGGCACCGATCTTCATCGACGCCAGCCTGGATCGCGAGAGCGTCTATGTGCAGGCCCAGGCGGTGCTGACCCTGCGCATCTACCACTCGGTGTCGCTGTATGACGACAGCAGCCTGACCCCGCTGAGCATCCCCGACGCCCGCGTCGAGCAACTGGGCGACCCACGCACCTTCGAGACCGACATCAACGGCGTGCGCCACGGCGTGATCGAGCTGCGCTACGCCATCTTCCCGCAGCAGAGCGGCGAGCTGAGCATTCCTGCGCAGGTGTTCAGCGCCACGCCGGTGGAGCGTTCCAACGGCTATGAATTCAACCCCTTCGGCCCGCGTCCCGGGCGACCGACGCGGGTCAAGTCGCCGGAAATCCCGCTCGAGGTGAAGCCGCGCCCGGCCAGCTGGCCGGCCGATGTGCCCTGGCTGCCGGCGCGCGCCCTGACCCTGAGCGAGGCCTGGAACCCGGAACCCAAGGCCGTCACGGTCGGCGACTCGCTGACCCGCAGCCTGATGCTGCGCGCCGAGGGCCTGTCCAGCGCCCAGCTGCCGCCCCTGCCGATCCAGGACAGCGCCGGCCTGCGGCGCTATCCGGACCAGCCGCAGCAGCGCAACGAGGTCAACGACAAGGGCCTGATCGGCAGCCGCGAGGAAAGCGAGGCCCTGGTGCCGAGCCAGAGTGGCCGCATCACCCTGCCGGAAGTGCAGGTGCTGTGGTGGAACACCGAACTGGACCGCCTGGAGAGCGCCAGCCTGCCAGCCCGCACCCTGAAAGTGGCGAGCAACCCGAGCCTGGAAGTGGAAGCCCCGGTGGGTGGCCAGGCAGTCGCCCGCGACGCGGCCCAGGTACTGCTCTGGCCCTGGCAACTGGCCTGCGCCCTGCTCGCCCTGACCACCGTGCTGGGCTTCGGCCTGTGGTGGCATGCGCGCCGCCAGCCGGCCATCCTGCCCACCGCACAGACCGGCCCCAGCCCACGCACGCTGCTCGACGACCTCAAGCGCGCCTGCCTGGCCAATGACCCGCAGGCCACCCGCCAGGCGCTGGACGCCTGGGCACGCCAGCAACCGGAAACCCTGGCCGACATGGCGGCGCGCTTCGCCACCCTGTCCGATGCGCTCGACGGCCTGAACGGTGCGCTCTACAGCGAAACCGGCAATCAGTGGCAGGGCGAAAGCCTGTGGAAGGCCATTCGCAGCCTGCCGCCACTGGAGGCGGCCGCCAGCCCGCAGGAGACCAGCCCGCTGCCGCCCCTGTACCCGCGCTGACAACCACGTCAAGGATGGAACCCATGACCCTCAGGGAAGAACTCGCTGCCTTCTACCGCCGCTGCGGCTTCAGCGACACCGCCGATCGCAAGGCCTGCACCGTGCCGGTCTACACCGGCTGCCTGCTGGTGCCGCTGCCGAACATCGAGACGCGCCACATCTACCTGAAGTACCACGACCTGCACCACATCGTGACCGGCTACAGCACCGGGCGCATCGGCGAGGGCGAGGTCAGCGCCTGGGAGCTGGGCACCGGCTCGATGCTCAACTCGCCCCTGCTCGGCACCATGAACCTGATCGCCCTCTCCACCGGCCTGGTGCTGCAGCCGAAACGCATGTGGCGCGCCTTCCGCCGCGGCTGCCGCAGCCGCAACCTGTACCCGCTGGCCATGCGCGAGCGGATCGACGCCGACCACTGGCCCGACCTGCCCGCCCTGCGCCAGGAACTGTTGGAAAGCCGCCGCGATCCGCTGCCGCTGGCCCTGCGCGCCATCGAGTTCGGCGCCTACGCGGCGCTGGCCATGCTGATCCACGCGCTGATCGCCATCCCCGCCATGATCACCCGCGTAGTCACCGATATCGGCCTGGGTTACAGCTTTATCCAGGCGGTAAAGCCGACCAGGCGTAGCGATCTGTACTGAGCTCGAGAAGACTTTATTCCCAGAGGACCAGCTAACGGCCAAAAGCGGACGATTGCTGGCAGGTATTCAAGCTATGTCCCCAGGCCCTGGGGAAATAGCTTGGGGTTTGAGAAAGCCTGCTTAAGGTGGTCGTACACCAATCGCACCCGCTTCGATACAGGACCCTGCTGCGGGCGGTATATGAACAGATCCCATGGCGCTGGAGCGAGATCAGCCAAAACAGCAACCAGCTTTCCTGACCGCAGATGAGGCTCAGCCAGATAGGCAGGAATTTGGCCAAAACACATGCCTGCCAGGGTGGCTTCCAATTCCGTATCGGGATCATCACAGATAAGAGCTGGCTGCCTGGGCGTGAACGTTTGCCCGTCGGCAAATAGCCAAGGCCAAGGGCGGCCATTTTTCCGGTCGATCAGGACTGAAAGTGGCAGCTTAGCTAAGGCATCCAAAGATTTAGGTGGTGTCTTTTGGCCTATGAGAGACGGGCACGCGACAACGTAAAACGGCACGGGAGCTAAGGCACGTGCAACGTAGCGCCGGTCGCGAATAACCCCCACCCTGATACCAATATCGATATGCGCCTCGACAGCATCAGTCATCTGATCTTCCAAGCGGAGATCGAATTGCAGGTCAGGATGTGCAGCGGCCAGGGGCTGAAGAAACGGTATTAGGAAGCGCCTGCCAATAGCATGTGGAGCCGTAATCCCCACCCTACCTGACAGCTCAGGCTCCGTCCTGTGCGACCGGAATAGCGTATCGAAATGATCCAGAGCTGACCTGGCATCTTTGGCGTAATCCTGACCGAAAGCAGTGATGCTCACCTGGCGGGTATTGCGGTGGAACAGCGATTCGCCAAGCTCAGTTTCCAGGGCTTGAATGGCTCGAGTCACCCCTTGTGGGGAGATGCCTAATCGAGTTGCCGCTTCGCGGAAGCTACCTGCCTCTGCTGCTGTGCAAAAAATCCTAACCATCTCCATGCGGTTAAGCATGTTGCCCCTCCCATTTATTCCATTTTCAGGAATAGCATAATCCAATCATTTCCATTTATTGAGATCAATCATGGGTCTAAAGTTTGCGCACTGCCAGGTTAACCAGCCATGGCGAAGTACAAACCCGCCGATGAGGTTCTCAGCATGAGCAATAACATTTCTGGAAAAGTTGTCGTTATCACCGGTGCCAGCAGCGGCCTAGGGGAGGCTACTGCACGCCACCTTGCTGCGCTTGGCGCTCGCGTAGTGCTGGCTGCACGTCGCAAAGATAAACTCGACGCATTGGTGGCTGAGCTGACCAATGCAGGTGGTCAGGCAATCGCGTATCAGACCGATGTTACCTCTCAGGAAGAGGTCAAAACGCTCATTCAAGGTGCCGTGGACACCTACGGTCGCATTGATGTACTGGTCAACAATGCCGGACTGATGGCGATTGCACCGCTCAGCGATGCTCGCACTGACGAGTGGGATCGCATGGTCGATATCAACATCAAGGGGCTGCTGTACGGAGTCGCGGCTGCATTGCCAGTCTTCCAGAAACAAAACAGTGGTCACTTCATCAACATCGCATCGGTTGCAGGCCTGAAGGTGTTCAGCCCAGGTGGCACCGTGTACAGCGGCACCAAGTTTGCTGTGCGGGCTATCTCCGAAGGACTGCGTCACGAAGTCGGTGGCAGTATCCGCACCACGACTATCGAACCGGGTGCCGTGGACTCCGAACTGAAATTCGGCAGTTCCCACCAGCAGAGCCGCGACTTCGTGGTGGACTTCTACAAGCAAGCAATTCCCGCCGAATCCGTCGCACGGGCTATCGCCTTTGCGATTGAACAGCCTGCTGACGTGGATATTAACGAGATCGTTCTGCGCCCAACCGTGCAGGAATTCTAATGAGTTGAGGGCCTGTCGCTTCGGCGTCAGGCCCCGCTTATCTGGAGTGAAAAGCTGTGAGCAACATAACTGAATCGCTGTCGAGTGGTGGGCTGATGAAGGCCTTGCGCCTAGATAGCTATGACGAGAGCACCCTGCTTGAGGTCGAAGTCGCAGAGCCTTCGCCGCAACAAGGGCAGGTACTGGTAAGGATTAAAGCCAGCGGCGTTAACCCAATCGACTACAAAATTCGCCTGGGGCAGGCCCCTTACGCGATGCCTGAGTTACCAGCGATCATTGGCACTGATTTGGCGGGCGTCGTTGAGGCTGTGGGCGAAGGCGTTACTCAGTTCCAAGTTGGGGATGAGGTGTATGGTCTGACTGGCGGTGTGCGTGGATTGCAGGGATCTTTGGCCCAGTACGCGGCAGTCGATGCAAATTTGTTAGCGATCAAGCCTAGAAATCTCAGCATGCGCGAAGCGGCAGCCCTGCCACTGGTGACGCTGACTGCATGGGAAGGCCTAGTAGATAAAGCAGCTGTGAAAGCGGGTGACCGCGTGTTGGTTCATGGTGGCGCTGGCGGAGTCGGACATGTCGCCGTGCAGCTCGCCAAAGCGTTTGGTGCTGATGTTTATGCAACCGTGTCCCCCGCGAAGCACTCAATCATAGAATCCTACGGGGCAACGCCTATCGACTATCAAAGCGTTGGCGTCAATGAGTATGTGGCCCAGCACACTAACGGGGATGGCTTTGACATTATCTATGACACCGTTGGTGGCGAGTCCTTGGATATGTCGTTCCATGCCATTCGCCCATATGGACACATTGTCAGCTGCGCTGCATTTTCCTCCCATAACCTGGCTCCAGGCTCCCTGCGCTGCATGACCCTGTCCGGGGTATTTGTCCTATTGCCAATGCTGTCCGGCAAAGAGCGCGCTCACCATGGCGAAATCTTGCGCAAGGCGGCCCAATTGGCAGAAGCGGGTCAGCTGAAGCCGCTGGTAGATGAGTTTCGTTTCTCCCTTGACCAGGCTCAGACTGCCCACGAAATGCTTGAACAAGGAGAAATACGAGGTAAGGCCGTCATTGATATCGACTAGGAGCCTTTGTGGCAGTAATGCACATCGTGCCATGCAGCCGCAGTTATTGACGACACGGATGACCGCTATT